>NZ_BAABBY010000002.1:0-589547 GCF_039538295.1 Pedobacter jeongneungensis | reverse complement strand
GTATATTGTTTATTATAACTGGGAAAGACCACACCAGGGAATTAATGGTAAAAAACCGGCGGAAATGGCAAATATAAATAACAAAAAATAACTCTAGTTCATTACCGAATTACTAAACCTTTACAGCAATGACGACCTTTCTAAATCTGTCAATGGTAGCTTGTCGAAGGATCTTTAAGATGGAAAAGGTAAAATGGATGATGGAAATGAATCACCAATGATCAGTTAGCGATAGCCCTAGTATTGAGCCACAGAGGCGCGGAAACACGGAAAATTCAACTCGTGTTGTCATCCTGAACGAAGTTGAAGGATCTTTTAGGATGGAAAAGGTAAAATGGATGATGGAATTTCAATGATCAGTTAGCAAATGAATTAGAAATTAACTATATCTTAATGTTCTTAATTCCTTAATGGTGAAATTATTTATTGATAAAAATCAGTGACAGTTTTTGGCAAATGGCAGCCAGCATGAGGTCGTCATTGCAATTAAAACCTTACTACCGGCAGTATGTAATAATATTATAGCAGAGGCAATTCAGCGCAGAATCTTATTTTAATTTATTCTAAATTAACTTACTTTTGCAGCTATAATTCTATCTTAAGATAGCCAACAAACATTTCATGAGCTTAGGCACAATCAAAAAAACTGCAGCTAAAAAAAACGCATCAAAATCTCTCCTTAGTAAAACAGTTTCATTTCTTCACCTCTGGCTCGGGCTTTTGGCAGGAAGTGTGTTGATTATAGTTGCCTTAACGGGCTGCATCCTCTCTTTTGAAGATGAGCTTACCCCCTTGCTGTTTTCGAAAGAACAACAGGTAACACCAAAAGCCGAACGCTTACCGGCAGATTCGCTGGTTTCCATTGCCAAAACAAATTTTCCCAAAAAGAAAATCTTCAGGATGATCTTACCAGCTGAACCTAGCAGAAGTGTAAAAGCAACTTTTGGTACCAAAAAGGCTGGCTATGATTATGTGTACCTTAACCCTTATTCTGGTGAAATCCTTTCAAAAGGAAAAGAAAATAAGCGTTTTTTCGTTGTTGTACTCAATCTTCATCGTTTTTTACTTGCCGGAACGGTTGGAAAAACCATTACAGGCATTTCTTGTGCGATTACTTTTTTTATGACGATTAGCGGGCTTTATCTCTGGTGGCCAAAAAACAGGAAAGTATTAAAACAGCGTTTAGTTGTTAAGCAAAATGCTTCGTTTAAAAGAACAAACTGGGACCTGCATGCCGTGGGAGGTTTTTATGTAATGATTTTACTTTTCCTCATCACTTTAACCGGATTGATCTGGAGTTACGATTGGGTGGAAAACATGATGTTTAAACTTACCGATGGAAAAATTTCAAAACCCGAAGTGGTGAAACAACCTGAAGTAAAAGGAAAAAAGGAAGCTGGACTTTATGAAAAAATCATATCGGCAACCAACACGATTTATGCGCATCAGGGTGATTTAACCATAAATTTCCCTGATAAGAAGGATAAGCCTGTATTTGTGTCGAAAGAAAACGGCGAAGCAAGAGTAAATACAACAGATCAGGCTTATTTTAACAACCGCAATGGCGAACTGATCGAAAAACGTCCGTTTACAGGTTTAAGTTTGGGTAATCAGCTTCGTAAACTGAACAAACCGATCCATACAGGTAGCATTTTTGGCTGGCCGACCAAATTGCTGATGTTTATTGTGGCATTATTCACAGCATCGTTGCCGATTACCGGCTTATTGATTTATTTAGGCAGAGGTAAGAAGAAGAAAAAGGCAGTGGTAGCTTAATAAAAAAGCCGTCATCTCCAAAACGAAGCGAATGTAGATCCTTCGACAAGCTCAGGATGACAAGTAATATAAAATGGCCGTCATCTCGAAAACGCAGTGGAGCGAAGATCTATCCCGAGACAGGTTTTGCTTCGCAGCGCCTTCGGGTTCTCGACTTGTTGCACTCCGCTCGAAATGACGGCATTTTGGGAAGTTTTCCCTCTCTTAAAACTTCAATATAAAGTTTCCCGTAAATCTTGCCGGAGCCTGTGGCGTTAGGCGTACAGACCAGGCTTTTTCACTCGTTAGGTTATCTACTTTAAATCCGATACGGAATTTAGCATGATCGTAAAAAACACTTGCATCAAATATTTTATACGATGGAATAATAAATCTCGATAAACCACCTGTAAGCGTTGGATAAGTGTTGATATAATACGACTGGTCGCCAATGTTGCCTCCTACACCTGCACCAAGTCCTTTAAATTTACCCATCGGAATACGGTAGCTCACCCAGAAGTTATACGTGTTTGGCGGTCCGGTAACCCCCGGGCGAAGACCATTATTGCGTGGATCTGCAGCTGCAGTAACTTTACTGTCGTTATAAGCATAACCTGCCACAATGTTTAAGCCGTCAAAAGGATTTGCTGTTAATTCTACTTCCAATCCCCTGCTCAATTGCCCGCCGTCCTGAATAAAAAAGTTAACCGGATCTACAGGATCAGGGCGTACAATATTTTTAACCTTAATGTCGTAATAACTGATGGTACCCACCAGGCGGTGATCAAACAGATCAGCTTTTGCACCAAACTCCATCTGATCGGCATATTCTGCATCTACCCTGCTGCCATCGCTTTTAAGTCCGCTTTTGTTAAAAAAGCCGTTCATGTAATTTCCAAACAACGATAAATGATCTTTATACACTTCATAAACCAATCCCAGTTTTGGTGAAAGGTTGGTTTGTCCATAAGGACTATTTGCAGCAGTAGCCGTAGCAATACCACCAGAAAGTTGCCCGGTAATAATGTTGTAAACCCCTTTATTCTGGAAACGGTTTACCCTTAAACTCAACATGGCATTTAACCTGTCGGCGATACTAAAAACGTCTGAAACGTAAGCTGAATAGGTGTTATCGCCATTGTATTCTTTCCTTAACGTACCTCTGGAAGTTAACGAATCAACCTTAAACTGGCTGATGCGGTAAGTAGTTGGGGTATTGATAAAATCAACATCAGTTGGCCAGTTTACGGTAACACGGTCGAAATCGTTAAAATTGTTATAATAATCTACACCAACAACCATACGGTTCCGATGACCGGCAATTTTAAAATCACCTACAAAGTTCTGCTGGATATCTGTAGCAATAAACTGGGTATAGCCATTAATAATTTGCGGACGTATGGTGGTTTCAGACCTTGAATTTAAAGCTGTAATATTTCCACTGATTGACGAACGAGCCCGTGAAATAACGGTTTGTGAAGTCCACTCTTCTGAAATTTTATAATTAATCTGCCCAAAAATGTTCATCATCTGTGTTTTGTAAGGCAGATCGTTGCTCAGGAAGGTTTTATTATACGGAAAACCACTATCTGCAATTGATCTGGTAATTTCGGCAACGCCTGCAGGAACAGCAGTGTAAGGATTATACCTCACTACCGAAGTTCCGGTAGCCTGACCAAACTCTACATCAAGCAATAAAGATAAACGATCGGTAATCTGGTAAGAGAAACTAGGTGCAACACTTACACTGTTTGTAAAACCCTGCTCCTGAAAGCTATGTTCCCAGGTGGTAGCCCCGTTTAAACGAAACAAAGCAGTTCTATCGGCATTAATTGGTGTATTTACATCTACGGTTAACCTGTTAAAATTCCAGCTTCCGGTAGTGTAACCTACTTCGCCACCAAAACCATTGTAAGGTTTTTTGGTTACACGGTTGTATAAACCACCATAACTGCTCGAAATGCTGTTACCGAAAAGTGTAGCAGATGGACCTTTTATGGCTTCAATACGTTCCAGATTGGCCGGATCGATAAACGAAAAAGCTGCCCCGGCAACCCCGTTACGTGCATTTGGCTCGGTATCGAACCCACGCGAGCGGAAAGTAACACGGCCCTGGTTGGCAATCATCGGGATACCTGCACCCGGAACATTTTTAGCGATGCTTCCTAAATCAACAGCCATCTGTTCCTGAAATAATGCTTTCGGAACGGAGTTGTACACCTGCGGATTTTCGAGATTTTTAAGTGGCAAACGGGCAATGTACACACTTTCTTTCTGCGTAAATTTGTTGGTTGCACCTGCCACGGTAACCTCTTGCAATGCCTGTACATTCTCTTTTTCCAAACGGTAATCTGCAGTGGCAGTTTCGCCTGCTACAACAGTTATTTTTAAGTCTTTTTGAGGAGAACCCAATACCTGAATCCTTACAGTGTAACTTCCGGGAACGATATTAGAAAAAAAGTAATTTCCCTGCTCATCTGTAAGGGTTGTTTTATTGATTTCTAAAAGGGAAACCGATGCCGAGGCATAAGGCTGGCCATTTACCAAACTTACCTTACCGGATATTTTTCCGGGGAATTGGGCAAAAACGGTGTTGCCTGCAAACAAAAAGCAGGACAATAACATGAAGTAAAAAAATTTCATTAAATGATAATTATAAGGATGTCTGAATATTCGCGCAAATATAAAAACATTATTTATAATTAGTCTAAATAATTATGAGGGATTAGAAATTTAACATCATCTATTCAATAAACAGACAATAATTACACCTGTGGCGGATACCTGAATAAGCAACTCCCTGATAACTGCCCCCTTTCTGATCGACCCAATCTAAGCGAATAATATACATTCCTTTCGTGGCAGCCGAAAAAACCGCGGTTCCCTTTTCATCCAATACCAATTCTTTTTCCCAGTTTTCGGGGTTAAAAACCCTGAGTTTAGTTTTGGCCTTTGCCGGAACGTTATTTTGAAAAGCTTCAACTTTAATCATTTTCCCATCTTTTGTAATGGTGAGATCAAGAAATTGCATTGGCGTTAATTGTACTTGTGCCAAACCTACAACATATTGACTGCAGAGATAATCAACCGGCAGTACATTTTCTCCGCCAATTGCAGACCGGTCTACCACGGGGTGAGTATTATTGATTCCCAATATGCGGTATGTGCCCTTATTTTTTGGTGTAAATGAAGTTTCCCAGCAGTCGGCTTTCTGGTTGATTTGGAGGATCGTTTTTATGCCGGAAGGATCGATCAGGCTAAAGCTGAACGCTCCCGCAAGCTGAAGTTCTTTACCGGTTTGCCTGTGGCGGAATCCTAAATCATCGATATTGCCATAAATGAGCTGAACGGTTACTTTTTCGCCGGCTTTTCCCGAACCTTTAATTTCCATCCAGTAAGCACTTGCATAACTTAAAAACGGGATAAAAATAAAGCCAAGCAGGATAAAGATATTTCTTGCTGCAGATGTGGTTTTCATGTGGCAAAGATATGGGATCGAAGTAAGTTATTTGAAAAATGATCAAATGAAAGAATGAACAAATGACTAATGAACCAATGACCAATTAACAAATGACTAATGAACCAACGACCCATAAACGGCTTCCCCAACAAAAATGTTAAATAAAATACAGAATTTCTTAAAACAAATTATCTTTATTGCGGATTGTCTATCCGATACACGAACTAATATGTACTAACTATATGGGAAAAAAAATCAGCATTCTCGAAGATGATCAGGGAATCAGGGAAATCGTTGAACTTATTTTTTCGCAGGAAGATTATGAAGTTACAGGCTTTGCAAATGTAAATGATTTTATGAGCAGAAAATGTAATACAGTGCCTGATCTTTTCCTGCTTGATGTAATGCTTCCTGATGGAAATGGCCTGAATGTTTGCGATATGTTAAAATCAGAAAAAGCGACCAGTAATGTGCCTGTACTGATGATGAGTGCACATGCAGACTTGATTACGATGAAAAACCAATGTAAGGCAGATGGGTTTATTTCTAAACCATTCGACATTGATCATTTAATTAATATGGTAAAAGAGACCATTTAAAAAACATCATCAGCGCAACATTTATTCTTCTTTTTCACCAAGCGGAAGCGTAAAGTAAAAATTACTGCCCTGTCCGGGTTCACTTTCTACGCCAATTTCGCCACCGTGGCGCTGCACAATATCTGCACAGATAAAAAGCCCTAAACCAAGGCCCGAAACCTGGGTACCCCTTTCATCGGCCCTGAAATAGCGGTCGAACAGGTGCGGAAGTTTATCAGCAGGGATTCCGGGGCCATTATCGCGGACAGAAACCTTTACCATCTCACCTAATGATTTTATGCCCAGAAAAATCTCCCTGGAGTCTGGCGCATATTTTACGGCATTGTTAACCAGATTAACCACAACCTGATCAATACGGTGTTCATCGGCATAAACCATCAGGCTTTTATCGCCTTCTAAAATCAATTCGTGACTACCAGATTCCCTTACGTGGATACAGCATTTTTCGAGCATATCGCTAAGGTTAAACCAGTTCTTTTTAAGGCCAACATGCCCCTGGTTAATTTTGGATACATTGAGCAGATCATCTACCAGTTCGGTAATTTTATCCATACTCCTGGACGCCTGATCAATCACTTTTGGAAAAAGCACCGTATTGGGGTTTTCGCGCATCCTTACCAATAACTGAAGCGAAGCTTTTAATGTGGTTAAAGGGGTTTTGAGTTCGTGACTGGCAATTGAAATAAAATCGTCTTTTTGCTGTTGCAGGGCTTTGTACACGGTAATATCCATCACCGTACCAAGCGTGCGCAAACGGTTTCCGTTTGCATCAAAATAAACTTTTGCCTGAAACCTGAGCCATTTTAAAGGCAAGCCTTTGGGGATGTACCTGGCCTCGTAAAAAATCCGCCCTGTTTTCCTGGCCTCCTCATGTGCCAGAACACTTAAATGGACATCATCGGGGTGATAATGATCAATAATGGTTTCGCGGTTTACTCCATTTCCAAGACCAAAAATTTCATCAAAACGGGCTGAGCCCACCAGTTCGCCAGTTTTATAATTGAGGTCGTAGGTGCCTATTTCTGCTGCTTCTACCGCTAGGCGGATGCGTTCTTCTACTTCTTCTACTGCATGCCGGGTGCGCACTTTTTCGGATACATCGATACCAACCACCATTACTGCAGAAACGTTTCCTGACAGATCACTTACGGGTTCATATACAAAATCGACAAAAACCTGTTCTGCCAATCCGTTCCGGATAAGCGTGAGCTCCGCTTCTTTTGCAAAAAATGCTTCGCCCGACTGAAAAACTTTCTCCATTACCGGGGCGTAAACTTCGGCTGCTTCGGGCACGCCATCCCAAATGGGTTTTCCATCCAATTGAGTACGTTCTTTTCCCACGAGTTCTAAATAGCGGTCGTTTAGTTCAGTCACTACCAAATCATTCGCCCTGATTACACAAATGGCAAAAGGAGCTTGCTGGATCAGGCTTCTGAACCTTCCTTCGCTAAGTTCGAGTAAACGTGTCGATTCGGTAAGTTCTTCATTCGTTGTGGCGAGTTCCTCGTTGCTGGCGGCAAGCGCTTCGTTTATGGCTGCTAATCTTTCATTGTTTTCTACCGCTTCTAAACCCATCCGGCTAATGTTACTTGCCGATTCTACCAGCTGGGTAACATCTGTTGCGTAACAAACTACACCTATCACTTGGTGATCTGCATCCTTAACGGGCTGGTAGGAAAAGGTATAATAAAAAGTTTTGAGCTGGCCGTCAATCATCAGGTCGGCACGATCGTTTACCGCGTAATAAGCTTCTCCCGTTCTCATTACCTGGCGTAACAATGCTTCAAAAGGCTGACCATCAATTTCAGGGAGTGCTTCTAAAAACCGTTTGCCAATTACAGAAGCATCTTTTCCCCAGGCTTTTAATGTTGCGGCATTTGCCAAAGCAACGCGAAGTTCTTCACCAAGGATCAGGTATATAGGGTAAGGTGAGCCTTCAATAAGCCCGGCCAGAATTTCTTTATCAAGGATCATAATAGGGATAAATAGCAAAACAACGTTTTGAACGTGATATGCCCGTTACGAAGTTAAAAAAGAAGTGGAAATATTGCTAATGCCTGATGGATAATTTTGGATGGAGGTTTTCGGTTAACAGTTTTCAGTTAACAGTTCTCAATTTTCAATAACCAATTAACAAATGACCAATAAACCAATGACCAATAAACCAGTGAACCAGAAAAACTATTTATCTTCCTCGCCGGCAATGCCCAGATTACGTACCACGTTGAGCACACCGGTTTGCCAATGCAGGTAGCCCAGCATTCCGCAGATATCAATTACCTTTGCTTCAATTTTCGAAGGCACATCATTCACTACGCGGAAGCGGATTTTATATTTCGGATTATAACTGATGTAAATAATGATATCATCGTTACGCTCACCAACATCAGCAAGAAAGGCAAGATGTTGATCGCGCAGCTCATCAGCCGCTTGCTGCAAACGTCCATTCATTAATCTCGAAAGTGCTTTATCAGGAACAAAATCTGTCTCCAGGATAGCCAATACCGTAACGACCATGAACGCAAAAGTAAAAACCTAAATCATACCTGCAAATACAATCTCTCAAACTACTGAAAATGAGCCTGAATAATTTTGCAGATTCTCTCACAAATGGCAAAAAACGATAAAAAGGAGTCGAAAAGAATATATTTGCCGCTCTATTCGTGTTTTGGATATTATTAACAGATTATTATCCCTCAGACGAGACTCAAAAGCTTATGCATTGCGATTAAAGAAGAAAGTTTAACAGACCTTTTATTGATAGATCAGCAGTATTTCTGCTGTCTGTTTTAGTCAAAAAAAAACGGACACCAAATGGCGCCCGTTTTTATAAATTTATCGTATTGGTTTAACGTGTAGGTTTGTTACCAATTGATACCTAAATTGATTTCGAAACTTCCTGCAGTATAACCGCTTAATGCACCGGTTTGAGTAGTGTAAGAAGTATTAATGGTGTATTTCTTTTTGTAATGTAAGCCTACTCCAAAACTTGCGGCTTTACTGGTATGGTACATGGCTGTAAACAGTACCTGTTGGTTAGCAACACCAAACTGACCGCCAACATCAACAATATCTGCGATTTCTGTAAATGAACGATAAGCTACCTTTGGCTGGAAAACATTATCGCCCAATTGGAACTTGTAACCTGCCGAAGCATATACCACAGGGGTATTGATCAGTTTAAAATTATCTCTTTTGAAATAATTTTTCAGGTTTACCATGGCCACATCGGCATTAAAGCCTTTAGTGGTTAGCCCCACTCCGAAGTCTCCATCAAAATATGTTTTATGGTCGGTATTGTAAACACCTATCTGGCCATCGTTAGGGTTACCAATAAGATCCTGCATATCTATTCTCTGGTTCATAAAACCTGCTGATAAACCGAAGTGTAATTTAGCCGATTCACTGAGAGGAAGATGATATGCATAAGTTGCCAGGATACGTGTTTGCCTCTGCAAACCAGCCTTATCAAGGTTCATGTTTAACCCAACGCCTACCCTTTCCCAACCGTAGGTAGCGGTAAGGTTCTGAATCATAGGTGCTCCAGGCACATCGTTCCACTGCGAGCGGAAAGCAAGATCTAAATCCGCACCTTCTGCTACCCCGGCCATTGCCGGGTTAGCGAGATAGGTATTATTGAAATATTGGTTTAACAACGGACTGGTTTGTGCGCTTACCTTCGAAACCCCGATAAGAGCAAGCAGTATCAATATTTTTGTTTTCATCGTTTTCATTTTTCTTAACGGTTTCTGATAATCGTGATAAATCCTTTTTGAACAAGTTTATCTGGTCCATAAGTTATGATGTAGTAGTAGGTACCTTCGGCAAGATCGTTTCCGCCAATTGTTCCGTTCCAGCTGTTATCATATCCTTTTTTATTATACATTTCTCTACCATTGCGGTCGAATATCCTCACTTCGTTGCTTGGATACATGTCGATGTTTTGTATAATCCAGGTATCATTCACACCATCGCCGTTAGGTGTTAAGATGTTATTGGCTACAACTTTGTAATCTTCGTTCACTTTAATGGTGATTGTTGATATACTGCTACATCCGCTTGCATTGGTTACACGAACCGTATAAGTTGTGGTTTGTGCCGGGCGGACAGTAAGTGTAGCTGTGTTCTGACCACTAATGATTCCGCTTGCTGCAGACCAGCTGTAGCTTGTACCACCACTTGCTGTTAATATTGCAGTTTCACCTTTACTGATCTCAGTACCTTTATTGCTTACGATGTTTGCCGTTGGAAGCGCGTTTATGGTTAGGGTACCATTTACATACACAAAACTATAGTTGCCTGCCACAGCATTTGCCGGAACGAGTGCGTATGTACCGGCTACATTTCTGTTTGCCGTGGTGGTTACGGTAGGTTTAGTGCTTAACGAACTTTCGGTATCGCCTGCTTTAAAGCCACTGTATGTTACTGCAAATGTTGGGAAACCGTCAGACTGGCACATTACTGCATTGCTCGCCGTAACGGTAAGTACTGCTTTGTTAATGGTGAGATTAGCGCCTACATAAGTAATTGCATAGTTGCCGTTTAAAGCAACTGTACCCTGATTAATTGCATATGTACCTGCGTTTTCTCCAGCTGTTCTGGTTAAACTTCCGCTAAAGCTATCACCTGTTTGTAATGCCGGAGCAAAAGTATAGGTTAAAGCAGGATCGGTATCGCCATAGGTTTTACTCTTCGCTGCCGCAGTTACCGTAATGGTTTTAGCGCTTATTGTAAGGTTGGCACCAACATAAGTTAAGGTGTAGTTGCTGTTTAAGGCAAGTGTACCCTGATTGATGGCATAATTACCTACATTTTCACCAGCTGTACGGGTTAATGATCCTGTAAAGCTATCGCCTGTAATCAACGCCGGAGCGAATGTATAAGTTAAAGCCGGATCGGCATCACCATACGTTTTGCTCTTAGCGGTAGCGGTTACGGTGATCGTTTTCTTAGTGATGGTTAAATTAGCACCAACATAAGTTAAGGTGTAATTAGGATTTAAAGCTAATGTACCCTGATTGATGCCATAAGTACCGATAGTTTCTCCAGCTGTTCTGGTCAGTGATCCTGTAAAGGCATCAGTACCTACCAATGCCGGAGCAAAGGTATAAGTTAAGGCCGGATCAGCATCGCCATAGGCTTTACTTTTCGCTGCTGCGGTTACCGTTACTGTTTTCTTACCGATGGTTAAATCAGCACCAACATAAGTTAAGGTATAATTAGGGCTTAAAGCTAATGTACCCTGGTTAATGCCATAAGTACCGATATTTTCGCCAGCTGTTCTGGTTAGTGATCCTGTAAAGGCATCAGTACCTACCAATGCCGGAGCAAAAGTATAGGTTAAGGCAGGATCAGCATCGCCATAGGTTTTGCTTTTCGCTGCTGCGGTTACCGTGATCGTTTTCTTACCGATGGTTAAATCAGCACCTACATAAGTTAAGGTGTAATTAGGACTTAAAGCTAACGTACCCTGGTTAATGCCATAAGTACCGATGTTCTCACCAGCTGTTCTGGTCAGTGATCCTGTAAAGGCATCAGTACCTACCAATGCCGGAGCAAAAGTATAGGTTAATGCAGGATCAGCATCGCCATAGGTTTTACTTTTCGCTGCTGCGGTTACCGTTACTGTTTTCTTACCGATGGTTAAATCAGCACCAACATAAGTTAAGGTATAATTAGGACTTAAAGCTAAAGTACCCTGGTTAATGCCATAAGTACCGATGTTCTCACCAGCTGTTCTGGTCAGTGATCCTGTAAAGGCATCAGTACCTACCAACGCCGGAGCAAAAGTATAGGTTAAGGCCGGATCAGCATCGCCATAAGTTTTGCTTTTCGCTGCTGCGGTTACCGTGATGGTTTTCTTACCGATGGTTAAATCAGCACCAACATAAGTTAAGGTGTAATTAGGACTCAAGGTTAATGTACCCTGGTTGATGCCATAAGTACCGATATTTTCACCAGCTGTTCTGGTCAGTGATCCTGTAAAGGCATCAGTACCTACCAACGCCGGAGCAAAAGTATAGGTTAAGGCCGGATCAGCATCGCCATAAGTTTTGCTTTTCGCTGCTGCGGTTACCGTGATGGTTTTCTTACCGATGGTTAAATCAGCACCAACATAAGTTAAGGTGTAATTAGGACTCAAGGTTAATGTACCCTGGTTGATGCCATAAGTACCGATATTTTCACCAGCTGTTCTGGTCAGTGATCCTGTAAAGGCATCAGTACCTACCAATGCCGGAGCAAAAGTATAGGTTAAGGCCGGATCAGCATCGCCATAGGTTTTGCTTTTCGCTGCTGCGGTTACCGTGATCGTTTTCTTACCGATAGTTAAATCAGCACCAACGTAAGTTAAGGTGTAATTAGGACTTAAAGCTAAGGTACCCTGGTTAATGCCATAAGTACCGATATTTTCGCCAGATGTTCTGGTCAGTGATCCTGTAAAGGCATCAGTACCTACCAATGCCGGAGCAAAAGTATAGGTTAATGCAGGATCAGCATCGCCATAGGTTTTGCTTTTCGCTGCTGCGGTTACCGTGATTGTTTTTGGAGAGATCACCAAACTTCCTGTTGCCGCAGTAGCGGTATAATTGTTATTGGTTAACGTTGCCGAAACTGCATAAGTACCAGCCGCCGTTGGAGCAGTTGATAAACCATCATAAGTAATGCTTACTCCGGTTAAACCTGAAGGGCTGGTTGTTGCTGTTGCTGATTTCGGAGCGCCGTCGAACACCTGCGCTAAATTACCCAGGGTAATGGTTGCATTTGCTTTATTTACGGTTAATATTTGTACTACATCTGTGGCTGGATCATAACCTGAACCACCAGCTTGTGATGCGGTAATATCTGCCGTACCAGCACCTGTAATTGTTAACACATTACCGCTTATAGTAGCTACCGACGTGTTACTTGAGGTATAGGTTAGCGGTAAACCAGAACTAGCAGTTCCAGTAAGCGTTAACGGACTGTTTCCAAACGTTTGTGCTGGAAGCGCTGCGAATGTTATGGTTTGCGCACTTGTAATTGATTCGATTGTAAATGCTTTTGAAGCTGTTTGGCTACAACCACTTTCTGTTACTGTAATCACAAAATTAAATGTACCAGATGCTGTTGGTGTTCCGGTGATGTTACCGGCGCTGCTTAATGTTAAGCCTGCAGGTAAATTGCCGGTGGTTACAGCATAAGTATAGGTTCCATTTCCACCAGTGGCATTAATTGCCTGAGTATAAGATACCGCAACGTGAGATGAAGGAAGACTCGCAGTAGTAATACCCAATGCTGCCGGTTGCGTAATGGTAAAGCTTTGTGTGGTTTGGCAAAGGTTAGCATCTGTAACTGTTACAGTATAGGTACCTGCAGCCAGGCCTGTAGCCGTTGCAGCAGTCCCCCCGCCTGGAGCCCACGAATAGGTATATGCTCCGGTACCGCCGGTTACATTAACTGTAGCAGTGCCGGTTGAACCTCCATTACAAAGCACATTTGATTGTGCGCCAGCTGATGCAACAAGTGCTGCCGGCTGCGTAATGGTAAAGCTTTGTGTAGTTTGGCAAAGGTTGGCATCTGTAACTGTTACGGTATAGGTTCCTGCGGCCAGGCCTGTAGCCGTTGCAGCAGTACCCCCGCTTGGAGCCCACGAATAGGTATAAGTTCCGGTACCGCCTGTTACATTAACTGTAGCCGAACCATTGCCTGCACCATTACAACTCACATTGGTTTTCGCTCCAGCTGAAACAACAAGTGCTGCTGGTTGTGTGATGGTAAAGCTTTGTGTTGTTTGACAAAGGTTGGCATCTTTGATGGTTACGGTATAGGTACCAGCAGCTAAACCTGTAGCTGTTGCCCCTGTACCACCGCTAGGTGCCCATAAATAAGTGTAAGCTCCTGTTCCGCCGGTTACATTAACTGTAGCCGAACCATTGTTGGCACCGTTACAAATGATATTGGTTTGTGAAGGGGTAACAACAATTGCTGTTGGCTGGGTAATTGTAAATGTACGGGTAGCTGTACATAGATTTGCATCTGTAATGGTTACTGTGTAAGTACCGGCTGTAAGGCCTGTTGCCGTAGCGGCAGTACCGCCACTTGGCGACCATGAATAGGTATAACCACCAGCTCCGCCGCTTGCAGTTACCGATGCACTACCATTAGCTCCGCCGTTGCATGAAAGATTGGTTTGTGCACCAGTTGTGGTGATTGCCGTTGGCTGGGTAATGGTAAAGGTACGGGTTGCTGTACATAAATTTGCATCTTTAATGGTTACCGTATAAGTACCAGCAGAAAGGCCTGTTGCCGTTGCAGCAGTACCGCCACTTGGCGACCATGAATAGGTATAACCACCAGCTCCCCCACTTGCAGTTACCGATGCCGTACCGTTAGATCCGCCATTACATGAAAGATTGGTTTGTGCACCAGTTGTGGTGATTGCAGTTGGCTGGGTAATCGTAAATGTACGGGTAGCTGTGCATAGATTTGCATCGGTTATAGTTACGACATAAGTACCAGCAGAAAGGCCTGTTGCCGTTGCAGCAGTACCGCCACTTGGCGACCATGAATAAGTATAACCACCAGCTCCGCCGCTTGCAGTTACCGATGCACTACCATTAGCTCCGCCGTTGCATGAAAGATTGGTTTGTGCGGCGGTTGTAGTAATTGCTGTTGGCTGGGTAATCGTGAACGTACGGGTTGCCGTACATAGATTTGCATCTGTAATGGTTACCGTATAAGTACCTGCAGCCAGGCCTGTCGCCGTTGCAGCAGTACCTCCACTTGGCGACCATGAATAAGTATAACCACCAGCTCCGCCGCTTGCAGTTACCGATGCCGTACCGTTAGATCCGCCGTTGCATGAAATATTGGTTTGTGCACCAGTTGTGGTGATTGCAGTTGGCTGGGTAATCGTAAATGTACGGGTAGCTGTACATAGATTTGCATCTGTAATGGTTACCGTGTAAGTACCAGCAGCGAGGCCTGTTGCCGTTGCAGCAGTACCGCCACTTGGCGACCATGAATAAGTATAACCACCAGCTCCGCCGCTTGCGGTTACCGATGCCGTACCATTAGTTCCGCCATTGCATGAAATATTGGTTTGTGCGCCGGTTGTAGTAATTGCTGTTGGCTGGGTAATCGTGAACGTACGGGTAGCTGTACATAGATTTGCATCTCTAATGGTTACCGTATAAGTACCTGCAGCAAGGCCTGTCGCCGTAGCGGCAGTACCGCCACTTGGCGACCATGAATAAGTATAACCACCAGCTCCCCCACTTGCAGTTACCGATGCCGTACCGTTAGCTCCGCCATTACATGAAAGATTGGTTTGTGCGCCGGTTGTGGTAATTGCCGTTGGCTGGGTAATCGTAAACGTACGGGTTGCCGTGCATAGATTTGCATCGGTTATAGTTACGACATAAGTACCAGCAGAAAGGCCTGTTGCCGTTGCAGCAGTACCGCCACTTGGCGACCATGAGTAAGTATAACCACCAGCTCCGCCGCTTGCAGTTACCGATGCACTACCATTAGCCCCTCCATTGCATGAAAGATTGGTTTGTGCGGCGGTTGTGGTAATTGCTGTTGGCTGGGTAATCGTAAACGTACGGGTAGCTGTACATAGATTTGCATCTGTAATGGTTACCGTGTAAGTACCAGCAGCGAGGCCTGTTGCCGTTGCAGCAGTACCGCCACTTGGCGACCATGAGTAAGTATAACCACCAACTCCGCCGCTTGCAGTTACCGATGCACTACCATTAGTTCCGCCATTGCATGAAATATTGGTTTGTGCGCCGGTTGTAGTAATTGCTGTTGGCTGAGTAATCGTGAACGTACGGGTAGCTGTACATAGATTTGCATCTTTAATGGTTACCGTATAAGTACCTGCAGCCAGGCCTGTCGCCGTAGCGGCAGTACCGCCACTTGGCGACCATGAATAAGTATAACCACCAGCTCCCCCACTTGCAACTACCGATGCCGTACCGTTAGATCCGCCATTACATGAAAGATTGGTTTGTGCGCCGGTTGTGGTGATTGCAGTTGGCTGGGTAATCGTAAACGTACGGGTAGCCGTGCATAGATTTGCATCGGTTATAGTTACAACATAAGTACCGGCAGAAAGGCCTGTTGCCATTGCAGCTGTACCGCCACTTGGCGACCATGAATAAGTATAACCACCAGCTCCGCCACTTGCAGTTACCGATGCACTACCATTAGCTCCGCCGTTACACGAAAGATTGGTTTGTGCGGCGGTTGTGGTAATGGCTGTTGGCTGGGTAATTGTAAACGTACGGGTAGCTGTACATAGATTTGCATCTGTAATGGTTACCGTGTAAGTACCAGCAGCAAGGCCTGTTGCCGTAGCGGCAGTACCGCCACTCGGCGACCATGAATAAGTATAACCACCAGCTCCGCCACTTGCAGTTACCGATGCACTACCATTAGTTCCGCCGTTGCACGAAATATTGGTTTGTGCGCCAGTTGTAGTAATTGCTGTTGGCTGGGTAATGGTAAAACTTTGTGTTTTGGTACAGCCATTTGCATCAGTTGCAGTTACTGTCCAAACACCTGCGGTAAGACCGGTTACACTACGGGTTCCATCGCCGGTTGGCGTACCAGGACTCCAATCATATGTAATCGTTCCTGTTCCTCCTGTTGCAGCTGTAACACTCGCAGCACCGTTACTTCCACCAAAACATGAAACATTTGTTTGGCTTTGTAAATTAAGGCCACTAATTGCGGTTGGCTGGGTAATGGTAAAGGTACGTGTAGCCGTACAAAGATTTGCATCTGTTATAGTTACAACATAGGTACCAGCAGCGAGGCCTGTTGCCGTAGCAGCAGTACCGCCACTTGGCGACCATGAATAAGTATAACCACCAGCTCCGCCACTTGCAGTTACCGATGCCGCACCATTAGTTCCGCCGTTGCATGAAATATTGGTTTGTGCGCCGGTTGTAGTAATTGCTGTTGGCTGGGTAATCGTAAATGTACGGGTAGCTGTACAACTGTTTGCATCGGTTATAGTTACTACATAGGTACCGGCAGTAAGGCCAGTTGCCGTTGCAGCAGTACCGCCGCTTGGCGACCATGAATAAGTATAACCACCAGCTCCGCCGCTTGCAGTTACCGATGCACTACCATTAGCTCCGCCGTTGCACGAAAGATTGGTTTGTGCACCAGTTGTAGTAATTGCTGTTGGCTGGGTAATGGTAAAACTTTGTGTTTTGGTACAATTATTTGCATCCGTAACGGTTACAGTATAGGTACCTGCTGCTAAGCCAGTTGCCGTAGCAGCTGTACCACCACTTGGTGACCATAAATAAGTATATGAACCTGTTCCTCCTGTTGCAGATACAGTAGCAGAACCATTAGTTCCGCCGAAACATGAAACGTTAGTTTGGTTTAAAGCTGTTGTGCTAATCGCAGTTGGCTGGGTTACCGTAACATTTACAGTACCTGTACAGCCGTTTGCATCGGTAATGACAACCGAATAACTACCAGCTGCTAAACCTGTTCTGTCTTCGGTAGTAACTCCACCACCCCAGTTAAAGGTATATGGTGCAGTACCGCCTGCTGGCGTAAGGTTGATAGCCCCGTTTGTGCCACCATTACAAGCAATATTGGTTACTACTGTTGTTCCTGATACCGCTGAAGCAGGTTGAGTTACCGTAACATTTACAGTACCGGTACAGCTATTGGCATCGGTAATGATTACCGAATAACTACCAGCCGCTAAACCTGTTCTATCTTCGGTAGTAATGCCTCCACCCCAGTTAAATGTATATGGAGCCGTACCACCTGTTGGCGTAAGGTTAATTGATCCGGTTGTACCGCCAAAACAAGCAATATTAGTTACAACTGTAGATCCAGATATAGCTGTGGGCTGAGTTACGGTAGCAGTAACTGTACCTGTACAACCATTGGCATCGGTAATAATAACCGAATAATTACCAGCAGCTAAACCTGTTCTGTCTTCGGTAGTAATACCACCGCCCCAGTTAAAGGTATATGGTGCAGTACCACCAGTTGGCGTAAGATTAATTGAGCCATTTGTGCCACCATTACAGGCAACATTAGTAATTACCCTGGTTCCCGACACTGCTGAAGCAGGCTGACTTACCGTAACATTTACAGTACCTGTACAGCCGTTTGCATCGGTAATAATAACCGAATAATTACCAGCAGCTAAACCTGTTCTGTCTTCAGTAGTAACTCCACCACCCCAGTTAAAGGTATATGGTGCTGTACCGCCTACTGGCGTAAGGTTGATAGCCCCGTTTGTGCCACCATTACAAGCAATATTAGTTACTACGGTAAATCCTGATACTGCTGAAGCGGGTTGATTAATGGTAATACTTCTTGTAATTTGTGTAGATTCATTATCTGTTATTGTACAGGTATAAGTTCCAGGACTTAAACCGGTAGCTGTAGCCCCGGTTCCTCCCGATGGCGACCATGAATACGTGTAAGGCGTAGCGCCACCTGTTATGCTTACTGTTGCCGTACCATTGGAACCACCAAAACAAGATACATCAGTTTTACTTATTGTTGCTGATAAAGCGGCATTGGTGGTAAAAGTTAAATCTGATCCATAACTTGTCCCTGCTGTATTGGTAGCATAAGCCCTGAAATGAATAAGCGTTCCGGCCGGTAAACCAGAAACAACACCACTAAAAGTACCCGTTCCGGTTCCATTGGCAACTTTATTATTAGAAATTGTTGGGTTAGCCGTTGTTGCCCATACAATACCTCTTTCTGTTACAGGCGTTCCGCCATCGGCAGTTACATTTCCACCCAGTGTAGCTTTTAAAGATCCTACGCCTGTTGCTGCACCTGTTGTAATGGTTGGTGTTACGGGTGTTGGCGTTTCAAATAAACGAAAATTATCAACAGCAAGCTCCTGCGACCCTACAGCATTTGCATGGCAATTCATCCTGATATTTAAAAGCGATCCGGTTCCCGGAATGTTTACGCCAAATTCTGCAAAAGCATAAGATAAACTTGCGCCATCTCCTTGTAAATCACCAGTAGTTTCTAATTGAAGTGTACTGGCAGATCCTGCATCATTTGGTGCCAGGTTGGCATAAAATGCTATTGCCCTCACCCATGGACCGCCATCAATCTGATATTCGAAAGCCAGAAAATCCTGTGCAGGTAACGCTGGAGGTACCACATTATTAAAGTTAGATCCTTGCCATGCACCAAGTGGGTTAGCAGCAAAAAGCCCCTTAAATGATAAACCTGTTTTTCCACTAATGTTGATATTATTCCAGGTTACCTGTTGGTTTGCAGGGATAGAATTATTAATATTAGTTGGACCTTTATCAATATCCTCGCCTGCAAAAAATTTAATACCCTGATAACCATTATAAACACCGTTTTGCAGATTCAGCTGTGATGGGATTGCTCGTGTAAAGTAGGATGTCCATGTTGGACTTCCATTGTTAAATTCAACAGAAGGAACCCTTGTCCCGGAACTTGGCGCTCCGGTATCCTCGAAGGTATCGCTCCAAAATTGGATCTGTGCGCTGGCTCCCATGTAGAAGAAACAGAGGAGCAGTGTAAAAATTAAAGTAAAGTTTTTTTTCATAATTCCAGAGTTTAAAAATTGAATTATTGTTTTGTAAAAAATCAATTGAAAATCCCTGCCTTTTCAGGGTGTAATGTGATATATTGTGAAGCCGTCATGATTCCATAATCAGTGCTGAGAATACTTACAGCAATCTGTTGATTATCAACACAGGCTATTTGTACACTATCAATTGCCGATACTATTGTGCCCGCCATTTGATCATGGGGTTCATCCAATAGCTCGGCTGCAATTATTTTAACCTGTTCGCCCTGTAGTGTGGCATCGGCACCCGCATTCCATGGGTTGCATGCATTTATTAATGCAATAATTTCTTCTGCGTTCATTCGGTTCCAGTTAATGTAGGTATCCGATAACCGGGGTTTTTCAAAATAGCAAGACAAGCGCTCATCTTGTGGTTGATTTGGAATGCTGCTGGCAAACTGTAACATGTTAGCCATGTTAAGTGCCACATGAGCCATCCGGTTACTTAATTTTACGGTAAGTTTCCCATAAGTATCTTCAGCTTCAACCGGTACCGGATCGTTAAAAATAATGTTGCCCTTATCAAATTCCGAATTCATAAAATGGGTACAGATAGCAGTCTCAGTTTCCTGGTTTTTCAACACTTCAAAAATTGGCATTGCCCCTCTGTACTGCGGTAATGGCCCTGGATGAAAATTGATAAACTTTTGCTCACCGTATGATAAAACTGTTTCAGGAATTAAATAAGGAAAGGATATACAAAATATATAATCGGGTTTTAAACCGTCAATCCATTGCCTCAATTCGGAAATGCTATTTTTATCAGGAAAAGATTTAAACCCTAAATTGTTATCTTCCGATTCTCTTTCCAATGCATCTACAATGGTTTCACTTGCTCCGCCTATGCCGATTCCGCACATAAAATTTTCAAATGCAAGTAATTGCAATGCTGGAAAAGCAAATTTTCCTCCACACAATACCAATATCTTTTTTTGTGTTTCCATTGTTAAATGCATGTATAGCTATTATACCAGGCCGACATCGCATTATCGAGTTCGTAACCAGCTATTTTTTTAAATTGATCGGGTACATCATTGGCCATACTTTCTATCTGCACAACACATTTCCCTTCATTATCAGGTACTATAGTTGCGTTGTAAAGGGGCGCTATAGAGGTGTTGGTTTTGGCATCGAAATAAATCGTTCCTCTCGGGCTTTCAAATTCAAATGATTGTAACCCTGCCACAATCTGTTGAATGTTATTTTTATTCGCTTCCATTAATTCCAGAACTTTTAAAGCGATTGCCGCACTTTCCCAACTGAGTAATGAAAAAAGGTTGGGTATTCTACCTGCGTTTGATATGGCCAGAATAAAGGCCTCATTTTCTTTTGAACTTAGATTTTTTGACCATGCCGCAATTCCCTTCACATGTTGTCCTGGATATATTGCATCCGCCAGCATCATTTCTTCAAAGCCAAACGGCGGCATATAAACAGGCAGATTTTGTCCTTCAAAAGACTCTTTAATGGCTTTAAAATACCACTGAACAAAATCGCCGCTAAAAACACTTAATAAGGCACTGTCAGGAAATTGCTCCAAATGCTGTTTTAAGGGAAGCATGGTAAACTCATCCTGACGATAACCTGTAGCATGATTAAAAGCAATGCTTCCTCCGGTTTCTTCAAATGCCTTCGAAATACTGTAGGTATGTAAATATCCGCCATCATAATAGCCCGTTACCATACCTGCTGATTTAAGGCCATCATCTGCTGCCTGTTTCGCCGCAAGTGAGGCACCTAAAGCATTATGAAGGGAATGATAAAAAATATTAGGACAGGCTGGCCACTCTCCTGGTAAATTAGCGCCTGCATCTAATACAATCAGCATTTTGTTGGCAGCAAGAAAAAGCGGCCGAAGCAATTGTGCCATGCGGTGCCCGATGTAGGCAATCACCAATGAAACATTTTCTTCAAGTAAAAGCTTTTCGGCACTGCGGTAACACTGTTGTTTTTCTGCACCAAAACCAATGTTTTCGGTAACTATTTTAACATCACTTCTCCCCAAATGCTTTAATCCAAATCGTAATCCTTCATAAAGATCAAATCCAATGGTTTGATAATATGTTGATCTGGGTAATAAAATCCCTATTGTTTGCATGTTTACGGAGTATATAAAGGGGAGATTTAACCCTCCCCTTTAATAATTTTTATTAGTTTCTGCTTGGAAATATTCCCTGAACGGCGATAGAATAGTTAATTACCAGATAAGGATTCATCACTGTAATCGGCAAGCCAGAACCAGAAATATCAGTAGTACCTGAAACTTCAACACCACCAGTATAAGTTCCCGGAGTTGCACCATTGCCCGAGTACATAGAACTTGTTGCTACAGCCGGGAAAGTACCATCCGGAGATGATTCGTCAGCATTTGCAGATGAAGCTTGTTGCTTTATTTTAAGCGCGTTTAGTGTATGCACGTGCGGTGGCATATTCGATGTTAATATCGATACAGTGGGTGTACCAGATGCTTCACCTATTGTATAATAAGGCAAACCTGCTCCTTGTCCCTGACCAATTGGCATGCGACCTTGTAAGTTTGGTAATCCAAATGTTTGCTGTCCATTTCCACCGTACACAGTTCCTAACAGGGAAAATAAGGCTGTATTTGATGCAATTGATAAAAGTTGACCTGCACAGGTCATGTACCCTCTAGGAGCAAAGCTGAATCCTAGAATTTTAATCTCTCCAATAAATGGTTCTGTAGACATGATTTTTAATTATATGGTTAAAAAATAAATTGATTAAAATGGTGGTAGATCAGTAGGTAAAATGATTGTAGAAGTAGAATGGCTAATAACCTTATCTGTAAGAGATCCTGAACCTGCGATTCAACGCATGGCTCATCCCCCTCATTCCTGCAGTACTGTTGAAGTCTTTTTTATCAGAATTTAAAAATGCACGAGCATCAAACAATAAAGGGGAAATAAGTTCGTTATAAGTTTTCTTCTGCAGAGATTTTGACGCGGTATCCTCACCGGCGTTAAAATGCAGGTTGCGTGAAAAATTATAGCTAACTAAAAGATTGGTTTGGCTGAAAGTATTTTCGGTAATACCCGTTTGTACAGGTGTATTAAAAGAATGAGCCAGAATTTGGCCATTACCGGATAAAACTTTTTTCTTTAAGAAAGAGCGCTTCTTAAGATTCATGGGATTTTGTTTGGGATGATTTGGATATGTAAATATCTGACAAAATAATGATACGAAACAATCCCTATTAATAAGTATTTTACCTCTGAAAATTAATTTTTGGCTAAATACTGGCTTAATTATATCAGGGAAAAGGTTTTAGCCCATTATTTTTTAATTGACAATTGTCAACATTTAATTTCAAACATCACGGAATGTTAAAAACTAATTGATTCTACACCAAAAAACAATTAATACTACAAGTCAACTATCTTTTTAGTACCCGAATTGTAACTTTTTATTTACTTAATTTAAGGGTATTTAATGGGAAATCAGATCAGGAAAAGCAGTAGTAATCTTAATTTAGCGGTAATCTTTTACCTAAAGAGCCGTTATAAAATTTTGGTAGGCTAAATTAGCATGATGATAATCAGGAAGATCAACTTTAATATCGTTATGATAAGGCTGACCGGGATATTTACTATGAAAACCTAAGCGTTTTTTCATTTCGCTTTCATTCGTCGTTTTTGCTGTTATGGAGGCAAAAAAATGCTTAAGCAAATTATCCATGCCCCAGCTATAATCATAAAAATGATCGAGTGGATGATTTGCTATTACCAAATCATAAAGCACTTTATAATAACCCTCAAGTACCTGAGCGGTAAAGAAATTAAAATCGCTATAATGCCGTTCCTCTAACTCTATTTTAAGCAAACTGGCTTCAATAATTCCGGGAACACTATGTAAACCCCTTCTTTTATGATGAGAAATAATAACAGCGCCGGGTTCTCTGCTTAAAAAGTAAAAAGGCGTTTCAGGAAACCATTTTCTTAGTAAAGGGTAAAAATGAATGTGCCAGCTATCAAGCTTTATAAACAATTGCTGGTATTGGCTTTTACGCTTTTGCCCCATTATTTTTACCGCGGCTTTAAACCACTTTTCAACTTCTTCTTCCTTTAAATTTTTGTCTTGCACAAACGCCCTTAAAATTTCATCAATTAAGGGTGCTTCTGCATAAACGATATTGGCCGGATCGATTGACAATGCCTGGGTTAACAAGGTAGAACCACAACGCGATACATGAAATATGAATGCTGTTGGCGGTATTGCATTTATTCCTCGAGACGACCCGGCCAAAAAACCTGTATCGCTCAGCGGATTATACACAGATCTTTCGCGCATTTTCGATAAACAAATGGCAATAGTTTCATCAAAAAAAGGTTCGGCAATGTGCCTCTCGGCAAGATCCATCCAACGCAATTGCCAGGTTCCATCGGGTTTTTCGAATTTATAGGGAATCCAATTCAGCAAACCATCCATCAGATCTTTTTTTTCAGGTCTTCAATCAGTTGTTTCGAAGCCGGAGTATTCAGCCTCTCCAGTTCTGCTATTACCTTCAGCGTACTTTCTCTATCCATCTGCTGTTCCTTTTGCTCTGCTGCCATATCATATCCATGAGCAGTAAAAAGCGCATCGGTCCAGCTGTTGCGCAGCGCATCTATCACCAGGTGCACCCTTACCGATTGGCCGTTATTTATAATAGCATGGGTTTCATCGAAATTGATATACCAGCTGGTACCTTCATTAAGCACTAAATATTCATCTCCTACTTTAAACTGAACGCCATCATTCGTTTGGATAGGAATATGGATCCTGCACACACCATTAACGTAATTACACCCCCGGTCACGGTGAGGCTTAATTTCAGCACCCGGATGTAAAGCCAAAAGCCTGATGGATTCTTTCGGACAATGCCACGAATTGAGTATTGATTTGATATAAGGCAGCTTTTTTAACAAGGCTGTTTCTTTGTAGCCATCTACATCGTAATTAGCAAAAATATCGTCTTCTTTTCCACTTGCTGATTGTAGCGAAATACTCTGCCAGATTCCATTGTAATCTTTTTTATTAAAATGTTCTTTCCAGTTCAGTGCCATTGCTATAGCAAGTTCATTTTTGAGTAACTGAACGTCATATTGTTGGTTAAACTGAATGTATCTGGACAATTTGGGATGATTTTTTGTAATATTAGGAATAGTTTATTAAACTGCAAATTTTTAACCCTGATTTATAACTTTACTTTTTTATAACCTAAATTTGCGACTAATATCTAAATTAACATGGAACATCATACCAGCCTCATACTCTCTTTTTTACGCGATATCGGCATCGGTTATAGCCTTGAAGAAATAGAAGGCGAAACCTTTTTACCAGGATTAAAACTACGGGCGGGAACGCTGATTATCGATAGAGGGAAATTACTTTACCCGGGAGATATTTTACATGAGGCCGGGCACCTGGCTTGTATGCCACCTGATATCCGAAAAAATATGAGCGACAATTTACCCGGCGGAGATTTGCATGATGGCGGCGAATTAATGGCCATTGCCTGGTCTTACGCCGCCTGTATTTATTTAAACATCGATGCAAAAGTGGTATTTCACGAACATGGCTATAAAAATGGTTCTGACGCTATTATTGAGAACTTTAAAGCGTCGAGATTTATTGCAGTGCCGCTTTTGCAATGGCTCGGCATGACTTATGATGAAAAACAAGCACAAATTCATGAACTGCCCCCTTATCCTGCCATGCAGAAATGGTTGTGTACGGAAAGACCCGGATAATTAAGCAAAAAAAAATGACGCGTTCAGAAAAACTGGCCAGCTGGGTGGCAGATAAACATAAAAATCAGCTGATTAAATGTACCGTTCTCCCCTATTTCGACCATTTAAACAAAGTAGCATTATTGGCAAAAGGCGCTACAGAATGGGGTTACGAAACAGGCCTTTGTCATGATTTATTAGAAGATACCAATACCACAAGTGCTGATTTAAATGCCGCTTTATTGAATTTTGGCTACCCTGAAGCCATAGCAGAACTGATTACATTTAATGTAATTGAACTCACTGATGTTTTTACGAAAACGGCTTACCCTAACTTAAGCAAAAAGGAAAGAAAAAAAATGGAAAGCAAGCGATTGCAAACCCTAAGTCCCGCAGCACAAACGGTAAAATATGCCGATTTAATCGATAATATTGCCTGGATGATGAAGTACGACTTAAAGCATGCCGCTAAATACCTGAAAAAGAAAGCCACACTTTTGCTGAGTTTAAACCGCGGGAATGAAGAGCTAAGGCAACAAGCTATGGATATTATCCGGCAAGAATTGTTAAAAGTCTAACGGCATGCTCCTGCCAGACATTAAGTGTAAAAAAAAGCGCTCCCGGTTAAGAGAACGCTTATATCCAGAGACTACCGGATTAGGTTAAACGGTTTTAACCGTGGGTAATTTCATATACTTTACTGCCCCTACACTACAGGCAGATAACAGGCAAAGTACTGCAATAACGATAAAAATGCTGTTGGTATTTCCGGTTGTATCGATGGCAAAACCCAGTAAAGGCTCACCGAAAGCGGCAAAAAGATAAGCGATCATATTCATAAAACCGATGCCTGTACCGGTAAGGCTACTCCCCAAAAAATCGGGACTGAGCGGAAAAAAGCAAGCCTGAGGACCATATACAAAAAAGCCGGCCAGCAGCATCAATACGCCTCCCAAAAGCAGGTTATGAACCGGTGCAATATAAATCAGAATGGCAATAACCGCACTTACCGACATGCCGAAGATAATGGCTTTAATCCGGTCTTTTTTAAATAAACTGTCAGACAGGATTCCGAAAGTAAGCGCTCCGGCTGCCATGCCTACGGGTAATAAAAAGGTGACCCATAAATTGCCTGGATTATCTTTCCAGTTGCCTCCCAAATAATGAACCGGAACCCAAAAAATAAGGCCATAACGGGCCATACTTTCAAAGCCAAAACCGAGTGAGGCCACCATGAACCTTTTATTGCTCAATACCAAACGATAACGGTTTACCCAGCTTACTTCGGGCTGTTTTTCAATTTGAGTACCTGTTGCTGCAGTAGGTTTATCGCGGGCAATAATCATAAAGGCGGTAGCCGAAATCAATAACAGAAGAACCGGTAACCTGAAAAGCATCCGCCACTCATAACCCTGTTGTAATAAAATTATAGAGAGCAGGTAAGTTACCACTGAGGAAAGTCCCGCAGCCATGGTATAAAAACCAAAAGCTTTGCCCCGCTCCTCTTCACTCCACCAGTTATTAATCAGTTTCGCACCCGGTGCAAAAGCCATCGATTGAAAATAACCGTTTAAGGCCCATAATACCATAATCAGCGTTCCGCTGTTGGCAAAACTAATGGCCACATTGGTGATGATAGAAAGGTATGCGCCAACCGTAACCATTAAACGTGCGCTAAAACGATCGGCCAGGTTTCCGTTGATTAACTGCCCGATGGAATAGCCCATCAGCATCGAAAAACTGATCCAGCCAATACCCGTGTATGGAATACGCAATTCGGCCGCCATCCCTTTAGCAGCCCAGCCAAAATTATGCCTCCCTGTATAAAAAAACAGGTAACAGAACATGGTTATCAACAGCATTTTCCATTGCTGTACCCTAAATTTCTTATCCATTTTGCAAGGCTTCCTGTTGATCCAGATTAATACCCACCCTGAGCGGTTTATTCGCTACGGCAAAGGCAAAGGCCTCATTCGTGTTTAAAAGAACAAATTCTTTCGATACCACTTTTTCGAAAGGAAAAACCTGGTGATTTTTACTGATGAAATTTACAGCATAAACAAAATCTTCGAAATTATAATTGTGCAAACCTTTTATGGTAATTAACCGCCGCACCACCGATTCAGCATCAACCTGTACTTTGCGGGTATTAAATACTGCACCTATCCATATTGCCGTTCCACCGGTGGCCAGTTTTTCGAGACTATTTTCCATTGCATCAGCCGAACCGCTCATATCAAATGCAAGCTCAATTCCTTCCGGTAAACCCGCCGAAGCACCTGTTAACAGATGAGTTTCGTTTGCGCCAAATGCTAAAGCCTGTTCAAGCCGTTGAGGATTAATATCGGCCATATGAATATGGCCGGCTCCTGCATCTTTACACATTGCGGCACATACCATACCAAGTAAACCGCTTCCGGTAATGAGCACTTTTTTCTTTTTGATATCTCCTGCCAGCCTTAATGCCCCTGCAACCGTAGCTACCGCACAATTGATGATGGCAGCTACCGGCAATGGTACTTCTTTTGAGATTTTGAGTACTGCTGTGCCTGGTTTAAGGATACAATGCGTAGATAAACCTCCATGTAACGCATCATTGGCCGTAATTTGCGCATGACCATATTTAAAAAGATTTTCACCTTTTTGCGGCATGCCGGCTTTTGACATGGCAGACTCTGGATCAGAAGAAAAAATACTCCAGGTTACCCTGTCGCCGGTATTTAGTTTATTTCCCAGGTAATCTTTCTCCTCATGCCCATCAGCAAAACCCACAATTTCACCTACAATCTCGTGCCCCAGTACGGTAGGAACTTTCTCTTTTCTTAAGCCACAATACGTATGCAGATCGCTGCCACAAAGTGTGGTGTAAAGGTTTTTAATCAGGATTTCTCCTCTCCGGAGGTCAGGAATATCTTTTACCTGCACTTCCATAGGTTGCCCGTGCCCGTTAAAAACTACTATTCTGGCTTTATCCATTTTGATAAATGCTAATATTTGGTGTAGAAGAAATGTATAAAATCTTTAATCAATGAGCGGTAAAAGGTCAATCAGGTTGTCGATAATCAGATCCGGCTGGGCTTCCATTAACTGTGCCGCAGTATGTGCTCCCGTGGTAATACCGATGCTCAGGCCGCACCCTGCATTTTGTCCTTCCTCAATATCGATGGCCGAATCTCCAATTTTCACCACGCTGGTACTGTCGGTAATATTAAAGTTTTTCATCGCAAATTCAATCATGTCAGGATCAGGACGGTTGCGCGATACATCAGAAGCTGTTACAAGTGCATCAAACTCTCTTCCCACATTCCATCCCAGTTTTTTGATAATGGAATTGGCCGTAGCGCTATCATATCCTGTGTTTAGTACTGCTAAAATATTTCTGCTTTTTAACTCAGTAAACAATTCTACTGCATTTGGCTGGGGAAGAATATCTTCAGTAGCGTAGGCATTGGTTAAAGCAACGATAAATTCGTCGTATATTTTATCCGTAAGCGTTTCGTCGGTAACATTTGCATAGGTTGATAGTACCGAACGGATGGCCTGTTTTTTTTCTTTACCCGCGCCCTGGGCAAGCACCTGGTCCAAAGTAAATCCGAAACCAGCATTATTAATTGCCTTTTGAAGTGTTTTATACACCAGGTTATCTTCATTTACTGTGGTTCCGGCCATATCAAAAACCACCATTGCTATTTTATTTTTCTTCATTTCAAATCTAATTTATGTATTTATTTCCCTTTGTGTACAAAAGAGAATAAAGTGTTTAGCAAAACTAAACAATGTTTACACAAAACAAATTTTATCCATATTAATTTTTTGTTAAATTTAGAGTACCTTAACTTCTGGCAAAATCTACAGGCTTTTACTGCATGAATGGAACCGGTACTTTGCTGCACAAAATTGCTCCGTTGATCTAAATCCGGGTTAAAGACACTTTAACCATATTAAACAGCCAAAATTTTTCGCATTTGAATATTAAATATCATTATCTTGGGGGCTATATTATGAAAGGAATTATGAAAGAGTCTGCAGAAATCCTTGGTCTCATTAAAGAGTACGAAACACGCGAATCGGACCTGAGGCTGAACATTGCCCAACTCAAAAGCTTAAATGAGGCATTGCGCATTGCAGATGAAAGAAGTGCAATACTTCACTCGATTATTGAAAGTTCTGATGATGCAATTGTAAGTAAAGACCTCAATAGTATAGTAACCAGCTGGAATGATGCTGCTGAAAGGATTTTCGGCTACAGTGCATCTGAAATGATCGGCAGATCAATCATGAAAATCATTCCGCCTGAACGTGCTGAGGAAGAACCACATATACTTGGTCAGTTAAGGCAGGGAATCAGGGTTGATCATTTTGAAACAGAGCGGCTTAGAAAAGACGGCACATTAATTAATGTTTCGCTAACCATTTCGCCGATTAAAGACCGCAACGGAAATGTAGTTGGCTTATCTAAAATTGCCAGGGATATTACCGACAAAAAAAATATCGAAATCAAGAAAAATGAATTCATCGGTTTTGTAAGCCACGAACTTAAAACGCCATTAACTTCTCTTCGCTCCTACATCCAGGTTGCTTTGCATAAGGCCAAAAAGGATGAACTTGAATTTATTTCCCAGGCACTTTCGAGGGCAGAACTGCAGACCAAAAAAATGGAGAATATGATTTCCGACTTCCTCAGCATTTCGAAATTTGAGGACGGGCACATGAAAATTAATTCTACCCGGTTTGATATGGCAAAGGCCATCCAGGAAAACCTGGAAGATGCCCGCATTGCTTCGGCAAAACATATACTGGTTTATGTGGGTGCAGATGAAGCCTATGTGTACGGGGACAGGGAAAAACTCTCGCTTGTGCTCACCAACCTGATCAGCAACGCCCAGAAATATTCGCCCAGCGGAGGTACAATTACGATAAACTGCCAACCTAAAGACCAGCACTTTTTCATCAGTGTAAGCGATCAGGGCATCGGTATTTCCACCGCCGACCAAAAGCTGATGTTTGGAAAGTTTTTCAGGGTTAACAGCGAACAGACTAAATTTATAAGCGGCTTCGGAATCGGCCTTTACCTGGCCTCCACCATCATCAACCTTCATAAATCTTCCATCACTGTAGAAAGTGCACCCGATAAAGGTTCAACATTTTCTTTTCATGTAGCAGCTGCTACGGAGGCGGTTTAAACCAGAATATTTTGCGGCATTAATACTTAACCTGAGGCAATTCCCAAACAACACTTATATTTTTTTGTTGAATTAAATTAAAAAAGATAAGTGCATATGAATAACGAGCTACCCTACGTAATCTGTTTGATGATGACCTCGGTTGATGGAAAAATTCTGGGCGAGAAATGGGGCGATAGTCCAAAAATGAAGGTATTAAAGGGAACGTTTGAGAAAATCCATGAGGAAATTGGCGTTGGCGCATGGATTGTTGGCCGTACCACCATGGAAAAAGATTTTACCGGTTTTGCAAAACCGGTGTTAAAAAAAGGACAGCAGAAAACAGACCGCAATGACTTTGTTTCAGCCCATCAATCAAACACATTTGCCATTGCCATAGATGGTAAAGCCAAACTTGGCTGGGAAAAATCAACAATGCAGGGCGACCACGTGATCACCATTCTTACCGAAGGTGTAAAAGATGCTTATCTTGCCCATTTACAAGACATTGGCGTTTCGTACATTTTTGCGGGTAAAGATGAAATCAATTTAAAAACAGCTTTAAAAAAACTACGTAAGCTTTTTGGCATTGAAAAACTGATGCTCGAAGGTGGTGCCCGTATCAATGGAAGTTTTCTTAACGAAGGCCTTATTGATGAACTTCACCAATTGCTGCTACCTGTAGCTGATGGAACCATTAAAACTTCAACCCTTTTCGAAATCGACGAAAAAACAAAAAAAGATGGCGCTACGCTATTAAAACTCGAAAAAGTGAAACAAATAGAGAATGATGTACTTTGGATTACCTACAAAACAGGAAAGCATTAATTAACGCAAACAACACAATAACAAAAAAATTAGCACATAAGAGCTATAAACTTATGGAGTGATCATGCACATCCAGCGGGCAATTATGGCCTCTTACCGACTTTCCGTTTTTATCCCGATATGGCTGCTTTACCTTTGTAAAATAGTCATTTCAACACCATGGGGTTTTATCTAAAAAGGTTTTTTGTGCTTTTAATCTTGCTTCTGCCAGTTTGTTATGCCTTTAATGCTTTTGCCACCGCCGCTATTGCTGCAGTACCGCTATCCACATCAAGCAGAAGCATAAAAGGTTGTTCGTTTGATGGAGGCTTTGTTTTCTTTGCCGTGGCATTAACAATAATTGCTGTAATCAGGATTAGGAAAAACCTGTGAAATAATTCTAACAAAATCAGCACATTTTTGCCAAATTTCCCAGTTGCTTTAATTTAAAATCGATTTCATCTGTCCAGGGCATGCCCATACAGATGCGTAAGCAATTCTGATATTGTTCCTGTAAGGTAAACATCCGGCCCGGAGAAATGCTGATTTTCTGTTTTATGGCCAGCTCGTAAAGTTTTATCGTATCTGCACCTTTCGCCAGTTCAACCCAAATGGCAAGACCTCCCTGTGGCCGGCTGATTTTCGTTCCCTCCGGAAAATAAGTGGCAATGGCATGGCTAAAACGCTGGTAATTGCCCATGAGCGTGCGCCTGATCTGGTGGATATGAACATCATAGCGACCGCTTTTAAAAAAATTGCCCACCACTTCGTGCACCAGTGATGGTGTGGCAATGGCATGTACCAGTTTTAACTTCATTATTTTATCCTTATACTTTCCCGGGGCCACCCACCCTACCCGGTATCCGGGAGCAAGCGTTTTAGAAATGGCACTACACCACAGCACATTCCCTTCGGTATCAAAGGCTTTACAGCATTTTGGCCTTTGTGTACCGAAATACAGATCGCCATATACATCATCTTCAATCAGCGGAATGTTGTGTTTGGCCAACAATTTAACCACTTCTTTTTTATGTTCATCGGGCATACAGCTGCCCAAAGGAGTATTAAAATTTGGAATAAGCACACAGATATCGATTTTCGAAACCAGTTTTTTCAACGCTTCAATTTCGATACCGGTAACCGGATGGGTAGGCAGCTCGAGCACTTTGAGGCCCAGACTAATGGCCAGCTGAAAAATACCCGGATAACAAGGGCTTTCGATGGCCACGGTATCGCCCGGTTTAGCCAAAGCCATCAGAGAAAAAGAGAGCGCGTTCATTCCGCCGCTGGTGGTAATAAGATCGTCTTCGCTCAAATTTCCTCCCCAGCCCAAAGAGCGTACGGCAACCATTCTGCGGAGCTGAATATTGCCTTGAAGTGGCTCGTAAGCTGTACCGCCCTGCAATAACCTGCTCGCCTGGAGAATTTCTTTTTGGAGTTTTGCCAAAGGCAACAGGTTACCGGAAGGGATACCAATAGAAAAAAGTGTAATGTCGTTATTCCCCATGCTCGAATACACTTTGGTAATCAGTTCATCAGGTTCTTTGTTGCCGGGCATTAAGGTGGGTGTACTTACTGCAGGAAGTGGCAGACGCTGAACGGACCGGTTACTGACAAAAAAGCCAGACTGAGGTTTTGCATCGATCAGTGATTGCGCTTCGAGTTCTAAAAAAACCCTTTTGGCCGTGTTCATCCCAATGGCATATTCTTTACAGAGCATCCTTACCGAAGGGAGTTTTTCACCAACCTTCAAAATACCGTTCCTGATCTGAGCCGCTATTCCATCCGCAATTTCATTGTACCTGTAAACCTTTTTCATAAACAAACTGTATCCATACAAATATACAAAACTGATACTGTATTTACTTATTTCTCTTTATCACTTTTGGTGAAGTAAATTTTAGATATGATAAGCACAACAACGGGTAGCCTGGCTACCAGAAAAATTTCGGGCGGCTGGCTTAACGGTTTTATTGGTGTATTAATTTTTAGCGGCTCTATGCCGGCCACTAAAATAGCGGTAATGGATATGAGCCCTGTTTTTGTAACTATTGCGAGGGCAACCATTGCAGGTGTACTTGCACTTGCTGTATTGATTTTGCTTAAAGAGAAGCGCCCTGCGAAAAGCAGTTTAGGATCGCTCATTATTGTGGCTGTTGGCGCAGTAATCGGGTTCCCCCTGTTAAGTGCCCTGGCTTTGGCGTACATCACATCTGCACATTCGCTGGTGTTTTTGGGCTTATTGCCTTTGGTAACCGCAATATTTGCTGTTTTACGCGGAGGAGAACGGCCGAAACCCATTTTCTGGTTCTTTTCTGCATTGGGCAGTATATTGGTAATCGGTTATGCCATTTATCAGGGCATTAATGCTTCACCACTTGGTGACCTGCTGATGCTGGCAGCCATTGTACTTTGTGGATTGGGCTATGCAGAAGGTGCGCGTTTGACCAAAACCATTGGTGGCTGGCAGGTCATATCCTGGGCATTGGTCATTTCCCTTCCACTCATGCTCCCGTTAATTTTTGTTTTTAAACCCGTTTCGTTATCGGCTGTAAGTCCTGGTGCCTGGTTAGGCTTAGCCTACATTTCATTATTTAGCATGTTTATTGGTTTCATTTTTTGGTATAAAGGACTTGCGCAGGGCGGTATCGCATCTGTAGGGCAACTTCAGTTGTTACAGCCCTTTTTCGGTCTGGCGCTCGCCGCAACCTTGCTGCATGAGGAAGTAAGCCTAAATATGCTGGCAGTAACCATAGGCATTATCCTCTGTGTTGCCGGTTCTAAAAAATTTGCCCGCTAATAATTCAACATAAAAATTAAATCATATGAAAATCAGCAATAGTACTGCGGAAGATATCTCAGAAATTTTTCGCCTTTACGAAAGCGCTACAGCTTTCCAGAAAACAAAATACAACCTTCACTGGCCAAAATTCGAAACCTCACTCGTCGAAACTGAGGTAAACGAGCATAGACAATGGAAAATAACCATTGATGGAAAAACCGCGTGTGTATGGGCAACAACATTTGATGACCCACAGATATGGGAAGCTAAAAATGCTGATCCATCTGTTTATATTCACCGCATAGCAACCAACCCCGAATTTAAAGGGCAAAATATGGTTGCCATTATTGTAGATTGGGCAAAAGAATATGCCAGGACAAATGATAAAACCTACGTACGCCTGGATACTGTTGGCCAAAACGAAGGCCTGATTAACCATTATACAAAAATGGGATTTGATTTTCTGGGCTTGTTTGATTTAGCAAATACAGATCAGTTGCCGGCACATTATCATGGAAACCCCGTGAGTTTGTTTGAGATGCAGGTTGTATAATTGAGCGGAAAGTTTGTGTGTGGTTGAAAGAAAAATTCACCGATATTTAATATTGCTATACTTTTTCTATCAGCATAATTAATTAGTTTTGATAATCAAGAAACCTGCCTCCGGAACATCCTAAATTTAAACGTTAAACAAAGCATTTAGATTTGCCGGGGTATTATTAAACTGATCAGGAAAAGCTTTCAGGATTGTGATGCCGCTTTTTTCAGGATGATGCGCTTTAATCAACTTTATTCACCATAACATTAAACAACACAGCATGAGTACAATTAAAGTAAAAGACGGAACTGAAATCTACTACAAAGATTGGGGAACAGGCCAACCTATTGTTTTCCATCATGGATGGCCTTTATCGGGCGATGACTGGGACGGACAGATGATGTTTTTCCTTGAAAAGGGTTACAGGGTTATTGCTCATGACCGCCGCGGACACGGACGCTCGGGCCAGACAGCACTTGGGCACGATATGGACACTTATGCGGCAGATGTGGCAGAACTGACCACTGCGCTTGATTTAAAGGATGCGATCCACATTGGCCATTCTACAGGTGGCGGAGAGGTAATCAGATACGTGGCTCAACACGGAAAAGGCCGCGTAGCCAAAGCCGTGCTGATTAGTGCCGTTACGCCTCTTATGGCCAAAACAGCAAACAATCCAGACGGTATTCCGATGGAGATATTTGATGAAATCCGCCAGGGAACTGCTTATAACAGGCCACAGTATTTTCAGGATTTTACACTGCCGTTTTATGGCTTTAACCGCGAAGGAGCTAAAGTATCGCAAGGAGTGAGAGATAACTGGTGGCGCCAGGGCATGATGGGTGGAATTAAAGCACATTATGATTGTATCAAAGCATTTTCTGAAACCGATTTTACAGCAGATCTTGAAAGCGTTGATGTGCCTGTGTTAATATTGCATGGCGAAGATGATCAGATTGTTCCGTATCAACTTACGGGTGTAAAGGCAGCAAAATTAGTTAAAAACGGTAAATTGATTACCTACCCGGGTTTTCCACACGGAATGCCTACAACAGAGGCCGAAACAATCAATAAAGATCTGCTTGATTTTATAAAAGCATAATGATAAAGGTTACTAACCAGTGGTAATATCGCTGGTTAGTAATTACATTCACCCTGTTTAAACTAATTATATTTTTTAACCCAACGCTGTATTTCATCCAGCACTATTTTTTCGCTATCAGGTTGGTTCATGCCACAATCATGCCCCTTACCCAACATAGGGATAAACCTGGCAATCAGTTTTTTATCCGTTAATAGCCTGAATAAAAATTTAGATTGATTATCCGGCACCAGCTCATCCTTATCGCCGTGAAAGAGCAAAGTTGGTATTGTTTTAACATATTTGTAAGGACTTACCTCAGTAAATTTTACACTGATTTTTTGATCCGGGATATATTTTGCTCCGGCTAAAAGTTCAACATTTTTAACAAGATTGTTTTTCTGAAGGGCTTTCATGGTTTCGGGATCATCAAGGCGCACAGGAGGGCAAAGTGCAGTAATGGATCTGATATCTTTATTACTGGTATAACCATATAACAACGCCAGATGAGCGCCTGCACTGATTCCGGCCAGGTGATAACCTTTTGATCTATAGTGGTATTCCACTGATTTTCGCTGTATAAATGTTAAGGCCTGGTCAATATCAGAAAGAAGATCTTTGCCATTTACATTTTCACTTACATAACGGTAATCAACATTGGCTACAATAAAACCCCGGTTGCGTAAATCCTTCGCTGTTTTATCAGTGTACTCATTCCCGCCCATCATCCAGGCACCACCATGGAGTAATATAACCACAGCAGTATTTTTATTGTAAGTTGCCGGGAGAAAAAGATCGAGCTGATTTTGTGCTGCTGAACCGTATTTCAAATGCAATAAATCTTTGGCGTCAGGCTGTTTAAAGGCTTGCGAAACCTGTAAACACGATAGGTTGAGCAGCAACATCAGTATTATTTTCATCATTTTCTCTTTAATAAACAAAAATAGCCATTTCAGGCGCCTGTTCTTCCAAAAAACCATTTAAAACGAAAAAAGCAGCTCTTTTCAAACTGCTTTTACAATAAGGTTAGAAAACTGTTTAGTTTTGTTCAATTTCCTTTAAACTATTCATTTTTTTATAGGTCAGGAAGCCTTTTATATCTTCAAAGTGCTCACGAACACGTTTATTGCCAAATTCGAATACTTTTGTTGCCAGTCCATCCAGGAAATCCCGGTCATGCGATACCAAAATCAAAGTGCCATCGAAATCTTTCAGCGCATCTTTAATAATGTCTTTGGTTTTCATGTCCAAATGGTTGGTCGGCTCATCCAGAATTAATACGTTTACGGGCTCTAACAGCAATTTAATCATGGCCAAACGCGTTTTTTCGCCACCAGAAAGTACCTTAACCTTTTTCGTAGTATCATCGCCGCTAAACATAAAGGCACCTAAAAGATCTTTGATTTTAATGGTACCATCACTTAATGGAATCTGGTCGATGGTTTCGAATACGGTCAAACTTTCATCAAGCAATGCCGCCTGGTTTTGGGCAAAGTAACCGATTTTTGCATTGTGGCCAACTTTTAAGCCGCCTTCAAAATCAATCTCCCCCATAATGGCCTTTATCATCGTCGACTTACCCTCACCGTTTTTACCAACAAAAGCTACTTTTTCTCCCCGCTCAATCACCATAGATGCTTTTTCAAAAACCACATGATCGCCGTAAGTTTTCGTCAGTTCTTCTACCATTACGGGATATTGACCAGAACGTGGTGAAGGAGGAAATTTCAATCGCAAAGCAGAAGTATCCACTTCATCAATCTCAATTACTTCAAGCTTCTCGAGCATTTTCACACGCGATTGCACCTGCAGGGTTTTAGAATAGGTTCCCCTGAAACGATCTATAAACTCCTGGTTATCGGCAATAAAACGTTGTTGTTCTTCGTAAGCTTTTAACTGATGGATCCGTCGGTCGGCCCGCAGCTGAAGGTAATGGCTGTATTTGGCTTTATAATCGTATATCCTGCCCATCGTAACCTCAATGGTACGGTTAGAAACGTTATCTACAAAGGCACGGTCGTGCGAGATCACCATCACTGCTTTGGCCGAATTGATCAGGAAATCTTCCAGCCATTGAATACTTTCGATATCCATGTGGTTGGTGGGCTCATCCAGTAAAATCAGATCAGGTTTTTTTAATAAAATCTTTGCCAGCTCAATGCGCATACGCCATCCGCCCGAAAACTCGGAAGTTTGACGGGTAAAATCTTTACGTTCAAAACCCAGGCCTTTTAGTACTTTTTCTACCTCTGCATCGTAATTGGTCTCTTCAATTGAATAAAATTTCTCACTGAGTTCGGATACGCGTTCAATGAGTTTCATATAGTCGTCGCTTTCGTAATCCGTACGGATAGTAAGCTGCTCGTTCAACTCGTCGAGTTCTTTTTGCATTTGGTTTACCTCTGCAAAAGCTTTCATCGTTTCTTCAAAAACGGTTACATTATCCTGCGTAAGCAAATGCTGTGGTAAATAAGCAATTACGGCTTCCTTCGGACCAGTTACGCTACCGGAAGTAGGTTTGGCTGCATCGGCAATAATTTTAAGAATGGTTGATTTACCTGCACCATTTTTACCCATAAGGGCAATTTTATCATTCTCGTTTATCGAAAAGGTTACATCGCTAAAAAGCGTGGTTCCGCCAAATGAAACGGAGATGTTATTTACATTAATCACGAAGTTGGAATATTAATTGGCGGCAAAGATAAAGGAAAGCGCGTAAATTACAGCTTTTGTACAATCAATTATCTCTGCTGGCAGCAGATTCCAAAAATTGACCGACATTTCGACTGAACCACAGTCCAGACGTTAAAGTCGGGAGTGAAATCTTTTTGCATAGTTTAAAGATTTCTCCACTGCTGTAGAAAGGACGAGCCACCTAAAAATACCACCCACTACAGTATTTTTCGAAGATAAACTCTGGGAATAACGATTCCTTGCAGCATATCAGCGGGCAGCTTACAAAAATCTACTGTTATTTAATTAGACGATTTTTTAGTATCATCGTTACTAATGCTGCGTTCGCTCTTTTTAATCGATCCCTTAAGTTTTCCGAATTTCCAGTTAAGCCCAAAACTGATGCGCCGGAAAGGATTTTCGCGGATACGCTCCTGGGTAAAATTAACCCCTTCGGTATAACTTCTGTAAGCCCTGTACTTTTGAAAAGGATTGGCAACCATGGCAGAGAAGGTTAATTTATCTTTAATGATATCTTTACTACCGCTGAAACCCAGGTAATAATAATAATTCGACTGGCCCTGCAGCATTACATCGGGCGCTCCATAATTAAAGGATACGCTGGTTTTCCAGGTTTTTTCAAACTTATAACTCGTAGTAAAACTCGAATAGCCGGTTAAACCGCTGTTTTTTGCCAATACGCCATTAATCATTCCTTCCAGCCAGATGTAATTCAGGTTTGCACTTAAATTGACGTTCCATTTGGACGTAATGGGATAATTGAAGTTTGCATTTGTACCCAGCAACCTGCTTTTACCAATATTGAAAGAAGTTATCCTGGTTAGGTTTTGGGCAGGAAGATATTCATATACCTGCTGTTGGGTATTATTGGCAAAATTATAGCTCAGGCTTAAATTGAGTGATCCTTTTTTAAAATTACTATAAGTTAATTCGAAGTTATTGCTTAATGTAGCCTCAAGATCAGGGTTACCAAAATACTCAAAGTTTGGCCTCGATTTATCTACAAACGGATTCAGGTCCCAGATGCCGGGGCGCTGGATTCGCTGGGTGAAACCCAGGCTGATACTTTGACTGTTTTTCAGGGTTCTGTTAAAAGAAACCGATGGAATCAGGTTAAAGTAATCTGTTTTAACAGTGGTATTGGTACTTTCAAAGTTGCCGGTTACATAGGTTCCTTCCAAACGGGCTCCCGCCTTAAAAGTCCAGTTTTTAAGTTTTAAAATATAAGTATTGTACACCCCAAAAATATTCTGGTCATTGCCATAAACATTGCCCTGCGAAGGGTCTACCTGGTAAATGTTTTGCGCAGGATTAAAATTGAGGTACTGGAAATTGCTCTCCCCGTTCCTTAAAATTGCCTTTACACCGGCCTCAACGGTAAGTTTTTTAAAGGGGTTAACATAATCTACCTGTATGGTTTGCTCTTTCGAGCTACTGGTATTTTCCTGTTTATAATCCGGGCCGGTAAAGTTGATTTTGTTACTAAACATCACATCGCTTAGCTGAGGTTCGGAACTGTTAAAAAATTTATAAGAGAGGGTAAGGAGGTGCTCTTTTTTATCCCTGAAACCTTTTTGATAATTGAAGGTATAGTCGGTACCGCCCCACTCATACCTGTTGGCGCTGCTCATATCGTATGCTGATGATACTGCTCCATCCCTGAGATCAAAATGCTGCATCAGGTTTTGCTGGTTATAACCACTGTAGGGGTTAACTTCAACGGTAATCAGGTTCAGGGAATCGATCTCATAACTCAGCTCGCCGCCGCCCCAGGCCCATTTATTGTCTATCTTTTGAAAACCCAGTGAATAAAGGCTGGAGGGGATTGGGGTTTCGCGGCTATTGCGGATCTCGTTCAATTTTATGCCATCAACCTGCCACACGCCTGTTCCCCCGTATAAATTAGCACCGAATTTGCCCTGTTTTATGGTGAAATTTCCATTTCCGCTCGGCCCGCCCGGAAACTGGTAACGTGCATTCAGGTTTCCATTGTACCCGTTTTCCATCTTTTTTGAAGTGATGATGTTGATAATTCCGGATAATCCTTCACTTTCATACTTCGATGGCGGGGTGGTAATTACTTCTATTTTCTGCACACCGGCAGCAGGCATGCTTTTCAGGTATTCTTTCGGATCTCTGGTGAGAATCCCCGATGGTTTGCCATTAATCAGGATACGGTAATTGCCTGTTCCTTTCAGCTTTACATTATCATCTGCATCTACCGATAAAAGCGGGACTTTACGCATCATATCCAATACCGAGAGTACTTTACTCTCCGCATCTGCCTGGATATCATAAACAATACGGTCGGGTTCCTGTTTGATAAGCGGCCTGCTTCCGGCAACTGAAACTTCGCCCAGTTCATTGCTGGCAGCGGGTGTCATGCTAATTTTGCCCAGATCGGTATTAGCCGTTACCTTCACAACAAGCTGTTTCGGCCTGTAGCCTAAAGATCCGATGAGGAGCCTGTATTGCCCCTCGCCCATCCCGGAAAACGAGAATTTCCCCTGCGCGTCAGAAACTACACTTTTAATTACGAGCGAATCTTTTTTAATGGCAACAGTAAAGTATTCGCCAGGCTTTTGGGTAAGGCTGTCTACAATTACACCGCTTATCTGATATTTAGTTTCCTGGGCGTGCAAGGTTCCCAAAGTAAGGCTGCATTGAATAACAATGCAGATCATTAAAAAGTATCTGCTCATAAAAAGTTGTTTTCCGGTTTATAAAACATTTCTGTCTTACTGCTTACTAGATGCAAAAGTTTAAATAATGTTGCACGGGTTTAGGAGAATTGATCAGAAAAGACTAAAAATCAATAAGATAAATTTGCTCATGCATTAATTTTATATCATCTATCAACGAAAAAACGGAACTGATTGCAAAGATTTTACACAAAAATTTACTTTCATCACATTTATCCCTGGTTCCATCACATTTATCTATCAGTGTGTTTACTTCAGGATATATTGCAGCGCATTTAAACAATATTATACCCCAAAAATTTAACGACAATGAAATTCCGTTTACTTATTTTGTTCTACTGCTTCAGTTCCAGGCTGTTTGCACAAACCCTGCCCGATTCCACTTCCCAATCAGCCTTTACCATTGAAAGCATTAAATTTAACAGCGCAGGGATCACACTGGAAGGCGAAATTTTTAAACCAAAGCATGCGCATGCGGCAATAGTTTTGGTACATGGCTCCGGCCAGGAAATGAGGATGACTGGGATGGCATCGTTTTTGGCGAAAAACGGGATCGCGGTATTAACCTACGACAAACGCGGCGTGGGCAAATCGGGCGGGGTTTATGCCGGACCAGAGGCAGGAACCAATAACATCGATTCTGCCAACCTCAACTTATTGGCTTTAGATGCCAGTGCGGCTTCTAACATTCTCTTGGCGCATTTAACGGATAAAAACCTGCCAACAGGCCTGATGGGTTTTAGCCAGGCCGGCTGGATTATTCCTCTGGCCGCAAAGAAAAACAGCCAGATCAGTTTTATGGTAATATTTAGCGGCCCGGTTGTTACTACGTTAGAACAGCTACGTTTTCAGTTTTATACACAGGGGCAATCTACCTTTTGGGAAACACATACTGAAGCGGAGGCTCGGGAACACATCAGTAACGATCCAGACCGTTATCAGTTTGCCGGAACCGATCCCCGCGATGCCCTTTCAACACTCTCTATCCCGGGACTTTGGATTTTTGGCGGTAAAGACATCCAGATTCCGGTAGGTTTATCAATAGAACGCCTCAATGTGCTTAAAGCAAAAGGTAAACCTTATCACTACCAGTTATTTCCGGCGCTGGGCCATAATACTTCTTCTAATAAATCTCCTGAAACGCTTCACTACGCGCTCCGGTGGATTAAAACCATTGGAGAAGCTAACAAGAAATCGTTGAATAAATATTAATAACCTGATTCGACGAAAAAATATCACGGTAAAATTCAAATATAATTGATATATCAATTATATTTGCAACAATGAAAAGATCTTTTTATTTAAATATTTCGTTTTACACGTTAATATTTGGCCTTAATACTGTCTGTCAGGCTCAAAACAGTAAAATCGACAGTACGGTTAAAGCGATCATGGTAGAGAACCATATTGCAGGTCTATCTGCAGCAGTTATCGACAGTGGTAAAATTATCTGGACCGGCTACTATGGATACCAGAATATTGAGCAACAAAAAAAGGTAAATGCCCAAACTACTTTCGTAATTGCATCAACCTCTAAAACAGTTACCGCAGCTGCACTGATGCAGCTTTACAGCAAGGGCAAGTTTAAAATGGATGATGACATCAACAAATACCTGCCTTTTAAAGTTAAAAACCCCAATTATCCAAATTTACCGATCACTTTCGGTCAGCTACTCCGTCACCGTTCAGCCATTCAGGATAATATAGACTACCTCGGCCCGTTCTGGCTGGTAAAAAAAGGCGATCCGACAATATCCCTTGGCACTTTTTTAAAAGACTACCTGGCTATTGGCGGGAAAAACTATAGCGCAAAAAAGAATTTTTTTAACGAAAAACCCGATAGTGCATTTCATTACAGTAACATTGGCATATCACTGGCAGGCTATCTGGTGGAATGTATATCAGGAATGCCTTTTGAACAGTACTGCAAGCAAAACATATTTACCCCGCTGGAAATGAATACTTCTGCATGGCATTTAAAAGATCTTGATACCACAAAACTTGCCATGCCTTATCACTATAGCGATTCGCTCAAAAAATTTGTACCCCTGGGGTTTGGTGGTTTCCCTGATTATCCTGCAGGAACCTTACATACTACACCAACACAACTTGCCAACTTTTTAATCTCATGGACACAGCACGGAAAATTTAAGGATAAACAAGTATTTGAAGGTAATGCAATACAACTTTTAACACCGGATGAAACCAGTTTAGGTTATTATACCTGGTTTTTAAGAGGTACAGAGAAGGGAGAGCTTATTTATAACCATACAGGTGGAGATGAAGGCGTATTAAGTTTTATAGCATTTAGCCCGAAAACAAAAAAAGGCATATTGTTTATGATGAATAGTTTTTTTGAATCGAGAGAAGCCTTTATTAAACTCATAAATTTATTCTATTATAATGCACGTTAATTGTAAAGCGATGAATAATGACGAAAATTTAGAAGACATCCTTTTTTATTCGCTCGAAAGAGCGATTAAAAGTTACCGGCAATTTGCCCAGCAGCAACTTGTAAAAAACGGTTTTAATATCACTATTGATCAGTGGCTGTTATTAAAAGCAATTCATAATCATCCCGGGAAAACGCAACAGCAAATTGCCCAGGCTATTTTTAAAGACTTTGCATCTGTTACCCGCATGGTGGAATTATTAGTCGAAAAAAAATACCTGATTCGCTTCTCCCACCCTACCGACCGTAGAAGATTTCAGTTAAAACTGGCAAAAACTGCAGTAGAATTATTGCATGATATGCAACCCATAATCGAAAACAACCGTAAAACAGCCCTAAAAAATATTAGCGAACAACAAATCATTCAATTTGACGAAGTTCTGAACCTCATTATCAATAATTGTAAGGCTTAAAAGCTTAGTAAAAATATTTGCATATTGTTGTCGTATATATTATATTTGCGACAACAATAATCAATAATATGAGAAAATTAAATTTTGCCTCCCTTCAGGTCAGGGATTTGGAAATTTCAAAAGATTTTTACGCCAACAAACTTGGTTTTGAAATAGCATCAGTTAACCCTGCAGCCTGCATTTTCAAATATGACGAAGGCGAAGCAAGCTTTGCCATCCGAAAACCTTTAACAGACCTAACAGGCAAAGAACCTGGCATTGGTGTATCGTTGTGGTTTGCCATTGATGAAGACATTGAAGAACTGGAAAGAACACTAACTGAAAGAGAAGTTCCGCTTCTGGGGCCGGTTAACAACACTCCATTCGGAAGAACCCTCATCGTAAAAGATCCGGACGGATACAACATTACTTTTCTGCAGCCAAACTAAACAGCGTGAAGATGGAAAATCAGGATACAAAATACTGGATTATCGTTGCCTCTAAAGACCATGTCAAAAATGGCATGGCTCAGGGCATCGCCCAGGCCTGTCACGGAAAGGCATCCCCGTTAAGAAGGATGCGCAAAGGTGATTTTATTATCTGCTACTCGGGCAAACAGACGATGGGACAGCCCCAGCCCTGCCAGCAGTTTACTGCAATTGGGAAGGTAAAAGATGAGCAAACCTATCAGTTTCAGGTTTCGGAAGATTTTTGTCCCTCCAGGCGAAATATAGAATTTTTGCCTGGCAAAGATATTTCTATCTTACCTTTGATAGCCGGACTGGATTTTATCCCAAACAAAAAAAGCTGGGGTTATCCTTTCCGCTTTGGTTTTTTTGAGATCAAACGCCACGATTTTGAACTGATCTCATCACAAATGCTAATACAAGATTATGCCTGACAAAATAGAATTTCATTTCAAGAACCCGCTGGATAGTCCGGGTTACCTGCTCGGACAACTGACGATGTTATGGCAGCGTAAACTGAAACGTGTACTTGATCCGCTGGACCTTACCCATACTCAATTTGCATTACTTTGCGCACTGGCCTGGCTTTCAAGAGAAAGCGACAATGTTACCCAGGTAGATATTGCGAACCAGGGCAATGCAGACCGGATGATGGTATCGAAGGTACTGCGCACACTGGAGGAAAAAAAATTTATTACCAGACAGGAGCATAAAACGGATACGCGGGCAAAGACCATCAGCCTGACGGAAACTGGTGAAACCATACTCCAGAAAGCAATTATTTCTGTAGAAAACGCAGATTTAGCCTTTTTTTCATTGCTGGAAAAGGATCTGCCTGACTTTAATTCGAGTATGGCTTCGCTGATCGAAGTAAATAAAATTGATTAACCAGCCACACGCGGAATGCCGTACCCTTTTTTATAGATGGATTGATGCAAGATTTATTGCGTTGGGCTAACTTAAAAAGGGAAAATGATTGAGACAATTTCTAATCAAAACCCCGAAAAAAGCATAAAAGTAATGCCTTTTAATTGGTGGAAGATAAAGACACATTAAGTTTATCGCCGGGAGCCTTGCCAAAATGACCGGTGTACCATTCAATTAGTTTAGAAGATTTAAACTGACTGTTCCCATTCATTCCCCTGATAAACCGTTTGGCCGATTTAGTACCGTCTTCTCCTGTCATGGCCTGATAAAGAACATAATCTAATATAATTTTATCATCCGGCCTGGGTCCTTTATAAGCCAATATTGCACCATCTTTTCCGATAATGAACGCTGCAGGATCGCCAATCATCAAAATTTTACGGAATTCGGCCGACGGAGTATCGTCACCCAACCTGCTGGTATTCGATGAAGTATCTGAACCTACGTAAAGTTCGGAGAAAACTACGTCGGGATATTTGGCAAAACGCTCTTTCAGTTGCTGATATGATTTTTCTTGCTGAACAGATCGTTTTTTATTTCCCCAAACGTACAGGTACACTGTTTTACCATTATACAAATTTCCAAATGACTGATTTCTTCCTTCCGGATCTACGATTTTTACATCAGAGATATGGGTTGATGTGTAATCGTTATAGTTTTTAACCATTAGTTTGGCAATTCCTTTCACCATCATCGTGCATGAACTGGTAAGAACGCAAAGGCCAAGAATAAGGTAAGTGATTTTTTTCATCTTTTGAGTTTTGTCTGATACCACCAGAATATACCTGTTTATTGTTTGCAGGGTAGACGACAAAAATTAATTAAAGGTTGCATCAATAACAAAACATTCTATCCGACCGCATGCAAACAACTTACAACAAAATGAAAATCAGCATATTATAATTTTTTTTTAACACCTGCCGTTATTAAAAGAGTTCATCTTCAATGTCTAATATTTATTGAACCTGAAATCTGTGCTAGCGGGGCAATCTTTATGATTTAATAATTACATGTCAGGAGGGGTTCTCCCAACATGTATTTTGATTACTTTAACGCTTCGGCACCGGCAGTTGCCACCTGGTGATCCTGATCAACAGTTCCCCCTGAAACGCCGATAGCGCCAATCACCTCACCGGCTTCATTTTTTAATACTACACCACCCGGAAATGTAATTAAACCGCCATTTGAATGCTCGATATTGTATAAAGGCTGCCCGGGCTGTGAAAGCTTTCCAATTTCGCCGGAATCCATATCAAAAAACCTGGCAGTTTTTGCTTTCTTAATGGAAATATCAATTGATCCAAGCCAGGCATTGTCCATTCTGTGAAATGCTTTTAAATTGGCACCTTCATCAACAACAGCAATATTCATGGGTACGCCGATTTCTTTCGCTTTGGCTTTTGCTGCCGACGATAATTTTTCTACGATTTCTAATGTTAAGCTCATATTTCATCATGATTAATGTATCTGATTAACATGGCTACCAGCTTATTGTTCTGTTACACAAAGGTTTTTGTTATTCTTTAACAGAATATTTGATGGGTATTATCATTTATAAAGGCCTAAAAAACCTGAAATGAAACACTATTTTGCTGATTTATTGTACTCTTGCAAAGTATATAACCAAGTCGGCCGCACCTTTCTGCCACCAGGTATTCAATATCTGCAGGCACATCATTTATGATCCGGTAGCGGATCTTATATTTCTGGTTATAAGATAAGTGGATGGTCAGGTAATGTGCTGTTGATCTTCTTGTATGAAGGCCAATCAGGTGGAAGTCCTGCAGTTCCTTTGCCGCAGTCAGCAGTCTGTTGTTCATGATCCTGGCCAATGCTGGCTCTTGTCTGAATTCCGTATCTAAAATAGCAACTACCGTAACATTCATGGGGCAAAATTACCATCTTTCGCATCAGTTACAAACGCCCGAAAGGTAAGTCACTGGAAACGAGAAACATTTTATTTTTGCACAATTTAAAGGCATTATTTACCATTAATATCAATTTTTTTTCATACCTACAGGTCCAAAACATACATCTGATACGCGCTTAAACAACAGGCACCTCCCGCCAGATATGAACGCAGTTAGAATTGCGCCAGACTTTGCTGCGCTAACTGATCCGGTACCGGAAATGATTGAAAATCAACAATAAACTCTCCATTTGCACATTTACACTTTAAAGCGAAATACGGTACCAATAGCAAGCAAAAGATGATTATAGTGAATCAGGATTTTGTTTAACCGCCTGTTTTTTAACGCACCATGTCGTCATGCTCCGCATGTTCTGCACGTTGGTTGTTTTAATGGGTTCGTGCAACTCGCCACCTAGTTTTTTAGTGATTCGAAGAAGCATTTCCTGGTTAACCAAAAAGCGTTCGGATCCATCTGGCAGCATATATCTTCCGTTTCCGATAAACCGGACCGCAGACTCAATACCGATATCGGAGGCGAGGCGGCAAAAAAAGTACCCCTCCGGTTTTAACACGCGCCACATTTCAGCAAGCGTGGCCTCAAAATGTTCGAGGTTTTGAGCAAAGTGTAACACCGCACTGCTGATAACAAGGTCAAATTTCGCTTCCTCAAAAGGCAGGTTTTCTATCGGGGAAACCTGAAAGTTATTTTTTATGCCAAACCCGCAGAGCTGGCCTGCAAGTTCCTGAATCCGGGCAATAGCCTCCGGATTTTGATCGACCCCATAAACCTGGTGACCGTTTTTTAAAAAGTAAATTAAATTTCTTCCAGTGCCGCAACCGGCATCAAGAATGGTATGGCAGTTTGCGTAGGTACCTTTAAGCAACTGGTCAAAAAGATAAATATCAATGTCTCCAAAGGTGTCGCGGATTTGATGGTTTGTCAGCATTTTCAATAAAATTAGCAATATAAAACATGAAATTTATGCCTGGTATCCTGAAAAGTTTCAGGCTCTGCCCGTGTATTAAACAACCTCTCTTACCAACTGCCTGAGCATCTTTAAATTACCATACGCATCTCCCATGGTATTATTAAAATAAACAAAAACCTCTTTTCCCTCCAGCAACCAGTCTGCAATGTAACCGGCATACTCTGCAAGTACATCTTCAGCATAACTGCCCCGGTAATTACCGCCGGGTCCATGGAACCTCAGGTACCGGAAAGTACTATCAGGACCATTTTCAGGCCCAGCCCCCATACCTTTGTCGTGGATAACCAATGCCAGCTCATTTTCTTCCAGGAGTTCCATTACCTCTTCGGTGTATAAAGAGGCATGCCTGAATTCCAATGCTATTTTCCATTCTTTTTCAGGATCATGTTCCCTCAGGCTAAGCATTAAGCGTGAAAGTTGATGAAGGTTACCTATCCTGACACTTGGCGGGAACTGCACGAGAAGACAACCTTTCTTATCATCCGCAGCCCTGATCACATCCATAAACCTGCCGATCTCTGCAGGATCGAAACCCAGTTGTGGGGAATGCGTAATCCCCTTAAAGAGTTTAAAGGTAAACCGGAATCCGTTTGGCACATCCAAACTCCATTTTTTTACCGTAGATGCCAGTGGAATTTTATAAAATGAACTATTGATTTCAATACTGTTCATAAGTGAACCGTAATAGCATAGCCTGGACTTTTCCCTGAATGCTTCCGGATAATGCAGTTTATTGGGTACGGGCAATAAAAGCCCGCTGGTGCCTGAATAATAACCTTTGATTTCTTGTCCCATGGTTTAAAGCAACAACGCCAAAGGCTAAATTGTTGTCAAAACCACGCATCAAATCCTTTCTGCTGCCGGAATAGTAAAATCTGTTCAGCCAGCGATCCGTGCAGGAATAAGGAAATGATAAGCAATAAAACTTATCAAACCAAGGCATCCATTGTAAAAGACTGAATAACAAACACCTCCACATCACTTAAAACTATTACGCGCCAAACATTGTACTAGCTATAATCATAAAACAAAGAACATGAAAAAGCAGAATTTTTTCGAACGCGCCTCCAATCAGATTACCTGCTGGACCGGAAGTCCATGGGCTTTTACCACTGCATTTATCATCGTAATTATCTGGGGCGTAAGCGGTCCGATATTCCATTTTTCGGATACCTGGCAACTGGTGATCAACACGGGAACCACGATTGTTACTTTCCTGATGGTTTTCCTGATTCAGAAAACGCAGAATAAGGACTCAAAGGCCATACAGCTGAAACTTAATGAGCTGCTGGCCGCAAGCCGCCATGCCAGTAACCGGATGGTAGATATTGAAGACCTCACCGAGTCTGAGCTGGATGTCCTTCATAAATATTACCAGAAACTTTCGGATGTTGCTGAAAAGGACGACGATATCCATAAATCCCATTCTATTGATTCGGCCGAAAAGCTGGCTGAAGAAAAAAATCAGGCCCTCGAACAGAGCAGACCAAATCAGCACTAATAACCACACATTGACCGAGCGAAATATGTCAGAACGTTCCAAAAAAATAAAGGCTTTCAACAAGAACCGCCTTGATTCAATTATCAGCTTAAAATATACCGCCATGCTTGAAAATGCCTTCCGCTTTTACCGCGGAACCTGCCATCTTTTTTATGAGCGGATAGCGGCACTGAAAACCATGCCCAAATCGCCCGTTGGCTGGATCAGCGGCGACCTGCACCTTGAAAATTTTGGAAGCTATAAGGGTAATAACAAACTGGTTTATTTTGACCTGAACGATTTTGATGAGGCCATAAAAGCGCCGGTGCTTTGGGAGGTGGTACGCCTGGTAACCAGTATATTTATCGCCTTCCAAACCCTGGAGATTGATGGCGAACAGGCAATGAATATGGCAACGCTTTTTCTGAAAAGTTACGGCACAACTTTGATTGGCGGAAAGGCGATGGACCTTGATCCAAGAACATCCAAAGGCATTGTTGGTGATTTTTTAAAACGGGCAGAAAGGGGCTCTGCAGATGAACTTATACAGAAAAGAACACTGCGAAAGGGCCGTAAACTGCAGCTCGACACCAACGACGAACGTCATTTTAAACTGGAAAAGGGACTTAAATCTGAACTGATCAGCCATATGGAAGAATGGTTATCACAGAATAACGACAGCCCCTACAATTACCGGGTAAAGGATGTGGTTTACCGGCTTGCCGGAACCGGAAGCCTGGGACAGAAACGTTATCTGTTTCTGCTTAAGAGCCTGCACAAAAAAGACCGTTATTTATTGATCGATATGAAACAGGCTTATCCTTCTTCACTTACGCCATTTTTGAAAAACCCGCAACCCGATTGGAATAATGAAGCTGAGCGGATTGTATCGGTACAAAAACGCATGCAGCATGTATCCGCCTCTCTGCTTTCTACCAGCACATTCAAAAGTGAAGATTATGTGATCCAGGAACTGCAGCCGGTAAAGGATACGCTGAAATTTAAACTCATCAGGGAAGAATACCGCAAGCTCTATCAGGTTATCGACGATATGGGAATGCTCACGGCCTCTTCTCAGTTAAGAAGTTCGGGAATGGATGGAACGGCAACCAAGGATGAACTGAAAGCTTTTGCGATAAATAAGGGCTGGCAGCAACAGATTCTTGATATTGCCATAGAGCAGGCAGCTCTTGTGTGTGCAGATTTTGGTGCGTTCCAACAGGATTACAGGAACGGTGCGTATAATGTTGAGCCAAAAAAAGAGGAGCAGCCGGTTTAATGAAAAAGTTCCTGGGATTTGGTATAATAGCTTGTTCTCCCCCCGATTTTTTCAGAAAGGATTTCCTCGCCTTTAGGGGTCTGTTTTAGCTTTGCGCTGTGCACCTGCATAAAATCCCTCAGTTCGCCTGTTAACTCATCGCCATTTTCTTTTTCGATCTTTTTAATTGCTGTTTCCAAAACGGAATGAATACTCTTATGGAGTTTTTTAACGTACTCGTCAGGGATTTTACCGGCAATAGAGAAAGGGGAAATCCCTGCGTGGTAGAGAATTTCATCTCCATAGGAATTTCCGATTCCGCGGACCTTTTTCTGATCCATCAGCAGGGTTTTGATCGTAGTTTTTTTACCCTCCAGCAGTTTTTTCAGAACCGGATAATCCAGCTCTAAGGCATCGGGGACTTCGTTTACCGGTGGACCAAGCGTGGGCGTTGCCTGTTTTTGCATATCGGTAACTGCAAAACCTTTGCCGCCTTTAAAGTGAAAAATCAGCACAGGAAATTTAGGGGGCTTTTCTCCTAATGCCACCAGCTCGCCACGCAACATCAGGTGCAGTCCTAAAATCCTGTCGCGGCCAAAATGAAACTGCAGCGTTTTACCTGAACGTTTCACTTCGGAAAGCTGATGGCCTTCCAGCGACTCTTTAAGTTTTTTAGCCGTTACGTTGAGTTTCCCTGCAACTTCTACATCAATTTTTTCCAGTGTTTTTCCGCTGTATCTGCGGTTTAGTATTCTGGAAAACACTTCTAAATCGGGGAGTTCTGCCATAAGGTTATGTTTTGAGGTATTTTTTTATTTCTGAAAGCTTATTCCCCCGCATCAGGGCGGCAACTTTAAGCTCATCTGTACTTATCCGGAACTGTTCTGCCCAATAGGTGAGTTCGCTTTCGTTACCGGTATTTATTGTTCCTTCATCAGGTCCAAAATCACCAGGCTCCAGCGTTTCGCGGTCGCCTTCTGCCTCATGCAACGCATCGTCCTTACCGGAAGGATCATCCTCAAAGAACTGCCTTGCCCGTTTAAGCCCGGTGGCTATTGCCAGTCCTTCCTCTAAACCTTCGGCAAGCAGTGCATTTGCTATTTCTACAGCCTTTTCCCTCAGGAAAACGGGCTGGTTTTTATATGACGGAGGGTAATCTCCATTATACCATGGCATCATATTCTCCTTTCTCTGTTTTATCAGTTAACCGCTATTATTTTGAAATAAGCATCGTCCTTTTTCTTAACTACCAGGTCCAGGTGTTCGTCGAAATCGACCAGGTTCATCACTTCATCCTGAAGAAAAGTGCTGAATACCTCAAGATCGGTATCAGGATTAAGGGTAATTTCCAAAGTTTCACTGGTTTTCCATCCGGTATGGATAATTTCAGGATATGCCCCTTTAAGTATTGCAGGAAAACCATTTCTGGAAAATGCTTCTGAAAGCGCAGCGGAGATATCCCAAAGATGTTCCTGCAGCGGCTGATCTTCTGTTTTCCACTGCATGCCGTGAGCGGGATCCTGCCACATGGTACCGAGAAAAGCATTTTCGAGGCTTACGCTATAACATTCACCACTACTTTCAACAATGGCCTGTTTGATGCCGTTGCTGGTTGCGATATCAAAAATGTATCTTTCCATATTCAGATCGGGTTTTATTTCGGATGTTTTGGATTTTAAACGATTCCTGCGTTTTCTGCCATACATTAAACAGAGTGCCGCCAGTGAAATACCAAGGGCTGCACCAAAAAGCAATTCTATGGTGTAACGCCCTATCCACTTACCGGCCCGTTGGCCAGACTGTTCATTTACAAATACTTCCATGTGCGTAGAACATCAGATATGACCGATCGGTTTGGTTTTCTGCATTTATATTTTTTAGAACTGATGTTCCATTAATACAGATTACGCATATCATTAAAACTAAAAGGAATAAATCCTGTTGTTAATAAAACTTAAATTTTAAAAACATGGGAAACTTACTTTATCTGGTTGCAGTTGTACTTGTCATTATATGGGCAATTAGTTTTTTCGGGGGATATTACACTGGCGGAATTATCCACGCTTTGCTGGTAATCGCTGTAATTGCTGTGATATTACGTTTGATAAGAGGAGCAGCTTAAAATTAATTAACGACCGGTTACAAACGATTTCCGGAACGCGAGAATAACAAAACGACTGACCGCAGGCAAAATCATGTCTGCGGTCTTTTTTTAAGGGTCAAATGAGGTTATAAGACTTTAAGATTAATGCGGCGCGTTATTAATCCTTTTCGCAGTGCTGCCTGAGCTGTTTTGGTCCCTGAGGCCATATAAAGGCCGTGGTTTGCTTCTTCCAGCCAAGATTTTTATAAAAACGATCTGCACCCGGAGCAGCGCTCAGGTTAACAAAATGGTAATTATTTAACTGAGCGTTTAAGGCGCTGACGAGATATTTTCCGAGCCCCTGACCCTGGTAATCCGGATCAACAACGATGTCGGCCAGCATTGCATAATATCTTCCATCTCCTACTACCCTGCCGAAAGCGATTATAATATCCCCGTGATAGATAAAAAGCGTAGTAGTACTCATGCCAAAGGCCTTTTCTATTTCTTCTGCCAGGCGATGCTTCCAGTTGATTTTCTGGAACAGTTCGAGCACCCGTTGCCAGTTGATACCGGTTAAATCCGGATTGATGTGATATTCATAAGCAGGTAGTTTCTGAGGGACTATCATGGTTAGTGATTAAATTATTATTTTGATGGGATAAATATTGGGTAAAAACGATTTAGATTAACTGAAATTGTGTACTAAATGGTTATCTGTTCTATTTGATTATTGCCTGGAGATGATCACCTTCCTGAGTTCGACCGGTGCCTTCTGCAAGGCCTTTCTAAATACCTTATCGTTTTCGAAACTGATATCTTTTAAGCTCAGCCGCTCGTAGCTCACCTCAAACCTGTCACACCCGAAGGGCCAGGGTTTAACAATAAGCCGCTGCTCTTGCTGAAAAAACTGATAAGAAGTACCACCAGGTCCCTGACTGATTTCGAGGCGGCGCTCTTCGGGCGGAATCTGGTCCTGGCAGATGAGCAGCGAAAAGGCATCACAAAATTCAAGCAGTGCATAAGCGCGGTTTACTTCTTCCATGCTGCTCCGGGCCTCTTTGACCCACTGCGGTTCCTGCTTTTTAAGTTTTGCGAGATAAGGTTTTGCTGCCGCTTCACTTCCATGGGTAAAGGAGATATGCCGTGCAAAAAGCAGCGCGATAAAACGGCTCTTGCTTAAAGCTTTATCCATCATCTCCATGCAGGCCTCCATGTCAAATGCAGTCATTTTAAAATCCAACGGACCACCGTTATCGCATAGCAGCGGACCCCGGCTAAATTCGTTAAAAACATCGTCATGCTCGGTAGTGGCAATCAGGGTTTCTACCCAGCGGTTGGGCTGGTCGGAAATTTTCCATCTTGCACATATCTGTCCGGCCAGAAGCCCGTGCGCACGTTGGGTTATAATTTCCCAGCCGCTGTTACAATAGTTCACTATCATGATTTTTCCACGCTGCTAAATTCCAAACTGTCTTTAAACCGCTGTACGCATTGCTGCCCGCCGCGACATTATTTTTTCGATAAGGCCCTGCAAACGGCTCCGGTAGTCGCTGCCCAGCCACTTCGTATAGTTTTTGGTTACCGTACCCAGGCATTTGGCATATTGCTTTATCCTCCAGTCGATTTCCTTATCAAGTTCTTTAGATAATTCGAGCGCCATTGTTACCGTTTCTGCATTGTCTGCACACATAAGCGCATGTTGTCTGATGGAACTGCGGAGTACAGATCTTGCCTTTTCTCCTTTCTCCATAGCTGTTTGATAGGCAGCTAATATATCAAAGGATATCCCCGTGCTATTGGGAAACTTATTCCTCATTTCCGCAGGCATCTGGTGGATATCATCGGTAGCTTTCGCCAGAATCTGGTGATAGATTTCGGGGTTTTCAAAAACATGTTGCCAGTCTATCGGCGCATCCCATTCTCCAAACCTTTCTGCATTGTTGCCCAGGTCTATAATGTTAAATGTTCTTTTACCGGGCAAACGCCTTGCTCCCCTGCCAATCATCTGGTGGTAGAGTGTAAGGGAGGTGGTTGCACGGTTTAATATTACAGACTGAACTGAAGGTTCATCAAAACCGGTTGTTAAAATGGAAACCGAGGTAAGTATAGCGCCCTTTGTTTTTTTAAACCATTTTAATATTTCAACCCGTTCTGCACTTTCTGTCTGGTTGTCAAGATGGCGTACCGGATAACCTGCCTCCTGAAAAACTTCAAGCACCTTACGGGAGGTAAATATTCCGTTATTAAAAATCAGTGTTTTTTTACCCAGAGAATGTTCCCTGTAAGCATGAATTAAAAGATCGAGCATGGCTTTAGACGAATAAAGTTCATCAGAACTGCTTACCGTAAAATCACCATGAATACCCCTGTTGAGGGTATTGAGCTCGACCTCATAACCAAAACTTTTTGGTTTTGCCAGAAACCCGTTTTCGATGAGCGAACTTATGGGCTCCCCAAGCACCAGTTCGCCATAAAAATTTTTCATCGGTCTGGATACATCTGCCGAAAATGGTGTTGCTGTTACACCAATTACCCCGGCGCCGGGAAATTTCTTAAGCAGTTTATGAAAAGAATTGTGATGGGCCTCATCCACGATGACAAGCCCCACGCCTTCAGTATCGATAACGCCATCATCTATCCGGTGTTTAAGGGTTTCAACCATGGCCACATAACAGTGATAATAATCTTTTTTTGAAATCCTTTTAACCGTACTGTTCACAACTTTATTATTAACGCCTGTATTTTTCAGTGCCAGCGAAGTCTGCCTGCACAGCTCCTGCCGATGGGTAAGCACGATAACTTTCTTCCCGTATTTTTTGATAAAGCGGTCAGCAATTTCAGAAAAGATGACAGTTTTACCACCACCAGTAGGCAACTGATAGAGTAAACGCGGGCTGTCGTTACCCTCCTGCATTTTTTCAAAAAGGGTTTCAATAGCGTGTTGCTGATAGGGATATAATTTTTTTGCTGGACCATGCGCAGCCGAAGGGGATAAAATCTGCATGGTGTTACAACCACAGAAACAGGCCGAAAGTTTTGAGACAAGGTGAGATCATAAAAATCTTTATTTACTTATATCAAATGGTAGATTGCCCATGCTTATGTAACCTGCAAAGGCTGTGATGGCAGATGCCCTGCAGGCCCGGCGCGGGCTCCCGCCAATAAAAAATAATTAACCGTTGTAAGCGGTTTTTTTCAACTGTTTTAATCACCCCTGGCTGATGTAACCTTCAATAGCTCTTTTTTTTATTCGATTTCTCCTTCAGCGAGCCCCTCCAAAAACCAGCCTGATTTGTACTCAAACAAAACTTCCCGATCTCCCGATTCACTGATTACCTTGCCCGTAAAATCGTGTGCAATATCTTTTTCCGATTCGAGCACCGCTTTGGCCATAGCTGCATATTCTTCGAGATCGAGGCCATCCCTGATGACGTAATATGGCTCCCCCACATCCGTCCAGCGCGTTTCTACCACCCCCTCTTCGAATTTGTTCCTATTGGCTGCCTCAAGGGCACCACCATTCTTATTAATCTCCATAACTATCAATTTATTTTTATATTTTTTTTCTACTAAAATCAGCCATATTTCTTTTTCCAGCAGATTTTTTCTTCACGGTACCAGTGATTTGCTTCTGCCTTTTTCCAGTAATCATAAAATATTAAAGCAGCCTCTGCCTTTTGTTCCTCTCCGGTACCACGTGTTAAAGGGGCATAATCATCTTCTTTATCATATTTACGGCCTCCCTTATAATTGGCATAGCGCCTCGCACGGGTATATCCCATCTGAAGATACTTCCGGGCCAGGTCGGCGCCTACAAAATCACCGTCTTCTGTAAAATCTATAAAACAGTTAAAAATTGCTTCTGCGCTCTGTCTGGCAATCTGTGGATCCTTAAAACGCCATAATGGGCCAATTATCGACTTGTAGGGCTCACAGATTAACACACCCTGCTCCCCTTTTCCAACACGGTACATCTGCGGATGATCACGGTAATTGATTTCTTTTTTCCAGGGATAACTTTCGATCTCAAATCCGAGATAAGACGGACGCCTCACCTTAGGGATGTTCTTATCGGATACCGTCTTTTTCATATTACCGCTATCATACTATACCACAATCAGTTACCTTATATACAGCAAATCGTTCTGCACCATTATAAACCATATGGTTTAAACAATTTGCATCATCTTAAAATGGAGAACAGTATCTACAGGAAAAAAGTTTGGCTAATAAGCCACCGGGCGGGGACTGAAGGATTAATGCTAAGATATCGTTATCCCTGCATCCGGAGATCAAACGGAATGCAGATCGACCATAAGCTTTCCGGATTAATATAAAGGAATGTAAATCCCTACCCGAGCAACAACTCCAATAGTAACAATACTCCGGCGGCCGTCAGGGTATTCAAAAAATTAACCGCATTATTCCCGATTATCCCCTTCTGCTCCAGCACAGCGCCTAATACTGAATCAGTTAGGTTTCCTGCGGTCCCTGCCAGTACGATAAATAAAAAGCTGATGTCCCATCCCCGTCCTAGCGCATAAATGCCGGCAATAACGGCACTTCCGGCAATACCGGTTAAGGTTCCTTCCAGACTAATTACTCCATCTTGCCCACAGCTGTCGGGCCTGAAAGAAATAACATTAAAAAAACGGCTCCCATAAACCATTCCAAGCTCTGATGAGAGGGTATCTGCTGTTGCTGAAGCAAAAGCGGCTGCCATAGCCGGAAACATCAGATAATTGAGCTGAGGATAGTATAAAATCAGAATATCTGCAATGGCAGCAGCACTGGCGTTGGCCAGTACCTGCAACGCACTACGGCCTTTACCTGTTTCCTCCACAGGCACAAAAGTTTTCTTTTTATGCTTCTGCCAGGAGGTGGCGGCAGAACCCAGGATAAAAAATGCCGTCATCATTGCAAGCCCTGTGTAACCTGCTGCGCTGAAGATAATTACGGCCAGTATTGCGCCTGTAAAAGCAGCTGTAACGGTTAGCTTTTTTGCCAGTATGCTATAGGCCATACCCGCAATAATGATGATGGGCAAAAAGATACCGGTATTGAACATGGCACAAATATATCTGAATTATATTTACGCAAAAGCAACTTTACAAGCTTTTGAAAGCCTTTGAACTTCCATCAGCCTGTAAAGCTTATAAAGAATTTTATGACCCCTCTAATAAATCAATCAGGGCTTTGGCTGCCGGGCCTGCCGACAAGGGATTCTGACCGGTTATGAGCAATCCATCTTTTTCTACATGAGACAAAAAGGGCACGAGCGCGGTTTTTACTTCGGCACCAAGTTCTTCCAGTTTGGTTTGGAGGAGATACGGCACATTACCACTACGGCCAACTAAAGTTTCTTCGGTATTACTGAAAGCTGAAATGATTTTCCCTTTTAAAAAGCCGGGCCTTTGCCTGTCTGCACTGATCAATGCCGCCGGACCATGGCATACAGCAGCTACCGGTTTGCCGGCGTCTAAAAAATCAAGGATTAAAATTCCGCTGTTGTTATCCTGAGCCAGATCCCAGATTGGTCCGTGCCCACCGGGATAGAACACTGCGTCAAAGTCTTCAGACTTTACCTGATTGAGCAAATGGGTTTGAGAAAACGCAGTCTTTGCAGCTTCATCATCCTGATACCTGCGGTTAGAACCGGTTATATTTTCTGTGAGTTCGCTCACCGGATCAACAGGGGGCCGCCCTCCTTTAGGGCTAACCAGCGTTACCTGATAACCGGCATCGATAAATTCATAATAAGGGTCTGTAAATTCGCCCAGCCACACACCTGTTTTTCCATCGGTATTTTCCATTCCGCTATGCGAGGTTAATACCATTAATATTTTTTTCATGTGTTGTTATTTAATGTCTTCCGGATCAAGTTCATTTCCTTCCTCATCTACCCGCTGGTGTTCGTCCCAGTTCGAATCCTGCGTGGATTTCTCTTCCGGGTTAATATTTTGATTTTCGTCCTTCTCTTCTTTTTCTTTGGGATCTTTCATTGCTATTGGTTTTAAGTTTGATTAATAACAAAACCGCAGGGCAATAGTTCGGAAAAGTTTAAAGGCAGCAAGGAAAATGGAATCAGGGCACCAAGCGGGAGCAGCGAAGCATCTTAATACCGCGGAAGTGTGAAATGAAAGGTTGATCGTTTGCCGGGTTCACTTTCTAGCCATATTCTGCCACCATGTAATGAAATAATTTCAGCACAGAATTACAGACCGATACCAAAACCGGAAGTGGTTTTGCTCAGGTCATTTTCAATTCTGTAATAATTTTGAAAGATTTTTTGATGATAGCCGGGATCGATCCCTACACCGTTTTCTCGAACAGAAAAATGGAGTTCTATCACAAAAACAGTGGCAAAATTAGCGGAAATGACAAAAAAGGCTTAGCATAGCGAACCGCTTGCCTCTTTTATATCAATAAACTGTTCCCCGATATTAATACCGGGGAGCAGTTTATTTTAGTTGGGAACCTGTACAGTTTTAACTGTTGTATAGTTGTACTTTTTAAAGGCATCGTTTACCCTTACCCCAATGCGGATAAAATATGTTGTGGCATACTTCATCGGTTGTGAGGATGAAATAGTGAGCACCTGGTTTTCCATAGCTGCCGTTGCAGCCACAACTCCCCCAACACGGGTATTATCAAAGTTATTGTTGCCAACATACTGGGTAGTGGAAATAAAAAGCTGATAATCCAAAGGTGCGGGCTGTGTTTTTCCGGCAGGGGCAGCATTCCGTGTAAATTTAAAAGATACCGAGATTTTTTTATCGGCGGTAACTACAGGTTCGCCTGCAAAATCTACATTAAGGTAAGGAACCACTTTAAAATCGGCCACGGTAGTATTGCCACTGGTCAGTTCAACGGTTTTCATTTGTGCACTATCCAGCGGATAAAAAGGCCCGTCGAAAGGGGCAACACGGTAACGCCCGGCAAAAAGTTTATTGTTGCTGTATCTTCCATCCTGTAAAAAATTAAGGTCCTGGGCAGTTGGGTTATTGCTCCAGCTTAGTTCCTCGAGCTTTATCCTTGCACTTCCCTTTCCCTGCTCAAGCTGCAGGGCTTTACCGCCGGCATCAGTTAACGCACCTGATATGCCTGCATCAGGCGCGGTGTAATTGTCTTTTTTACAAGAAGAACCCATCAGTGCGGCAGCACACAACAGGGCATATATTATATTTCTTTTCATATTTGTTTCTTTTGATTGTTAGTTACTCAGATTCGGTTTAAGTCCTTTTGCCACCTCTCCTGCAGGAATCGGTTCATAGTAATTACGCACGGGGAAGGTGAAGGCCGAATTGCGTTCATCGAAACGGCAATCGAAAATATATTTTCCCAGAACATAATCAGTGCCCTGGTTAACTGCTCCCTTCGAGAACAGGAAGGGATTAAGCCTTCTCCATGTTCTTGCATTTACTTCCTGGTCAAAGGTTCGCCAGCGGATCATGTCCCAGTACAATTTGTTTTCAAAAGCGAGTTCTTTTCTGCGCTCAATCCTGATGATCTGCTGACCACGATTAGGGGCCAGTACATAGCCACCTGCACTAAGAGGAGTTGCACTGACCGCAGATAATTCGCCGGGACTGCCCAGCAATACTGCTCCTGCCCTGCTGCGGATATCGTTAATGCAGTTATAGGCATCTGCCTGTAGATCTGTGCCTGCCACGGCACCACCGTTCTGAAAAATTTCGAGCGCAGCTTCTGCCCTGTTAAGCAAAATTTCTGCATAGCGCATTTCTATCCACGATTGCGTAGACATGTGCAGCGCGGTTGCACCTACCGTTAAGTTTGGATTAAGGTATTTGCGCCCTGAAAAACCGGTTACCGAGCCGGCACCCGAACCAGACTGGATACCATCTAAACCGGCCGGTAAAATTTTCTCACCATTGGAAAGCACGATGGGAATCTGCACTCCCGGCCTGTTATCAGATGATTGTTTGATGTTAGCATTGTAATAGGCAAGCGTGGTATAGTTGGTTTTACTATCATCCGGAAAAAACTTTTGTACAGGGACCGAAGGATCAACACTTTCGATAAAAGTACCGCGGCGGATATCATTGTTAAATCCTTTAAAAGCCTGACCGGGAAGCAGGACGGTACCGCGCAGGCGTGGCTCGGCATTATCAAAAAGTTCTCTCACGTTGTTAAAAACCTTATACGACCCATCGGCATTTAGTGTATTCAATTGGCCTTTGGCATTTTTAGGCAAACCATCGAAAAGCTCAACATAATCTAATGTCGGGCAGAAACGGTCACCGTAGGTAGAGGTCATATGTTGCGGAGATTCGAGGGCATCCCAGCTATGAACAGATTCCGGATAAGAATAACCTTTAACAAAAATATTCTCCGGGCTGGAAGTATCAAGAAACAGTTCCGCATAATTGTCAGCAGTTGAGAGGCGGTCGGTTGCCGACCATTTTTTACGGTACAGGCTATACTGACCATCGAGCAGTTTCGCGGCCTGCCAGGCGGCAATAAAATAAGTATTCGCCTTGTCGGCAGGAATTCCGTTCAGCATTACATTTCCTACTATATATGGGGTTCCGTACCTGGCAATTGAACCAGCGGTAAGCATTACCCGTGATTTGAAACCTGCAGCTATAAATTTATTTGCCCTTCCCTTATTCTCGCTTACGGTATTCAGGCCTGCAATTGCCAGATCAAGATCAGCGGCAATAAAATCGTAACTTTCCTGTTCGCTGCTCCTTGGTACCAGCAGTTGTGAGGGATCTACTCCCGCATAATCGTTCTGGGTTTCTTTCAGTATTGGTACTCCCCCATACCTTTTAACCAGGGCAAAATAAGTGTAGGCCCTTAAAAAATAAGCCTCAGCTTGCCATTTTGCTACGCTGGCAGGCGCCAGTCCCTGTTTTGGCAGGTTGGCCAGCAGGTAATTGATATTTCTGATCTCTTTATAGGCTTCGGCAAAGTATCCTCTGGCAGGATTGATAAACCCGCCATTGTTACGGTTTGCATTTTCGCCGGTATTGATCGAAAGTGTGCTGATGATGTTCCATGTGTTAAATCCGTTGGTACCCTGGTTATCGGCACTGTATTTAAAATCCTCGATCGGAAGGTTATTGTAGAGGGTAGCCATATAAGCTTTTACCCCATCGTCTGTTCCGAGCGCAATATCATCCTGAATGATGTTTGGAGGAGAGAGTTCCAGTTTGTTACAGGAGAAAAATACACCAGCAAACAACACTGTTATAATAAAATTGAATCTTTTCATAATCATTTCCCGATTCTATAGTTAAAACTTAATATTGGCGCCAAAATTTACCGTTTTGTTTAACGGATAGAGGTATCCGTAAATGTTGGAAGGATGCTCGGGATCTACCCCGATGGCATTGGTAAAGGTAAACAGGTTATAACCGTTGGCATAAAAGCGCACCTGTTGAAGCCCGGCCTTCGAAATGAGTTTTTTGGGCAGTGAATACCCCAGTTCGATACTTTTTACCCGAAGGTAATATCCGTTCTGAATCCCTCTTTTGGAGTCGATTTCATATTGGGTACCCGAATAGGCATTGTAACCCGGAATCCATACATTGGAAGGATCGTAAGGATCTTTTTTCGGGTCCTGCGGATGCCACCTGTCCATAAAGAAATCAAGTGCGTTTTCCGAAATTGTCTGGTACATTTCACCGTAGGCCACGTAAGACATCCCCGCACCCTGCAACAGCACGTTCAGGTCAAAGCCTTTATAATCAGCACTTATATTCAAACCAAAGGTGAGCAGCGGATTGTTTTGTTTGCTATTAAAATCCCCTGTCGGGTTGAGCGTTGTTGCAATAGGATAGCGGTCCATGTCATCTATGGTTCCATCTCCGTTCCAGTCTTCATAAATATAATCTCCCGGCAGGGTTACCCTTGAGGTATATACCGGATACCTGACAATTTCACTATTACTCTGGTACTGACCTACATAGCCATAACCAAACCATACATCGTTGTAACGGTTGGTGGTGTTGTTCCTCCAGTTCAGGTAAGAGTTGCCATCCCGTCCGCGTTCTACATACCTGTTTTTCGTCCTGGTAATGTTGATGTTTCCGCTGAGGCTATAGTTTAGCTCCTTTCCGATTGTATTTCTATGGGTTAAAAGCAATTCCAGTCCCCGGGTCTGATCAGAATTTAGGTTTTCCAATCCGGTTACCGCTCCAAAAGTTGCCGGAAAAGAAACCGACCTGTTTGCTGCTATCCCGCTTCCGTTACGCTGAAAGGCATCGAAAGAGAAACCGAATTTACCTTTCCAGAATTCACCATCAAGCCCAAAATTCAGCATTTTGCCTTCATACCAGGTAAAATTAGGGGTTGGAAGCACCCTGAAGCCGAGCGAATTGGTCCATCCATCGAAAAAATATCCGTTGGAGAGTCCCTGCGAATTTCCGGTTGCAGGATAATCATAACCCTGAACATGTTGAAAATTCAAGCCGCTGTCGTTCCCCACCACGCCATAACTTGCGCGCAATTTAATATTATCGATAAAAGAAAGCGCGCTGTTGTTTTTGATAAAACCCTCTTCCGAAATCCTCCAGCCCAATGATCCTGAAGGGAAAAAACCCCATTTATCACTTGGCGGAAATTTCGAAGAACCATCGCGGCGCACGGCAAATTCCAGCAGATATTTCGAACTGTAGGCATAATTGATCCGGCCGATAAATGCTTTCCTGCTGGTCTGAAAAACGTCGGCAGGGTTATTAAATCCCTGTTGGTTTAGCGAATTTCCGGCAAAGAGGTAAGGAAGCTGAATAGAAAGTTCGCGTTGCGCCTGAAAAGCATCGCCAGAGTTGTTTTCCTCTTCATATGCGCCAAAAAGTTTTAGGTCATGCTTGCCCGCAAAAGTACGCTCATAGTTTAACGAAAACTGCAAAAGGTTATTTGGCGTGGTGCTGTAACTGCGGTTAAGCTGATTCGGGATCTGATATTTTACGCCGGTATAACTGTTATTTGTTGGGTTGTAATCATATACAGAAAAAGTTTTTTGGTAAGAAGTGTTATCGGTAAGGTTGGCATCGTAACTAAAAAGACCCCTGGCCGAAAGTCCCTTAACAAACGGCACCGCATAATCAAGACTGAAGGAACTCTGAAAAATCTTATTATTGTATTTTCTGAATCCGGAAATATCCGAATCGGCAATGGCACCGGGATTATAATCTGCCTGGTTTTTGAACAGGTAGGCAGGATTGTTGTTGGCATAATAAGGGTCATCAGGATGTGATCTCCAGAGATTTTTAAAAATCTCCCACGAATCGCGGTACGGACGGTTCTGCTCATCCATAATTCCGCTCAGGTTAAGTGTAGCTTTTAGCGAGCGGGTTACCTGTGCAGTTACATTCGACCTGAAATTGTATTTCTTATAATTGAGATCGTCTGACTTCCAAAGGCCGCTCTGGGCAGAATAACCAAAATTCATGAAGTAGGAAATTTTCCCTCCTTCGGCACTTCCGCTTGCACTCAGGTTGTGCTGAGATTGGCCCGAACTTTTTCTCATCACCATATCGTACCAATCTGTACTTTGCCTGGTTCCATCAAGGAACGGCCTGATTACATCATCAGAAAAGGCAGGTACCGGAGAATTGATATTGTGCATCGATCTTTCATTGAGAATGGTAAACCGATCTACCGCATTAAGTGGCTTAGGTAAACCTGAAGGCCGCTGGAAGCCTGCAAATACCGAATATTCGATTGAGGCTTTACCCATAGCGCCCTTTTTGGTCGTAACTACAATTACGCCATTTGCTGCTCGTGCCCCGTAAATGGCTGCAGAAGCATCTTTAAGCACCGAAACACTTTCGATCTCATTGGGATCCAGTCTGCTCAGGTTCCCCCGGGGTACACCATCGATAATTACCAGCGGATTGTTGCCAAAACCGCGAATATCAAACTGGTTATTAAATGTACCGGGTTCAGAAGTTCCCTGCACTACCCTCAGGCCAGGAACTTTACCGGTAAGCATGTTCTGTACATTCTGGTTTTTGGTAGTGGTAATCTCCTTGTTAGATACCGAGGCAACCGAACCGGTAAGGCTGGTCTTTTTTTGGGTGCCATAACCTACCACCACAACCTCTTCCAGGCTTTTATCGGTTTCGCTAAGGCTTACATTTATCGTCCTGCTTTCTCCAACGGGCAATTCTTTTGTTGTATATCCCACAAATGAAAAGGTAAGCACAGCGCCCGAAGCAACAGTTATGGCGTACTCACCGTTATTATTGGTAGAGCTGGCGGCACTGCCACCCTTCACTTTTACAACAGCACCGACCAGAGGGCCGCCGTTTTCATCTGTTACCTTGCCCTTTACAGGCGTACCCTGCGCATGCACACTTACGGAAATGTAACAGCCGAGCAGGAAAAACAATAATTTTCTCATACTAAATTTTCATTATAATCATGGTTAGATAATTAGGCTAAAGAACCAGTTACCCCTTAAGGAAAAATTAATATTTAATTAATTATGCGCCTAAAACCTATTTTTTTTATTGGAAAAGCCTAAAAACCTGCAAAATAATGGGCAGGAAAAATTCTGTGCAGAAGAAAGAAGATTAAACAGGTAAACCGATCAGTTTACCTGTATTTTCAATGGCTGAGGAAATTACTATTGGTATCGTGTTTTTTGCGATCCGCCACTGTGTTATTTATTTAAGGCCGGTTAGGTGCATGAACACCAAAACTATAATTTGGCTTGGCACCCATTGTCATTTTCATTACTCCGCCGCTTACAATATCATGATGTTCGATAAAGGTTTTACTATAAGGTTTTCCATTCAGCGTAATGCTTTGAACGTAGATATTTTTTGGACCGTTATTTACTGCGGTTACGGTAAAACTTTTACCCTGCGGAAGTTTAATGGTTGCGGCATCAAATTTCGGACTACCAATTACGTATTGCCCTGAGGCAGGAAATACCGGATAAAAACCCAGCGAAGAAAAAATGTACCAGGCCGACATCTGCCCGCAATCTTCATTACCGATAATGCCATCCGGACGGTCGTGGTAAAATTCATCCATAATATAACGCACTTTTTCGGCTGTTTTCCATTGCTGCCCCACATAATTATACAGGTAAGCAATATGATGACTTGGCTCATTCCCATGGGCATATTGACCGATATTTCCGGTAAGATCGACCAGATCTCCTGCAGCCGGAATGGTAAAAAATTCATCCAGCCTTTTCGTAAATGTTTTTTCGCCACCCAGCATTTCAATCAGTCCTTTTACATCCTGGGGTACCAGCCATAAATACTGCCAGGCATTACCTTCGGCATATTCGGTGGCATAAGGTTTGGTTGATTTTAGGGGATCAAACACAGGATTCCAGCTGCCATCTTTCATTTTACCACGCGGAAACCCAACGGTTTTATCATAATACAACTGGTAATTTTTCGCACGTTTTTCAAAATAATGGTAATCGGCATCTTTACCCATGGCTTTAGCCATTAAGGCAATACTTCCATCGGCAACAGCATCTTCCAAACCATTGGCAACAGGCCTGTTGACGCCAATATCAGAAGGAATGGCTTTAAAATCACGTACATAATTTAATCCGCGGAGGTCGCTCATCGCCGTTTTTTTCATGGCTGCAAAGGCCCGCTCGGCATCAAAACCTCGGAAACCTTTTAAATAAGCCTCGGCAATAATCTGCTGACTGCTTATTCCAACCATGGTTCCGGTATCGTAACCGTTTAAATGCCATATAGGTAAATAACCCTGTTCATCATAAATGGCGAGCATGGTATTTACAAAATCGCTTATTTTATCAGGATTGAGGATAGTGAAAAGGGGATGTTCGGCACGGTAAGTATCCCAGGTAGAAAACACTGAATAATTCTGGAAAGCAGGTTTTTGATGTACTTTATTATCTGCACCCTGATAATCACCATTATGATCGTTAAACAGGGATGGATGCATCATCGCGTGGTACAAAGCGGTATAAAACACCCTTTTATCAGCCTTGCTTTTGGTTTTAATTTCGATTTTAGAAAGCGCTTTGTTCCATTTATCATCTGCTGATTTAATTACAGCGTCCATGTTCCAATCCGGAATCTCTGCGGCGATATTAGCCAGTGCATTTTCACTGCTTACGGGCGAAATGCCTACTTTAAACTGAATGGTGCCGGGCGAAGTACCTAAACTGATCAATCCCTTAATTGCTTTCCCCTGCCCTTTTTTGGCGTTGAGCGCCTTCGATTCCTCATACACATTAAAGGCACCAATGGCTTTCCCGAAACGGATGGCGAAAAATACCTGCTGCTCTTTGGCCCAGCCTGATGAAAAACGATAACCTTTCAGGGTATAAGCATCAACCTGCTCGATATATGTATCGGTTGCTTTATCATTAAGCCCTTCCTTTAGGTCGATAATAATCTGGGCTGGTTTGCCTGAGGGGAATTTGTAGCTGTGAAAGCCCACCCTTTCGGTTGCAGTAAGTGCTACATCGATATTGTAATCGTCGAGTTTTACGGCATAATAACCCGGACGGACTTTTTCATTTTTATGCGAGTACAATGAGGAATAACCGCTTTTATGATTTTCTTCAGTGCCTTTATCAGTTTTGATGGCTCCTGTAAATGGCATAATCAGCACATCGCCAAGATCGCCGATTCCGGTACCACTTAACCGCAAATGCGAGAAACCGGTTAAAATGCTGTCGCCATAATTATAACCCGAACACCAGTCCCAGCCCTTAAAAATATTCATCGGACCAAGCTGCACCGCACCGAAAGGAACATTAGCACCTACAAAAACGTGTCCGTGGCTACCTGAACCAATGTAGGAATCAACATAAGTGGTTTTGGACTGAGCGAAGGTGAGCGTACAGATCAGAGCGAAATAAAGGGTAAAAAGGTATTTCATATATATTGTTGAATTGTTTTATTGTTGGGATTGTGTGATTGTTTATAAAAAAGTGTCATCTCGACTAGAATGCAATGGAATGCCCGCCTGCTTCAGGCAGGGAGAGAACTATCTGGATAGATTTCTCGACTCCGCTCGAAATGACGGTCGCTCCATCTGCACTTTAACCGCACTGGATTCCCTTATATTTAGTACACAGGGAATATTGATGGTAGAAAACATACCTTCATCGTTCTTTTGTGCGAATTTTGCCAGAAGCAGTTTCATAATGTGCTGAGCAATTTTTTCCATGGGCTGCCGAATTGCCGTAATTGCGGGAGAAATAAACTCAAGCAGCTCAAAATCATCGAATGATACCAATGCGAGGTCGTCCCTAAATTTTCTATTTGGCGATTTCAGGGCGCGAAGACCTTCCATGGTGAGGTAATTGGCGGCAAATATTACGGCATCGATCTGGCGGTTTGCATGAAGAAAACTGGTAATGATATTTACTGTACTCCCGTTGCCTTCATATTTAATTTTCAGGATTGTTTCTGCCTTTCCATGATCAGAAACCGCATGGCGGTAGCCTTCCAAACGGTCGGTCATTTGTTGTTCTCCGGTATCGGTAGTAATAAAAGCGCAATTGCGGTAGCCATTTTCAAAAAGGTGTTGAGTAGCTTTGTAAGTACTCGAAAAATTATCCACCAGCACATAATCGGCCGGGATTCCGGGCAGGTAACGATCGAAAAGCACTACGGGAACTTCAGAATCGACCAGTTTTTTAACTTCCTCTTCCATGCCCACAGCCGTGGCCACAATGTATCCATCAACACGCCTTTCGGTAAAAGCATCAACCAGTTCGGTAAATTTATTTTTTTCTTTCCCGGTACTGCTGAACAGGATTTTATAACCGTGTTGTGCGGCTATCTCTTCCAGAAAATGAGCAATGCCCGAAAAAAACGGATCTGAAATATGATCGACCAAAAAACCGATGGTATTCGATTTTCCCGTCCTCAATCCTTTGGCAAATGAATTCGGACGAAAGCCAACTTCGGCTACCAGATCAAGGATTTTAGCGGTTACTTCTTTGCTGATAAATTTTTCTTTCGCCTTTCCGTTAATTACAAACGAAACAGTGGTGGTAGAGAGGTTTAGCCTTTGGGCAATGTCTTTAATTGATATTTTTTTTGTCATGGAGATTTAGATCTGTAAGCATGTGGCCAACGAAATAAATCCTGATAAAAATTAACGGGTTGATCTGGTTAGCAATGGCCAAAATATCCCTGTTCGATTAATAAAGCCTTAAAAAATGATTAAAAACGGATTTTATTTGAAAAACCAATGAAAAAAAATAGGCTTATGGGTTTTAATTGCCTGCGCATTAAGTAAAGGTTTTTTAACCACGGATGCACACAGATAAACACGGATTTTTTTTCCCGCAGATTTAAAAAGATCAGAAACGCAGATCAAACAGATTTGAATGTGTAGCTAATATTAAGACGGATTATTTACTGGTCTTAGCGTCTCGCTAAGACAATTATTATTTGCTTCGCCTGCCTGGCCGTTCAAACGGGAAGAGATCCATCTCAATAGATTTCTCGACTTCGCTGCGCTCCGCTCGAAATGACGGCACGAGGGGCTTTACTACTAATAACGACTCCAGCTAGGCCTTGGCATCGTATCTCCGTTCTGCTTAAATCCGGCCTAATAAATTTTTTGGCAGGCACTGCACCAGCCGCCCCACTGGCTTTAAAAGAAAAATTTTCAGCCGGCGTTTTTTGGTTCTTTTTGACGCCAAAAAGAAGGAGCCCTTCGGCGGCGGCGAGCCGAGGCAAGGATGAGCTGTGAGGCATAATTGGATTTTTATTGGTCTTAGCGTTTCGCTAAGACAATTGTTTTTTGCCGCGCCTGCCCGGCCGTTCAGGCGGGGATGCACAGATAAACACAGATTTTTTTCCCGCAGATTTAAAAACAAAGAAATCGCCTCTTATTTATTACTCAAAATAATACGTTTTCCCTGCTTCCGTTTTAACATCATACAAAACCGATGGTTTTAAAGCTACAGGATTAAGTTTTGCACTTGCTGCTATAATCGGTTTTTGCTGTTCCTCTACTTCAAACAAAGGGTTAGGATTTTTCCCTTTTGCCAATGCCGGCGTTGCTCCTTTTACATACCTTAAGGTGTTGGGCAGGCGTAATCTACAATTTCCGCCAAGCGCTGAATGAACGGTCAACTTAGTGATTTTGCCTTCTTTCCAGGTAATATCAAAGCTGAATCCTCCCCGAGATACCAATCCGCCAACACTTCCGTTTTTCCAGGCATCAGGCAAGGCAGGTAAAACATAAATAAAACCATCCTGAGATTGGAGCAGCATTTCGGCCACGCCGGAGGTACAGCCAAAGTTGCCATCAATCTGGAAAGGTGGATGTGCATCAAAAAGATTCGGGTAAGTGCCTCCATCCTGTCCGCTTTCGGCAACCGGTGCCGGACTAAGCTGATCGGTAATTAATTTATAGGCGTGGTTACCATCCAGCAAACGGGCCCAGAAATTTACCTTCCAGCCCATACTCCATCCGGTCGATTTATCGCCCCTGTTCAATAGCACGGTTTTAGCGGCATCAAAAAGCTCGGGATTATGATAAGCCGAAACCTGGTTAGAAGGATATAAACCATAAAGGTGCGAAGCGTGGCGGTGTTTATCGCCCGGCCTGTCGAAATCCTGTAACCATTCCTGCAGCTGACCAAAACGTCCGATCTGCATCGGCGGAAGTTTAGCCCTTAACGTTTTTAAGCTGTCGGCAAAAGAAACATCCTGTTTCAAAGTAGCAGAAGCTTTTATCACATTGCTAAATACATCAAAAACCAACTGATTATCCATTGTAGTGCCCGCAGCAAGTGCCACACCTTTCTGGTATTCGTTTTCGGGCGACATAGACGGAGATACGATCAGCCATTTATGTACAGGCTCTTCCTGCAGTACATCTTTGTAAAACATAGCCAGCTCCTTTAACACCGGGTACATTTCCTTCAAAAACTTTTTATCACCGGTGTACAGGTAATGTTGCCAGATATGCTGTGTTAGCCAGGCACCACCCATGGGCCACATGCCGTAATAACCACCATCCGTTGGTCCGGTAATGCGCCATAAATCAGTATTGTGGTGCATATTCCAGCCACGGGCATGGTACATTTTCGATGCACTCTCCTTACCTGTTATGGAAAGATCTTTAAGCATGCTGAACAAAGGTTGGTGCATTTCGGAGAGATTGGTTACCTCAGCCGGCCAGTAATTCATCTCCGTGTTGATGTTTACGGTATATTTGCTGTCCCAGGGCGGAGCGATTTTCGAATTCCACTTGCCCTGTAAGGTTGCAGGCTGATTTCCGGGCTGTGAACTACAAATCAACAGGTAACGGCCAAACTGGAAGTAAAGTGAAACCAGGGCCGGATCATCGCCTGATTTAAACTTTTTGATGCGTTCATCGGTTGGGAGTTTTGCCTCATCAGTAAAACCAAGATCGAGTTTAACGCGGTCGAAATATTTTTTGTAAGCCCGGATGTGATCTGCTTTTAAGGCCTGGTAACTTTTGCCCATCGCCAATGAAAGAAAGTTCGAAGCTTTTTCGTTTTCATTAACATCTAAGGTTTTATAATTCTTAAAGTTGGTCGCGATTGAAACAAAGATGGTTGCGGCATCAGCATTTTTAATCGTCAAACTGTCTTTTTCTGTTTTTAATGTACCGCCTTTGGTTTTGGTTTTAACGAGGGTGGCGTATTTTACCAAACCTTTTTTTCCTTCCAGATCGCCCGTGATCCCGCTTAATTTAAGCGTATTATTTTCGGTAATGACTTTGTAATTTGGCATCGGACTGTTCATGCCCAGGTTAAAACTGATGCTTTTAGGTTTATTAGCGGTGATCCTGATGATGAGCACCTGATCTTTAAGCGAGGTAAATGTTTCGCGCTTATAGCTTACACCGTCTTTGGTATAAGTTACGGTAGCAATGGCATTGCTGATATCGAGATCGCGGTAATATTGACTAACAGGCGCTGTATTTCCGGAATGGATAAAGAGACTTCCGGCAAGCTGGTATTGCATCCCATGGTTGTAACCTTCGCCACTGGCCCTTTTAAAAGTATTATTTGCCAGCTGCTGGGCATCATTGTATTTTTGATCGGCCAGTAATTTACGCATGTCGCTAATATTGTCATATACATCTGGCAACACATTATTGCCGGGTCCGCCAGACCATATCGTTTCTTCGTTCAGCTGGATTTCTTCTTTATCAGGATTACCATAAACCATAGCCGCAAGTCTTCCGTTGCCCAGGGGTAAAGCCTCATTCCAGTTGCTGGCCGGCTTATCGTACCAGAGTTTCATGGTATTGGGTTTTACTCTTTGAGCATTGCCAATCAGAGAGCAAAAGAGCAGTGTGGCGCTAAGGAGGCTGATTTTCTTCAGTAACATGTTATGCTGGTTAGGGAGATTTTTAATTTATTGGTATTGGTGGTAAGATAAGATTTATTGTTTTGTTTTATGTAGGCACGTCATTTCTATTGATTCGTCATCTCGACTGAAGCAAAGCGGAATGGAGAGATCTATCGAGATAGATTTCTCGGCTACGTTGCACTCCGCTCGAAATGACGGAATGTGGGAAGCAATCTTTTTTGCAGGAAAGATTGCTTCGTCGTACCTCCTCGCAATGACGTTTTTTTTTGCTTGCGTCTTTTCACTTTGGTCTTTTAGCTTTAGTCTTTCACCTTAACCAACTCCTCCACCATATTTACAAAAAGCTTTGCGGCAATTGGATCGGTATTTCCTTTAGTAAGCAACATTTCAGAAAGTATTGCGGTTCCTTTATCGGTTACCTTTACAATCGGAAAACCCCTGATGGCATCTAAAGTTTTGGTACGCTGGTCTATATTTCCTTCGAGATAACCATGCACCCTGGTAAATGCGGCGAGGGCTTCTACCCCCGTGCCTCGGTTAATGCGGTAGGCACCCGAACTTACCGTTGGGTTCTGCCTTTCGTTATTGTTGAAATAGCGCAGTTCCATTGGTTCAATTCCTTTAAAAACAATTGATTCAGGAATTTCCATCGAAACAATTTCCCCCTGTTCTTTTACTATACTTCTAATTTGTTCAGGAAATATCACTGAAGCCAGACTTCCACTATTTAACAGCAATAGTTTACCGCCATTTTTTACAAATTTTTGGATAGCAGCAGCTGTTGTAGCTGAGGTATTTACCGAATCCAATCCGCTTAAAATCAGTACATTTGGTTTTTGTTTTATCGCGGCATCAACATCAGCAGCAATAGTCACTTTTAAACCTGAATTTGCAGCGAGCTGAGCAATTTTACCTCCCTGATCAACCAAAACAACCTTAGAATCGCTAACGCCATCTGCTTTAATATAATTTTTATCGGCAATGGTGATTTCGTAATCATTTGCCGAGATTATTTTCCCGTTTTCGATGAGTTTAACCACCAGTTTAGCATCTGTTTTCGCTAAAGAAAGGTTTTCAGGAAGGTTGATTTTTGGTGCAATCCATTTGCGTCCATAATAATCAACAGGAGGCATCGTTTCTTTGCCTTCTTTTAATACTTTTCCATTTTTATCTTCGATTGACCATTGAATAGTGCTTTGCAAAATGGCTTTTCCGTCTTCACTATCATTCACCACATAAAAACGGACAGGCAAGGTTGCCCCTGCGTAAAAATGCCTTCCCCATAACTCTGCAGATACCAAAATGGGTTGCAAAGCCTTTTTCATCTGGTAATAAGTGTGCTCTGGTTTAAGCAGTTTGGCATCTTCAATATTGCTAAACCAGGTGAGGGCTGCAAAATGCAGAATACCCGCAGCTTTATCGTTGGTACGCCTTACTGCCTCAGCCGATTCGCGGGTGATGAATGACTGTGCTTCTAAAAAATATTTCGGATCGGCATATTCGTAAGCATAGTTCCCCACCAATGAGGAAGGATTTTGATGTACATAAGTATAAAAACGCGTCGGGTGCCCGGTTTCGGAAGGATAACCCGTAGAAAACTCCTGACTAATCAACGGTCTGCCCGGGTTTTTGAAACGCTGTTGCCATTCGCCGTTAAATTCGGAAAAGATGGAGCCATGATACCAGTTGAGGTACCAATGCTGATCATCGATATCCCCATCATCGATGGTAGTATAAAAGTCCTTTCCAAATTTTTTCTCCTTGCGGATATAATTGGAATCAAAACTGATGGGTCTGGTGGGGTCGATTTCCCTCATTTTTTTCACTACGTCCGAAATGATCTTCATTTTAAGTTTCGCCCGTTCCATATCAGGATCGTTATCATAAAATTTCATCTCGTTGTTTACCGTCCAGAATAAAAGCGAAGGATGGTTACGGTACTTTTTAATCAGGTCGAAAAATTCATTCTTCCAAAGCTCTATCAGTTTAGTATCTGGCATACTGCTGTTGATCATGAGCCATGGCCAGCCACCTTCGTAACTCACCCCTACACCCTGATGATCGGAAGCATTCATCCAAACTTCGCTATAAGGTGCGGTATGGGTACGGGTAACGGCAATATTGCCATCGTGCATCAATTTAGAAAATGCATTGGCCAATAAAGTATCGTTTGGTGCCAGCGACATTGGCGTATGGTTTCCACCCCGCAGCCAGTAGGGCTTATCGTTCAGGTAAAAATAATCGCCTTTTGCGGTGAACGTCCTGAAGCCCGATTCTACCGTTAAACGATCAGTTTCCTGTTTGCCTTTACTCAAGATAAAGCTAAAATTATAAAGATTGGGTTTGGCCGGCGACCATAATTTAGGTTTTAAACTACTGATGCTATATTTGAAAACCTTTTCTTCACCAGCATTCAAATGTTGATCTTTTAAAGCTTCACCTGTGAATAATGCGCGTAGATCTTGATTATCAACTATTGATGTAGCCAGATTGAATGCACTGCTTTTAGCAGTATTGTTTTTTACAGTAAGCTCGATATCTGCACCTGCTAAATTAGGTTTGATAAATACATCGGTGATCTTTAATGGATCGGAAATCACTAGCGATACGGGTTGCCAGATGCCTGCAGGATCGTCGTTATAAAAACCATGCGCTAAATCTTTAATCATTTTATTGGTAATGGGCACCGTTACGGCCACATCGGTTACTTTATCGGCATCTTTAATGTCCTTTACAAAATCTCTCGAAACTTTAACTACAATCAGATTGCGACCTGGTCTCAACAAGCCTGTTCCATCAACTTTAAAAGCACCGAACATGCCGATGTGTGGCTCGCTGGCTTTTTTGCCGTTTATAAAAACCTCTCCTACCTTTGATACCGCATCGAAATCAAGTTCTAGGGTTTTGCCAGCCACTTCAGCCGGGAGTTCGATCCATTGGCGATAATAACCTACATCTGTTTTTTTATAATCGAAAGTATAGGCTTCGCAGCGTTCAATTTCTTTCTGGTAATGATTATCGGCCACACCTTTGCTTGCAGTATTGTACTTTTCGCCATGCAACCACTCCCGGTTCGGATTCCAAAACTGTGGAACGGTCATTACATGCCAGTTTTCATCACTACTTTCGGGTGAAATGGCCTTTTGGGGATCGCTGATTTCATATCCGGGTGCAAATAACCATTTTCCGGTGAGCGAGAGACTGGTCCTGCCGTTTGACACTGTGCCTACCTTTACCGGTTTGTAAGCAGCGCGCTCCTGTACTCTTTTTTGTGCCTTATTTACCAATGGAGTAGCATATTCCTGCACTTTATCATCTTTAAAAGCATCAGCCGCTAATGGTTTGATCGATAAATCATCAAATTCGTTTGCCAGCCAGCTTCCGCCAAGGATTACTTTTCCTTTCGGCGAAAACTTTGTATATGGATCTTTCACATCAATAAGCGGAAGGGTTTTATCCTCCAGAAAAACCTTGATCCTGTTGCCTACCACCTGGATGCGGAAATTATACCACTTTCCGGGAACAAGCTTAAAATCAAGGTGGCGGAGCGCCAGATGATCGTCGGTTCCCATGTAACCCAATCTGGCCAGGTATAAATCGTTCTGGATACCACCCCTCAAACCAAGGATGTATTTATCGTTTCGTGATGAAGCCCTGAAACCGGCCCATATCTGCACCTGTTTTTCACTTTCTGGCGTTCTGGCTTTAAAACTCACTTCATAATCGCTGGCTGCTGAATCTCCAAAAGCAACATCAATAGCTTTCGTTTTTAAAACACCCTGTTCTATTTTGACTGTTCCACGCCCGGTAGCTTCGAGCTTTTGTACGCTATCAAAGTGTTCGTTTATACTTTTTTGGGCAAATAGCGAAAAGAAGGGAAACAGGCTGAATAATATTGATAAAGAAAGGTTTAGTCGTTTTTTAAGCATTATAATTTGGTCGTTTTAATGGTTCTTCACACAGTAAGCCCCGGCTGTAAGTGTTCTTATTTGGGTAATGGAATATTATTTTGGAATGAAATTTCTTTTTTGAGCATTTTCGATGCAAAACCAGCCAGATAGAGGTAATAATCGTTTGGTATGCCTTCTTCGAATTTCACAAAACTATTCTCTCCAACCGGTGGATTTTTGGAAGCCTTAAAAATGGCCGTTCCTTCATCTACCTCATCAAACATGGCTACATAAATCATTTCTACACCACTATTAATCGCACCTGAAAGCTGTTTCCAGAAAAATTGGCCCCTGTTTCTCGGAATCTGATCAAATGGAGAACTGGGTTTCATGTTATGCCAGCTAAAGCCCGGATAAATTACCGGAACAAAATCCAGCCGATTGGCTTTGCACCAGGCCATATCTGCCTTGATCCGTTCCATCATTACCGGGATGTTTTCCTCTTTAAAACGCCCCACAAACCATGGCTGAATAATGTCTGCTTTTTTGCATACTTCGAGCAGTCCGGGATCAGCAATGGCATCGCCTTTAAGCTCGCGCCACTGTGTAGGTACGCCGAGTAATAAAGAACAACCGCCATAAACGGGATCGTGCTGAAGGAAATCCATAATTTTGGTGATGGTTTTGAGCGTATAACGCCTTTTATCGTTAAAGCCAATTCCCCACAAGGCAACCAGTGGTTTTTGGTTATGGTATAAATAAGTTTGTTTATTGCCACGGGTGGTGAGCCTTAAACTGTCTACCAGGTGTTTAAAATCATTGATCACCAGGTCTTCGTCGCCCTCCTGCATACCTGAAAAATCGTACATCAGCGATATGGCACGTTTATGTTTTCCGGCCGCATCGAGCGCAGAACGAAGTACTTTGTTATTGTGCGCCAAACTCTTTGCATTTTTAAGATTTGAAACAAAACGCTGTACAAATACCCCATCAATACCGTACTGCTCCATCCATTTAAAATGCAGCTGAACGGTCGATTCGTCGTAAGAACTGAAAAGGTAGGCCGGACTTCCGTCTTCATGCTGAAAAGCGGTTTTATAGGTTTTCTTGTATTCGGAAACATCGGGCCATACATCGATTTTAATGCTGCCGGGGGCAAAACCCTTGGCTCCGGCATAATGGTTCCAGCCACGTCCGCCACCATCTCCCAGCGCATTAAACCAGCCCTGGTAACCGGCCATTACCAAACCTTTATAACTTTTAAACGCACTCGTAGTGCTATGTTTAAGCTGTGCATTTGCCGTATAAGCAAAGCATAACATGATTAATAATATCTTATTCCTTTTCATTATTTGCCTGGGCTTATAGTTCCATTTCCCCAATTTTTGTTCGGTTTTGGCCCCATTTCGAGTTCTAAAGTAGCACCGCCAACCAGTTGCTCATGGGTAAACCATGGTGTATTTAATTCTTTTCCGTTCAGTTTGGCACTTTGTATGTATTTGTTCACCACCGAACTGTTACTGGCAATTACACGGAATGTTTTGCCATTGGGTAAGGCTATGCTCACTTTTTCAAAAACAGGACTTCCGATGGTGTAAGTAGGAATACCCGGCGTAAGCGGATAAAAACCCATGGAAGAAAATACGGCAAAAGCCGTCATACCGCCACCATCTTCATCGCCGGGAATACCGAAAACATTGTCTTTAAACCAGGTATTTAATAAAAAGCGTACCCTTCTCTGGGTTTTCCATGGTGAAGCAGTAAAATTATACAAATACGGAATATGGAAGCTTGGTTCGTTACCCATCGAATATTGACCTACGAGACCGGTAGCATCAGGAAATTTAGCATTAAATTCATATTTACTCCTGTCAAGGGGTTCCCTGAAAAGCTGATCGAGATTGTTTTCGAAGTTTTTGCTTCCGCCGAATAAACCAATCAAACCTTTCACATCATGCTGTACCTGCCAAACATAAGTCCAACCGTTGTTTTCGTCGTAATAATCACGGCCGCCCATTCCGCCATCGAATTTAGGGTCGATATTGATCCAGTTGCCTTTATTATCCTTTGGCATAAATAATTGCTTTTTCGGATCCCATAAATTGCGGTAGTTCTGTCCGCGGGCATTGAATTTTTTATAATCGGCTGTTTTGCCTAAATCGTTGGCCAGTTCGCCCAAAGCCCAATCGTCGTAACTATGCCCGAGGGTAATGGCTACAGCCTGGCGTTTTTCAAAATTATGTACTTCTGCAACAGTTTCCTTTTCGCCGGGATGCAAAGCAGGAAAATAACCTTTCTGGTAATATACTTCTTCCAGTTCTGTTTTAGGGCCATTTTTCCAGGGTAACATGGTGGCTTCGGTTGCGTTTTTGTACATGCCTTTATAAGCCTCGGCCATGTCGAAATTTTTCAGTCCTTTACGATGGGCATCCAGAAAACTTACAGTAGAATGAAAACCGTTCATGCAAACGTGATCGCCAAAAAGTACCGGAAATGTTGGCATCCAGCCGCTTTGGCTGTACATATTCACATAAGAATTTAGCATATCTTCTTCCTGTGCGGGGTTTAAGATTACGCGGAGCGGATGATGTGCCAGATAGGTATCCCATGCCCAGTCATCAACAAAAAATGGACGGCTGGTTTGGTGGATTTTGTTATCGTAACCACTAAAATACTGGCCACCTTCAGTAATGTCCACCATGCGCTCGTAGGTACGGTAAAGTGCGGTATAAAACGAACGTTTTTGCGCTTCTGTGCCTCCGGTGGTCTGGATCTGGTTGATTACTTTTGCCCAGGCATTTTCGCCCTGCGTTTTAATGCTTTCGAAACTTTGTCCTGTAAATTCTGCATCATAGTTCTTTTTAGCCTGAGCAGCACTGATGTAAGAAATGGCATATTTGAAACTGATGTTTTTTGCCTTGCTCTGGTCAAAACTGATCCACGCTTTTACACTTTTACCATCAATGGCACGCTCATTTACCACCTGACCGCCTTTAACCACACCAAAACTTGCACCGGCATCAAAAACACCATATAAATATACCTTAACATTGCCATGATAGGTTTCCAGGCCGGTTATTTCGGTATCGGAAATGAATTTATAAGCCGATTCACCGGGGTTGTACGTGCCCAGCAACAGCGATTTCTCTGCATTTGCAGGAAATACAAAATGGTAATAACCGGTCTTTTTTCCGGGTACAAATTCAACATTCACCTCATCATCAAGCAGAAAGGTACTGTAATACCAGGGCCGGGTTACTTCAAGGTCATAATCGTAGGTAAGCTGATTTTTCCAGTTTGCCAGCTCAATCTTTTTTACAGATGGTTTGATGGAAAATACCTCGCCCAAACGGTGGGAAACAATATTTAGGGGGAAGCTTGAAATCTGGTCGTCCATATAATCGCTACGTTGCGGAAACATGCGGATCATCTGGTTGGGCAATTGCACGGTTGGCCGGGTAGGCTGCAAAAGCTGACCCACATTACCAATACGTGGATCAATATATCTGAGGTTTCCGGCACCATCATTATTTTTTTCCTGTGCTTGGGCAACAAGGGAATTAAGAGAGAGCAATACAATATTGGAAAGGGCGATACAGGATATGAATAGGTTCTTCATTTATGGGTTAAAGGTTATCGTAAATTGGTATAGAAGCTTGTTTAAATAGCATGTAAAGATTTTGCTGCCCGTATTTTTCTGGAGCGCATATAAAGCAATAATCCGGTGAAAGCCAGTACCAGTATCAAAGGGATTACCAGTGTGGCCTGCAAAATTTCAGGTCCGGCCATATTTTTGGCCTCGTTCAGATCCTGTGCCAGTAGTGAACCTTCTGATGCTTTTGAATACACTTTAAGATCGGCACCCGCCGGAAGGTGTTTCACAATCAGTTTATCGTAAAAACTGCCCATAAATACGGTATAAATGGATACCGCGAACATGCCTGCCCCACCCATTAAGTTGAGGCCCAATGCGCCTGAACCCGGGATGTTTTCGGCCACAAAACCGATCATGGTAGGCCAGAAATAACATACACCAATCCCAAATACAATGGCGGCAAGGAAAATTGAACTTCCGGTAAGCGTACTCAACATATACAATCCGCTGGCAGCAAATATGGCCGATAACAGTAAAACACCCTGCGGTGCCAGTTTATGTACAACCGGTTCGGCAAACGCACGGCCGATAACCATAATACCCGTGGTAAGGGTAAGCAAAAGCAAAGCATTGTCGGTTACATTTTTCAATAACAGACCAATCCATTGTCCGGTAAAAAGTTCGGTAATGGCTGTGCCGAACATACAGATGAACATAAAAATAAAAAGCGGCGATAATACGGCACGGTACATATCGGAGGTACTGTAACCAGAGGTAACGCGTTCGGTTTTAGGAAAATCGAGTCTGGAAAACAGAAAACCATAAACCAGTGTAGGAAGCAACATGGCTGCTACCTGCCATTGCCAGCTCAAACCAACTTTTACAAAAAGTGTTACTACGAGCGTACCGATTACAATGCCACCGGGGAACCATAAGTGAAAGTGATTTAATTTTGTGGTTTTGTTTTCGGGAAATAAAGTGGCCACCAAAGGGTTACAGGCCGCCTCAACTGTTCCGTTTGCAATGCCGATAAGCAAGGTAGAAAGGAACAGGCTCCAGTAACCCTGTGCAAAAATGGTTAAAGCTATTCCTGCCAGGTGAAATACAAAAGCGGCAACCAGCAGGCGTTTCATACCCACAGCATCTACAATGAAACCACCAATGATAATGGCCAATGGGAAACCCCAGAAAGCCGTAGCAGTAATGGTACCCAGTTGTGTGGCATTAAGCTGAAACTCATTGGCAAGCTGGCCCATCATGCCCGCCCTGATTCCGAAAGAAAGCGAGGTAACAAGCAGGGCCATGCAGCTTGCCCAAAATAATTTGTTGGTTTGAATGTTTGGCATAGTGTTTTTTATAGGTTTTATTTAGATGATTCGAGTTCGGTAATTGTCCACGGTTTGGTGCGTGAGGCATGTAAATCACGCACTTTTTTTACATCAGCGGGTTTGATGGTGCTGGCTTTGTTGCCTAAATCGTTACGGATGTAGCTCAAAACCGAAGCAATATAATCGTTGGTATTAAAACCCAAAGCGGGCATAACATCAGGATAGGTTTTAGCATTGATTGGCCCCGAAAGTCCGTGAAGCAAAATTTTGATCAGCTTCTGAGGATCGCCGGTTACATCTTTTGATGAGGCAAGCGGTGGCGCAGGCATATCTTTGCCACCGATGGAAACACCTTTTCCGTCAGCACCATGGCAGGTGGCACAAAGCTGTTTAAAAATCAGTCCGCCCTCGGTTACCAGTTTACGGTCGGCCTCCGCCATTAATTTGGCATTACGCTCCGAAGCGGCTTTGGCATCAATGGCCGATTGGTATTTCTTCTGCGATTCTACCAGAACCGGAACATTGTTATTTTGTGCCAGCACATCGGCCAATAAGGCTTTCGATTGATCGGCTTTTGCATAACGCAGGCTTAGTGCAAGCTGAAAACGTACATCTTCGCTCGGATCATTTTTAAGTGTGGCAAGCATACTTAATAAACTGGTGTTGCCTTCCCTCAATTTTTCATCGCAGATCCAAACCGCAGTTTTTCTCACCGAAGCATCTTTATCCTTTAAACCCTGGTTTAAGGTTGGCTCATCGAGAGATTTTAAGCCATTAAGCGTCCAAAGTGCATGGATACGGGCAAGCGGATTTGCAGAAGTAGTGGCCAAGGTTTTTAAGGCCGGAACAACCGATTTATCGCCGCGTACCACCAATAATTTCTGTGCATTATCTCTCCACCAGCCATTTGGATGCTCCAGATAAGCCACCAGTTCGCTGCTCGGTTGGTTTAACATCTGCGGACGTTTTTTATCGGGTTTGATCCCATCATAAACCACCCGGTAAATGCGGCCACGGCCAATATTTTTGTCCAATCCACGTGGCACGATTTTGCTTCTTAAAAAACTTCCAGGTTTTGTCCAGTTTCCTTCCTGGATGATTCCGCGGTACATATCTACAATGTAAAGGCTTCCATCGGGGCCGGTTACACTGTTAACCGGACGGAAATTCATATCGGTAGAAGCAATAAATTCTTCTTTGTTATATGCATTGGTCAGGGTAATTTTTCCGGCAGTATTGGTCACTTTTGCCCTGCGGATTAAACGGCCAACCGGCTCACAAATAAACAGATCGCCTCTGGCATCGTTCGGTAAAGCGGTTCCCCTGAAAACAGATTGCCCGGTACAGCCCGTAAAGTGGTTCAGGGTGCTATCCGGACGGAGGCGATTCACTCCGCCCTGTACATCCGGGGTAGAAATAATCGGCCACACTGCCTGGAATTCATCATTATACTGGTCTTTAAAATCAAGTCTGCCATAAGCCGGGTTCTGCTGAAAGTTTAAAGCAGGGGTTTCGGAACCGGCAGCAGAAAAGTACAACCGGCCATAGTCATCGTGGGTAAGCCCCCATTGTCCGCTTGCGCCTTCTGGTAAAAATTCGCGTTTAATTTGTCCGTTTTCATAACTGTAGCGCGCATTTTCTACCGTAACATATATTTTATTATCGATGTTCCAGATTAAACCGCTTTTCTGGTGCTCAAGATTACCTGTATTAATGGCATCGTTATTAAATACCTGTTTTTTCTCATCGGCCACGCCATCCCCATTGGTATCGCGGTAGCTGTAAATGTTGTTAGAATTGGTTTCGTTCACCAGCAAACGATCATCAAGGGTTAAAATCATCCTCGGCAACACCAGATTATCGATAAAAATGACCGATTTATCCATTTTTCCGTCGTCATTCGTATCTTCCAGCCTTTTAACCGAACATACAGCCTTCATCTCCCCTGTACCGTCTACATCCTGCATATAGGTATTCATTTCGGCAACATACATCCTTCCGTTTCCGTCCCAAACAATGGCAACAGGCTCGTGTATCATGGGCTCACTGGCCACGAGTTCTAAATGATATCCTTTTTGCAGGTGAATCGTTTTCATACTTTCCTCCGGAGAAAGATAAGCGGGAGATGGATTGGTGTTAACGATGATTTTTCCATCGGCATCGCGTTTAAGGGCAGTTTGGGTAACTTTACAGGTATAAATGAAACTCGAAAGCGCCAGTATCCCTATTACGATTTTTTTGTTCTTTTTCATTTGTTGTTTGTGTTGTGGTTATTTTTTTCGGCCAAGTGCATATTTAATTCCACCCAGTAAATGCTGAAGAAATAATGGCTCGGTATAAGAAGCTTCGGTATGGCCCAGTTCGGTGTAAAAAGCCTTTCCGCCATCGTAGGTATGGTACCAGGCCATAGGGTGGTTATCGCCCATTTTGGCTTTGCCTGCATCGTAACTTTTCTCGTTAATGGTAATGAGCACTTTCAGATCAGCAGCAACAGATTTAAAGTTGTACCATTCGTCTTTTCTTTTCCATAGAGCCGGAAGCATTTCTGTTGAAAGGTGATTTTTATCAATAACGTTCAGTTCGGCTTCCTGCTGGTTGGGGTGACCGGCAAAATAAGCCCCTACCAATTTGCCATACCAGGGCCACTGGTATTCGCAGTCGGTTGCAGCATGCACGCCCACAAAAGCACCACCATGATGGATATAATCTTCAAAAACTTTTTGCTGTGTATCGTTTAATACATCACCGGTGGTACTCAGGAAAATTACGGCATTATACTTTTCGAGGTTAGAGGGATTAAAGTTGATTGCATTTGTTGTACTATCAACATCGAAATTATTTTCTGTACCTAGTTTTATGATGGCTTTTACGCCATCGGCAATGGCATTATGGTGAAAACCTGCCGTTTTACAAAAAATAAGGACTTTCTGCTTTTTGGCAGATAAACTGTTGCTGAAAAGCAAAATGACGGTTACAATCAGGCAGCTGATGTATTTAATCTTTTTCATAAAATAGGTTTAATCTGGTTAGTTTAACAGAAGGTGAAATTAGGCCGGCGGCTTAAAAAAAAATTAATAAACAATTAATTTAAAAAGCCTTTTTGTAACTATTCGGCGATTAAAAACACAAAAAACCTGATTACCAACTGAAAATCAATCAGTTAAAAACAGAGCGATAAAAACAGTAAAATAATTTAACAGCATTTTTTGTGAGCATAATTTTACCCCCGGTTTAACTGATAGGATTGTTAATCTGCTGTTAATTGAGTAGAAATGGGTAACAAAAATCAAAGATCATCTGCCCGGAAATATTTGCTCTCTGGCGAGCCATATGTATTAATGCCCCGGGGTTGAAACCAGCACTTCTGAAAAGCTTTTCTGAAATTCATCTCCATAAAGGAGTTTATATTCTTTACAGAAGTTTTCGTAAGTATTTTTAGCTATAGAATGTTTCCCCAGGTGAACAAGTGCCTTACATTTAATTACCATTGCTTCTTCATTTACCGAATCAAAATAAAAGATATAACTGGAAAGTTCGATCAATAATTCAGGATCGCTTTCTATTCCAACCGAATGCGAAAAATGCAGGTAAGAATCGATGATTTCGTTCGATATTTCGGCCTTAAAACTGTCCATCCACTCGTAATTTACGGTAGGCAGGAATGGTCCGCGTTTAATAATGGTGGCAAGACGCCTGATTTTTTGATGATCGAGGTGCGATTTATCCTTAATAATATTCACATACTCCTGGTAATCGGTATAGGTAACTGCGGTATCGATATTGATGCGCCAGTAACCGGTTTCTTTCGAAATCTGGCAATTGCTGATCTTATCGAGGATACTTTTTAATTTAGCGATGTTAACCGAGCGGTTATTCCGGGCACTTTCGTTCGATTTATCAAACCACAGCAGTTCCTTAAGTTTATCTGAACTGATGCCGCGCTCCCACCTTATTGTGTACAGCAGAACCACGAGGAAAAGTTCCTTTATAAGTGGCGTAAACTGTTTGGTAATCTGCTGACCATCATCATCAAATACCTGTAAATCGCCAAAAAGAAAAATTGAACTTTTGTTTCCGGTTACTGTTTCTTCAATAAGGGCAGTTTCTTTTACTTCTTCACCCGGATCAGCAAATGATTGAACCTGAGCATGATACACCGGCTTGGTTGCTTTTTTATTTCTGAAGACAAAAAAGATGATTCCCATGGCAACCAGAAACAAACCGGAAAACCAGTACCAGAATGAAGAATGTTCTGCGAAAAGCTTATCAGGAGCATCTAATGGCGGCGAATTGAGCGCATAAATATTGACATGCGTTTTATCGGTACTGTCGCGAAAAGTGGTAACTGCAATAAAGCGCTTTGAAGATCTGCTATAATAAAGGTCTGAATAGGAATTGATATCATGAAACCTGTACGGGATTTTACTGCCACTCAGTTTATATTCCGGTTTATCGAGCGAACCTACAATGAGCTGCAGTTTAGAATCATACCTGTGCCGCGGAAATATCAGGCCGTAAAATGTACGTTCTTTTTCGTTAATGATCAGTGAATTTGCAAAAACAAAATCTTCTCCCCCAACTTTAAGTTCATAGCGCTTTTTGATTGTTTTTTTATCCATATCAAAGTACAGCAAATCGTACAGGTTGCGCGGGTTAAGCATCTGCTTACCTGTTGTACTTCCATAGCCACCGATAATGTAGGCCCCATTTCCCGATTGCCCAAGCGCAGCCAGGTACCTCGGTGTAAAAACATCACCTTTAAACTGCTCCTGTTGCCAGGTACCGGTTGGAAAATGGTATTTATTGACCTGGTTTTTGTATATAAAGTGGCCATAGCCTGCAATCATATACAATGAAGAATCTTTTGGAGAATAAAACTTATTAAAAAGCCAGTTGTCGGTAATAGGGGTTTTGGGATTATAATCTTTAGACCATGTTCTGGATGCGGAATCGAAAACACTAACAGTCTTCTGATCGGCGTAAAAATTGAGCAAACGGTTACTGCTTTCGTCGTACAGCGAATAGTTTCCTCTTAAAAGGGTAAGTTTATTGGCAAAAGGCAACGATTTGAGTTTGGTATCGCTCACCGAGAAAGTTTTGAGCGAGTCTCTTTCCACAATATACACCTCATCTTTTTTGGTATTAAATGCGGTACTTGCAGGTCCTTTTACTACAAAACTCCCAAGCCTTTGCCAGTCGTAATGCATTTTTTTAATCCACAAGGCACGGTTTACACCGGCTTTGTTATCGCCAACGAGTTCTTTGGCCCTGTTGCCGTCATATTCATCAAGCGGCCAGTGGTATTTTAGCTCCCCATCTTCGGTAATCTTTATGTTGCGGATTTTCATCGGGGGATTATCTGAGGTTTTAAACTGCTGATATTCATTGGCCCCGAAAAGGATCTTAAAACAACTCCCTTTTTTCAGATTTACCGTCGCTTTGCCAATATATTGACCACAAAACAGGGTTAATTGCGATTTTTGTGCATCAAACCTCAATTTTATCTGGTTCCAGTGATGATAAAGCGTAGCAGGAGGAATTTCGAAAGCAATTTTCGAAAATTTATTCCCGACAATTACCTTAAAGTGATGCTTTTCTTTAAAATCATTATCATAAAGAAGGTCGATATTTTCAGAATCGTTAACAACCAGGCGTAAAATGTAACCGAAATAATCGTCTTTATTCGGTAGAAAATTTAAATCGAAACTCAGGTCAAAGCCATCCTCAAAACACAGGTTTTTGCCGGGACTTAAATCGAGTCCGGTCCGTTGGTCCTGAACCACTTCATGACTAAAGAAGCCAAGGCCATATGATTGAGAAAAGCTTTTGTTGCAGCAGAGCGAAAGGATGATTACTGCACTCCAGAGATATAATTTGGTCATGATTTATTAACATTACGAATATAGAATATATATCCCAATGTTGCCATAGTTGTATTAGGTTAAACGTATTGGTACATGGTTAATCTGTTAATTTCGTCTCGGCATTTTAATTGTAAGAGGTTTTTCGGCACGTAACATTTTTGCTGCCTCGCCGGTTAGCCATAAATAATGATCGGAAGGCATACCATCCATCCCAATAAATGATGTTTTTGTGCTTACCGGCGGTTTATCGGTGGCTTTAAAAATTGCGGTCGCTTCATTTACCTCATCAAACATGGCCACATACAGCATATCTGCACCACTAAGCAAAGCTGTAGCAATTTGCTGCCAGTAAAAACGCCCGCCTTGTCTGGGTATTGAGCCTACGGGTTTCACATCGTCCGGAAATTCATATTTACTTAAATTATGCCAGCTAAAACCGGGTGTAACGCAGGGCACATAATCAATATGGCGGGCACTGCACCATTTCATATCCTCAATCAGGTCATCCCGAAAGCGGTCCATATCGTTATGGAGCAGTGGCGTATAGCGCTGCACTGACCATGGTAAAACAATATCCGATCTGGCAATCAGCTCATGGAGGTACGGATCGTTGATGCAATCGCCTTTTAGTTCGCGCCAGGCATTGGGCACGCCCAGCATTACCGCACAGCCTCCATAAACCGGATCGTTTTTTAAGAAATCGATTAGGCGCTCTATACCAATATTGCGGATATTATACGGCCGGTCCGGAAAACCGACGCCCCAAATGGCTACAACGGGTTTTCCGTTATGCTGTAAATAGGTATTGAGCCCATCCGGATTGGTCAGTTTTAATTCATCCACCAGGTATTTCCAGTCTTCTATAACAGCTGAGCAATCCTCGTTTTTTGCCGATAGTCCGGATAGATCGTACATTACGGCAATGGCGCGTTTATATTTAGAAGCAGCCAGGGAAGCATTTTTTAAAATCGTTGCGCCATCGCCTTTTCTTTCCTTTTCTCTGGCGTTGTTAAAAAAGCGCTGCATAAAAACACCATCTACGCCATAGTCCTGCATCCATTTAAAATGCAGGTCGATGCTGCTTTTATCATAGGAGCTGAAAAAACGGGCTTTCTCTCCGGTAGCCAGCGTAAAAGGAGTTTGATAGGTTTTGCTGTACTCCGTTACATCAGGCCACATATCTATACCCGATTTATCTTCGTTTCCATAAGCATAATGTTTGGATGAAGAACCATCGCCTTCTGCCCTGAACCAGCCCTGGTAACCCGCCATAATGAGGTGTTTATAATTTGGATATGCTGTTTTTTTCTGATGCTTATATTGTGCCTGACAAAGAAAAGCACAGGAAATTATTAAAATAGCGGTGAAATAATACTTTTTCATGTATATGGTGCTTTAAATTTTTATCCGGCTGCTTAAACGGTCATTTTCTGAGGATGAGCCAATAATAACCTTAAACCAGCCGGGTTCTACAACACGTTTCATGTTGATATCCAAAAGTGAAAGATCACGCGGATTGAGTATAAAACTGATGGTTTTTGATTCACCAATATCCAGGTGCACGCGTTCAAACCCTCTCAGGTTTTTACTGTAAGTGATGATAGAACTCACCTCATCCTGCACATACAGCTGAGGCACTTCATCGCCTGCCCGGCTACCTGTATTTTTGATTTTAAAGCTAATTTTTATCTTTTTTTCAGTTTGGTAGGCATTAACAATTTTAAGGTCGCTATACTGAAAATCGGTGTAACTGAGCCCATAACCAAAAGGATACAGAAAACCGCTCACATTCGCGTCTTCTTTACTATCTGCATCGGCTGAAGGTTTCATCGGAAAAGAAAGCGGAATCTGCCCAACTGATTTTGGGAAAGGTACGCTCAGTTTCCCCCCGGGATTATAATTGCCAAACACCACATCTGCAATTGCTTTTCCGGTATATTCGCCCAGGTACCAGGTTTCGATAATGGCCGGGATAATTTTATGGTCAAACCCAAAAGTAACAGGCCGTCCGCCTACTAAAAGTAATACCATCGGCTTTTTTAACGCTGCAATTCTTTTGAGCAGAAGCTCCTGCCTTCCAGGCAGTTTAAGTGTAAGCCTCGATTTGGTTTCGCCTATTGTATTTTCATTGTCGCCCAGTACAAGAAATATGGTTTCCGATTTTTTAGCCAGGTTTACCGCCTCTTCTATGGCGTCGCTTTCATCTTTGGTGAGATCGAAATCCTGTACATCGCTTTCGGGAAAATTTTTATCGATATGATCACATCCTTTTGCATAATTAATTTTGATACCTGCGGGTAAAGCGGCTTTTAATCCATCAAATACGGTAATTACGCTGGCATGTGTTGGCCCATAGCGCGAAAGAAGGCTGTTGTGCTCTTTGGCATTTGGACCAATTATGGCAACCGTACCTGTTTTTGCAGCATCGAGCGGTAAAATTTTATTCTGATTTTCTAAAAGTACAATCCCCTCTCTTGCAGCTTGCAGCGCAAGTTTTTTAGCTTCATTATGGTGCACGGCACGGTCGGCCGCCTGTGTATCTTCTACATATGGACGGTCAAAAAGACCGATTTCAAATTTCACCCGGAGCACTTCTGCCACCCGCTGGTTTACAACACTCATGGCGATGGATCCATTTTTTATTCCTCTTCTAAGTCCTCTCAGGTAATCGGCCGGGTTTTTAAATTCAGTACGCACATTCAAACCCGCAGCAAGCGCCATACGGGCCGCATCGGCAGTATCTTTAGCGACATGATGTTTGGCAAAAAGATCTTCCAAAGCATGGCTGTCACTCGTTACATAACCTTTAAAACCAAACTGTTTGCGCAAAATATCCGTCAGGAAATAACGACTGGCAATAATTGGCTGTCCATCATAATCGTTGTAAGAGGCCATTACACCTTTTGCATGGGCTTCCTGAAAAGCAACCCTAAAAGGCTCAAGATAAAGGTTCCACATTTCCCTGGGCGCAACATGCGGATCAGTGCGCACACCGCCATCTCTTCCGCCCACCGGAATGCTGTAAACAGCAAAATGTTTTACGGTAGAAATGATTCCGTTTTCCTGTATGCCCAGGATATTCTGTTTACCCAGCTGCGAGACTAAAAAAGGATCGCAGCCATAGGTTTCCTCCATCCGGCCCCACCTGGGATCTGATGATACATCGAGTATGGGCGAATATACATTGGTATAGCCGAGGGCTTTTGCTTCGCGGGCGGTAACCTGCCCGATCTGCCTTACCAGCTGCCTGTTAAAGCTGCTGCCCTGGGCCAGCTGGGCAGGAAAATAAGTTGCTTTCATGTGGTTAAGCCCACGGATCCCCTCAGTGGTAAAATCAACAGGTATTCCCAACCTGGTTTTTTCAATAAACCAACGCTGTATCGTATTGATGGCCGAGGCATGCGATGAATATGGAAATGCAAAAACGGTATCTTTTCTCAGTCCTGTTAATTGTTCGTCTATATTGGCAATGCCATCTTTCCACACGCTATCTTTCCAGGAGGGTGTTGGCTGTCTGTCTTTTAAAAAAGCTCCATAACCATACAAAGTGGTTAACTGGCAGGTTTTTTCCTCTACGGTCATCCTTTTGAGAAGATCGGCAACCCTTTTCTCTATGGGTTGTGTTTTATCTTCATAAACATCCAGTTTTCCATTCTTGTTAAAATCTATCCATTTCCGGTTAGCTGGTTCAGGTTTCCTGCTAAATGCAAAAATGAAAACCGTTAAGAACGGAACGAGAACAATCAGGGCCGTTTTTTTTATCTGCATAAGTGTTGCTGTTATAATTATAGGGTTATTGAAAGCCTTAAACGGGCAATTATTTTTTATAAACAGGAACCCGCCCCGATTAAGGTGGCTTTTTCTCCAAGTGTAGAGCGTTTAATGGGAAAACTATAGCCCATCATCTGTGCAAGGTATTTCCGCGTATCGTCGAGAAAAAAGGCTTCTGCCTGAGCAATATTGCCACCAATTACCGCGGCCAGCGGCATTTTTTTTCTTACGAACTTATAGATAAATTTAGCAAGATTCATACTGAATTCGATAAAAATGGAACGGAAATATGGGGAATCGCGGTGGTTTTCGACCAAATCTTTAACATCTTTGATTTTCACCTCGGCTAACTCCTCGAACCGGGTAACAAACCACCTTGTAGAAATATAATCTTCGGCAATGCCTTTTAAAAACGGCATTTTCCATAAATCTGAATCAAAAGCTTTGCCATCTATCATATGTGCCGTACCCAAACCAGTGCCCAGGGTAAGGCCAATTGCCTTATCCAGTCCTTTTATACTTCCACTGAATATTTCGCCCTGTAAAAAGCATACCGCATCGTTACGGAAGCTTATTTTAGCTGCCGGAAAATTTAGCCTTTGCGCCAGCTTTTCCTTAATATTAACTTTATAAAGCGATTCATATTTATCCTGATCCTTAATCAGGCAGATTCCGTTTTTATAATCCATTGGTCCCGGCATGGCAATCGAGATCCAGGCAGGCATTCCGGCATATCTGCCCATTGCATTTTCGATGGTTAATGCCCATGCCCCGATAATTTCAGCGGCAGAAGCATGTGCATTTAAACGTGCGCGAAACCTGGTTTTTGATATTTCTTTTTTCTTCTCCAGATCGATAAGAGCGGCAGTGATATGGGAGCCACCAATATCGACACCCAAAACAATTTTTTCCATGTTGTTGATTTTAGCGTTACAACATTAACCAGACACAAGTATTAAATCGTTTTACCTCTTTAAATGTAAAGAATTTACGCAACAGGAGCTATTTGGTTAGTGTTTTGGCTCAAACCTATGCCTGAAGGATTAATAAAACTTTAAAAAAAGATTAATTAAGGAAATATTCTGAAAATAATCCTTTACAACCTGTTTTTTCAAACAAATCGCCCGCAATATTAAATATTGTTTTAGAAGCAACTTCTTTTTTTAAAGAAATAAAAATTTGATTTGGCCAGGTACAGTTTGAAAGGGAGATTTTGATCAAAAAAATCACAAATAAAAATACCAATCTGGTTTTTTATTAAATAAGCCTGGAAAATTAATGCTTTATTATTAATTAATTAATTGCCCTGCACGTAATTTATAAAAGATTTAAAGCCGTAACCGGGCCAATTAAACAAAATAACCAAATAACTAACCATCTAAATTACACTGCATGATGAATTAATACTTTCATAACAGGCTGCCTGTTGCTGATTATTCATATGCAGGCAAGTCACTAATACCAAATCGTAACTACAAGTAGCATCACCTGAATTATAATGAACAGGATGATTCTGCATTTAACCAAATAAACAAATTTTATGAGCATTAATCGACTTATTTTAAAGCGGTACGTCCGCTTTATACCTGTTGCTTTTATTTCGGTAACCGATACCGGAACAACCGGTTCCACATCAAAGAGCAGATCTTATTCCAAACCGCCCCTATCAAACAATCTGTACCATAGGGCAACACCGGCAATTAATCACAGCATTATTTAAGTATTAATGAAATGAAGATAGAATTTTACAAATATTGCCTCGCATTATTACTGGTCATTTTTTCTACGCTGGCGCAAGCTCAAAACAAACAACTTAACATTAAAGGTACTGTGCTCGATAATACGAACCAGCCAATTGTAGGGGTTTCTGTAAGTGCTGTGGGCGCAACGAATACAAAGGCCACCCAAACAGATCAGGATGGGAAATTTAAGATCACTGTCCCGGTTAATACAACTTTAAGGTTCAGTTACATGGGTTTTCTGCCCCAGCAGGTTGCGGTGAGGTCAGAAACAGAATTACGCATTGTTTTACTCGACGATACGAAAAGCCTGAGTGAAGTTGTGGTAACGGCAATGGGCATTAAACAAGAAGCCAAATCGCTGGCCTACGCCCGCCAAAGCATAGATGTATCTTCTATGACGGAGGCCCGCGGAAGCAGCTTGCTTGATATGTTATCTGGAAAGGCTGCAGGCATGCAGATTGTTTCGGGAGGCGGCCCCGGGGCTTCAACCCGGGTGGTAATCAGGGGAAATAACTCCCTCACCGGTAACAACCAGCCATTATTTGTGATCGACGGGATTCCTGTGTTGAATAACTCAGGAGAAAACGGCGATCTTGATTTCGGGAGCCCGGTAAACAGCATCAATCCGGATGAAATTGAAAATGTGGAGATTTTGAAAGGCGCAAATGCCGCAGCGCTTTACGGATCGGATGCTGCAAACGGAGTGGTACTGATCACCACTAAAAAAGCCGGCAGAAGGCAGGGACTGGGAATCAGCTATGGTTTTAATACCATGCTGGGGAATCTGTACAATTTCCCTACGCTACAGAACATATATGGCGCCGGACAAACCGGACAGTTTAAAAGAGAGGGGATAAATTATTTCAGCAATTCTGGCAATGGGGTAAGCTTTGATCCGAATTTGCCTTACGGGATATGGAACCCGAATATGGGAAACCAGGATCAGCGATCGTGGGGTATGCCAATGCTGGGATTTAAGGTTGTAGGCAGAAACGGGATTGTAAAAGATTATGTGCCTCAACCACAAACCATCGAAAGCATGTATAAAACCTCTAATGCGATCACCAACAGTTTTTCTATCGACAAGCTAACGGATGCGATGAGTTTCAGGCTTTCGTACACCGGGCAAACCGCTGATGACATTTTGGAGAAATTTAATTTATTCGACAGGCATAACCTTAATGTAAGGAGCACAGCGAAAATTACCGATTATTTAGACCTGGATGCGAACATCAGGTACACTTATGAGAATATGGACAACAGGGGATTCCGCAACAGCTCAAACAGGAACCCGCTCTATGTAATTGCGAATCTCCCGAGAGATGCCTCTTATGCAGAACTTGTACCATGGAAACAAAATGGCGGCACACCGTTCAATTTTAACGGTTTCACCAATCCTTACTGGCTGTTAAATGAAACTTCGAACCAGGACAGTAAAAACTTTTTAAATGCAAGCCTCACGGCTAATATCAGACTTAACCAGCTGTTCAGACTAAGGCTTACCGCGGCAACTGATCTGCAGCAGCAAAAAGGCTGGGATTTTACCAATCTTTATACCCCTTTTGATATTGATGGCGAATACTATAAATGGAACAGGTTATCGACCAATAATAACTATAATGCCCTGCTCTCTTTTAACAAAAAACTGAATAAGGATTTTAACCTGAACTCAAACTTTGGGGCCTCTTTACAAACTGTAAAAGCAGACCGCATGTCATCAAGGGCTTTTATGCTCATTACACCTGATCTGGCCAGTTTATCAAATGCAAAAGGCATTATTGGTGCGGTTGAAGAACCTGAGGCCAAAAATAAACAGGCCATTTTTGGTATGGGTAATTTAGGCTATAAAAACTGGGCATTTTTAGAAGCCACCGCCCGCAACGAATGGTCGAGTACCTTACCATCGGCCAACAACTCTTATTTTTATTATTCGTTGGGTAGTAGTGTGGTGGTTACAGATGCGCTCAAAATAAATAAAAAAGTGCTCTCTTATCTTAAATTCAGGGGCTCTTTTGCGCAGGTTGGTAACGATACAGGTTTCGACAGGCTTTACAGCGGTTACTTCAGGAATGAAAATGGTTCTTTCCTTGGGATTCCATTTTTTACCGGCGAAGAGGTGCTGAAAAACAACAGACTTAAACCCGAGCAAACGCAATCGTGGGAGTTTGGTTCGGAGCTTAAACTCTGGAACGGCAGGGTAAATGCCGATGTAACCTATTACAGTAAAAGCACCAAAAACCAGATTGTAGAAGCAGATGCGATTTCTGCCAGCGGCTACCGCAGGGAAATCCTGAATGCAGGGGAAATCCAGAACTCCGGGGTTGAGGTAAGCCTGAACGTTACGCCTGTTAAAACAAAATTCTTCAGCTGGACCACCACTTTCAACTGGGCACAAAACCGATCAAAGGTAGTATCACTTGTAGAAGGCATTACCCGCTATGAGATGGGCAGTGGCGATAATATCAGGCTTTATGCAGAAGTGGGCAAACCATACGGCGTATTTTACGGAAACGATTATAAACGCAACGCCGATGGTGCAATCTATGTAGGGGTTGACGGGAAACCCAAATTCCTGCCTGATCAGTATTTAGGTTCCATACAACCGGATTGGTTTGGCGGCTGGCAAAACTCTTTCAGGGTTGGACCGGTAGATTTAGGCTTCATGTTTGATTTCCAGTCAGGTGGAAAAGTATGGTCTTACACCGCATTCAGAGGCGGTATTGATGGCAATACCGTACAATCTTTAGAAGGCCGGTATGACGACCTTATTTCGCAGCTGATTTTGGGCGAAAATACGGATGAACGCAGAGGCTTCCTTCAACCGGGAAACACGGTTAAACCCGGTGCCGATTATCTCCAGAATTACGTGCGCTACCCTGATGGCTCCCGTCCGAAAGGCGTTCAGCTTGGCAATACCGTTTATGATCCTTCTGTTGGCGCTTTTTGGGCCGATAAACCTTCAATGGCCTGGGTATCGCCTATGGACCACTGGACGCACAACAGTGCTTCGAGCGCGGCAAGATATATTTATGATGCCTCTTACATCAAATTAAGGGAAGTAACCATGGGTTATACCCTAAAAAGCACCTGGTTTAGAAAAACGCCAGTTAAAAGTGCAAGGGTAGCGCTGGTTGGACGTAACCTGGCCATATTATTCCAGAATACCCCAAAAGGTCTGGATCCACAGGCTACCTCAACAACAGGTAATGCTCAGGGTTTCGAAAGAGGTTTTAGTTTACCAATGTCAACATGGGGATTTGATGTCAAACTTTCATTTTAAAAATACGACGATGAAAAAAATAACCTATATGCTCGCATTCATTTTCCTATGCGCCGCCTTTCAAAGCTGCACCAAGGATTTTGAAGAGATTAACACCAACAAAAACAAAGTGTACAATGTGGATGTCAACGATATTTTCGCCGGCACTGTTTCCCGCACCATGAGACTGATCCAGGATGTAAACTACAACAAACTGATCAATTTTTCAAGGTATGCGGTAGTCGGTTTTGCCACCAATCCCTCACAGGATATTGGCGACAACTATTTTAACCAGTTTTATGTGGGCATTATCCGCGATGTGCTCAAAATGGAAAAAGAATACACCGGAAAACCTGAATTTGCCAATCGCCTTGCAATGGTAAAAACCTGGAAATCATACCTTTTTTACATGATGGCCTCGATGTACGGAAGTGTGCCAATGAGCCAGGCGCTTGCTGATAGCGAGCAAAGTAAAAGGGAATATACCTATGATACTGAACTCGAAATATACACCCAGATCCTGAAAGATTTAAAAGATGCCAGTGCATTGTACAGGGTATCTTCTGCTTATCCAAACGACTTATTAATGCGTGACCCTGTATTTGGCGGAAGTGCCTTTGGTAAATCCGACATTTCGAAATGGCAGAAATTTACCAATACGCTGCGTTTAAATATTGCGCTTCATGCCCAAAACCTCTCAATGGACCTTGCCAGAACCCATGCCAGCGAAGCAATGGCTGATGACTCTAAACTGATTTCTTCACTTGATGATATGGTGAAATTGCAGTGGGGATCGGATGAATCGATGAGCGCTTCTTATTATTACACCAGGTTTATCAAAAACGCGACGAATTTTAGCGAGATGACCTACCCTGCCCTGGGCGAATATTTTGCGATTTACCTTTTTTCTTATAAAGATCCGCGCCTGGGTGCCTATAGTCTTAAAGGAAACCAGCTTTCGCCGATAAAAGTTAAGCCCTTCCTGTACACCGATACACTAACCAGAAAACACCTTAATTTCTGCACCAAAACAGATTGCCCGAATTTTGCACTGCACCAGGCCGATGGAATGAACAATTTAAGAAGCGACTCGGTGTTAGTGGATTATGCTATGCCTTATGTACCACTTCCGGAGCTGAATAGCCTTGCTGCAGGATGGGAATGGGCCTTTATACCAGGTAAAGATTTTCGCTATAATGATCCGCTGGCAAGCAGGAACAGCCCTTACAACCTCTCTTTTGTACAGACTGATTTTGTAAAAGAGAACGCCAGCATGATCTTATTAAACTGGGCCGACAGCTATTTTTTAAAGGCTGAGGCCGAAATGCTTTTCGGTTCGGAAGCTAAGGCCATGCAGAATTACGAATCGGGTGTACGCGCTTCGTTTGCACAATACAACCTGGCCGGTGTTGACGAATACCTTGCCCAGAACGGTGTAAAATGGAATACGGATGGAAAAGGTTATGCCGACAGGAGGTTATTGTACCGCGCCAACATCCGTGGCAGAGGCGGCAAAGACAATCACCTGGAGCAGATTTACAAACAAAGGTACATCGCAGATTACCTGAACTGTTTAGAGGGCTGGAACCTGGAACGCAGAACCAGGACACTGCGCTTCCCTCCTTTTTTCGCCAATGGTGGCGCCAGCGATGTTGAGGGATACAATTCAGCCTACAATTACTGGACAGAGCGTTTTGTTTATCCGATTGTAGAGCAGAGTAAAAACCGGGAAGCCTATTACAAGGGGATTGAAAACTTAAAGGCGGCAAGTCCTTATTACAGGGGCGACCGCTGGGGAGATAACGTTTACACCACTTTGGGTTTTGCAAAGCTGAATCCCGACCTGATTTTCGCCGAGCAGTTATATGGCGGTAACAAAAAAATCAGGCCAAACTGCGAATATTTCAATAAAAAATACGGCAAAACCTACGAGGAAGTTGTTGCAACGGCAAAAAGTATGACAGGAGAATCAAACGATAACCTGGCGCTTACAAAAGCTTTTGATTATTCGTTCAGGCAGCTTTTGGTTACCTATATCCCTAAATAAACAAGCATTAAAGATTATCCATATCAATATAATCATGAAAAAAAGAATTATCAAAATCCCGTTAATGGGAATATTATTAGTGGTCCTGGCTGTTTCCTGTAAAAAAGATACAGGTCCGTCGATTGACGATTATCCACTAAATTATGAGATTGAAAAAGTTCCGGTAACCAGCAATATACCCGTTGGCGCTTATATTTATGAACCTTCCGGCATCCTGATCAGTGATGAGATAAAATGGACCAGGATTACTGAAAAGTATGATGCCGCGGCAGGAAAAATCGGTCCGTACGTGAGGCCGGAGCTGGGCCGTTACGAGTTAAGGCCTACAGAGGCAGGCGCACTGAACATGTCGAAAATCGTTGAATGGGCAAAATCAGCAAAAATCGACTTTTTGATCAGCCCGGCGATGAAAGAAAACCCGGGCGCCATGTTTCCCAATAACCTGAATGGTACTGACTCTTTGACGATAAATATGCTGGCAGAACATAATTTTAATCTGCCATCGGTTAATATGGGCACAATGAAATACGCCATTTCGGTGGATATTAATAATTTCAGCGCGGGATTAAGTAACAACTTATTGCTTGAAACTGCGCCGGCAACGGTTTATAACATTAACGGACAGAATATATCGGTGAGCCGCGAGAACAGGCTGTATAGCTTCTTAAAGCGTATTTCGCTCTATTTTAAAGATGAAACCTATTATCATTTCCAGGGGCGCCCCGTGCTGGTATTTCTTGGTGCAGACAGGCTCTATACTGAAAACAGTAAAAAAGTATATGACAATATCCGCAAGGTAATTAAGGAACAGACCGGAAAAGATGTTTATATCATTGCCCGCCAACCACAATGGACACCATCTGCCCGTTTTGAATACTTTTTTATGCAGGGTAAAGCCGATGCGGTAACCATGGACAACATGTGCAATGTAGGCAGCGGAGTTACGGGTTGGGACAGAACGTATCTGCTAAACCGTTTAATCAATGAAAATTACAAACTGAACAAAGAATATCTCTCTAAAAATTTCAGCATTGATTTTATTCCATCGGTTTCTCCTTCTTTTACCGCAAACATTAACAACGCAACCCCGGATTATAATTACCCTGCGATAAGAAAAAACGAAGCAGATTTTAGGGAGCGGTGCAATGTGGCCAAAATTAACCTCGGGAATAGCCGAATCGTGCTGGTTGAATCATTTAACAACTGGCAATGGGATTCGCAGATAGAGCCTACCGCAACAGATTACGGAGAAGGTTATGGCAGCAAATACCTGGATATTGTGCGCGATGAATTTAAAGTAAAATAAGGATCCCGTCCAAATAAACCGATTCTGTTCAACAATGCAATAATAAGAATTAATGAAAAGAAGATTGATATACGGCCTGGCCATGTTAATAATCGTTTTGACCAATTGTTCAAAAGATAAAAACCAGTCGCCAGATAAGCCTGTGCTCAACATCGAAAGAGATGTTTATGAGTACTTAAACACCAATAAAACAGGAAGTTTTAACGTTTCGATATCTGATAATAGCGAATGGGATATAGAAAGCTTAACCACCCAAACCTGGATCAGCGCTGCAAAAAAAGGCGGCAAGGTAGAGCTTACCATGGAAGAAAACACCAGTTTATATGAAAGGGTAGCTAAAATAAAAGTTTTTAGTGCAGATAAGTTACTGAGCAAAATCATCGTGATTAAGCAACATGGAAATACACCAACAATTATTGTCGACAATCCTGTTTTAAAACTTAAAAACCAGGCAGATAACGGCACTGCAACCATTAACAGTAACATGAACTGGTCGTTAAGTACTGATGCCGACTGGTTAACCTGGGAAATAAAGGGTGGTGAAGTAAAACTGACCGCTACGGCAAATCCCCAGGCCGGAGAACGTACCGCCGTGGTGATTATTAATGCAGAATCTTCGATTTTTAACAAATCAATCACCATTACGCAAAAAGGGACGATTGAATTTGAAATAGACAAGAAAAACCTTCAGTTTAGCAGAGATGGCAGTAGCGAGGTAATTACCATAGAAACCAACCAGCAATGGAATTATGCGGTGAGTTTAAATTCGAGCTGGTTTACAGTACAGAGAGACGGAAACAAGTTAACGGTTACCACAGTTAAAAATAATTTTGTAGACCTAAGTGGAACCATAACCATTACTTATGGCCTGGTAAATGTAGTGATTCAGGTAAAACAAACCGGTATAGCCATCGGAACAGAGTTAGACAGGCAGGTGCTGATTGCAATTTACGAAAGCATGGGTGGCGCCAACTGGTCTGGTACGAAATGGAATATTACCGCACCTTTACAAGAGGCCACTGCCGCCACCAACTGGAATGGAATTACGGTGGCAAAAGTTAATGGTGTAGACCGGGTAACGAGGATTAATCTGGCGGCCAGAAACCTTAAAGGCCCCATCCCTCCTGCTATCGGTTATCTGAGTGAACTGATATTGATCGATATGAATAATAACAACCAACAGTTAACCGGTACCATTCCGCCATCAATGGGCAACTTACGAAAACTGACGAGTTTAACGCTGAGCAGATCAGGTTTAACGGGAACTATCCCTGCTGAATTTGCAAATCTCACGGCGCTAACGCTTCTTCAGATGCATACCTCTAATTTTACAGGACCAATACCAGAAAACGTTTTCAGCAAAATGCCTAATTTAAATTCGCTGGAACTAAAACTCAATAACTTTACGGGGAATTTACCTGCAGATCTGTTAAGTCATCCAAAATTTGGCAGTTGGAATGCAGCAGCCAACATCTGTCCTCAAAATGCAGGATACGGCTTTACAAAATGTCCATAACAAGGCACCATAAAGCGCGAAGATAAAAAAACAAAGTATGGCTTTAAAAAAACAGCCCATGGAGTAATCCGTGGGCTGTTTATTTTTGAGGGCATAACCCGTAAAAGGCATTTATACACAAAGTTTAATGTAATATCCTCAGTGCATCTATCCTGGTGGTTATTGCTCCGCTTTTGGCATGGTATATTCTAAACCAGTTGATGGCGTTCAAATTTGGGGTTCCACCCGTAATGGTTGCAGAAGCAAAGGTTTTGGTAATGTGGTTCCATCCGTTTGTTAAAGGGCCGATATCCCAGCTATATTCATTTACATCTGCTGCGCCACCACTCCCGATCTCAATCTGGTTTGAGACCGTAAATTTAGTCACATCTGATACATAGTACCAAAAATCGACAGATCCGTTAGCCACCGTTACATTCGGGTTAACAGCCGTAAAAGAGCGTTGAAATTCCAACGTGCCGCTACCTGCAGATTGCAATGAAGCACTACCTTCTTTTTTATCGCTGGTATTCAAAGAAAGGGTGTTTCCGGATGCCCAGCCAGCATTGGCATCGGCATTATTCAGCAAAAATGCTGATCCCGATGACAGATAAGGCGCAATATAGGGTTTTAATAAACCCGCAGCCTTAATATGCCCTGCAACACTTGGGTGCACCCCGTCGTTAAAATCAGCAGAAGGGTGAGGCAGCAACCAGCCCGTGGTATTAATATAATGAACGGCATTATCTCCGGCGGCAATGCGCTGGTTTACCGCAGCCTGTACCAATGCTGCCTTTGCCCCACTAAACGGACGGAGCGTAAATATTTCGGCATTGGCAAACTTTGTACGCACATTTAAAAGAAAATTTAAATATCCGTTTTGAAAAGTTGCATCGGGTACGCCTGTACTTTGATCATTCTGACCTAAATTAATAACCACAATTTTAGGGGTGTACCTGGTAAAATCCCAGTTTGGGGACGATGGGTAAGCTAAAGACTGTGATTTAAAATATTGTACATCCATTCCGATTTTGGTTGCATTTAACCCATATCCGTTTACCAGGGTGATACCGGGATAGGCAATCTGTGTATGCTCGGCATTCATTGATTCTGAAACTACCCAGGCATAATCAGATACATTGGCCTGTGCATCGGTATAACCCGCTGTTATAGAATCTCCTATATACTCCACAATATCGGCAGAAACTGCTGGTGACGAGGTAGTTGCTCCATTATCGAGCACCAAACCGCGGAAATTAAATACATAATCGTAATCTTTGCCCTGCGCCACACTCAAACTATGGGTACCTGCCGACAAGGGAGTGGATGTAAGATTAATGGTGCCGCCTGCACCTGTAAAACTCAACCATGGACCGCCATCGATTTTAGCATAAAAATTACTGGTATTGCCAACTTTTATTTTAACGGTGGTACCGGTAAAGTTAACCTTAATATAGGCCCCGCCCCAATAACTTAAATATTGTGTAGGATTACTAAAATCCCAACGGCCAAAATATTTAATATTCGGATCGTTGATTCCAATATCAAGTGCTGCAATAACTGGCCCATTTGTGAGCTGTGCGGAAGCCAAAAGCTTTTCGGGAGTGAAATTTTGCGGAAGCAACTCATTTTTTGAGCAGCCAATGGCAGATAGCCCCAAAAGCGTTAAAAAAATAAATATAGTTTTTCTCATTATTTTAAAAGGGTTAGGATGATTATCAGATTTTGGTCGCCCGGAGTTGAGCAACAGCTATTAACAATTGACTCCACCCTACCAAAATTAAACGGTGCCATATACCGGAACACTATAATAATTATGGGTATTGTGGAGTCAATAACTAACGAATTAACGTTGATTTTTTTTTCAGTCCAAATCAGATTACTATTGATGTGAAGTTGGATGGTTAGCAGTAAGCGGTATCTGGCCTTTTATCATTTTGGCACCATCGCGGGTGAGCCTTAAATAAAAATCAGAAGAACAGGCCACTCCATCTGCATCCAAAGTTAAAAAGTATTGATTGCTTGGCTTCATTGAAGCATTTTCTGCCGCCTTGGCAATGGCCGTGCCCTCATTATATTCATCAAACATGGCAACTTTAACACTTGGAATATTGTTGTTCCTGATGTTATAAAACTGCCTCCAGAGGAAATCTCCATGTAAGCGTGGTATTTCGTTCTGCGCACCAGTATGCCAGTTAGACCATGCAAAACCTGGAAAAGCAACCGGCTGATAATCCTGGTTATGCGAGTTGCAATAGGCAAAATCAGCACTGAGGGTTGAAACATAATTGTTGGCGCCGGCAATGCCGTTCATAGATCCAACTGTCCACGGCTGGATCATATTGGCCTGGTTATAAGCACTCATATTGGTGGCATCATTTCGCCAGTCCCTTTTTACCCCAATAATTACGTAACACCCCTGGGTTTTAAACCAATTAATCACATCTGTCCATACGGCATTATTACCTGGTCTTCCCGAAACCCCTATGCCCCATAAACTTACCACAGGCTTCCCATTCTGTTTCGCATAAGCCGTAGAAGAAGTATGAGTTTGCATGCGGGTGGTCCAGTCGGTTTTAATTTCAGACTGAAAATTTGTCCAGCCGGAAATGTCGTATTCGATAAAGAATTTTCGCCCGTAAGTTTCGGCAGCTGCTTTCACCATAGGTACATTTCCATTACGCCAGTTCAGATCGCGTGGATCAGCTGCCAGGGCACTGCCAAAACGTTGAAGCGCAGCACAATCGATACCGTTTTGCCGCATCCAGAGGAAATGCGTATTTACTACCTGCTGAGAATAAGAAGTAAATAATTTTGCTGGCTGGCCATTGCCCAGATTTGCAAACCCGGTTTGGTAGGTGGTGGTATATTCCCTCACATCAGGCCACATTTCAACATTAATATGCCCCGGAGATGGCGGATTAGGTCCCCAGGTTTTCCACGAATTAAATGGCGATCCATCACCAAGACAGCCAAACCAGGCCTGGTAGCCTACAACAAGCTTACCTACCACATCTCCCGGAGGGGAAGCCAGTGCTACAACCTGCTTTGCCTGCGAAAAGCTGTCGTGCACAACGTCTTCGCTTTCCTGTGTTTTTTTACAACCCACTGCCGTCAGAATTACTGCCGACAGCAGCATTAAACTAATTTTTCTCATTGATCGGATATATTTGGTTAACACACCAACATCGGTGTAAAAACCAAAATAGAACCGACCTATTAATAAATGATAAATAAATAATTAATAAGGCATTTGTAGCTGATTAATAATTATTTTATGCATCCTGATATACTTACATTCCTAAACTCTCAGCAAAGCGAGCAAATGACCGGAAGATAGCGCCTGATTATTTTTCGTCCTATTTATCGCTGATTTTAATTCGGATAGGGCCTTTGATTTTTTTGATGTCCACAGGTTCGCCTTTCTGAGTGATGAGGACCAGTCCCTGCTTTTGTAAGGCGATGGCTTCTTCCCGTACAGCTGACATGTGCGCCCGCCAGTGCCCTGGGAATAACAGCCTGGCAATTTCGGAAGGGCAGGTGCTTTTTTCGTGTCCGCGGAGCATGGCCATTTCGAGTATGGTGGCTTTGATATCTGGCTGTTGATCCATTAGCATACAACAAAACTCGGGCAGGATTGATTTGGCGCGGGAAAAATTATTATATCTCCGCTACAGGCCATCCTGATTTGTTTGAACAGGCACACCTCCGTTAGCAAACCTGAACTAGGTAGCAATGACCTCTGAAATTCAGCTATTTAAGCCCCGGCATCATTTTCGCTGTGAATATAAAAAAATGATTATGAGCTGGACTTGCCCTAAATGTGACCGTGAACTGCCCTGGAAAGACTATCGCCACTATTGCCAGCGCGTAGATCTGGACAGCCTGTTTGTCGGACGCTCCGCCGAGTTGGTGCTGGCTTTCGATAAAATTTTAGCCGAGGTGGCAGACTGGCCGGATGTGCTGATCGGGGTAACTCCAAACTGTATCGTATTCACCAAAAGGGTGGGTTTCCTGATTATCAGGCCGATGAAGAAAGAGCTGGACATCAAATTTTATTCAGCCATAGCACACACCGAAAAACCTGTGGTTAAAAGTATCGCTTCGGGCAAAAAATTTGAGAACCACATCAGGATCTCCTCCGCGGATGAGGTACGGCCGGGATTGTTTGTGTATATCCGGGAGTCTTATGAGCTACAATAAGAAAAATATTTTCCCTAACCATGATTTTGTCCCTATAAAATTAGAGATCAGTTATTTTTTAAATCCTGATTTTCTTGATCAGGTTGATTGCCCTCTCCCATTTTTGGTATATTGCTATAGGTTTAGGATAACCTTTTAACTTAAACTCCCAGGGAATGAGCACTTCCATGTCATTTGCTTTTTTAAGTTCCGGAATCCAGTGCCGGATAAATTCCTGGGCTTTATATTTATTGGATTGGTGCACGGGATTGGTGTACCAGATTTCAAAGGCCTGCATGTGCCAGTTCATCCAGTTAGAACTCACGTCGTAATCGATAAGCCTGGATTCAAAATAGGCTGCTCCCCAGGTCCAGTCGATTTTCAGGTCATGCACAAAATAACTAGCACAGTTTACCCTGCCCCTGTTGCTCATGTAACCGGTCTGGTTTAATTGCCGCATATGCGCATCAATAAAAGGGATTCCCGTTTTGCCTTCACACCATTTTTTGAATTTACCAGGATCGTTTTCCCATTGGTAATTTTTATTCTTGTAGCCTTTGCTTTTAAAGATCGCCTCACCGAAGCGCATGGATTTAAAGGTGAAATAATCACGCCAAACCAGTTCAAAAATCAGCCACCAGGTGCTCTGGTTCTTTTTGATTTCCTTTTCGTAAAGCTGCACTTTTTCATAAATCTCTCTTGCAGAAATGCAGCCCAGGGCGAGGTAAGGAGAAAATTTTGAACTGTAGTCCATCCCGTCTGACTGGTTTCTGCTCCAGCGGTAACGGGTGAGTTCCTCCGATTTAAAAGTATAGTATTCCAGCCGTTCCAGTGCGGCATCTTCGCCTCCCTTAACAAAAGGTCTGGCATTTTTGTATTCCCCCGCGCTAAAACCATAATCTTTGTAAGAAGGGAACCTGCTGACAATGACCTTTTTAACAGGGTTTAGTTTTTTGGGGATGTCGAAGGTTTTTCTGGGCTCCGATTCCTTCCCTGCTGGAATGCGATAAGCTTTGCTTGTCAGGGGGATTTTAGGGATGGAGAAAGGAATGTCGTCTTTGTGGTAAAGTGTTTTTTCCCAGAAAAAATGGAAGCTGGTTTCGGGCAGGGCCTGCTTTAACTTTCTGATGAGTTCAAGCTCATAGCTGGCATATTCTTCTGCTGCGTAGATATCGGTAATCTGGTGTTTTTGAATAAGTTCGGGTATGGTAATCAGTGCGGATTCGGCTCCGATGCTCAGCTGACCGCCTATTAATTTCAGGTTGGCTTTGAGATTGCTGATGGATTGCTCCAGAAACTTAAACCGGTTGATGTCTGCTTTACGAAAACCTAAGCTGTGATTTTCGAAGTTCGATTTTTCAAGGCAAAAGCAGCAGATTACTTCGTTGCATTCTTTCTGTGCAATTACCAGTGCCTCATTATCATGCAACCGCAAATCATTTTTAAACCAGATGAGTCCCCGTTTTTTATTTGGTGTTTTCATTTATTTGCTTTACTGCCGATAATGATATGAAGCATGTGCCGACTAATGACTACTGTTTAGACTAACACTTAAAATAAACAGTAAAATGATGTTAAATGTTCGCACTGAAAAAATTTCATTGCATTAAGTTGAAAACGATGGCTCTTGCCAGTTCAAGCCATTTCTGCAGGGTTTCGATCTGGCCCTGAGCAACGTTGATTTTACGGGCTGTTTTTATTTGAGCCAAAAAAAGCCCCAATTAGGGGCTTAAATAATTATTTTACTTTTTTCTCGATCGCTTTGCGCTGGTTTCCTTCGCTTGATTTGGCATCTTTAATTTTATCAGCTTTTACATCGAGTTTTTTCGCCTCGTATTTAATTTCGTGGTCCTGATTACTTACCGAGTTTCTTTCCACTTTTGTTCCTCTTGCCATCATGTTTATTTTTAGGTGTATAGATATAACATTGGTTTTCAGGAATTAGTTTAGAAATTTATGACTGCTTTTTAATTTATCAAATCCGCCTATTTATCTTATCCGTGCTATCACTAACATTTACCGGTAATTATTCGGTCTCAGCAACCGATATATCATAATTTATATGCGGCGCTTATTATGCTAAAAGCTCCCCCATTCCGAAGGTGGTTAAGCCTTTTCCAAACTGTTCTGCAACAGCCTGGTTGGCAGTATTAATGTATTCGCCTGTGATCGGATCAACAACCGTTCTCAGCGGCCTTTTACCTTTTTCAGTGGCTATTAATTTTACGATCGCATCAGCAACATCCTGTGGATTGGTTTGATGGCTCTGGATCAGTTCACCCAATGCTGCCATCATCTTATTTGGAATCTCTGCGATAGCGCCATAACCTTCAAACACAGACTGATCTGAAGCATAAACTGTTTTTTGTGACATTTCAGTCGGAAATGCACCAGGCTCCAGAATCGCTACGTCTATTCCCAAACGTTTAACTTCGTAATGTAAACCTTCACTGAGCCCTTCCAAACCGAATTTTGATGCGGCATAAACGGTAGCGAAAGGAAATGAGACCCTTCCAAATCCGCTGGTTACATTGATGATCAGTCCCTCCTGCTGTTTACGCATAGCCGGTAAAACCTGCTTAATGAATCTCCAGGGGGCAAAAACGTTAACATCAAACATTGCCTGCACATCTTCAGTTGTAAAGCTTTCGGCCACGCCATGCATGGAAAATCCTGCATTATTAACCAGTACATCAATGGAACCCTCTTTCGAAATAATGGTTTTTACTGCCTGCTCAACGCTTTTTTCATCGGTAAGGGTAACATCGAGAACAGTTACATTCTCAACCGCCGATAGTGCCTGAGCTTTATCCGCATTTTTACCCGCAGTATCTCTCATCGTTGCGTAAACCTTATGACCTGATGCGGCAACACTGTGCGCGGTAAGCCAACCAAAACCACTATTTGTTCCTGTTATTAATACGATTTTTTTACTCATCTTTCTATTGTTTAAATAATTCATGCAAAGGTTGGGCAAGTGAGCCATAAAACATTTACCATTTGGTAAAAAGCATTATCAGCGGATGTTTTTCCTTATTCTGCTGAGTGACTGCTGGGTAATACCGAGGTAAGATGCCACATACGAAAGCGGGACACGGTTAACAAGTCCGGGGAAATGATCGAGAAATGAAAGATAGCGGGTTGTTGCATCTTCAGATACCAGAGGGCTTCTTCTTTCAATCGCTTTCAGGAGACAATTTTTGACAATGAGGTGCTCTATCTCTTTCCAGCCAACAATAGTATTGCCAATTTCATCCCAGCTCTTTTTCGAAAAGACCAGTAAACGGCAATCTGTTATGGCCTGTATATATTCTGAGGCAACCATTTGAATTTCAAACTTCTGCTGGTCGGAAACAAAATTATTTTCCTCAACAAAGGAATGCGTAATCTCTTCACTTTTATTGTTATAATAACAGAATCTGGTTACTCCTTTAAGAAGAAAACCTACATATCGTGGGATTTTACCAGCCTCCGAAAAATATTCCTCTTTGCGCAACTCTACCGTTTCTGCCTTGCTCAGAATAAGTTCAATCTGTTGGGTATTCAAGTTGCCGAATTGCAGTATGTAATTGACAAATTCTTCCATTTTACAAATTTCACCTTTATAAATCGAAACTTTTTTACCATATGGTAAAAAATGTTTTCTTACACACATTATTGTCGTGAACAGCGTATTTTGTCAGATTTTAGCCGGAGTCCCGACATTCAGACCCAATTTTTCGCAAAAAAGCTTACTAAACAGAGAGTTAGGGGTAAAAAAGGACAAAACCATTTGAAAATGTTTTTTCCTCGTTATGGGGTCAATGGCGGTGCATAATTCGAACCATTTTGTAAACGAATTGGTAGAAACAGGCGGTTTTTCGAAAATGTTGAAAGAATAACTTAATATATTTTTGCTCCACTAATTTCACTCGGAGTTGTTCCAAATTCTTTTTTAAACACAAAATAAAAATGCGTAATATCCTCAAAACCTAAATCAAGGTAAATATCGGTCGGTTTTTGTTTTTTTTCTTCGATGAGAAAACGGGCTTCCTGCAAACGTCTTTTTAACAACCAACGATTTGGCGTTTCCTGAAATATGGTTTTAAAATCTCTTTTAAATGCAGATAAACTGCGTCCTGTAAGAAATGCGAACCTTTCAATGCTCACATTGAACTTATAATTTTGTTGCATAAATTTTTCCAAATCCAACCGTCCGGGAATGCCAAAATCAAAAAGAATATCTGACAACTCTGGATGTAATTGCAATAATATGAGCAACAATTCCTCTCGTTTAATATCTGAGAAAGTTTGGCTTATATTTCCCGAATTGTTATAGTACGGTTCTAATGACAATAAAAAACTATTGATTAAATTATCTTTTTTAAACTTTACAAACGCATCCTTTGAAATAAATTTTTTGAATACAATTGAATGTTTTTTTTGAAATGCTTTTAAAAAGGCTTCATCCAAAAAGATAATTACTTTCTCAAACTCATTATTATATCGCACTTTGTTGTATCGTGCCAATCGGTTTTTACGAACCAAACAACTTTCACCGGCCTTCAAAACATAATGTTTGTTTCCATCATAACCATTCATTTTTCCTTTTGCCAGAAACACAAAGAAATGCTCTGCGATGAATTGTTCTGCAGAAAGCACAGGACCAACAGTACAGGATTTTATTTCAGTTATTTTCATTTCGACAATTTAAAAATATCGTCTGCTTCCAAAATTTGGGTTTGATAACCCTTTAACACTGCATTAATCATTGCTTTTCCTACTTCAGAAAGTTTTAATGTTTTTGCAGGAAAAAATGGCGACATCAGTGGCCCCAGAATCTTATAAATCAGCTTTATATTTTTCTGGCCTTTACTTCCTGTCATTATTGCCGGGCGGAAATTGTATTGACCTTTAAAAGGCAATTTCATTAATGCATTTTCGGTGCGTCCTTTTACCCTTGCCCACATTACTTTTCCTTTTTCTGTACTATCGGTGCGGTTGCCCGATACATAAATAAAAGTCATTGCAGAATTAATGTGTGATATTGTTGTAGCAAATGGAACTACAAAATCATAGGTCTTTTTGGTAAAGCTTTCCTCGTTCTCGCCAACAGAACTGGCACCAGCACAAAAGAAACATCCATCGTAAGTTTCCAGTAAATCCGAGTGATTGTTGATTTCTGAAAAATCCTTTATAATCAACTCTTTCAGCTTTGGATGATTTTTATTGTAATGTTTCCTGCCGATAACCAGCACTTCGGTTACTAAAGGATTATCTAAGCACTCAAATAGAACGCCTTCTCCTACCATTCCTGTAGCACCTGTTATGATTACTTTCATACGTTAACAATTTTCAAATCAATTAAACTATTTGCAGTCGCTAATATAGCTTCTTCATTGCCTCTTGGCTGCCAACCCAAAAGATTTTTTGCTTTTTCGTTACTTGCATGTTTTATTGAACCTAAAAGAGGCGTTAACATTTTCAATTTTGGATTGAAAATAGCGAGCAATCTGATAAGCCAATTTGGTATTTCTTTGGTCGGTACTTTAGCCGCTTTTTGGCCTAAATTTCTCCTGAGAATATGTGCTATATCCAAAAAAGAAACTGATTTTCCTGCAACGGCAAGAAAGCGCTGGCCGTTGGCTTGGGGCATTGTCATTGCTTTAAAGTGTAAATCTGCCACGTCCCGCACATCAACATATCCAAAAATCAATTTGGGGCAGGAAAGCATCTCGCCATTCAACATTTGCCTGATGGTCTGAATAGAATGCGAAAAATCGTTGGACAAAACCGGACCCAAAACACCCGTTGGATTGACCACAGATAATTCCATCCCAGCTCCTTCATTTTCAATAAAATCCCAGGCCGCTTTTTCCGAAATGGTTTTGGAACGTTGATAAGGCGCCACGGTATCGTTCAGTTCTGTCCAGTCTTCTTCTGTGTAAGGTGTTTTTTTAACGGTTCCCATACCTACTGCACCAAATGCAGAAGTAAGGACTACACGTTTTACACCTGCATTTTTTGCTGCTTTAAGCACAAACAAAACGCCATTAACTGCGGGTTTTACAAAGTCATCATCTGTTTTTGCATCTGTGTTTGGAGTTGGCGAAGCTGTGTGGATAACATACTGACAACCTTGTGCGGCATTTTCCCAACTTTTTTCATTGCTCAATTCGGCTTCTGCAAAAGATAAATCCTCAAAGTTGGTGATACCCGCTTCTCTCAGCATTTGTTTAACCAGCGCTGTCTTTTTAAGCGAACGAAGGGTGGCTTTAACTTTGTAACCATTTTGAAGCAAAGTTATTATACAATATGAAGCGATAAAGCCTGAGCCGCCAGTGACTAAAACTGTTTCTCTATTTTCCATTTTTGAAGTTTTGATAAAACAAAGTTCAACTATAAAAAAAGCAAAAAGCTTGTTATAAGGTCCAAATTTATTTGTTATAAAGGTCAGAACTTGATACCTCAAAATGTAAAGCTTACATAGTGACCCTAATATTGGAATAATTGTGAAATATAGAATTCCATTTTATATAGCGTCGAAATGGAACCAAAAAAGTAAATTACAATTTATTGATTAATAATGAAATAACCGATTCAAAGTAGTAAAGAATTGTTTTTACACCGTCAGGGTATCCACATGGGACTCGAACCAAAAAATACGTTTTACCTGCCCTATTCAACGATTTCAAAATCCCCTAAAAACAAAAAGGCCCTTTAAGATAATCTTAAAGGGCTCTCGGGGTCGGCGACGGTTCGAATTAGCAACAAATTTATAGCTGATTTGAAGAGAATCGCTGAACTAGACACTAAAATGACAGAGTATGATAAGCTTGGTAGGCTCATGAAATTACGGAAAGAAAGTGAAAAATTGATTCCAAAAGTTGTAGACAAAAAGAAAAAAATTAGAGCAAAACGAAAATCTAGAAAAGTGCTACTCAAGAAATGGATTATTAATATTTCTGATAATTAAATGGATGAACCAATCTAATTTACCCCCTTAATGTGAATCCATGATTGATTGAATGAGAATAATCAACAAAAAATTTATTTTTATTGTTGCGGGGTCAATTCATTCTGGTTTGTTCAATCTCACAGAGTTAAACTTGCTAAGAGAATTTCTGGCGGGTTTTATTAGTAAAAAATACTTCGCTCTAAGTCACTGCAGGAGAAGGTTCCTGGATTAGAAAATTATCCAAAATGGTGCATTGAATGTTTTTTAGATGCCTCAAGAATAATCATTGATTTGCTTTTGGTTGGTACCAAACATGATGCGAATCATTTTTTGTATTTGTATTCTGAGCGTATAGTGGATATTTCAGCAAAAATGGCCAGCCGTTCCGCATTTAAACTGTCACTCCGTTTCGCTTTAAAGTGATCACCTGTTTCGAGGCAAACTGGCCGTTCTGATCTTTTGATCAGCTTTTTTCGCAACTGGCTTTCGGGAATAATTTTTCAATTTCTGCATAAAATAATCGCTCCTGGGAGAATATCTATTATTCGGGATGGACCACGGTCGCTTCGCTGTTATACTCCAAAACGTGGGCCTGATGTTCCGCTCGGCTGTATTTTTAGAGATTGGAGGACAAAAACACTTTTAGTCTGGATTTCCCTGGTTTAGCAGGAATGAATATATTTGGGCCTTTTCTTAGCTTGCCCTTCTCAAGATTGGGTAAATCCCCGGGTGCACAGTTTGGAACGGAATCCGCTGTCTACTATTGCCGAAATCCCCCAGATAAGTTAAGTTTTTAGATTATGAACATTAAAAATTAATGACCAAGATTAAACGTAACTAATCTTTTACTTAATAATTTAAGTTCATGAATTATCCCCTTTAATTACTTGCAATTGCAGTTGTCTGAAAAAATAAGTAGGTATAATAGGTATAATAAGTCAGGTAAATCCTTTTACTTACGGCAAACTTAGTTGATATTTACCCCAGAAATATTAGTTTTGAAATGTGGCTTAAATTTTATCAAGCGTAAAAGGTAAGTTACATGTAGAAAGCTATATCTACTACAACCATCTAACCAATTAAAAACATTATGATAACGCTCTTAAAACCCACATTACTATTAATTGACAAAAATCAGCAACATTTTTTTTGTTCCGCTGATGACAAATAGGCTACTCCTAGTTTTCTTTTTTCTCTTAGAAATTGGAAAAAGTTTTTCCCAACAGGTAACAATTGATACAACTAATGTTACATTGTTGAGAATCGCACCGGAAACTGCAATGGGCGGAAATGCAGCTTTGTTTATCGACAAAGTGAACTACATACCCCTTCAAACGTCTAAAGAATCAGAATTTGGCTCCATTACTCAGCTCGAGGTTACCGATTCCTTTTTTATTATCCTAGATCAGGCAACCAATTCGGTCCTTTTATTCGACAGGATGGGAAATTTTTATCGTAAAATTCAAACCAAAGGATTAGCAGGTCAACTTGGCTATGGTGAGCAGTTCAAGCAGATCTGTGTGGACCAAACAAAAAAACAAATCCTGATACGGACACGCAATCAAAATCATACACTAGTGTATGATTTTGAAGCAAACCTGATACAAACCATTAAAACAGATTTAATCAAGGGAGAATTCGCATTTTTTGACAATGGAAAGGCTATCGTCAACTCTACCGGATATGATTACAATGATGAGCTCAAAAAATATGATCAGTTCTGGCTAAATAAGAATCAAGTATCAGGAAAACTTTCATTATGGAGTCATTTAAAAAAACTCGATTCCCGCGATATTCTTACGCCTGACCAATTTTATTATCAATCAGGCGATCATTTTTTTAGTACCAACACTTACTCCTATAATATATTTAGGATTGGTTCTGATTCAATTTCGCTTGCCTATCAATTTTTATTTCCCCAGGAAAATTCCTTACCCAAGGACTTCCTGATCAACAAGTCACTGGAATACAAACGGATAAATTATCTTCGCGACCACAGTGAGTTGATATATAGCGTCACCAACTTTTTCAAAGTCGGAGACAATCTAATGTTCAAATTGCAGAGCGGGAAAAGCAACGATTTTGACGATCTGGTATTCAATCTTAAATCCCAGCGGCTAATTGCGATGAAAAAAATAACGCCCGATTCAGTAAGTCAATACCTGACAATTGCCCAACCCTCGATACTTGGGACCGAATATTCGAATCACGGAATCCAAAAAGTTTTCGGGAAAAACATATACACATCCTATTCGGCACTTGAACTTTTTACGTCAAAATCAAATTCAGAAGAGACTGTTCGCTATGATGATAAGCTGAAGAAATTTTTTGCCGCAAAAAATGATCATGCCAATCCCGTGATCGTGGAAATCACCCTAAAAAGTGACCTGTGATGAGAGCTTTTCTGTTAACGCTTTATCTCTCGATCAATTTGTTGGCTGGCGCTGTTGCACAGACCAAGCCGGACAGTGTAAAGTTGGGGAGGCTAAACGGGCGCGTTATGGATTCAAAAAGGAATTTTCCTTTAATATCTGCAACAGCTACTATTTATAACCTCAAAACAAACGATATTATTAATTATGGCCTGACGAATCCCTATGGATATTTTTCAATCGGAAGTATACCCGTAACAGATTCCCTTAAGCTCATAATTAGCTACATTGGCTATAAGGATAAAATGGTCCGGTTTAAGATGGGCCAAAGTCCAGTTCTTGATTTAAAAACTGTATTGGTCGATCCCGGTGCAATCGAGCTTAATGAAGTAACTATTTCCAGCGCACCTCCCGTAAAGATCAAAGGTGATACCGTGGAATTCAATGCAGATGCTTTCAAGCTAAAACCCAATGCCGTAGTAGAAGATCTTCTTCGAAATCTGCCTGGCGTCATTATCTGGGGAGATGGCAAGATCACTGTAAATGGAAAAAATGTTAGTAAAATACTGGTGGATGGTAAACCATTCTTTGGCGGCAATTTCAAAATCGCAACACAAAATCTTCCAAATCAAATAATAGATAAGGTACAGGTTACGCCTGACAAACCCACCGATAACAATCCGATCGTATCGACGGTATCGGTCAATCTAACCTTAAAAGAAAAAAACAAGAAAGGCCTCTTTGGGAAAGCAAGTGCGGGGCTGGGCACTGGTCACAAATATGATGGGAATCTAAGTTTGAATTACTTCACGCCAAAAATGGAGCTTACCGCACTCGGCGCCGGTAATAATGTCAACAAGGTGGCTGACAATATCACCACTCTGTTGGAAGACGCTGTTTTTAAGCCCAGCCGATCGACAGAATACTTACCAGACTTCAATGCCCTTGGGCAAAATAAATTTTTATCCGGAGGATTCAATCTATCTCGGAGCTTTTCCAATAAGAGGAAACTGAATATCAATTTCTTCCGCAATAATATCGACAAAATTATAGAGCAGAATTACATTGGTATTTCTTCCTTGGCAAATGAGCGCAGAATCGACAGTTCGATAACAAGAAAGTCAGGAACAGATATAGGATATAGATTCTTGGCCTCTTATGAACAGAATAGGCCCAACAGCAACTTCGGGATATCTGCTAAAATATCAAAAGATATCGGTTCGCTCGAAGAGAGGACGAAAAACATCATCAATGATGGAAGTTCCCAACTTAGCATAGTCAATAATTTCAAGAATAACGGCTTCGATACCGACGAAAACATTGCGCTATCGATCAACTTCGATAAGTCAGCGGATTATTCGAAAAAGCAGATCAAAAATCGCAGTTACCTTTTTAAATACACGCTTTCTTATGACAAGTATCATTCCAGTAACGAAAGGGTAAGCGAATACAGCGGGCAGTTAGGCAATGTTAACAGGGAGTATTTAACAGATCACTCCAAAGTTAACAATGGTTTAGAATACCGTTACAGAAATATTGGTCGATTTATAAAGCTTCAGGGGATACAATTGGATCTGATAAACAGGTTTGATCTCAATAAATTCTCAAGAGATAACAGGGTCAGCGATGTCACAGGTGAAGGCAAGATTTCAAATAGGTTTCTTACCAATAAGGATAATTATTGGATGGTTGATGAAAAGCCTTCCCTTTTGATGAAAAAAAAATTTTCAAAGTTATTTGAAAGTCGTTATTCCAAGGATCTGCTCATTTCCGTTGATCTTCAAGCCCGGTTTGTCAATCAAAAAAACACAGCAATGATCAATACGCTTAATTTCAATAGATCTTTTAGCGCCTTTCTGCCCAATGTTGAAGCAATTTATCAATATAACAATGTCGGACGGTTCAACAGGATGCTCAAAGCAGCCTACGCGCCCCAAATGAAAGTCCCAAGCCTGGAACAACTGGTTGCCTTGCCTGATTCATCGGACCTCTACAATCTGAGAAAAGGAAACATACACCTCAGACCCGAATACCGCCATGAGTTCATTCTTTCGGTTATACAAAGCTCCTACAGTAAAAAGGCAAACTACATTTTCTCACTCGATCTCAAAGCAGGCATTGTTGAAAAAAGCATCATAGATAGTATCGATTACCGAAACACCATTTCGGGGACCACCTATTCGATGGCCAATGCTGGAGCTTCTAATTATGCCTCGATCATGTTAACCCTGGATAAAACATATATGTTCAAAGATAAACAGGTAATGCCCACAATATATATGGGTTTAAACCGGTCAAATCTTCCGCGCTATATTAATGGATCCCTATACCAAACCAATACTTTTTCCACCATACTAAAGGCCGGACTTTCCTATACGTATAAGAACCTGCTCCTGGTTTCGGCCAATCACGCGCTGTCGTTTTTCAGGAATACCCAATTCCAGTCTGAATATTACACCAATATCTCCTTGTCCAATATCACGACCTTAAATTTTACGCTAAATCAATTTAAACATTGCACATTCAACATAAATGTAAAGAACACGGATTCGAAATTAAGCAACGACAGGAAATTAAACTACGTTTTACTCAACAGTAGCATTCTTTATCGGTTTTTAAAAAGTGAACAGCTGGAGATGAAGTTCAGTGCACTCGATATTTTAAAACAGAATCGAAATGTCCTGATCGATCAATTTGAAAACCGCGTGACCCGCAGTGAAATCAATTCGCTTCAAAGGTACTTTATGGTCTCGCTTTCTTACTACCCAAGACTCTTTAATCAACAATTATAATTAATCCATCAAAAAATGAAAAAACAAAAAAACAAACTTATGACCATTATTGCGTTTTTAGTTCTTGGAATTGGGACAGCAATCACACTTTCCTCCTTCGTGGAATCCGGCCATTCTGGATCTAAGGCAATGTATGCCCTTGCTTCAACAGATACGGATACCGACTCAGATACCGACACGGGTACAGAAACCGGCACGGATACAGATACCAATACCGACACGGATACAGATACCGACACGAATACCGACACAAACGGAGATACCGGAACCGGTACGGATACCAATGGAGGAACCGGTACGAACACTAATGGAGGAACCGGCACAAACACTGGCACAAGCCCAGGATCAGGAGGTCCCCTTTTTGAAAAATCTGTAGACCACCCTTATGCATGTCAGGCAACAACAGTAACCTATACCACCTACTATAACGGAAATACTATCCTGTATACCAAATACAGTAATGGTGCTATCAAAGGAAATGCAGAGACCAACCAAACGGTAACCGGTACAGCGACAGGCTCGATGCCGATCAAAGCTTTCAATACTCACTGGATCGAATGTCTTAGCCAGCTTGGCTTGGGCTGTACACCTTGTGTACCTATTCAGGCTTGTACCGTAGGTTGCGTTTAAGATAATCTTTAGGACAGGGATTTGAAGAGTGTCCCTTCCTATTTAATTCAAAGAAACTATGAAAAACATTTTCAGAACAACATCAACCGTTCTGCTCATGATGCTAATAGGTTATTCCTGCAAGCAATCTGGGCGTATTGCGGTAATTACTCCGGTAAAAGCAAAAACCGACACAATAAATATTCCGGCGAGTTTGGAAAACGTTAGCTTCGACTATAATAAAACGCTCACCGATATCCGATTCGTCAAATTGGAAACCACATCGAAAAGTATTTTTGGATATCCTGACCGCATATTCATATCCGATAACAGGATAATCATCTGCGATATCTACATTTCCAAATCGGTATTTTTCTTCGACAGCAGCGGAAAGTTTATTGACAAGGTTGGTGTCGGCAGTGATGATCATTCGGGGCTTAAAAGTATCAGGGATGCAACTTTCGATTATAGGCATAAAGTGCTCTCAATATTTGACGATAAGGACGGGAAGATAGCAACATTTGATACTCAGGGAAAACTGATAAAAAAAATTGCTATAAAGCCCTTTTTCGTGCGTTTTTCTTACCTGAAAGATTCCATTTACGTATTGCAGACACCAATAGAGAACCGTGGTGTAAGTGGAGAACTCAATGATTTCGACCTGGCATTTTCCGATAATGATGGGGCGATCAAATCTGCTTCATGGAGTAACGAAAAAGACAAAAAAATACTGCCGAACTATGATTACAATACAAAAATACCTTCTTCAGGCTCGGGGGAATTTATATACTACAGTCCAAAATTCTCAAGAACAATCTACCAGGTAAAAAATTACCCGCTTTCCATTCATTCCAGGTTTTATTTGAATTTTTTAGGTAAAAACGATACTTCGCCGTCGGAATTCACAACACTCGCGGACTTAAATACCATGAAAGACGAGAAGTTCTATTTCGATGGAAGTATTATTTCCAGCGGAGCATTACACTTCATTGCTCTTATGGAGAAAAACATACCAACCGGCGTATTTTACTCTTCGCGAACAAAAAAAATATATGGCGGACAACCTATTTCCAGACTCGGCATTAATGAAAAGGCCAAAATGGATTATTTCTCTTATCCTATCGCAAGTACTGCCACAGAATTTATCAGCATCCTGAACCCTTCGGAAATTTGCGAGAAGGAAAAAATCTCCAGGCAACAGGAAAAGCAATACGGTATAAAGCCTGTTAGCAGGGACGAAAAATTTGATACCCTGCTAAGAAACCTAAAAAAAGATGACAACCAGGTCCTGGTATTTTATAAACTAAAATTGAGTTAAAACAATGAAACGCATCCTCCTGATATTACTGCTGGCTTTGGTTATAGTGCAGTCATATGCAATTATTTCGCTCTCTAAAAACAGAAAGCAGGAAAGGCTCAAACTAAAAAACAAAATAGAGGTCTTAACCACGACTAAAAAAGTATTGTTCAAAAAAATTATCAATACGGGACTTTCGGTGTCCATTCCATTCGATGTTCAAGGGCAACTTTTGGAATCTTCCAATGGGAGCATGGTTAGGCTTATGGACTTGTCTGGTAGTAGCCCAAAAGTGGTCTTTAGGATCAGCGACCGTCACTGCGGAGAGTGTATCTTGGCGCAGCTTCCCTTCCTCAAGAAGCTGTCCGATTCAATTGGAAAAGAAAACGTAGTTATACTTGGCTCGTACCTTAATTTTAAGAACCTGAAAATTTTCATGACGGTAAACAAGTTGGATTACCCCTATTATAACCTTCCAAGTGAAGCACTTTCTTACCTGGACATCGAGATGCAAAGCTCACCTTACTACTTTGAAATGGAGAAGCAAAAAACCGGCAATATCTTCTTACCCGAAAAGGAACTTCCGGAATTAACCGATATCTACATCAGGGGTATCATCGCCAACCGTAAGATATGATCCATAGCAATAGGTTTTTGATATCAATTATAATAGTTGTAGTTGCCTATATTTACTGCCCTATCTCCGTTTTAAATTTTTCATCTCCCGATGATAACTGGATGTTGTTGTCCAATCGGTTTATCGAGATGGAAAACTTCTTTTCAACGGCCAATATTCTAAAGGTTTTTCAAACCTTCGAGAGCGGACAATATTCTCCGCTGAATACGGTCTATTACCGGTTGATCTACCATATTCAAGGGCTGGATCCTTATTATTTCCACATTTTTTCATGGTTGATACATTTATGCAATATCGCAGCCGTCTTCCAATTATGCAGGAGGATTCTACTGTTTTTCGATTTGGATGAAAAGCAATTGCCGGTGATTGTATCCCTGATTTGGGCCATACATCCATTGAACGTAGAATCCGTAATATGGATATCAGCCTCGAAAATCCCTCTTTTCACGCTGTTCGTACTGATATCGACGATCAATGTTTTCGACGCGTTGCTAAAGCAAAAAGGAAGGTTTCTTTTATATAGTTTTGTTTTCTTCGTGATCGCTTGTTTATGTAAAGAGCAGGCATTTATGAATGTCTTTGTAATCCTTTTCCTGCTCGGCTATCACATCAGAAAATGCGGATATGTTACCGACCGTTGGCCGGTCTATCTATACATCCTTTCGAGCGTTTCGGCAACTTTGATTTTTGCGATCCTTTCCCGAAATGCTAATGCAGCCCATACCAATCAGCTGGTGATACAATCCTACTCGATCCTAGAACGATTGACACTTATTGGCCACTGCTTGTTTTTCTATATCAAAAACACAGTCCTTCCATTTGGTTTGCATTTTCATTATGGCATGCCCTTCCTCAAAGGAGCAGATATCTGGATGGAGTTAATCCTGTACATCATTTTTTTTATCTTCCTATCCATGTTAGGGTTCTATTACCTAAAGCGTAGCAAAATTCCTTCTTTCTATATATTTAATTTCCTTGGATTTTTTGCACACCTGGGATTGGTACTTCAGGTTATACCAATGACCAGGACATCTGCTGTTGCAGACCGGTATATGTATCTACCGATTCTTTACCTGATTATACCCGGTGTTTACTACCTACTACAGTGGCTTAAACACCAGTCTGCCCTGAACATAAAATTTGCGCAATCCGCGTTTGCCCTCTACTCATTGTATTTGATAATTTATGGGCACTTTCTTTCCGAAAAATGGGCGTTACTAAATATATAGATATGAGTGATAAAACAAAAATAAATCTACTACTGACACTTCTTGTGGGTGCTTCAATTTTTTCTGCTTATGCGCTAATGTCAAAAGGCAAGTCAAGTCCTGCCATCGCCATTGTATTTGACCAGAAAAAAAAACCAAAACAGGTAAACTTTGCCGCCTTCGATAAAAATGACTTTTGGGACAATTATCCCTTCCTGGTGCTAACCAATAACAATCGATTAATCGACCCCGCTACTAAATTTTTCGCAAAAGATGGTAATGTAATAAAGCTTGCCACATTAACCACAAATGGACCCAAACTCTTCCTCCGGATCTCGAGGAAAAATTACCAGGAGCAATATGTAAAGGACTTGCTGACTTATCTCAAAATCAGCAATATATCGGTCACATTGATTCTGGATGCTGACGCACCTAAATTCCTGACACTGTTTTTAAAAGATAACCAGATCGATCAGGAGGCCTATATGCTGATAAAAACCCTTGATGATCTTACCATTGAGGGGCTTAAACTACCTTACCTTTTTGTTTTGAGCCCTAAACTGCAGGTTTCTAAATTATATGTCCCAAGAGCAGAAGCCCCGGAAATGACTCAACAATATATTAGCGCAGTGATCGATCGACAAGTTAAACCCTAAAAAGATGAGGACTAAAATCATACTTGCGGGCGTTTATTTATTTATCGCGACCTGTTTCTACTTGTTTTTGCTCCGCTTTTTGCCTGGCGAAAAATTCCCTACGGACAGCAATCTTATCCAATGGGACGCGAAGTGGTACCAGCAAATCAAAGACCAAGGTTACGTATTTGTTCCTTACCGGGTTTGTAACATGGCATTCTTTCCGCTGTTTCCTTTGCTATGGAAAACATTAGCGGTATCCCCGCTGACGATCTCGATCCTGAATTTTATAATATTCATCGCTGCATTTATCACAATGGCAGTCCGTAATAAAATGGGCAATGTGGAGTTTTTGTTTATCCTGACCATTCCAATGTTCGTGTTTTGTGCGTTACCTTATTCGGAATCCACCTTTTTTGTCTTTAGCCTGATTACTTTGATTGGCTTTGATAAAGATAACACAAAACTACAGTTTTTAGGTTTTCTCGGGGCATCGCTAGCAAGATCGGCATCAATTGTTGCCATTCCAGCGCTACTGATCAGTACAATACTTTTGAAAAACAGCAATAAATCCAACCTTCAAAAAGCAAAACAGTTTGTATGGAATTTTGTTGCCATTGCCTTGGGAATACTTTTTTCTGCGATCATGCAGGGAGGTCAAACAGGAAAATGGTTTTATTTCCTGCATATACAGCAATTTTGGAAGCGGCATTGGATAATTCCGCAAGTTCCCTTTACCACATATGCTCCCGATAAAATGCTGGGAATAGATGCGTTAGGACTAATTGTAGGAACGGTTTGTTTCTGTTTTTGCTGCGCTTGGCTCTACCGGTATTTAAAAAAAGAAGGTAATTGCTCTGTTAGTCAATCAGTTTTTTTCTCAAGCTTTTACATAACAGGCCTCGCTCTTCTGGATGTCTTCTTCACTTTTCAAAGAAATGGCGGTACAAGTATTTGGAGTATCGGGCGCCATGTATTATGTTCCCCATTTTTTATTTATTTTTTGCTTTGGTGGATCAGGGATTTAAAGGAAACCAATAAAATAGGCTGGATTCTGATTTTTGCAATAACGTGCGTGTTGCCAATATCCGGGATTTTTCGATATCCACAACATATAATTTTCATTTTATCATCGCTCCTGGGCGTAATTATTCTGAAATATTTTCCAAAATATAACTTAACCCTTATTATCCTATGTTTCATAAACCTTTTTTTTCAGCTCGAGACATTCAACAGATATTTGAATGGCGGCTGGATAGGCTGAAGTTCAATATCTAACCATAATTATAAACACTAAACCTATTGAAAATGGCACTTATCAGTATTATAATACCAGCATACCAGGAGGAGCGCAATATCGCATTGATCGCTAATTCGCTTGTTTCTACTATGGAGCAAACAGAGCATGAATATGAACTTATTTTTATAAATGACGGAAGTATCGACGATAGTGAAAATATTCTTTTTGATATCAGTAAAAGATATCCAAACGTGTTTTTCATCAATCTGTCAAGAAATTTTGGACAACAAAACGCTTTGAAAGCAGGCTATGATTATTCCACCGGCGATGCTGTAATCTGCATGGATGCAGATTTTCAGAACCCCCCCGCCATTATAAAGGAACTCATCGAGCAGTGGCAGAACGGTTTTGAAATAGTTGTGTGTAGGCGCAAAGCAGGAAAACAGTCTGGGAATTTTGTCAAAGAAAACACTTCAAAGCTGTTCTATAAAATTCTCTCCAAACTCTCCGACAATCCTATTGATAGCAACTGCCCTGATTTCAGGCTCCTTGATAAAAAGCTAGTGGATATTATTAGGAGCCTGCCTGAAAGCGATATTTTCTTAAGGGGAATCGTTTCATGGTTAGGATTTAAAAAAACTGTGGTTGAGTACGAGCACGCCGTCAGGATTCATGGTAAAACCCAGTATTCCTTTTCCAAAATGTTAAGACTTGCAGAGTCGGGCCTCACCGGCTTTAGCGTACGGCCTTTGAGATTTGCTATCTATCTTGGTATTTTCTTTTCATCAATATCGCTCTTATTTTTACCCTATATTCTTTCCCAATATCTTCGGGGAGAAACAGTAGCCGGTTGGACATCACTCATTGCAACCGTTATTTTTCTAGGCGGAATTAATTTATTCATTCTTGGCGTCATAGGGATTTATATCGGGAAGTTGTTTACTCAATCTAAGCAAAGACCAAGTTATATTGTGAAAAACACGAATTTGAGATGCGATGAAGTAATAGAAAATGGTTTACAAGCCTATAGACCGCTGACACAGCCGATAGCTACCGGAGCCGCTTAAAGTTAAACTATTAGTTATTCTTTTTTAAAAGATGAAAGGAGATCATACCGTTTTAAAGACTCTTTTGAATGCAGTAATATGACAATATACTTATTATCTTAATGGAGTATATATCTATGATCGTATTTTAAATCTATGTAGACGTATGGATTATTTTAAAGAGTTAAAACTTATTATAAACAAAATTTTCCTTAAAGTTGAACTAACCTTAATTAACTTTTATAGGCTGCTCTAGCATAAATAACCTTAAAATTATAACATAAATGACGGTTTATTTGCAAAAAACTTATGCATTTAAAATTTGACTTCGCATCACTAACTTGCGAATACATATTTTAGTCGTACTTAATTGGTTTGATCGTTTTATAGGTTTAGGTATAATCTAAACTCGTAATTTAAAAATTAATTAGGTTAACTTTCGTTCAAATTGTATCTTTGGATTGTAAGATTCAGTGATTATCTACATCAAAGTAATGGTGAGTAATTCGGTGCGTAGAAAACCGAAAACCAATTAAGAAATTGAATGCCAATAGGTTAAAATAACTAGGTTATTCCCCTACGGGCTACAAAAATCAATGTCAAATGATGTCAAAACCTTCATCGCTTATAAATCCACAGCCAAAGAACGCTCCTATTTAACCCAAGAGGAAGTAGATAAGATTATAGCTAAAGAATTTACTATAGGAAGGCTACAACAAGTTAGGGATATTTTCATTTTTTGTTGCTTTACAGGATTATCCTATGCCGATGTTAAGAAACTAAAACGATCTGAAATCGCTTTAGGCATAGATGGTGAAAAGTGGATATTTACTAAGAGACAAAAAACTAATACTTTTTCCCATATACCAATTTTACCCAATGCCTTTGATATATTACGTCGTTATAAGGACAATCCTGAATGCGAAAATAGGGATTTGGTATTGCCGGTATTAAGCAACCAGAAAATGAATGCTTACCTAAAAGAGATAGCGGATGTTTGTTGCATAAATAAACATTTGACATTCCATATGGCCAGGCATACATTTGCAACAACTGTCACGCTTTCCAATGGGGTCCCAATCGAAACAGTAAGCAAAATACTTGGACATACTGCTTTAAAAACTACCCAGCACTACGCAAAGGTTCTGGATATCAAGATTAGCCACGATATGGGTAAGCTTAAATCCAGTTTAGTAATAACTAAACTCTAATTTTTCACGTTAAATGTCAAAAGAGGCTGTCTTCTAAGTCAAAACCGAAATCCAAAACAGAATTTAATTTTGGCGATTTTTTTAAAATAATGATATACAACAAAAAACGGTAATTATATATAGAGAGAATTACTATTTTTTGTTAAGATATAGGCTGAGATAAAATGCTATTTAGGTACATCAAGGCTGAAATGACTTATCGGACAGCCTCTTTTAACGTATTATAACATCTGGTTGGGAGAATGGACGGGACCCGACCCAATTGCGTATTTAATTGAAACTTTACGGTTCCATTTCGGACCAAACTGTATGCGAATTTGACTGCCGGGCGACTGTCAAAATTGTCACTGTCCCATTGAGCAAAACTAACCCCGACTTCAAATTTTCTTCCCCCTGAAAATGCTTCAATGCATCCAAGCTTAAGATCGATAGCCCTCTCTTTTCAAAAATCAGCAAAGCATGGCCTGTAGGATCAAGCTGAAAATCTTATAATGGGCTGCCCTCGCAAGAGCAATCCATTATCTTAAAACTTCTATTTGTTTAAAAACTTACCTCGGCAATTATTCCAGTGAAAAAGTTTCCCAGCCAGAAATAGTAGTCCTGTTGCATTTCATGGCCGATTGCCCGTTTTCTGAAGAAATGAATTTGCCATTATTTCCTTTAAAGGAAATTTTTCCGTTAGTGTTTACCACCCAGTCAAATTTTTCCCAATCGCTAATGGTTGTGCGGGTGCAGGTGATCCCGGTTGCAGCGCCATTTTCTGAAGATACATATTTGTTCATGCTTTTTAACGCGATTTTTCCGGCACCAGCATCGACAATCATAAAGCTTTCCCAGTCAGAGGCACTCGCACGGTTACATCTCAGGGCGACTTCACCGTTTTCACCGGAAACAAACAGGTTGTTAGAACCTTTTAGTTTAATTGTCTGACCGATTGGTGGTTCGGCCTGTACCTGCAGATTACCCAATTCCAACCAGCCGTTTTTAATAGTTCCGGTTACTGCCAGTGCAATGCCTGGTTTGTTGGCATTTGTTTTATCAATGATGGCCACCCCCCATTTATAATTCCCAGCCGGCAGGTTAATTGCCGTTGTGGTAAAATTGTAACTCATAGGATTATCTTTCAGCCACTTAGAAGGCTCACCACTTTCATCTATAAAAAGTTTTTTAACCACACCAGCGGTATCTAGAATGGCAAAAGCTACTTTATATTTATAATTCCACTGCGGAATGTTATTTGGGCAGTAACCCCAACCCATATTTCTCCAGCGATGGCTTATTGTAGCGGTGGCCCCATTGGCAATTTCACTGGGTAATGATACCTGATCAGGATATAGCCGATAGCCTCCTTCAGCAGTGAAGCGCTGTACCAACGGAAAACTGGTTTGAAACCAGGAAGCCACTTCGCCAACCCTGAAATCCATCATATTTACAGCTGCTTCCGCTGATCTTTCAAATTCTGCTTTTCTTACATCTTCAGGATGCCCTTCGCGATATTGGCCGCTTGAATCAATCCAATAGCGGTGTGTACCCGTTACAATCCATCCCCCTTCCATAATAATCGGTCGTTTATGTTTCCAGGTTGCTGCAAAGTTTTTCTCCCAGCTTTGGTAATAATCGGTCATGGCAAAAGCATCATGCCTCAGGCTATATCCTTGATTTATCGCTTTCACCAGTAACTGGTCGCTGTTAGGGTTTGCTGCACCCCAGCTCGTTGGATGACCTATTAAACGGTGGTAATTGATCACCAGCGGTACTTTGGTGAAGGTCCTATTGTAGAGTGCCATGATCCAGTCCAGTACCTCTTCCTTTACGGTTTCAGTTTGTGCGGCCGTTAATACCCCCGGAGCGGCATACACGGTATTATGGGCTTCACCCCATTTGCCTAAGCCATAGGCATCAATAAACGATGTGCGAACCGGATCGTTAAAGTCTTTGGCAAGCTCTTCAATAAATGTGGTGTAATATTGCCTGAAAATCGGATCCTGTGGAAATGGTGTTTTCTGCGCTGGTACTGCAGGATTTGATAACCAATATTGAGCTCCCGCCGTGAATACAAAAGAAGGTGTATTTTCTCCCTGGTCGCGGCCATCTACCACAATCCGGAAAGCAATAGGCAAGCCCTTGGTTTTAACACCATTAATGAGTTTACCAATCTGCGAGTTGGGATCTCTCCAGGCATAAACACCGGGGCTTGGGTTAAGCGATCGCCAGCTGGTTCGGATGTAACAGGCTGAGGCATAATCTATGGCCTTTACACTGGCACCCAGTTCGGGTACAAAAAACTGTGTGTCCCAGTAGGTTTCGGTAGCATCCCGTTTGCCATACATCACCCATCCGTTTAGCGGGTTCCGTAACACCGCAGTACCATTATATACAGGGTTGATCAGCACATTATTGGCAATAACAGCCAGTTTTTGAGGTCCCTTGTCAAAGGTTTGTGAAAGGTTTTCTTCCACTATTTTGGAACAGGAAAGCGAATGCAGACCTAAAAGCGCAAGCAGCGTTACCTTTCCAGCCCACCCGAAAATGATTTTTTTCATAGTAATAAATATTAAATTTTAGATTAGAGGTTTTGCTATTATTCGGTACCTATTTTGAACCTTAGAATAAATTTTCTTTACACTAAATCTTTCTTTACATATCGCAATTGGAGAAAAATGCCAATCAATAATTTTAATAAGAAGTTAAGCGTAAGTCTTTAAGATTAAAATGGAGACGGGCAAATCGGATAAAATTTGTCCAATCATAAACATTGAGGTCGTGTTTCCCTTCCCTGAAATGGTAACCTATATCCGAATGAATGATGGGCTTGTTCACACCAGGCATATTTGCAGGAAGCCTCACTTTCTTGCCATATAAATCGTAAACAGGTTTGGCCTGTACCAATGATAAAAAAGAACCATAAGGGTCTGCCCAGCGATCTTCAGTAGCATTGGTGGTATAAACCGGCCTTGGCGCAATCAAGCCTATGAGCATATGCTGATCAACAGGCAAGCTATTTACATCATTGCTGTATTTTTTGTAATTATTGTTAAACCAGTAACCAAACTGTTTATTAATCAGGCTTATGGTTTCTCCATATTTACGCCTGGCCAGCGATGCACCCGTACTGCCTGAGCAACTGCTAAACACCATTGCGAAGCGTTGATCCTGGGCTGCCGACCATAGGGCTGTTTTACCACCCCTTGAATGGCCTACCAGCGCAACTTTGTTAAAATCAATATCTTTATCAGTTTTAAAATAATCCATTACCCTGCTTGCCGCCCAGGCCCACACCCCAATGGCTTTCATGCCATTATCTTTTTCCAGCTCGGCAGGAAACAACTGTTTTAATACGCCGTTCTGGTAGCTATCCTTACGATCAGGCGCTACATCCGAATGATGAAAGGCAGCTATGGCATAACCGCTGTCGATGACCATTTCGGCCGGCCAGAAAGTGCTCTTTTCCATTCTGGTCGGATCCGTATTTTTGCTACTTCGGTTGTTGATCAGTAAAAATACCGGAGCGGGTTTTGTTCGCTTGTTGGGAATAAAGAGTACAACAGGAAAGGATACCGAGCGACCATCATTCCACGCTGTAATTGTTATCTCTTTCAAATGTGCTTTTCCAGACATGGCAACCTTGTTTTCGTTAGTCACTATAAACTTTAAACTATCAAAATTAGCTGGTGTTTTACCGTACACATGTTCTTCAAACAGGGCTAAAATTTCCGGTCTGCGCTGCTTTTCCCAAGCGGAGACATTTTTAATTTTTTTACCCTTTGCAGTTAGCAGTATATCGGGTAAAGTATAAGTTGGCACGGTACCTTCGTCATAATTAACGATTTCTCCCATAAACCGGTCTGTTTTCTGCGCATACACTCCAGCCGATAAAAAAACTGGACCAATTAAGCATATCATAGCCTTTTTTAACAAATTGCTGACGCGCCAACTGCCTTGATGAGCAAAGGATTTTAGTCTGTTCATCATACTCAATACCCTGGGTTTTGAATAAGTTTATTGGCCTTATTGATTTCTGATTGTTGAAACGGATACCAATAATTTTTACTGGTAAAGGTTCGGTTTTCAATTACAAAAGGGCTATAAGTTAGCGCAGTACCCACCTTCGTGATTTTCATCCCCCTAACTGCTCCGTTAAAATTACTTTCCCCGTCTTTCCAGCGGCGGACATCAAAAAACCGTTGTTCTTCAAAACACAATTCCACCCTGCGTTCATTTTTAATCCGGTCGCGCATTTGCGATTGTGTGAACCCGGCCAGTGCAGGCATTCCGGCACGGTTACGCACCGCATTTATCGCGTTATAAACTTCTGCGTTCGGACCTCCAAATTCGTTCAGGGCCTCTGCATAGATCAGTAAAATTTCTGCATAGCGAAACAATACCCAGGGTCTTCTTACGCTCGTGGTACCTGTAATGTTGTAAGTAGCGTTACCACTTAAAAATTTACGCAGGTAATAACTTGATTTTGTGCTGTTTACGTTGGAAGGCACATTATCACGTCCACCTTCATAAGTCTCTACAGCCCGGGTTAAGCTTCCTGTTTTAAAATTTGCGCCGTTAACAACGATAAACTGGTTTAAACGCGGGTCTCTGTTTGCATACGGATTTTGTGGATCGTAGCCTGATGCGGGATCAGTTATAGGCCTGCCATTGCTCATTTCAAAAGCATCAACCAGATTCTGCGTCGGGTTTGTTCTGCCCAATCCACCGGTGAAGCTAATGGGCGCATTATTGGCTTCTATAGCATTGGTGTTACTTGCCGGCGTAGCGAAGATCACCTCGTTATTATAAGAGGTTGCAGTGTTGGTGTAATCCCATAAGTTTGGAAACAAAGCCGTACTTAATAAGCTGTGTTTATTTAAGTCGATTAAATCCTTTGCTGCATTGGCCGCATTTTGCCAGCGTTGCAGATTGTTACCTGTGTTATATAAAGGACTTGCGTAAACCAATAGGGTTTTGGCTTTTAACGCCATTCCCGCAGCTTTTGTGGCGCGACCGTAATTTGATGCATCCCAATCTTTTGTAGAGGTAGCAGGAATCTGACTGATGGCCGAGTCGCAATCTTTAACAATTTGTTTCACTACATCATCAACAGAATTGCGGGGAATGTTCAGGTCTTCTACCGGCGAAAAGGAGCGGGTGGCGAGAACAATACCCCCGTATCTTTTAAACAACTCATAATGTAATAAACCCCTTAGAAAAAACGCCTCTCCCCTTAGTCCGCGAAGATCGCTTGCCGGAAAAATCACCGCTGTGGGCGATCGTTCCAGAAAGGTGTTGACTACCCACAAACCATTATAGAGATTGGTATACTGCTCATCAAAAGTCCTTAAACTGCTCCAGTTGCCATTATTAAAAATGTTTATATTGCTGTTTAAGTTTGAGTTTACCGCTTCATCACTTCCACTGGCCATTAGTGCACCTGAACCATCAACATTGTACCTGGCAAGCATGTAGTTATAGCCATTGTTTAAATACTCCCGTACGCGCCTGTCGGTATTCCAGATCGCTTCTTCGTTTACAGGGCCTTCACTGTAGGAGGGTTCAAAAAATTCATCCTTACAAGCGCTAATGCCCATGAGCAAAACTACCAGAACGATATACATATTATATAAATTCTTTTTCATCTTCATTTTGATTAAAATTTAACATTTAAGCCGATTGCAAAGGTTTTTACGTAAGGGTAAGACGAAAAACGACCTGCATTGGGGGTTTCCGGATCAATGCCCAGTTCACCGAGTTTGGAAATTGAGAAGATGTTATTGCCACTTACAAAAATCCTGGCGCCTTTAAAACGTAAGCGTTGGTTAAGGCTTTGTGGGGTACTATAGCCAATCTCCGCAGATCTGAGTTTTAAAAAATCTCCTGAATACAACCAAAAGGTAGAGTTGGCCGTATTGTTTCCATTGTCTGAGATTCCGATACGGGGATATTTTGCTGTAGCCGCTGTGGCCGGGGTCCAGGTAGCTAAACTGAGCTGGTTTAACCCGTTCGGACCTGCGTAAAAAATATCAGAGACATCAACAGTTCTGCCGGCAAGGCCCTGGAACTGTGCGCCTAAATCAAACTGTTTATAACGGATATTAAAACCGAAACCATAATATATTTTTGGGATATCGGTGAAGTCGCTGGAAATGGCGTCGTTTGCGTCGATGATATTATCATTGTTAACATCCCTGTATTTAAGATCACCTGGCACAACAAGGCTCGAAAGGGTTTGTTTCGGACTGGCGTTAATCTCTGCCTGGCTCTGGAAAATACCTTCAGCCAGGTAATAGTTTCCGCCATTCACATACCGGCCTATGGTAGACTGGTTTGGCAATACGTTTTCCGTTCTTTCCAAAATGATATTTTTAGTATAGGTAAAGTTTGCGTTGGTACTGATCAGCACTTCGCCAATTTTTTTATTGAAAGTTCCGCTGGCATCAAATCCTTTACTGCTTACCTTACCCGAATTTACCTGAGCGATGGCTATTCCAACAATGCCCGGTAAGTTTGCAGGCCCAAGGATATCCGTTCGTTTTTCATCAAAATAATCTACAGAGAAGGAAAGTGCGCCTTTAAAAAAGTCTACATCTGTACCGAGGTTCAGTCGGTCAATTTTTTCCCAGGTAGTTAAGGGGTTGCCTGCCGGACTTACAAGTCTGGCTGTGGTCGAGGTAGAAAAAGTAGAGCCAAAGAATGGCCCCGCATCTCTGGTAAACAGCGTGCGGTATGGCAGCCTGACCACATTACCATTGGCATCGTAAGTTGGACCAATATTGCCTGATCGCCCATAAGATCCGCGCAGTTTCAGGTAGCTGATCACCGAGCCATCTTTCAGAAAATCTTCTTTAGATATTACCCACCCAGCTGATACTGCCGGAAAAAAGCCAAAACGTCGTCCAGGTGCATAGTTCTCAGATCCGGAGTAACTTCCCGTAAATCCCAATTGGTAACGTTGTTTAAAACTGTAATCTGCCCGCCCCACAACCATCCGGGAACGGTAATCCAACCGGTCTACCGCAGCACTTATATATTGCTGCGCCCGTACGTTTGCCTTTACCTGGTGATCTGTAGCAAAAGTTCTGTCGTAATCCAGGCCAAACCAGAGTTCATTATTTTTGGTATTGGTTTGGAAAGCTGCAGTACGGTAAGCGATGACTGCCGGCGTACGATAAGTTTGTACAGGTGTAACGGTCTGATTGAATACTGCATAATTCTGAGATAATCCGTCGCCATAATTACCATAACCATCATAAGAGAAAAAAAGGTTAGCCGAAAGGCCTTTGGTGATGAAATCCATTTTCTGATCGGCCATGATACTGGCTAGCAAAATATTAGTGGTGGTTCTCGAAAATCCTGTAGCCTGCAACTGGCCCAGGGGATTACTTTGAAAGAGTGAGGTTCCACCATAAGATCCATCTGGATTTAAAATCGGAAAGGCGTTTGGTGGCAAGTTATACAGGTTACTCAAAACCGTGCTGGTGCCATCGCCAACATCATTACGCACTTCACTCCTCACCCCCGCCAAAAGCGTAAGTGTAAGTGTTTTGGTTACATCATAATCTAAATTGATGCGGAAATTATAACGTTTATAGCCATAGTTGGAATCGTAATTGGGTGTTTCTGTTTCCTTAAGAAGCCCTTGCTGGTTAAAGTAACTTACCGAGCTGAAATAACGTACCCTGTTGCTCCCGCCGCTAAAGGTAAGCGCATATCTCTGTGTAGCGGCTCTTTTACCCAAAAAGCGGTCTAAATAGTTATTGTCTGAATAGAGGTAGGGATCAGTATGGTTTTTATAACCTTCCAGGGCTGCATCATTATACGCTGGTGCCTGCCCCACATTGGTTAAACCCCGATTGTATAAAGTAGCAAAATCAAATGAATTTAAAGGTTTGATCAGGTTGCTGGCAGATTGAAAACCGCCCTGAGCGTCAAAAGAAATCAGGTTCTGCCCTATCTTACCTCTTTTTGTGGTGACCAGAATCGCGCCATTGCCGCCATTTAGCCCATACCAGTTTAAACCGGCAGCATCTTTTAATACCGTTACACTTTCAATTTCACTGATATCCATATCTTCGAAATCACGTTCAATTCCATCTACCAAAAAAGCTGGCGTAGCGCCTTGCGCATAAGATGATTTTCCGCGGATTTGATAGGATACGTTTCCTCCGCCTGGTTGATTGCCCGTCCACCTGAATAAAAAGCCACTTAACCGCCCCGCCAGTAGACCCGAAAGGTTACTGATTGGAACTTGGGTAAGCTGATGGTAACGAAGAGAGCTTTGGGCATAATTCAGTTCCTCTCTGCTGCGTGCAGCAAAAGGAATTTCTATTAATTTATCTGTCGAATCTGTGCGGCCGGCTTTCACAATTCTAACGGTATCCTGCTTACCGCTAGTTTGTGCGAAAGCCGTGCAGGTTAACAGATAGCTGATGATGCACAGCATAACGCCCGAACATTTAATATATCTTGTCATTTCTTATCTTTTAAATTAATGTAAAACCCATAAACTACCAACCCGGATTCTGTTTCAATGCGCCACTGGTCTTATTCATTTCTGTCCGCGGAATAGGGTATAAATACATGTTGTTATTGAATACTTTTTTAAATGCAGGCAATTCGATCACGTTATAGCTAAAAGAGCCGTTGGCATTTTTAACCACTTTCATGGCCTCCATTGGCTGGGCCACAATTTCAGGCCCTTTTTTCCAGCGGAGGATATCCCACCAACGCATGTCTTCGAAAGCGAATTCGATTGCCCTTTCATTTCTGATACGCTCGCGCATTTCGGCTTGACTAAGACCAGCTGGTAAAACCGGCATTTTTGCCCGCAGGCGAATGGCATTTACTGCATTGTACACCTCAGCGGTTGGTCCTGATTCTTCATTTAAGGCTTCGGCATAATTGATCAACACTTCTGCATATCTGTAAAAAACATAATTCAGCAAGGCTGATGCAGTTGACCCCGAGCGGGAAGCCTCAGGCCAGAGCCTTTTCAGGTAATAACTGGTTTTGGTTATTGAAGTGGCTGTACTGATATCGGTTCCATAGGTGACAATACCCTGGGCATTAGGTTCAGATTGCCAGGTTTGCACCGCCCGCCCCTGCCAGGTGGCATTATTATAAAGGATGTTCACATAAAACCGCGGATCTCTGTTGAGGTAAGGATTTTGCGGATTGTACCCTGAGGAGGCATCGGTGATGGCTTTGCCATTGGCCATTTCATAAAGATCAACATGATTCTGAACTGGCGAAAGGTTAGATTGTGCCCCTCCATAGCTTGTAGGAATTAAAAAATCGCTCAGATAAGTACCGATAAATCCACGGCCGCCACGGGGCCAGATCCGGATATATTCATTAGAGTTTGCCACCGTGAGTACATTGGCATAGTTGGGTTCCAGTGAAAATTTATTCAGATCCATAATTGCCTTTGATGCATCTGCGGCTTTTTTCCATTTTGCCAAATCATTGCCCTGGTTATTTAATGGGCTAGCATCAAAAAGTAAGGCTCTCGCTTTGAGCGCCATTACTGCAGCGCCTGTGGCCCGGTTAGCTTGGGCTGCTGGATTGGGCCAGTCGGCATTGGTTAGTGGCAATAGCGTAAGGGCCTGTTCCAGATCACTTAATATTAACGAAAATGTTTCCGCATAACTGCTGCGTGGAAGATCAGTAGAAGCTTCGGTAAATTCTTGCGGCTGGGTTAATATTACAACCCCTCCAAAGCGCCTCAACAGCTCGAAATAAAAGTAAGCACGGAGATAAAGTTGTTCACCTTTAATATAACTAGGATTGTAAAGATCGGTCCAGGGTACCTTATCCACATTGGCCAGCATCAGGTTTGCATTTCTGATTCCCCTGTACATCTGAGCGTAAATGCCTGTTATATCAGCAGCTCCCGGATCTAGAAACTGTCCGCTGTTCATCGCCGACACCTCTATCTGGCCATTATTGGCAATAGATTCATCGGTAAATTGCGAGGTCATTCCCTTATAGCCGCTTAAGCGGCCATAATCCGAAATGGAAAAAGTATAGGTAAAATCGCCAAAACGGGAAGCCGTTAATGGATCTTTAAAAACTTCTTCAAGGTCGCTCTGGATGCCGACATCACGCTGTAAAAAATCCTTTTTGCAGGAATAACCCGTACAGAGAATAAATAATAATAGCGTGTATATAATTTTTTTCATGATAGTAACCTTTAATTAGAGTGATAAATTGAGGCCAAAATTGAAAACCTTAGTAGTCGGAATAGTGGCGATAGATGAAGCATAGGCGTTCCCCGACAGGCTGTTTTCAGGATCTATGCCATAAAAATTTGTCCAGGTAATTAAGTTCTGACCGCTAATGAATATGGTAAGGCCGTTTAGGCGAATTCTATTGACTAATTTTTTAGGCAAACTGTAACTGAACTGCACATTTCGTAATTTGATGTAAGAAGCATCTTGCAATGTGAAGTCGTTTAGGCTTTCGTTAGGATTTGCATTCAGACCCGGACGAATTACCGGCCAGCTTGCATTGGTATTACCTGGTGTCCATCTATTTAACATTGGTGCATAATACTGGTTGAGGCCACCACTTTGGAACACCACGTTTGAACTCACATTTGTTACCGCATTAAAAAGCGCCGATAATTGAAATCCTTTATACCCAAACTGCATGTTAAGGCTTGCATTATATTCCGGAATATTAGGATGCCCAATGGCGATTACATCCTGGTTATTAATGATTCCGTCGCCGTTAACATCCTGATATTTAAAATCGCCGGGTATAGAAGGATAAGCTGTAATTTTGTTCAGCGGACTACTATCGATATCTTTTTGATCTGCATAAAAACCCAGAACATGGTATCCAAAATAGGTACCGATGGGCTTGCCTGTTACCCGTAGGTTTTCGGCAAGACCAGGTGCTTCATCCAATACCCTTCGCTCGTTTCTGGCATAACTCAGGTTGCCCGTAAAGGAATAGGTAAAATCTTTAATCTTATCACGGTAAGTTGCGGAGATTTCATATCCATGGTTGTAATTTACGCCATAATTGGTACTTGGCACGGTGGCGCCGTAAGTTGCAAAACTGGTGGCCGAACGGGTAGTTAAAATATCCGAACGCTCATCATCAAAAAGGTCTGCAGTGATATTCAGCTTATCTTTGAATAAAGAAAGATCAAGTCCGATATTTCGCTTTAAAGACACCTCAAAAGTGATAAACGGATTGCCATACTGTAGCTGGGTATAAGTTGGCGCACTAAAGTTGCTGTTCGGGTTTCCAAACACTACGTTTGATCCGGCGCCAAACCTGTTCTGGTAATAGAAACGACTTGTACTAGGACTGGGAATCCCTACTCTTCCAATTGAACCACGGATTTTAAACATGCTGATCCAGGTATATTTTTTCATCCATTCCTCGTTGGCCAGATTATAACCGAGCGTTGCTGCCGGAAAAAATCCGTAGCGATAACCTTTGGCATAGTTTTCCGAACCATTATAAGTGGCACTGGCAGTTATAAAGTATTTATTTCCATAATTATAAGTGGCCTCTGAAATGATTCCCTGGTTGGCATAAGGAGCAGCAGCGGCAGCCGAGCCCTGCAATTCGCGCTGACCGATTAGATTGGCACTCAAATTATGCTTGCCAAATGATCTGCCATAGGTTAAAAACAACTGGAGATTCGTTTTGGTAAAACCACTCCTTGAATAGGCTGGTGCCCCAAAAAAATCATTATAGGTACCACCAACAGGTGTTAGTGCCAGGCTGGCCCTGTCGAGTTCAAGGTATCCTGTGCTTCCTCTTTGCAGTTTTCCTGATAATTGGGTGGCATCGTAACCGAATTGTGCTTTTAAGCTTAGCCCTTTAGTTATAAAATCAAGTTTTTGGTTTACCGTAAAAATTGATTCTGCAATATTATTATCGGTAAAAGCATAGCCTCCATACGTTAATAAAGCATAGGGATTGACGGAATTTATTCCACCAAGTCCATAATTTACGATGTGGTTATAGTTTCCATCCAACGCAATCACTTTAGGATCATCAGAGTTAATGTATTCTTTAAAAAACGGCGCTGCCCATGAAGGCATTTTCAACGCCCGGCCCACAAGCCCTTCAATCCCATTACTCACAACCCCTGCAGGATCATTATATTCGCTCATGCCTGCCGGGCTGTAACGGTGTTCGTTCCTACCCGCAAGGTTCACTTCAAAGTTGGTGGTTCTGGTCAGGTCTATGCCTACCCTGGCCCTGAAATTGTAACGGCCGTAGCTCGGGGAAGTAGAATAATCTAAAGGTGTTTTAAATTCCTTAAAATTTCCTTCCTCGCGCATATGGCTAAATGAGGTAAAGTATTTTACCTTTTCACTACCGCCAGATATGGTTAAGTTCTGTTGGTTCTGCATCCAATGATCTTTAACCAATTCATCGTACCACATCACATCCGGATAAAGTAATGGATTCCCGTTGCCGGCCTTAAAAATGGCTAAATCCTCATCGGTAAAGGCTCGGGGTTCGCCCACGTTGCGCTGCCCCTCACTTAACAGCATAGCACTTTCATAAGCGCCCAAAATTTCAGGACGGGAGGTTGCACTGATGATGCCCAGATTACCGGAAAATGTTACTCTTGCCGGCCCCTCCACTCCCTTTTTGGTAGTAATCACAAATACACCGTTTGCACCTTTCAAACCATATAATGCGGTAGATGAGGCATCTTTCAGCACATTTATACTTTCAATTTCATTGGGATCAATATCACCGAAAGATGTACGCTCCACACCATCCACAATAATGAGCGCAGTAGCTGAAGGAGAAACCTGTCCGCGGATATACAAAGCGGCCCCGTTAATCCCCGGACGTCCGGAAGTTTGCTGTACCACCAGGCCGGGTACGCGACCGGCCAATGCATTGTTCACATTAGTTACGGGTGCTTTTAATAAATCCTGACCAGAAACGGTACTGATGGCAGCAGTAACAGCTGATCTTCTTTGTGTAGAATAACCGTTTACCACGACTTCACTGAGCGAGCTGCTTGCGGAGATCAATGTGATGTTGATTACACCGATAGCCCCTATCGTTACCTCTTTGCTTTCAAAACCAATGGTCGAAAAAACAAGCACCTGGCCAGGGTTAACATTGATTTTATATTTTCCATCCAAATCGGTCTGGACGCCGGTAGTGGTACCTTTTATTCTGATGGTTGCACCCGGAATAGGTTGATTTTTATCATCTTTAACGGTTCCGGTTATTTCCTGAAACCGCATTGCGGGGCGTTTGGCAACAAAGCCACTCGTCACTTTTATGGGCATGGCTGGCAATGCCTGGGCCTTACACCAAAATGCAGCAACCAAAATAAGCCAGCCTTTGGACCTTAGGTTTATATTTTTTATCATTTATCTGATATATGGTTAGAATTATAATCTTTAGATATTTCCGCCTTTTTTGTGCATAACAGATCTCCAGGGCAACGCGCAGGCGTCCTCATCAATTCCCCTAAAAGGGTGCAGGTTTTTATCTGTTGAATTAAAAACGAAGATTGGAAAGCATTAAAAAAGCGTCTGATTCAAGCTTCTACGCTAAACCTGATGCCTGGAGATACCGATCAAATAAAAGAGCATTTCCGATGTCATTGCTCGTAATTCAGGTTTCGTGTTTTCCTCATTTGCAATAAGGAGGATAGTTAAGAAATAGGTTGTCATCATATTTTGGTTTATTATTTGGTTAACACAAATCTATATGCTTATCTATTTCAGGGGGTTCACTTTTGTACGGAAATGGTTTGTTTTTGTACGCAGGGTTAATATTTACGGTTTCTTTTTAGAAAGTTTGCTTTTTACAAACCAAATGGCTGCCATTGAAAGATCCTAATAAAGTCCGGTCGTCATTCAGTAGCGATCTGATCGAGTTGGGAATGATGATCTTTCGAGTGATATAGCTAGTAGCCTGAACTCGAAATTACCTAACTAAAATACCCTCTATAAACACCCCATACCTGACCAATTCGTCATGCTGAACTTGTTTTATTAGTGGAAAATAATTTTTCAATCGCTTTATAGCCACTTCGTGGTTAGCATCTTTTCAGCAGGAAAGACCATGAAATAAATTCAGGGTGACGGCCGCTTAATCAGAAAGCCGGTATAAGGTTACCGGAAGACAATATTAATAATCGAATTCAGGTTAGTAGATGTATCTGCATATTTTATGGTTCTTTTTCAATATGGTATGGATTGCCACTTTACGAAGATATTGCGCAGACTCTTCAGATACATTTTCAGGCTTAAATCTGATGTTTTTAACTGAATCATTAAACAAAATACCATACCAGATTAATCCGCCCAGGTATTTACCGGCATCATTGGCATGGTTGGGATCAAATACGAGGTCTTTTTTATTCCAATAGTAACCGATATTGATCGAGTGGGTCTGATCTGGCAAATTTGGGGCTGTGGGATGCTCATAATTAAATGAATGATCAGGTTTAAAACCATATTTCCTTTCTTCGGCTACAATTTGGAAAGCATCACCAACCGACCAACCGGTAAAATCCGGGCATTAATCCGCTTTGCCAGGAGATGATAAGCCGCACGTGATTTCTGCCACATTTCCTGCTGACTCGCTGCCACTTTACCTTCTGCGATACGCCCAAACTTCTTTGCATCGGTACGGTATGCCCAGGTTTGATGAACCACCAAACGCGCCTGGGGTTGCAATGCTTTAACATAGTCAACCAGTTTGTTGGCATATGGATAGTAGGTAGAGGAGTCTGCCGAAAGATAAGAATACTGTTGAATGGTAACAATGTCCCATTTCCCTTGCCCCAACAACATTTTTAATGATTTTCCGCCGTAGGGTTTTCCCTTTGGATCATCAGCATTGGCTTCTGCTTTTTCTACATAACCCCAATGCTGCTCAAGAGAATGCCCACCAAGTTCAGCACGTCCGATGATGAGCGTTTTCCCTCTTTCGTTTGCCAGTTGCGGCAAAAAGGCTGATGCGTTTTGAGAAAAACTGTTCCCTATAATAAATAAACGTAAGGTATCCTGCCGGCTTTGAGCAAAAACATTTGCAGTGAGGCAAACCAGCAAAAGGGAATACATGCTCAACTTAATTAAAGTCAGAACTGTAATTTCATATTAATCTTCATAATCGCCTATTTTAGTTTCTTAAGGTATTCATAAAATTGTGTTCCCGCCAGCAAAAATGCACCGACGCCATACACCTCAGTACTATTGCCATTTACGGCATCCGGACTTGCACCAATGGGTTGTACATAACCCAGCATCCCATCTTCATGTACGGCAGAAACCATGGCTTTCCACGATTTTTCTACCACAGGAAGGTATTGTTTCTTGTCTAAAATACCGTGGTTTAAACCCCAGGCCATGGCATAGCAAAAAAAGCCGGTTCCGCTCATCTCCTTAACCGGAAAACTTGCAGGATCTAATAATGAAGCATGCCAGCTGCCATCTTGTTGTTGTAATCCTGCCACTCTGGCTACCATATCCTGATAAAGCAAAATCAGTTTCTTTCTATCGGGGTGGTTTTTCGGCATATTTTCCAACACCCTTACCAAGCCGGCCAATACCCATCCATTGCCTCTTGACCAGAATATTTTTTGTCCGTTTTTCTCTCTTTTATTAAAGAAACTCTCATCTCTAAAAAATAGCTTCTCCGATGGGTCATATAAAAATTCGGTTGTCTTCCACCACAATTTAACAGCTGTATTCAGGTACTTATCATCTCGCGTAGCCGTGCTCAGATAAGCCAAAGATGGCGGTCCCATAAAAAGGGCATCACACCATGCCCACTCTCTTTTTTGGATATTGTTTTTCCAGTTCAAAGGTTCGTTATGGGTTTGGCTAATGATACTATCGGCCTGCAACATAAAAGGAGCAATCATCTTTTTCTTTTTGAACTTACTGTAGAGTTGGGCATAAGTTTGTCCTACACAATAGTCATCTGCATAAAAGCGCAAATGTCCGGTATTCCAGCCCAAATCATCTCCAATATCGACCAGCGTTTGTAGATACCGTTCATTGCCCCGCAGGTTACCAAAAGCAAAAATACCGGTATAACAGGCTCCATTCGTCCAATCTGCTTTTCGATGATTAAACCCCTTGTCCTTCCAGGTATTCAATTGCCAGTCTGCAACCCGCTGCATCGTTTTAAAAATGTTTGTGGTTTCCAGAGTAGAATCCCTTTTTAAAGATGTTTCACCCGAAAAAGCGCTCATTCCGCCGTAACAGCTAAATACTAATATCAGAAGCAGTCGTTTTAAATTCATATCTTTCATTTCTTAATTGATTATTTTTGATAAACCCTTATATAATCTACTTCAAACCTGGCTGAAAAGGTCGTTTTGGAAGGATCTCCACCCTGTTTACCGCCTATTGCCAAATCGAGCAGCATATAATGCGGTCGTTTAAAAGGATTAATACCAGTCCCATCCTGGTTAACCAAACGGTCTAATGACACCTTATTTAAAAGCTGGTTATCCACATAAAGTGCGATGCTGTTTTCATCCCAATCCATTCGCCAGATGTGAAATTGATCTGCCCATGCCTGACCGCCAAGGGAATCGATATTTTTCTCGGTGCTAAACCAGGCATCTTTTCGATCTGCACCCATGAAGGCGATATTAGCGAGCAGTTTTTTCCGGTAGTATTCCATGATATCGATTTCACCCGTCGCCGGCCAGGATCCTTTTGTTCCCAATGTCCACCAGGCTGGCCAGATGCCATCTCTGATATCTATTTTACCGCGCATCACAAACCTGCCGTAAAGCCAGCTATGCAATCCTTGGGTTTTAATGCTGGCGGAAGTGTAATCAGCCTCTCTTCTACTTTTTTTCCAGTCACTGCTTCCTTCCTTAAAATTAGGGTTTGTTTTTTTCTCTCTTTTGGCCTCCAGAATTAGCTTTCCATCTTCACACCTCGCATTTTCCTTTTGGTACCATTGATATTCTTCGTTGCGTTCGAATCCAAGTTCATAATTCCAGTTAGCCGGATCGGGTGCACCGTTATTATTAAATTCTTCGGCCCATACCAGTTTGTAACCGCCTGAACGGAGTGCTGACGGCTTAGGATCTTTTTGTTGGGCCACTCCGGATAAGCTGATGCATAAGGTACAGGCCGGTAATAATAATTTGACTAGATATTTTTTCATGGGGAATAATTTATTGGTATCCGTTTAATCGTAAAGGCATAAGGGTTGGAAATGTCCAGGCATAATCATGTGTGGTATACATAACGGGACGATATGGTGCAAGATATTCATCAAATTGCGGCGAAGGGTAAATGCCATTCATCGCCTCCAGTAAGTTGGCCGGCCAGAAACCTGTTGCGGTATGAACAGAACCCGTATCCGGATTTTTGAAAAATTTCCACTCTTCGGGGTGTTGATTGTAATAAAACAAATAATCCAGCGCCTTTTTAAATGATGCCCCATCCCGTGATGCATTAAAGAGATTTTCGCCCGTCTGATTATAAATGATCCAGCTGGACGCGGTAAGCGGTGCCAAAGAGAAATAGGTATACCAAATACCCTTGCCCTGCCGCTTTACTTCCTCCACCAGGTGGCCATCTGGGGCAATTTTATCAAAAAGGTCCTTTTTAATTAAGGCAGTGTTTTGCTCCATATCTTCCCGGTCTTCCAGATAGGTATCGGCCAGGATAGAAGCCAAACGAGACCAATCGCCAGAGTTGTTGTTCCGGTACCTGATGCTGTTCGCTGCCGCACGAAACACATTTTTTGTCCACCATTTAAATTGTGTTACATCCTTGGACTTCCATCTTTTACAATCCTTGAGCAGGTCTGCACTGATCAATAAGGCAGTACCAGAATACGACATCACCAGTGAACCATCCAGTTGAGAATATTTTTTATTGATAGATGCCCAGGCATTCAGGAAATAAATGGCTTTATCTGCATATTTTGTTTTTCCACTCAGCTGATAAGCTAAAGCACAACTGTATGCCGAAAAACCATCCACCTGTAGCGCCCGTGAAGTTCGGCGGTGGGTTTCCTTGTCAACATAAAAACCCGGAATACTGAAATCTTCTACCGCATGTTGCGTGACCAGCAAAGCCGAATCTGCTTTAATCAGTAAGGCCTTATAGGCTGATAAATAAGGTTCTTTTTTGGCTTTGAGCTGTTTTTTAACAAAATCAATCTGCTGTTGCGGATGCATCCCCTTTAGCTGATGTTGCGCAAAAACTAGTTGCCCCGGCAGTATGCATAACAGCGAGGTTATAGATAAAATAATAAGAAAAAATTTCAGGTGCTTCATAGGTTTTATTTGGTTAATGAGAGTGCTTTAACAGTGTAGTTGTCTGCATGCTCGGCAATAATTTCTTAAACGGCATTATTCTCTGAACTATAGCGCTTTTTATATTCAGACGGACTGGTTTCAAATTGTCTTTTAAAGCATACACTAAAATATTTGGCGTTATTAAATCCGGTTTGGTAAGCAACTTCTGCTACGGTTAAATCTGCATGTTCCAATAAGTAGGCACTTCTTTTCAGGCGGATGTTCAGGATAAATTCTTTGATAGACATACCCACAATATCATTGATCTTTTGATACAGGATCGTCCTTCCAGTATTCATGTCAGACACAAAATCGTCTACCGAGTAATTGGGATTGGCCATATGCTGCTCAATAAACTTCATGGCCTTAATCAGCAATTCCTCATCCATCGAAGTAATGGTTACATTAACGGGATCTACGACGAGCCGCTTGCTGTACATTTCCCTCATTTCCTGCTGGTTTTTCAAAATGGTATCTATCTGCTGAATCAGGTATTCCACTTCAAAAGGTTTATCAATAAAAACGGTTGCGCCATGTTCCAGTGCCTTGGTTTTATTCTGATTTACGTCGCCCATGCCCGAAATCATGACGATAGGAATGTGGCTGGTTTTAAAGTTCTGCCGCAAATGGTTACATACCTCAAACCCATTGGTATTGGGCATCATCAGGTCGGAAATAATCAGTTGAGGATATATTTTTTCAGCTTTGATAATGCCCTCCTGACCATCGCTGGCCAAATAGACATTGTACTTTTCAGACAAGCGTCGCTCCAGATAGTTCCGCAGGTTAGGATCATCGTCAATCAACAAAATGCTGGTCGATTTCCTTGCATGCTTTGGAGATAGATCGGGTTCCTCGGCTTCTAAAAGGATTTCATCAATTTCGGAGATGGTATAATCGTATACGTTCGACTGCATATCGCCTGATCCTGCTTCTTTTTTAAGCGGGAGTATCATGGTAAAAGAAACCTTGTTGGTTTTATTTACCATCCAGATTTTGCCTTCAATGGCATCTACCAGTTCCTTTACAATGGCAAGGCCAAGACCTGAACTTTCTTCAAAAGTAGGGCGATAAGATGACAAGCGGTTAAAGGAGGTAAATAGTGTGGCAATCTGCTCTTGCGAAAAGCCTATACTGGTATTTAATACTTCAACAGAAATGTATTCCCTTTCAAGGTGATCCGGCTCCATAGCTAGCCTGGACTGTTCCTCGGCTGTAGATTGATAAATCCTTACGCCTACATAACCTTTGTTAGAGGTGTACTTTAAGGCATTCGAGAAAAGATTAGTCAGGATTTTTTCAATAATATCATAATCGAAAGCTACAAATAATTGGTCTTCATGAGCATTAAAATTGGTTTCTATTTCCTTTTTGTTCGCGTAGAGTTCAAAAAGTCCAAAAATATCATGCACAAAACCGATAAAATTGCCAACCTGTGGATTTAGGGTTATTTTCTGACTTTCTATTTCCCTAAAACGAAGCAATTGACTAATTGAACGCTGTATTCGCGCCACATTTTTCTCAATTAATTGCATATATCCAGCCGCATGGTCATTTTTCTGAACGGTTTCTTTTAACTGCTTCAATGGTTCGAGCACCAGGGTAAGCGGGGTTTTAAGATCGTGTGAAATATTGGTAAAAAAATCAGTTCTCGCCTGGTTCAAATCCCGCATATTTTGTTCTTTGAGTGCCTCTAACGCCAGTCGTTCTTTAAAAACCTTTTTATTGGTATAATACCGCATGATGAAAAACAAAAGCCCCAGTACAATTAAAGTGTAAATGAAGTAAGCCCACCAGGATAGAAAAAACGGGGGATTGACATGAAAATAAAGCTTTGAAATTTCGTTGCCCCAAAGCCCGTCATTGTTGGAAGCCTTGATCTCAAAAATATAATCTCCCCCCGGTAAATTAAAAAACTGTACAGCGTGTTGATTAGGATTCATCTTCAGCCATTTATCGCTTAAGCCAACCATACGATAAGAAAATTGATTTTGATCTGCCGATAAGTAGCTGTTTGATGAAAAACGGATTTCTATATTCGACTGGTTACTGGAAAGTGTAAACTTACCCTCATCGTGATTGCTTAAGGTAGAAATATCTTTGGTTAAAGGTGAATCTTCCGTTGCATTGCTTACCAGTTGGTTGTTAATTAATAAGGCTGTGAAAAATACTTTTGGTTTCTGGATGTTTTTATTGAGGTATTGCGGATCAAAAAGTACAAATCCGTTAGTACCTCCAAATAATAGCTCTCCTTTTTTAGTTTTATAGGCCGACCTTAAATAGAACGAACCGCAACTATTTGCTTTATAAAATCTGGCTTTTTCAAACTTTTGAGTTTTTTGATTGAAAAAGTACAGCCCATCATTTGTGCTAAACCAAATATTTCCGGAAATATCGTCTTCCAAAATACCAAAAACGATTTTAGGAGGAAAACCATTGGCACTACTAAAGTTAAGGTAGCCTCCGTCTCTCTTTAGAAGATTAACACCTCTTCCCGAAGTACCCAACCAGAGGTCTCCATTTAATGCTTCATAGTAGCAACCCAAGTGATTCACCGCATATGGACCATCTTTGATGATATAGTGACGCAACACTTTAAGCGTTTTAGGATCTGCAATATAAAGCCCTTGATGAGTAACCAGACGAAGGTGTTGCTGCTGATCGATCGAAATGGCCTCAATCTCTACGTCCAGTGCCTGTCCGTTTGCAGCGATCAATTTAACCATCTCCGCTTCTGTTGCCTCGTTTTTTTTGCGGTGGAAGAAATTTTTATCCGGATCGGTCATCCACCAGGTTCCTCCGGCATCCCGTACAAAATCATATACCGTTAAGGGCTGTTTGCTTCCGGGTAAAAGGATGTTAAGGTTACTAAAACGCTTTGTAGCCATTTCATAAGCAGAAATACCGCCGTTGAAAGAAGAAATAAAGAGGTTTTTTCGGTCAGGATCAAATTTTAAGCGCTTAACCATATTAGAATTGATGGAATTGGCTTCGGCCTTGGTAAAGTGGCGAAAACTGTCATCCTTCCTGTTCCAATAGTTGAGTCCACCGCCCTCTGTAGCAATCCAGATATTGCCCATATCATCTTCCTGAAAACCGCTTACTATGGGGTGGTTAAGTCCGCCAAGACTGGTTGTAAAATAACGAACGTATGCATCATAAGGTGAACAATAAGCGATTTTACCACCATAAGTACCAATCCAGGCACCCTGATCAGGATCGCCATAGATGGTCCATATCGAATTATTTGGCAATGAAAAAGCATCGTTTGGGTTCATTTTGAGTAGCTTGCTGATCTGAGTTTTCGGATCATAAACCAACAATCCAGACTGTGTGGCTATCCACATGATGCCCGTTTGGTCAATAAAGATTTTTTTGGACATCGTAGTCTGGAAGCCCGGGCCGGTAACCGGTATATTTTTTTTAATTACACCTTTGGCATCAGTCACGAAAATGCCACCTCGCTGGGTTAGGAAATAATAATCGTCCTGATAGGCCACAGCGTCGTTCACCACAAAGGAGGTTTGACCCAGATTGGTAAAAACTGAAAAGCGTGCTGTTCTGGTATCGAACCTGTAAAGTAAATTTTCCTGGGAGAGATAAATATTTCCTTTCAGGCTGATCACACTCTCAAAATACCTGTTGGTAGGAAGCTTGATTTTCTTAAAATCCTTTTTCCCCCGACCAGATATATATAGGCTGTCGCCAGAGAGCATGTATAGATTGCCATTATTATGGAGGCATATGGAGCGGATTTTTCCAGGGAGAACCAGTTCAAAATTAAATTGTCCATAGTTAAACTTCAATAAACCATGATTAGTGCCCAAAAATAATCCACCTTTTTTATCTGTCACCAAAGAACCGTAAGCCCATTTTACTTTGGGGTCGCTCTTCGAGGCCAATTCATTTAACTGATAAAAACTGTTCCCGTCATACATAAAAACAGCATCTGGACCAGTATACCACATCCGTCCCAAGCTATCTTTGGTGATGCTCTGAATACCACTATAATACGATGTTTCGGGCATGACATGGAACCGATACCTGGATATATCAATTGCCGCCGCACTTTTTAGCAAAAATGCACAACATAATAGCAGCAAATAAGCGATTTTCCGGATACCCATAAAGTTAAAATGCATAAGCAGGTATTCTATTGGACTTTCTAATGATCATTTAATTTTTTCATCTTTCAATTATTCCATTTCCATCTGATTGATATCAATAGCAACTGAGATGCAGCTAAAATAAGTGTTATAATCGCCACGGTTAAGCGTGGATATCATAAATTGTAATTCATTTCGGATTTGTTACGTTGAAGTTTAGCTATAACTGTCATCATAGATCCACTAGTGCCGCCGTCATCCGATAGCTATCGGATCTCGCGCATGCGGGAATCTTAAGGCGGTTGTATTAAGATTCCCAATTAAGTTGGGAATGACGATCTCTCGGGGATGTTATTCCTTGAAATTGATCCGTCATTCCTATTGATTTTTACACCGTAAATTATCCCTCAAGATGCCCATTCTATATTTTATGATATCCCATCCTACAATCTTCTCTTCAAACGACTAAGCGCCTCCAGATAATAATAATCTGCATAGGTTAAGGGCACATCTACTTCAGATTTAAAGGGAAATGCTCCCGTGCTGTGCATCAGGATAAAATTTCCGTTTTCGCCCAACTTTGCCGTATATTCACCAGAAGCGAGTGTCCGGATTTGCTTTTCTACCACTTCCATATATTTATTTTTAGTATCGGCATTTACAAAATCGCTTAATTCAGTCAGTGCAGATGCCATAATACAGGCCGCTGAAGCATCTCTTGGTGTATTAGCTCGCACCGGAGCATCGTAGTCCCAATAAGGAATGAAATTTTTTGGCATTTTAGGATGATTGATCAGAAAATCAGCGATATGCATCGCCTGATCCAGGTAGCGTTTTTCCCTGGTTTCCCGATAAAGATAAGTATAACCATAAAGGCCCCATGCTTGTCCCCGGCTCCATGCAGAACTATCAGCATAACCCTGATGCGTTTGCTTTTTATGCGGAAGACCAGTCTGTCGGTTATATGAAACGACATGGTAAGAGCTGAAATCGGGCCTAAAGTGATGCTCCATAGTTTTATCGGCATGCGAAAGCACTATTTTTTTCAGTTGCTCATTTGCTGATTGCTTGCTTGCCCACAACAAAAATTCGAGATTCATGATATTATCGATAATGACCGGATATTGCCAAACGGTTTTATTATGGTCCCACGACCTGATGAGGCCCACTTTAGGATCATAGCGGGTAGCCAGCGATTGCGCTCCTCTAAGCAAAACTGCCTTGTAAGACGTATCTCCGGTTAATCGATAGCCATTGCCAAAACTGCAATACAGCATAAAACCTACATCATGATTATCGGTGGTGAATTTCTCACGTTCTACCCTGGCCGTATACAATTTGGCGAATGCTAACAGTGCTGGATTTTTGCTATGCTCGTAAACATACCATAGAGACCCCGGAAAAAATCCGCTACACCACCAACTTGAATCAGAGATGGTGTTTTTGCCCGCTTCGAATGACCGTGGTAATACACCTGCCTGATGCTTATATTTTTTGGCCATTAACAGGCTTTGCTGTTCAGCAAAAGACAGGGCTTGATTAACAACTGCTTTCAAATTTTGCGCATTTGCAAGGTTGTTCCATAATAACCCTGTTAACAACAGTGCTAAAAATCTCCTCATAAATTTTATTTGATGTTTTTGTAATAATCTGCAATAACATACCAGGCTTTTTTACGAAATCCCTGATCAGAAACCAGTCCTTTTCTGTTCCAGCCATCCTGATAAGTAGGGTGAAAGCGAAATGGCGACCGAAAATCGAACAATACCCAGGGTGATATTCCATTGAGATTTGGAATATTTTTAAACATTTCCAGGTTATCCTTGTAAAGCTGGGCCTGGTAGTCTTCGCTCCATGAACCTGCTACATCAGCGTCACCGGTTTTCCCATACAATGCCTCAGCACCAAATTCTGAAATAATCAGAGGTTTGTTGCTGGCCACGTCCCAAATGGCCTTTTTTGGTGTAACGGGCCAGGGATGATACCAACCCATATATTTATTAATGGCCACCACATCAATTTCATTTATAAAAGGGTCGTCCATTACAAAACGTTGTTTATCCGGATTAAACCGAACCAGATCAAATGCAGCCGTAATTAAACGGCTGCTATCAATATCTTTCGTACATTTAATCAGGTATTTAAGAAATTCATTCCTGACAACAGATGGCTGGGTTTCATTAGCCATTCCCCAGAAAGAGATGGCGCATCGGTTTTTATCCCGCATTACCATCTCGCTGATCATCTTTCCGGCTTTCTTTTTGGTTTCAAGGTTTTCAAAATCAATCCCTTGCCATATTGGTGTCTCTTCCCACAACAGAAAACCCATTTTTTCGGCTGCACGTACCGTATATTCATTTTGCGGATAATGTGCCAAACGGATCATATTACAGCCTAAAGCTTTCGCTTCAGATAAAAGCATCATGGCATCTGCCTCAGAGAAAGCTCTACCTTTACGCTGTGGAATTTCCTCATGAAAACTAATAGATTTGAGAAAAACCGGCTTGTCATTCAGGTAAATCTGTGTTCCTTTTACCGCCAGGTTTCTAAAACCAATCCGTTCTTCTACCCTATCTTGGCTGGTAGATATCACCACCTGATAAAGTTTAGGCGCATCAGGCGACCAGCGCTGTATTTTTTTTACACCAGTGATTGACACGCTAGCAGTCCCGTCTTGATCGGTAACCAGCTTTTGTTTGATATTCAGTTCAGGAATCTCAATGGTTAGCGCTACATTTTTCTGGTTATCAACAACTTTAACCTTCGCATTAATTTGATCAGGACGATGTTTGTCCAACTGAACAAAATAATCCTGAATAAATATCTTTGGGGTTGATACCAACATCACATCGCGGGTGATGCCTCCATAATTCCACCAATCGAATGATTTCGCGGGAATAGCATCAGCAGTCCGGGTATTGTTTACCTCCAGGGCTAAAAAATTATCTGATTTTTTCACCAGATCTGTTATCTCTACCTGAAAAGGTGTAAAACCTCCTTCATGTTCTACAATTTCCTTTCCGTTCAAATAAACCTTACATCGATAACTTACCGCAGCAAAGTAAATAAACAGGCGTTCGTGATCTGCTTTGAGCGCATCAAAATGCCTGGCGTACCAAACCGTACCTTCATAATATTTGAGTTCGGGCAGTTGACTGTTCCATTCTGAAGGCACATTTAATTTTAAGCCACTATCAAAGGCATATTCATAAAAATCTGTCTTTCCGGCTGGTTTTTTATTGAGGTATATTTTGTTTTTCCGTCCCTGATCGTACTGGTCTATAATCGCTTCCCATTGCCCGTTAAGCGATTGTGTTGTTCTGCCGTATACATTAACCAGGGTCTCCTGGGCAGAAAGTTTAGACAAAAAGCAACATAATATTAGGAGCAAATTAAAAATGGTTCTGGTTGGTTTCATAAATTACGGTGTTTATTTTTTAAAAATCTTCATCGCGAAACCACCGCCCTGAGCCATGCTAATGGATAATTTTCGATCTGTAGGAATCTCGATCTGATGCTTTTTGTAGTCTGTAGCGATTTTATTGGCGTTAATCCCATCCTGATAAATTTCTGCAACATAATCTCCGCTACCAAGAAAACTGAGGTCAAGATCAAGTTTGCGTGCTTCCCAATTGGTTAAAGCACCCAGGTACCAGGCGTTACCCTTTTGGCGGACAGTGGTAATGTATTGCCCGATCTCACCATTAAGTACGATGGTACGATCCCAAACCGTAGGGATAGCACTAATAAAATCAGTACATTCCTGCTCCTTCGCATAATTGTCCGGGCTATCACAAAGCATATTTAAGGGCGATTCAAAAACTACATATTCTGCCAGTTGCCTGCAGCGTGTCCCCTGACTCATGGGTTCATCATTTATTCCCCTATGGCTACTTTTAGTTGCATTACGCATGGCACCCTGCGTGTAATCTACGGGTCCAACGATCATCCTGATAAAAGGCATAGTCACATCGTAGGTTACCATATCCATCTCCGGCCCGTTCCATTTCATCTGCTCCAGACCATTTACAGCTTCATAATTAATTACATTCGGAAAAGTACGGTTTAGCCCGGTAGGTTTATAGGTACCGTGAAAATCGACCATCAACTTATATTTGGCGGCTATTTCTGCGGCCCGGTAATGAAAATCAACCATTTCCTGATCATCACGGTCCATAAAATCGATCTTAAAACCTTTTACCCCCAACTGCGCGTAATGTTTGCAAACTTGTTCCAGATCGCGTGCAAAGGCATAGTACCCAGTCCATAGAATAAGGTCTACATTTTTAGATTTGCCATAAGCGACCAGTTCTTTCAGATTAATTTCTGGAACAACCTCAAACAAACTTGCCTTAAGATTTACTGCCCAGCCTTCATCCAAAATCACATATTCAATTTTATTTTTGGCGGCAAAATCTATATAAGCCTTATAGGTTTCGGTATTAACACCCGAAACAAAGTCTACCTTACTCAAGCCCCAGTTATTCCACCACTCCCAGGCCACTTTGCCAGGTTTTATCCACGAAATATCCTTTAAACGGCTGGGTTCGGCCAACTTGTAAACCATATCATTATCCGCCAGGGCTTTATCGCTGGTGCTAACAATGGCAATGCGCCAGGGAAATTTGGTTTGTGTCCTACTTTTAGCAAGATAAGGCTGGCGTGAGGTGACGATTTGTTGCAGCTGGTTATGTCCGCCCTGCCCCGTAGATTTTGGATAAGCTGCGAAGTTGGCTTCCAGAACATTTCCTCCGGCAGGATTAAAAAAAAACATACCCGGATAACTTTGCAAATCAGCTTCGGCCAGACATACTTTTTTACCCTTATCCAATTCCACCACCAAAGGAGAAAATGCAAGCCTATGTTTATCCATTTTACTCAAAGGGGTGTAGGTATAGGTATTTTCAAACGAATTGAAATATTGGCCCTCAATGGTTTTCTCTTTAGTTTTTACATAAGGAATGTAGGCTTTGTAATCTTTTGGAAAATGAAAAGCGGCCAGTTCTTCATTCACGATAAAATCCTGCTTAGCCACAGAGACAAACCGGTAAGCCATGCCCTCATTGTAAAGTCGAAAAATCAGTTTGTAATCTTCCTTAAATTCCAGCGTCAATTCTGCATATTCATCATTGATACGGTTTCTTTTATAAAAATAGGCAGGGATTTCCTTTTTAACGGTAATGGTTTTGCTTTGTTTCAGGTGAGATTTGATACCGAAGGTTTTCCCATTGCCCAATTTCATGGCTATGTCGCCAGAATTCAGTAGGCGTTCACCATCATGCGCCAGCTGAAAACGGATACTATCTCCAATGCTTACATCCACCTGCAACCGCCCGTCGGGGGAATTAAGACTAACCCTCTTTTGGGCGATTGCGGAGATGCTAAGGAACGTTAAAAGGAAAAGGTTTAATATGTTTTTCATCGGTTATTTTAAAATGGTATAGCTGTACATCACAAAATCATTTATAGCAGGCAAGACTACTTTCAAGGCTCCTTTTCTACCAGTGGTTTGAATCATCGCCTTCCCCCTTCCAAGTAGCGGTTTTAATTGTATTTTAACCTTTTCGGGTAACCAGGTCTCCAGTATGCCTGTGGCGTCAGAATTATTTTCCCTGAACACCATCAAATAACCCCTATCTTTTAGGAGAGATTGAAAACCTGTCCATGATTTGCCTGAAGGTTCATCACCAATCGGTAAAATGGTTCCCTGATGAAAATCGTGCTGCACCTTTTTATACTTCGCAATCAATTCTCCTAATTGTAACGCTTCTTTGGGTAGTCCCGTGCCTTCAAACCAGGCCAGTGGCTGGGCGGCCATGGTAATGGCAAATAAATATTCGAAAGTATAATCGGAAGGAGCGAAAGGATCCTGGCCATATTTGTCGGTATTTCTCCATTTATTTAAAAATTCGATCTGCAACTTCTCTGGTGGTACGTATTTAGAAAGCTGCCATAAATTGCGGAGTGTCCAGTAAGGATAGTAATTTTGCCAGTCGGTGTAACGGTTCTCCAGAAAAATATTGCCGTATTCGGTAAAAAGATGATAACCTCCCCTGCGACCCGCAGTAGCATCGAGATTGAAAACAGCCTGGTTTTCTGTTTCGCTCAACGCCCGATTAAACATTTTGGTTAGATTAATTTCCGATTGTTTGTTGGGAATAGACAGTCCATCAATTTTAAATGTCCTGATTCCGTACATCCGGTACAGTTCGACCATCGCCGAAGCATCTTTTTCCCAGTCTGCATAGTCCTGCTGAATACTGGGGTTAAACCATAAGCAAATTTCGATACCCAGCGCTTTACCTCTTTTTACGACTGGACCTAGTCCAGTCGGATATTTTGCCGTATCAGGTTTCCAATAATTGGGGTTGTCCCAAATGTTTTTAAAAGATCCTTTGGCCAATGCAGAATTTGGACTTTTCCCTTGCTGCCATCCGTCATCGATCTGAAAATGGGTGATACCCAGTTTAGCTGCAGCTTCCAGTTCTAACAGGCTAAATTTTTCCTTAACTTTAGCATCCTGGCTCCTATCGCCCCAGGTATTCATCATCACCATTTCGTCTCGCTGTGATTCATTTTTACGGATGGTTTTCTGATAGCCACGTAACGCTTGCAACTGGTTAAACTCTTTTCCGCTATAAACGCCCAATACCACTGTATAAGCTTTGCGCCACTCATCGGCTCGGATATCTTTGGCACTTAGCCCTAATCCGTTTACCGCAAAATGCCCAAACTCAGTCGTAAAATCCTGACCGCCATAGGCCAGCTGTACACTGGAAGCCGGCGCTTCCTTTAAGAAAAAAAAGCCGGCCTCTTTTTCCTGGTTGTGCGCAAAAAGCAGGTTGCCCCGGTAACCTTTTTTTCTATAGGGAATAAACTTATTTTCCAGTACCAGGTTGTTGTTCCAGTCGGTTACGTCAAAAAATTCGACCGCTTTAACCTGCCAGTGGTAACCGTCCAGCTTTAACTGATCTAAAACTGTGGCAGAACTATTGACCTTCATATCATCGGCAAATTCAATGTTTTTCTGATCCGCGGCATTGGCCTGTTGTCCTCCTGATATACCCGACAGCTGGCCTTTCAGATAGGTTTCGCCGGCGATTGAAGCGCTTTGCGCATTGATCCGGTAAACCCGCTTTACGTCAAGCGCGCCTATAGAAAAAGAAATAATGGTTTCCTGTGAAGAGATGTGAATGGTATTGTCTTTCTTTACTAATACTTCATACTGTCCATTCTGAGTTTCGGTGCCGGCTTGAATGTAAAAATCGGGACTCTTAAGCTTATTAAGCCAAACTTTCCGGCCTTTTTTATCGCTTAAGCTATGCGTAATTACATTTCCCTTGTTCCAGATAAATTTACGCTCAATAAATTGATTGCCTATCGTCAGGGTATCTTGATCAAGGCGACTGTAGCATGCATCCTGTGCGGAGCAAGATATACCAGCCGCCAAAAGTAAAAGCAGCAGTAAAAAGGTATAAACTTTCCCTGTTAAATTGCTTTTGATCCTTGCAAAGATTGGTACTGGTGTCACCTGCGGAAGAAGATGACCGAAACTTTGCGGAGGGCACTGCCTGTTGATCTCATAATTTGTAGCTGTCATATTTGGAGATTCCAAAACTAGCTACTTGCGCTTAACGAGGGGTTCAGTTTTGTACGGAAATGGTTCAGTTTTGTACAAAAAAACCAAAGCATTGATTTTTTTGACTGTATCCACACGATTCAACACAAGAAATATGGTTGAATTGACTTGATGCCAGATGTAGGCTATACTGGCCATTTTTGCCGAAATGCCCACTACACTACGAAATCCCCTGAATACTAGTGCACATCATAAATAAAACCAGTAAAAAAATTGTAGAAAAAAATTAGATCATCATTACAATAACCCGGAATTGAATACCCTATCCCAAGTTATTTTTATTTACTGTCAAAATCTTTCATGTAAGAACAAAATAGCCAGACTCCAACGGATTAGTCGATCTGGAACCACTCTCCTGGTTGATATATTGAAGAGATTATTCCAAGAGCAGTAGTTTGCTCATATAAACGCAGCGTAGATCCTGAAGCCTCTATATACATCGGTGGTTTGTGCAATGAGGCATAATGAATTGGCACAATGTACTTTGCCTTCAAAATATGTCCAGCTGTTCCCGCCTGTTCCGGTGTCATTACTGCTTCAATAGCGCTTGGGGGCTGCAAAAGTGGAAAATCAACAACCGCACCATTAATCGGCAGAAATGCAATATCGAATGGTCCGAAATGGTTGGCAATCCTCCAAAAATTACCATGAAAAATTGTATCTCCACCATGGAAGATCTTAAAACCATTGCATTCCACCGCCCAGGCGATCTGGGGATCGCCAAAGCCATCGGCAGAAGGTAACGCAGTAAATCTGAAGGGGCCAACCGTACGTTCCTGCCATTCCTCTAGTATTTCTGCATCTAACTCATATTTTTCAAATTCCGATTCTGCATGAGCAGTGAGGGCTAAGTCCGCATCTGTTCCCGAAGCCTTTTTAGGTCTGTAAGTTTTCCCACCTTCACCCAGTGCGGCAAAAACCGCCATCGGATCAGCATGATCTGCATGAAGATGTGTAATGAGGGCAACTTTGGCTTCACCCAATCTGGACATGGCCGGAAAAGGTTCTTGCTGACTACGGAGCTGTACCAATGGCGAAGTGTCCTGGATATAATCGATCAGAAGTATTTCTCCATCACACTCTATCTCTACCCCCGCCCATCCGAGCCTTCTCATTCTTAATGTTTTCTTTTTCATATAGGACTATTATGATGTTAAATATTATTTTTATTAAAGGCTGCTTTGCCAAAAAAAAGTATCATGATGGATATTGTTCCTGTTCCTATTATAATCAGCGATAATGAAACTGCCGAAGTACTATCGAGCAGACTAACTACAGATGATATTACCCCTGCAATCCCCCATTGAAAGAGGCCATAAAGCGAAGCGGCTGAGCCTGCATTATGATCGAATGGTGCCATAGAAAGTGCAGCTGCGTTGGGGTTTAAAACACCTATACACCCAAGAATGAGGAAAATCATGCCAGCAGTAGCAAAGAGTCCGAACCAGCCTAAGATCAGCCCTAACAGCAATATCAAACTAAGGAGTATCATGAATACCACGGCACCAAAAACAATTTTCTCAGCTTTAAAAAACCTGCTTAAGATCCGACTGAGCTGGCCTAAACCAACGAAACCGACGGTTACAACAGCAAATATCCACCCATACTTATAGTTGGATACTCGATAGCCTTTCATGAAAATGGCAGGAGAACTTGATATGTATGCGAAGAGCCCGGATAGTGCAAATCCCCCACCAATTGCGTATACGAGAAATTGTGGCACGCCAAGCACGGCCCAGTATCCCCGCAGAATTTCACCAAGTTTAAGGGAATGTGATTTATCCGGAGCTTTCGATTCAGGAAGGATCACAAAAACCGCAATCAGAAGTGATATTGCCAATGCAAAAAGGACTAAAAAAATCATGCGCCATCCGAAAACAGCTGATATAACACCTCCGATTGTGGGTGCTACCATTGGTGAGGTCCCCATTACCAGCGTTAAGATTGAATAGATCTTCGCGTTCTCACCAAGAGGAAAGAGATCCCTCACCATCACCATCGATACCACGCCTGCCGAACAGCTGCCAATGGCTTGAATAAACCTGAAGAAAACCAAAGTCTCTATTGATTGTGACAGATAACACCCAACTGTAGCAACCAGATACAGGATCAGACCAAGATATAACGGCCGCTTTCGCCCGAACCGGTCGAGGAGGGGACCGTAAATTACCTGCCCCAAAGCGATCCCTACAAAGAAACTTGACAGACTGAGGGTAACCTTCGAAACGCTGATCCCAAATGTTTCCGCAATCGAAGGAAAGCCCGGCAGATAAGTATCTATAGAGAAAGGTGCCATTGCTGTTAGCATTCCAAGCAGAATCAATAAGCTGTAATATCTTTTTTTGGTCATGTATTGGTCTTGTTTTAATTTATTTATCCAGTTTGGGTTTCAAATGACTGAAACACCATTATGTTCATCTTTTAATGAATCTATATCGTACAGAATTTCATCATAGCTGCCCGAAAAACCGGGACAAATCTGAAATGAATTACACCTATGATATAGACTCATGATCTGAACTAGTAAGCTACCGTAAAGCGTTCTTTGTTATATTTAGGCTCTTCCAGCTCATCAACTATCGCTACCGCTAAATCTTCCACCGAAATCACACTGTTACCATCCTGATCAAAAACAGGCTCATCCCCCCCCAAACGATAGGTCCCTTTCCTGTGGCCCGATGTACCAGGATGCATTTCAATAGCCGGGCTCACAAATACCCAGTCCAACTTTTCTTCCTGCTGAAGTTCATTAAGATAATCGCGTGCGGCTGTTGCGCCTGCCTTCCATTGTTCAGGAAACTCCGGCAGATCGACAAGCTGCTTACCTTGAAGAAAAAGGCTTCCCGCCCCCCCGGATACCAAAAGTCGCTGAACACCCGATCTGATCACTCCTTCTTGGATTGACCGGGATCCCTTAAGAAAATCCTGGTATAGATGTGGGTTTTTCCATCCGGCATTAAATGCGCTGATCACCGCATCGTGCCCGCTAACCGAGTTCGAAAAACTATCGGTATCCTCCACATTCCCAACAATAAGATCAAGACCTTTCTGTGGTGCTATTTCTTCCTGGGTCAGCACAATTGCCGTTACTTGATGATTTCTCTGCAGTAATTCACCCAATACTGCCTTTCCAACGAAGCCTGATGCTCCGACTAATGCTACTTTCATATTTGTTTTTAATTATTGATTGCAAGTAATACTGTATTAATTTTAAATACAGTATAGGTTATAAAAATGCGAAGGCAATTAATGCCTTATATCTTAATATTTCCAATAAAGAAATTATTTGAATTTGCTACAAAAATCAGCGAGGCTTATGGTACTCAGGCTCTTGACCATAGAACGGTCTACCTCTCTATACAGATGGGTTAGGTGATCATTAATCTGTTTTCCTGTATTACATTCGGGGTTAGGACTGTTAAGTTTTCCCAATAAATAAGCATTATTTACAGCAGTGTAAATATCGGAGAGCACAATCTTATCGGCTGCTTTAGCCAGGATGTTTCCTCCACCCTTTCCCTCTTTGCTCTTTATCAATCCGTTGGCGCTGAGCACGCTAAGGGAAATTCTCACCATAGAAGAATTAATATTGATGCTTCCGGCGATGTAAGCAGAAGATAAACTATCACCTGTTCTGGCCAACATGGTCATAATATGTACCGCAGTAGCAAATTGTGCATTATTCATACTGTGTTAATTTTTATTACAGTACAAATTTAAGCCTTTATTTATCATTTGCAAATTAATTTAATGATTTCCGTTCTCATTTGTAATTGCCCTTTTTCCATTCCATTATTTAACAAAACATTCTGCCAACATTTCCTCGGCGTGATATTGATCTCTTCTTAACCGTGTGGCAAAGTAGGTTAGAAACTTTCGGGGAAATAATAAATGCAAACAGAACACTGGGAATCGCGGCCGAAATTCGTGAATGAGAGGAAATGGGGTAGCACTGGGTAAAATAACCAATTTGCCCCCTCTTCATTACATTATTGATTAATGGATAAAAAAATTTTATAAAAAATTTATTTCTGGCAGCCCAGGGTCAATTGATCATGGGTTCTCCAAGACAACCATAAGTGATTAGTGCTTCCGGGGCCTCCAGTCCAAAGCGCATTTTTTCCATAAGGCATCAAGACTCGTATAATGGTTAATGTCTTATAGATTCTTAACCCAGTGTATTATATTGCTATTTGTAAAGCGGGTCCAGATTCAAGGACATTGTGTAGGTTATTATCATAAGGATACGCAAAAGAAAAAAAAAAGTCGTCCCTAAAAGATTCAAATGAAACCCTTACCTGTCTCCGCTTTAAATGATTTCCCTATTGGAGCTGGTAGCTTTAACTTTTAACCAAAAGCAAATTCAATCCAAGGCATACAGCTACCAACAGCCCCATTGTAAATTTTGTTTGCTCTAAGGGTCCCGGAATGCATCTCTTTCCGTTAATTTAGTCCGTTGGACCCTGCGGCGAGGTCTATCCTGGTCCAATGAATTGGATAAATCTATTAAAACTTCTTCTAACTGAAGAAGCTTTAATAAGAGTTGAATGATTAAGGATGACCATTGCCTCCTGCAGAACCATAAATCTGTCCGGTGGCATAACTTGCATTGTTATCTGCCAGCTGAACATAGATAGATGCAAGTTCTGCGGGCTGGCCAGGGCGGCCAAGAGGTGTTGCTTCACCAAACTTTACAATAGCCTCCTGCGGCTGCCCGCCACTGGTCTGTAAGGGAGTCCATACCGGGCCAGGAGCTACACCGTTTACCCTGATCCCTTTGGGACCCAATTGTTTGGCCAATGATTTTACAAAGGCAACATTTGCTGCTTTCGTCTGTGAATAATCAAACAGGTTTTCAGAAGGATCATATGCCTGGACTGAGCTGGTAGAGATAATCACCGCTCCTTCAGGCAAAATAGGAAGGGCCGCTTTGGTAATCCAGAACGGCGCGTAAACATTGGTTTTCATCGTTGTATCAAAATCCGCAGTACTAATATCAAGAAGAGAATCTACCGCTTGCTGGTGACCGGCATTGTTTACCAGGATATCAATCCCGCCAAGTTTTTCTACAGCCTGTTTGACCAGCGATTCACAAAATGATTCAATGGTAATATCGCCAGGGATACCAAATCCCTTTCTCCCTGCTGCAGTGATGCAGGCAAGCACTTCATCTGCATCCGACTGTTCCTGGGGAAGGTAGTTGATCACCACATCAGCACCTTCCCTTGCATAAGCAATTGCGGTCGCGCGTCCAATTCCGGAATCACCGCCTGTAATCAATGCTTTCCGCCCTAAAAGTCTCCCACTCCCCTTATAGCTTTCTTCACCATGATCGGGGATCGGGTCCATTTTTGAGGCCAGTCCCGGTACTTCCTGTGGCTGTTTTGCAAACGGCGGTCTCGGATATTTTTCTGTCGGATTTTCCAAAGGTTTTTGATTTTGTTCAATCATATGTTTTTCATTTGGGGCCGGTTAATTCCAGATCATATCTAGCCCATTATCTTGATCTGCTGGACAATTCTAGCGTTATCCTATAATCTGAACATTAAAAACAGGCTATTTGTTCAGTCAATCCAACATTAGAAGTATTTAATCAGCCCGTCATGAAAGGTCTGGCTGTTTCACGTTCCAAAGTGGGCATTTCGGTGAAAATGGCCGCCTGTTCCGCATTTAAGCTGTCGCCCCATTTCGCTTTAAAGTGACCACCTGTTCCGGGGCAAACTGGCCACTCTGATCTTTCGATCAACTTTTTTCACGACTTACTTTTGAGAATAATCTTTTCGTTTCTGCGTAAAATAATCGCTTCTGGGAGCATATCAGCAATTCAGGGTGAACTAGGGTCGATTTGCTATTTTTGAGGAGATCACAGCGTTTTATAGCGCTAAAGTGCCTCCGTAATTGCTTTTGATCTTTAGAATGATCTAAATTGAGGGTAAATCGGGCAGGGAGACGGATTAAACCGAAAAGTCTTGAGGAAAATGGATTTGGATCCGAAGTGTATATTTGTTCAGAGGGAAAGGAACTAGATGCGCATCATCCGGTAATCAAATTGGTGGCCAGTTTGGCCCGAAATAGAGGGGTCACTTTCACCGAAATATACAGCCATGGTGATAAAGAAGCTAAGTTGACATTTACTTGGTTAACAATGTTTATATGTTGGAATTTTTCAAACATGTGCAACTGAATCTTACTGTTTGCATTTTTTGATCCCGAAGCTTGGCTCAAATCCGTTTCTTATTAAACTGATCGTATCTTTATGCGCCATGTGAACCATTCCGGCATACTTATGAATTTTTAGTCCGTTAATATCTCAACGAGTCATCGATTTAAGATCCTACTTTAGCTATGTTAATAAAAAGCCACTTCACACCTAATAAGGAAATCGCCTGGATATGCCAACAACAATCCAGGCTCCTATCTGTTAACCAGATATGAAAGCAGTAAAAAAGGGTGATCTGCCGGAGAAAATTTGTCCCACCTGCCAAAGGTTTTTCTCCTGGCGAAAGAAATGGAAAGAGAACTGGGACGAAGTAAAATACTGCAGCGAAAAATGCAGGAGGTCGAGATGATGCCGTATATACTCACCTCAAGGCTTGATGATCAGGCCCAGAACTTCTTCGAATCGATGCGAAATGCCTATTTCCCTGTTGGAAGGAACCAAGTACCTGCTCACCTTATGTTGTTTCATCAACTGCCATATGAGCCTGACACTTTATCTTATATGGAGACTATCAGATCAGAAGTCTTTGCTGCGGAAGTAACGCGTTTGTTTTTTTTGGGAAATGGTGTTGCCTACGCCGTGGAGAGCGAACAGTTAAATGCACTACACACCACGATTAAAAAACATTTTCATCATGTGCTGATACCACAGGACCTTCAGGGCTATCGTCCACACATAACGGTACAGAACAAAGTAAGCCCGCAGACTGCACGAGATACTATGGCTATGCTTTTGAAGGATTTCGAACCATTTACCATGGACATTCTTGGCATGGACCTGTGGAGATATCTTGGCGGTAAGTGGGATTGGAAAGCATTCTATCCGTTTGACAAGCTATAGCACGCTTAAAATTCCATGGTTCATTGTTCGACCAGTATCATTATGGACCACCTGTTATTTTGTAAGTGTATAATTGTAAGTAGTAATTGCAACTTTTGCTTCTGGCCATATCCTCATCCACTTTCCTATCCATAATTTTTGCATAATGTTGTGTGGTTTTGATGTTCTTGTGCCCGAGCATTTTACTTACAGTTTCATTATAGTTTTCTATATATTGGATTACTGTAGTTTCATTAGCAGAGTTATAGTGTTTCCATAAAAATACATTTATTTTACTGCTGCAATAATTTCTGTGACCGCTTATCGCTCGAGGGCGGCGAAGCCGTTTACAGACCTTTGAACGATAAATAGCAGCTCGACGATAGCTCTGCAGGTTAAAAAAATGATTGCTGAAAAAACAATTAATTGTTAATTGCGACCCTTCGAAATAATAGCAAATAAATGAGAACCCCTTTATTACAGGATAATTATTTTTGAAGTTGCTTAGGCGTATCAATTCTGGAATCGTTACGGATTACGAAAGGGATACCGTAACAATTGCAGATATTTCCCTGAACCTTGTAAAAATACAAGGATATGGATTATTATAAGTTTCGAGAAAAGAGATCAGTTACAGCAGAAAAAATGGTCAAAATCCTTCAAAATCACGATACAGTAATTAGTATAGAAAAAGCTCAAAAGGTTTTGGAACTCATCTATAAATTAAGTAACTTATCTGTTCAGGAGACCATTAAGAGGTTATCTGATCGTAATTCAACTGCTAGTCGGAGAAGATTTACCCGACATACAAAAAAGAAAAAAGGAAATGAAAATAGCTGATTTATATGTAAGAGTAAGTACAGATGAGCAAGCTGAAAAAGGCTACTCACTCAGAAGTCAACAAGAAGTACTCGAAAAATATTGCGAACTCAACGGCGTCAAAATACGAAAGGTGGTTGTAGAAGATCACTCTGCAAAAACATTTAACCGTCCTGAATGGAATAAATTGTTTATCCACTTAAAAAAGCACAAAGGAAAAACAGATCTACTATTATTTACTAAGTGGGATAGATTTAGTCGCAACACCAGTGATGCATATCAAACCATTGCAATGCTCAACAAATTGGGGGTTGACCCTCAGGCAATAGAGCAACCATTAGACCTGAATGTACCGGAGAATAAAATGATGTTAGCGGTTTACCTCACAACGCCTGAGATAGAAAATGACAGAAGGGGATTAAATACCAAAGCAGGAATTAGACAAGCAAAAAAAGAAGGAAGATGGACGGGTAAAGCGCCTCTAGGATATATCAACAAAACCGCTGAAAATGGAAAAAAATACATTGCATTGAAACAGCCCGAGGCATCTTTAATGAAATGGGTTTTTGAGCAGCTGGCAGACGGAATATATTCTGGAGAGCAAATACTTCATACAGCAAGAGCAAAGGGCTTAAACTGCAGCAAAAACAATTTTTACACCGTCATCCGCAATCCAATTTATTGCGGAAAAGTAATTGTACCAAAATATAAAAATGAAGATGCATTTCTAGCGCAGGGATTACACGAAGCTTTGATTAGCGAAACAATGTTCTTTAATGTACAAGATATTTTAAATGGAAGGAAGAAAGAATTTGGTCAGCCCATTGCTACACCAGAGTCACTCGTTTTGCGCGGATTCTTGAAGTGCCCTAAGTGTCACCGATCCTTGAGTGGAAGTTCGTCAAAGGGAAAGAACAAACATTTTACTTATTATCACTGCACATCCGCTTGTGGAATCCGGTACAGGTCTGAAAAAGTTAATGAAGACTTTATAACGGAGCTCTTAGCGTACTTACCTAGGAAGGGTTATGATGAAATTTTTACCCAAACGATATCTGATGCATATCAAAATCAAGTTGGCTCTATCTTAGACGAGCGAAAAACTTATTCGACCCAAATCAGAGATTACAATAGAAAGATCGAAAAAGCGAGAGATTTGTTATTAGATAACGAGATTGATGCGGTCGACTTCAGAGCTATCAAAGCTGAGTGCAATGAAAAAATCGCCGTAATAGAATCAAAATTATCAGAGCTTAATGCAAAAAATAAGGCTGAATTAAACATAAAACCGATAGCTGAGCGGGCTATTAACAATTTGATGAATCTGGACGTATTTTACGAAAACTCCAGCGTTGAAGGTAAACGATACCTAATAAGTTGTTTATTTCCCGAAAAAATGGAATACAATGGAGACCGATATCGAACACCTAATGTTAACGAAATAGCTCAACATATCTATCTGAAAAACAAGGAGTTAGAATCAAAAAAATGGGACGAAAATCTTCTGAAAAGACCTCGTCCCACTGGGGGTGGCTGATGGGGCTCGAACCCACGACCCTCGGCACCACAAACCAATACTCTAACCAACTGAGCTACAGCCACCGTGTTTTTTGATGTCACAAAAGTACGACTTTTAATATTCCTCGCAAATATTTTTTTCAAACTTTTTACAACAAATTTTTAATTCCTTAACATTCAATTATTTGAAATTTAAAAAAAATTTCAGCAACAGATAAAATAGGCGATTTTAAAGCTAAAAACATAACTTTACAGCGTTTATGATCGAAATTTATACAGACGGAGCAGCTAGCGGAAACCCCGGACCAGGTGGTTGGGGTACTATTTTAAGGGCAGGGCAACACTACAAGGAACTGAGTGGTGGTTTTAGAATGACTACAAACAACCGCATGGAGTTATTGGCTGTAATAAAGGGATTAGAGGCATTAAAAAGTTTGAACCAGGAGGTGACCGTTTATTCAGATTCGAAATATGTGGTTGATGCCGTTGAAAAAAAATGGGTTTTCGGCTGGGTGAAAAAAGGTTTTAAAGATAAAAAGAACAAAGACCTCTGGTTGCGTTTCCTCGAACTATACAAACTGCACAAGGTAAAATTTATCTGGATTAAAGGTCACAACGATCATCCGGAGAATGAGCGCTGCGACCGTTTAGCTGTTTTTGCCTCGCAAGACAAACAAAATTTAGCGATAGATACTTTTTTTGAAGCAGAAAGAAATAAGGCAAACCTTTTTTAGTCAATTCCGCCGATTACATTTAAATCTTCAAGTTTAGCTTCTATATTCTCATCAACAGAGATCGATTTTGCAGTGTAAAGCAACATCATTTCTTCTGCTTTCTCAACCATTTTTCTGGAGCCGATAAAAACCGGAACCCTTTGATGTAGTTCGGTCGGCTGGATTTCCAATATGCGCTCGAAACCTGTACTGGCTTTGCCCCCGGCCTGCTCTATAATAAAAGCCATCGGGTTACATTCGTACAGCAACCTTAGCTTTCCGTTAGGTGAGCGTGCGGTGGTTGGATAGATATAAATACCACCCTTTATTAAATTCCGGTGGATATCGCCCACCATCGAGCCGATATAACGTGAAGTGTAAGGACGTTTTGTTGCTTCATCTTCTACCTGGCAATATTTGATGTATTTTTTTACACCGTCAGGAAAATGCACGTAATTCCCTTCGTTTACTGAATACAAATAGCCTACTTCAGGGATTTTCATTTGAGGATGCGATAAACAGAATTCGCCTATTGACGGATCGAGGGTAAACCCGTTCACCCCTTTTCCGGTAGTGTACACCAGCATGGTTGATGAACCATAAATAATATAACCCGCAGCAACCTGCTGCGTACCCTTTTGCAATACATCATCTATACTTGCCCTGCCATCCACCGATTTCCGGCGATAAATAGAGAAAATAGTGCCCACGGCAACATTTACATCGGTGTTTGAAGAACCATCTAAAGGATCGATGCAAACAATATATTTGGCATTCTGCGAAACCGGAGATTCGATATGGATGATTTCGTCTTCCTCTTCAGTTGCCACAATGCAGCATTCGCCACCGCTGGTTAATGCGGCAATAAACTGCTTATCTGCATAAACATCTAATTTTTTCTGTTCTTCTCCCTGAATATTGGTTGTACCCATGTCGCCAAGAATATCAACCAAACCTGCCTTATTAATTTCGCGGTTTACAATTTTTGCGGCAATGCCAATGTCTCTTAGCAGCCTGGAAAGCTCACCTTTGGCATAAGGGAAATCTGCCTGTTTTTCTATAATAAATTGTCCTAGTGTTTTAACGCCACAAACCATACTTAGTGTACATTTTACATTATCTACCCGATAACTCTATAACCTCTAAGGTATGAATATTTTCGTCAGTAATGCAAAACCTGATCAGTGTACGCACCTTGTGCCAGCCGTGTTTTCCCGCTGCGCCGGGGTTTATATGCAAACATTTTATTTTTTCATCGAACATTACTTTCAAAATATGAGAGTGCCCGGTAATAAATAATTTTGGAGGGTTAGTGTATATTTCTGGTTTTACAAAATTAGAATACCTGCCGGGATAACCGCCTATGTGGGTCATCCATACATCAACATCTTCGCAGCTAAATCGATTTTGTTCAGGAAAGGCTGATCTGATGGTTGCATCATCAATGTTTCCGAATACCCCCCGCAAGGGTTTAAATGCGGCCAGGGGTTCTGCTACATCTGGACCAAAATCACCCGCATGCCAGATTTCATCTACCTCATCAAAGTGTTTGAAAACGGCTTCATCCAAAAAACCATGCGTATCAGAAATTAATCCTATTTTTTTCATGAATCAAAGGTAATATCAATCCGGTTTCCCACATTAAACATCGCAACAAATTATTTTCTGCGTGTTTAACGTTTCAGAAAAAACAATCTTTTTAACCTGAAAAATCATTAAAATCCTAAGAAAGTACCTAATTTTATCTATAGGATATTAGCATTGGAACAGAACATCATTTCAAAGGAAAAATCAATGCTGTCTTACCTGTTTAAATGTCCCGTTGGGTTGTATAAAAGAAACAGACAAAGGTTTTGAAACGCCTTCTTTCTTCTCGAATTTTAAACTAAAACCCTTTAAATTTTTAAAATTAAAAGTATCGTTTCCAACTGAAACGGTTTCATATTCGGGCTGACCGGGTACGGAGACAAATAAAACTTTACCTTTTAAATAAACTTTTGCCATCCCCTTTTCACCATAGCTTCCGGTATAATTTTCTAATTCTGCAGCACTTAATTCAACCGTTCTTGGCTTGTAATTAAAAATGGCAGGTTTCATTCCACGTTCTAAAGGAATACTGATCCCTTCAATTTTCCCATCCTGTCCGCTGATAAAATTGAAACGTAAATCGCTTTCTGCTGTATCAATTTTCCCTTTTTTATCTATCCCGCTAATGCTGAATACATCGTAATGGTAATGCCTGAGCAAAAGTTTTTCTTTACCCATCATGGCAAACAGCGAATCGTTTTTGAACGATACATTGATTACGCCATAAGCAGGGTTATCAAATAAACCATCATAATCTTTTAAAGGATGAGAAGGTTTTGTATTTAAAACATGGGCATTCTCTGCCGTTTTTTTGGTGGCTTTTTCTCTTTCTCTGGCTTCATTTTTTGCTTTAACCGCCCTACTATTCCAATCGGTATTTTCCAGTTCCAGGATCCGGTCGGCAATGCTGCTATATACAATTTTCGGAACAGGTGAGCCGTTTTGATTGGTTAAAACCACTATACCCAATTTATCTGTAGGAAAAAAGGATACACTTGCCGAAAAACCATTGATATTACCGCCATGCTCTACCATATAATGGCCACGGTAAGAGCTGATCATCCAGCCAAAACCATAGGTAGATAAATAAATGTCTTCATCCTCTTCTGGTAAACCACCGTTCATTACCATCTGCGAACTTGCCGCTTCCCTGATGTATGAAGCAGGTAAAATTTCCTTTCCTTTATAAGATCCCCCGTTAATCCAAACTTTTAACCAGTGCGTCATATCGTTTACACTGCTATTAATGCTTCCGGCCGGGCCCATTCCGTCAATATTAAAATAATCAATCTTTTCGATGGCGCCTTTATCGTTTATGGTATAAGGTAAGGAAGCGTCGCTATCTTTTTCAAATTTGAAAATATCGGTATTTGAACGGTTCATCTCCAAAGGATCAAAAAACTTTTCTTTAATATTCTGCTCCCAGGTTTTTCCGGTCAGTTTTTCAACAATCATCCCCTGCGCAAGAAACATAAAGTTGTTGTACTGCCATTTCTCGCGCACTGCAGCAGTAGGCTCCATATAACGAACCCTTTGGATGATGCTATCGCGGTTTGATGTATTAAATACGAACCACGATAAATCATAACGCGACAAACCGGTACGGTGGCACATCATATCGCGTACGGTAATCTGGCTGTTCATGTTATCGTTGTAAAACTTTAACTGTGGTAAATATGAGGTCGCGATGCCATCAAATGATAATTTCCCTTCTTTTTGTTGCAAACCAATGAGTGCTGATGTAAATGATTTTGTGCTCGAACCGATAGCAAAAAGGGTATTCGGCGTAACCGGTTTTTTGTTCTCCAGATCCCGGTAGCCAAAGCCTTTGCTATAAATTACCTGATCGCCTTTTACCACAGCCACTGCAAAACCGGCCACCTGCTGATCTTTTAATACGCGGTTTAATAGAGTATCAATCCCCGCCAAAGGATCGCCGGTTTTTTGTTTTTTAGATTGCGCAAGAGAAGATAATGCCATCAGGCACAGCAAGAACACATTTAGACTACGTTTCATTTAATTTTGGTGAGTTGGTTTCGTAGCCTAAATTACAAATGATATAGCAGAAAACGCTTATGCTTCAAACTATTTCCTTAGTAAGCCAGAAAAAAATCTTTAAGTAAAATCTTATACTCCTGCGTATGTTCCTTTAAAGATTCATAAATATTAAAATCACTTTCTTTTAAAGGCACTTCCCCTTTTTTTAAACAGATGATCTGCCTGAAAGTAGGTTTATTTTCATCAGAATGAATATTAACGCGTTCGGCAAGTGATAAATTATATGGAGAAGCGATATTAATCACCTCATCGGCCTGTTTTATTGGAAGAATTAACCAGATCTGCCCTCCATCAGCCAAAAGCGAGTTTGATTTTTCTACCAACGAACTAAAAAAGTCTTCATCTGCATGCCGTGCGATGCCTTTTCTGATTTCTTCGTTTTTTAAATCATTTACAAAAAAGGGCGGATTGGAAACAATCAGGTCAAATTTTTCATTCGTATTATATTGTTCAATTGCAACATGGTTAATATTCAGGCGCTCACTGAAAACTGATAACCGGAAGTTTTTGCTCGCAGTTTCAGCAGCTTGTTGATCAATTTCTACTGCTTCTATAAATGCATCAGGAAAACGTTGCGCCAGCATTAAAGCAATTACACCCGTTCCTGTGCCAATATCCAGAATCTTTTTTGGCGATGGATGCGAAACGGTTGCACCAAGCAATACGCCATCGGTATTAATTTTCATGGCGCAGCCTGTTTGATCGACATCGAACTGTTTGAATTTAAAAATATTCATCTTAAATTTCGTACAATTCTAAAGGCAAACCATCCGGATCGGCAAAAAAAGTAAACCTTTTATCAGTAAATTCATCAACGCGGATCGGCTCCGTTACAATTCCCTGTTCGTTTAATCTGGAAATTTCTTTCTCGATATCCTCAACCTCAAAAGCCAGATGACGCAAACCCTGTGCTTCTGGTCGCGATGGTCTTGCAGGTGGGTTTTCGAAGGAAAAAAGTTCGATCTGATACACACCATTCACCGCCAGATCGAGTTTATACGATTTTCTTTCAGTCCGGTAAACCTCGGCCAAAACCGTAAAACCCAATTTATTTACATAAAAATCTTTCGATTTTTCATAGTCAGAACAGATAATGGCAATGTGGTGGATACGAAGCATAAAAATTAATGATTGAATGGCAAAATTATTGAATGACAGAATGAATGAATGATAGAATGAATGAATGATAGAATGAATGAATGATAGAATGCATTATTGAATTACAAAGCAAAGTTGCAAAATATCCTTATTAGTTAATCAAAATTCTTTTTAGCATTCTCTCATTCAAAACTCAATCATTCTATCATTCAAAATTCTATCATTCATTCCCTGATTCATTCTGTCATTAAATTTAAAAACGCTATTTTTGCAACTTCAAAAAAAAAGCATGATTCATTTCTTCCTTAGTCAATCGCAGGCGATTTTTGTTCTACAAACAGACAAAGCGCTTTCTACCACTGATATTACTAAACTCGAATGGTTATTTGGCGGCGCCAAAATCTCGCAGGAAACAGCCCTAACTGGCTTTTTCGTTGGACCAAGAGCAGCAATGATTACTCCCTGGAGCACCAACGCAGTAGAGATTACCCAGAACATGGACATGCAGGGAATCATCAGGATTGAAGAATTTAAGCAGGTTGACGAGGATTTTTCAGATTATGATCCGATGCTTTCTCAAAAATACAACAAACTGAATCAGGAGGTTTATACCATCAACATCAAACCCGAACCGATTTTAGAAATCACTGATATTGCAGCTTATAACAAACAGGAAGGACTTTCCTTAAGCGATGAAGAAGTTGAGTATTTAAACTCATTGGCGCAGAAACTGGAAAGACCATTAACTGATTCTGAAGTTTTTGGTTTCTCACAGGTAAATTCTGAACACTGCCGTCACAAAATTTTCAATGGCAAATTCGTAATTGATGGTGTTGAGCAGCCTACTTCTTTATTTAAGCTGATCCGTAAAACCTCAGAAGAAAACCCTAACGATATTGTTTCGGCCTACAAAGACAACGTAGCTTTTATAAAAGGTCCGAAAGTGCAGCAATTTGCTCCAAAACGTGCCGATGAGCCTGATTACTATACCACAAGCGATTTCGAATCGGTAATTTCACTTAAAGCAGAAACCCATAATTTCCCAACCACCGTAGAGCCTTTTAATGGTGCGGCTACAGGTTCGGGAGGTGAAATCAGAGACCGTTTAGCCGGCGGACAAGGTTCATTGCCTTTGGCCGGAACAGCTGTTTACATGACAGCCCTTTCACGTCTGGAGGATAACCGCCCTTGGGAACAAGGTGTTGAAGAAAGACAATGGTTGTACCAAACCCCGATGGATATCCTGATCAAAGCATCAAATGGCGCTACAGATTTTGGAAATAAATTCGGGCAACCGCTGATTACAGGTTCGGTTTTAACATTCGAACATGAAGAAGACAGCAGAAAATTAGGTTTTGACAAAGTAATTATGCTTGCCGGTGGTATCGGTTACGGTAAAGCCAGCCAGGCACAAAAACTTAAACCACAGGAAGGCGATAACATTGTTATTTTAGGTGGCGAAAATTATAGAATTGGGATGGGAGGTGCAGCAGTTTCATCTGCAGATACCGGTCAGCATGGCAGTGGAATTGAATTAAATGCCATCCAGCGCTCAAACCCTGAAATGCAGAAACGTGCGGCAAATGCGGTGCGCGGCATGGTAGAAAGCGATCATAATTCGATTATATCGATCCACGATCACGGTGCAGGCGGTCACTTAAACTGTTTATCAGAACTGGTTGAAGAAACCGGTGGTTTAATCGACTTAGATAAATTGCCGGTTGGCGACCCTACCCTTTCGGCCAAAGAAATTATCGGTAACGAATCGCAGGAAAGAATGGGATTGGTAATCGGTAACGAACATATCGAAACTCTTCAAAAAATAGCCGATCGCGAACGTTCGCCAATGTACACCGTTGGTAAAGTAACCGGCGATCACCATTTTACCTTTAAATCGGCAACAACCGGTTTAAAACCGATGGATTTAGAACTGGCCGCCATGTTTGGCAGTTCTCCAAAAATCGTAATGGAAGATCAGACAATCGATCGCAATTACGAAGCTGTTACTTATAACAATAACGAATTAAACACCTATTTAGAGCAGGTGCTTCAATTGGAGGCAGTTGCAGCTAAAGATTGGTTAACCAATAAAGTAGACCGTTGCGTGGGTGGCCGTGTGGCCAAACAACAATGTGCTGGTCCATTACAACTACCGTTAAACAATTGTGGTGTAATGGCTTTAGATTTCCAGGGTAAAGAAGGTATTGCCACTTCGGTTGGTCATGCGCCGCTTTCTGCCCTAATCGATCCCGCAGCAGGTAGCCGAAATGCCATTGCCGAATCACTTTCGAATATTGTTTGGGCACCTTTAAAAGATGGTTTAAAAAGTGTTTCGCTTTCTGCCAACTGGATGTGGGCCTGTAAAAACGAAGGCGAAGATGCACGTTTATATGCAGCTGTAAAAGCCTGTTCTGATTTCGCCATCGATTTAGGAATCAATATCCCAACCGGAAAAGATTCGTTGTCGATGAAACAGAAATACAAAGATGGCGATGTGATTGCACCAGGTACTGTAATTATTTCTGCAGGTGCTAACTGTGATGACATTACCAAAGTAGTAGAACCGGTATTGCAGAAAAATGGCGGATCAATTTATTACATCAATCTTTCTAACGACGGTTACAAATTAGGTGGTTCATCTTTTGCGCAGATTTTAAACAAAATCGGCACAGAAACTCCTGACATTAAAGCTGCCGGTCAATTTAAAACGGCGTTCAATACGCTTCAGCAATTAATTAAGAACGATAAAATCCAGGCTGGTCACGATATTGGTAGCGGTGGTTTAATTACTACTTTATTGGAAATGTGTTTTGCTGACCGTGATTTAGGTGCTTCGATCGATTTATCTTCATTGGCAGAAGCTGATAGCATTAAAGTATTATTTGCAGAGAATATTGGTATCGTTTTCCAGGCTGACGCTTCGGTTGAAGAAACTTTTGCTCAGGCAGGCGTAACTTTCCATAAAATCGGTGAAGTAAACCAAACAGCTAAATTGGAAGTTAAAAATGCTGCAGATAACTTTAGCTTTGATATTGATCATTTACGTGATGTTTGGTTCAAAACTTCGTACCTGTTAGATAGCAAACAAACCGGTAATGGTTTAGCTAAAGAACGTTACGATAATTACAAAAACCAGGTTTTAAACTATACTTTCCCAACACAATTTGATGGCAAAAAACCGGTAATCGACGCAACTAAACCACGTCCGAAAGCCGCCATTATCCGCGAAAAAGGAAGTAACTCAGAGCGCGAACTGGCCAATGCCATGTATCTGGCAGGTTTTGATGTAAAAGATGTACACATGACCGATTTAATCACCGGCAGGGAAACTTTGGAAGATATCCAGTTTATAGGAGCCGTTGGCGGTTTCTCTAACTCCGATGTTTTAGGATCAGCGAAAGGCTGGGCTGGTGCATTTTTATACAACGAAAAAGCAAGGGTGGCTTTAGAGAAATTTTTCGCCCGACCTGATACTTTATCGGTTGGGGTTTGTAACGGTTGCCAGTTATTTGTAGAATTAGGCTTAATCAATAAAGACCATGAAGAAAAACCTAAAATGCTGCACAACAAAAGCGGTAAACACGAAAGTATTTTCACTTCTTTAACCTTACAGGAAAACAATTCGGTCATGTTATCAACCCTGGCAGGAAGCACTTTAGGCGTTTGGGTATCCCATGGTGAAGGCAGATTCTCGTTACCATACGCAGAAGATCAATATAAAATCGTAGCAAAATATGCTTACGAAAGCTATCCGGCAAGTCCGAATGGCTCTGATTACAACACCGCAATGATGTGTGATGAAACCGGCCGTCACCTGGTAATGATGCCGCACATTGAGCGCTCACTGTTCCAATGGCACTGGGCAAATTATCCCCAGGGTCGTAAAGACGAAGTTTCCCCATGGATGGAAGCTTTTGTAAATGCACGCAAGTGGATTGAGAATAAGGGATAAGGTTGATGGATGATGTAAAATGGATGATGGAGTAAAAACCATCATCCATTTTTTGTTTACAGACCTCTATCTCAAGCGAAGTATCTTTACAGTGCCGTCATCTCGAACGAAGTGCAACGCAGTCGAGAGATCTATCGAGATAAATTTCTCCCCGCCTCGGAATGACGCAACTATTTAAATCAGATAACATAAAAAACGGCCAGGGCTCCGCCTAAACCGTTTCAATTTACCTAACCCCAACATCCACGGTCTGTGTCCTCACAGAACATCGTCAAAACTAATGATGCAAGTTTTTGCAAGTGATCTGTGAGGACACAGACCACGGAGTAAACGAAGTGTCTTTACAGTACCGTCATCTCGAACGAAGTGCACGCAGTCGAGAGATCTATCGAGATAGATTTCTCCCCGCCTGTACGGGCAGGCATTTCGCTACCGGTGAAACCTGTGAAACAAGCAAGCATACCATGATAAATAATAACAGATGCTTACACCGGCTAGCTTCAGTCGAAATGACGCAACTATTTAAATCAGATAACATAAAAAACGGCCCGGGCTCCGCCTAAACCGTTTCAATTTACCTAACCCCAACATCCACGGTCTGTGTCCTCAAAGAACATCGTCAAAACTAATGATGCAAGTTTTTGCAAGTGATCTGTGAGGACACAGACCACGGAGTAAACGAAGTGTTTTTACAGTGCCGTCATCTCGAACGAAGTGCAACGCAGTCGAGAGATCTATCGAGATAGATTTCTCCCCGCCTGTACGGGCAGGCATTTCGCTACCGGTGAAACCTGCTAGCTTCAGTCGAAATGACGCAACTATTTAAATCAGATAATATAAAAAACGGCCCGGGCTCCCCCAAACCGTTTCAATTTACCTAACCCTAACATCCACGGTCTGTGTCCTCACAGAACATCGTCAAAACTAATGATGCAAGTTTTGCAAGTGGTCTGTGGAGACACGGACCACGGAGTAAGCGAAGTGTCTTTACAGTGCCGTCATCTCGAGCGAAGTGCAACGCAGTCGAGAGATCTATCGAGATAGATTTCTCCCTGCCTGTACGGGCAGGCATTTCGCTACCGGTGAAACCTGTGAAACAAGCAAGCATACCATGATAAATAATAACAGATGCTTACACCGGCTAGCTTCAGTCGAAATGACGCAACTATTTAAATCAGATAACATAAAAAACGGCCCGAGCATTGCCCAAACCGTTTCAATTTACCTAACCCTACATCTCCCTAAAAACCAAGAGCATTAATAGAAAGCTTCCCCATCATCCATCTCACATTTTCCATCATCATATTCCCTGCACATCCCTTCTCACTTCTTTTCTCCAACCCTTTCCATATTTCTTATCCATAAAAGAAGCCACTACCTTATTATAATCTTCGATCGAAATATTTAAGGGCATTACACATCCAAAATCGCGGTAAGCAATGCCATATTTCTTTTCAAATACTTCCTGCCCTTTAATATAAGTAGATACAATACCACCGCGGAGCAAAAACTTAACAGTTCCGTTTTTTAAATCGGTATTGGCCAGTTTAATACTGTATTGTTTTGAAGTATCTGCCGGATTTACAACTTTAGCACTTAAATAAGCAGCGGTAAAGCAAATAAATAATAATATTAAGAGAGACTTTTTCATTTTCAAATAATTTTAATTAGAAATCTGAAAATTGATGGCCATATTATACCTCACCCTCACCGGAACACCTTTATTTTTACCGGGTTTCCAAAGTGGTGATTTTTTAATCACTTTCATCGCTTCTTCATCACAGCCAAAACCGATTCCTTTAATTACCGATACATCAGTGATGGAACCATCCTTCTCTACCACAAAACTCACAAATACCTTTCCCGCTGCGCCTTCTTCCTGTGCCTTTGACGGATACCTTAAATTACGTTCCATATATTTAGACCATGCTTTGGCGCCACCTGTAAATTCAGGATATTCATCAACACCACCTGTAGTATATTCTGCATTATCGGCCGTTCCTGTTCCCTCTTTAGCAGTCCCAGCTCCATCACCATTACCTTTTGCATCTGGAATTACCAAATTTGGAGCAACAATTCCATCTTGCGTCTTATCACTGATCACAGCATTTTGTATTTCTTTAATGGTTGGAGGATCTGGAAGATCTACTCTATTTACAACCACTATATTCTGCGATAAAGCAACCGTTTTAACCTTTACAGGTTCTGCTTTTTTCGGCTCAAGTTTTTCTTCCGGTTTAGGAACATCTGGTTTCATCTGATGGATAACATCATCCAGTTTCACCACTGTTGGTGCAGTATCAAATGCAACTTCCTTTGGAAAAAGCTTTGCATAAATCAAAGGCGAGAAACACAATAGTACAAATAAACTACCCGATACGAAAAGCGCTCTCGTCATAATCTTCGAAGATTTAGACCTTAAATCATAAGCACCATAGTTTTTGTTGCGGTTTGCAAATACAAGATCGAGCCACTCGGTTTTGTACACGTTAATAGAAGAGTTGAACATAGTTTTAAAGTTTTATACCATGATGCAGCAAAATCAACGATTCCATAAAACATTTAAAAAATCTATTTTCGTTACAAAAAATGAAATTTTTCATCTGAAAAACATTTTTTTATTTCATTTTCAGTAAAATTCACATAATTCGTGCGATTGTTTTACAAAAATTAATAAAATATACTATTTTTGACAAAAAACATAACAAATTAATGAAAAGCTTAAGAACCATCGCATTAAAAGAGGCTCAAAATAGAATTTCGCCTGAAGTTAAATCTCCTTCAGCGAAAATTTCTGATTTTTATGGCTCGAATGTATTTGATAAGAAAAAAATGAGAGATTTCTTATCTAAGGACGTGTATGAAAAATTAATTTCATCTATCAACCAAGGTGAATTAATCAATTCTGATGATGCTAACCAAATTGCTACAGCTATGAAAGCATGGGCAATGAGCGCTGGCGCAACGCACTACACGCACTGGTTCCAGCCATTAACCGGCACAACAGCCGAAAAACACGATTCGTTTTTTGAGCCAAGTGGCGATGGTGCTATCGAAAAATTTGCTGGTAGTGCATTGGTTCAGCAAGAGCCTGATGCTTCAAGTTTCCCTAACGGCGGTATCCGTAATACCTTCGAAGCCCGCGGTTATACTGCATGGGATCCATCATCTCCAGCCTTCATTATGGAAAGTAAAGCAGGTAAAACCCTTTGCATCCCTACCGTTTTTGTATCATACACAGGCGAAGCCTTAGATTATAAAGCACCTCTATTAAAAGCATTGGCTGCACTTGATAAAGCTGCTGTTGATGTTTGCCAATATTTCGATAAAAGCATTACTAAAGTAAATGCATCATTAGGTATTGAGCAAGAATATTTCTTAGTTGATGAGTCATTATTCAACGCCCGTCCGGATTTATTGTTAACTGGTCGCGCTTTGTTCGGTCACATGTCTGCTAAAGGCCAGCAATTAGAAGACCATTATTTCGGTTCTATTCCTGAGCGCGTATTCAGCTATATGGTAGATTTCGAAAACGAAGCTTTAAAATTAGGTATTCCGTTAAAAACCCGTCACAATGAGGTTGCGCCGTCTCAGTTTGAGTGTGCACCGATTTATGAAGAAATCAACTTAGCTATCGATCACAATCAATTATTGATGGATTTGATGGAGAAAGTTGCCCGTCGTCACCATTTCCGTGTATTATTGCACGAAAAACCATACGCAGGCATCAACGGATCGGGTAAACATAATAACTGGAGCTTAATTACTGACACTGGTAAAAACTTATTGGCTCCGGGTAAAACGCCTAAAAACAACTTAATGTTCCTTGCTTTCTTTGTAAATACAATTAAAGCCGTTAGCGAGCATGCAGATTTATTACGTGCAAGTATTGCATCGGTAAGCAACGATCACCGTTTAGGTGCAAACGAAGCGCCACCTGCAATTATCTCTATCTTCTTAGGTTCTCAATTAAACGATGTATTGGATGAAATTGAGCACTCACGCATCAGCAAAAAAATCAAAGAAGATAACGCACTTTGGTTAGGTATCCCTAAAATCCCTCAGATTTTATTAGATAATACCGACCGTAACCGTACCTCTCCTTTCGCATTTACAGGTAACAAATTTGAGTTGAGAGCTGTTGGTTCGTCAGCAAACTCTTCTGCTCCGATGACGATCTTGAACGCGATTATGGCTGAGCAATTGGTTAAATTTAAAGTTGAAGTAGACAAATTGATCAAAAAAGGTGATAAAAAAGACATCGCTTTATTAACCGTGATCAAAAAATACATCAAAGAATCTAAAGGTATCCGTTTCGAAGGAAATGGTTATAGCCAGGAGTGGGAAGATGAAGCTGCAACACGCGGTTTATCAAACATCAAAACTACACCAAAAGCTTTAGATGCTTATTTAACTGAAAAATCTGCTGAGTTATTTGCTACAACAGGTATTTACAGCGCACGTGAGATTCATGCCCGTCATGAAATCATGTTAGAAAACTTCTACAAAAAATTACAGATCGAAGCACGTGTAATGGGCGAAGTGGCTAACACAGCCATCATCCCGGCTGCCATTGCTTACCAAAACTCTCTGATCGAAAACGTGCAGGGTTTAAAAGCAATCGGTGTAGACAGCAAAGTTTCTATCGATATCGTTAAAAAACTTTCTGAGCATTTAGAAATTGTGAAAACCAATATCGATGCGATGTTAGAGGAACGAAAAGTAACCAACAAAATCGAAGATACCCGCGAAAAAGCGATTGCCTACGATGAGAAAGTTAAATCTTACTTCGATATTATCCGTTACCATGCTGATAAATTAGAGCAAATTGTTGACGACAGCGTTTGGCCTTTACCAAAATTCAGAGAATTATTATTCATGAAATAGATTTAAGCCGTAAGGTTTAAGGTATAGGGCGTAAGGTTTTAAACTTTACGCCCTTTTTTTTCATTGGCCATTGGTTCATGAGTACAGTTTTATTCCAAACTGTTAACTGCTAATTATTTCAAGTTCTTTTGGAAAGCAATACCAGTACTCATCGGTTAGAACAGTCCTGCTTTCCTTCCTGCTATGAAAGTTGTTGCTCAATTTTTAAAGTGATTGCAACAGCATCCATCCAATCAGGTTTATTTATGATAGGCCTGTGCAAGAGAAAAAACCGCCACAGTGAACAATCCTCTATATACTAAGCCCGATTGTACGGATGCGGTTTTGATCAACAGATTTTTCTTATCCATAAATTTAAAACCGCAGGAGGAAAAGCGGGACTGCAAACCGCCATAAAATGACAACTTTCGCTTCCAAAATCTATTTCAATTTTCTTATTAAAACAAGCTTTGTGCAGGTAAAACGCTGTCAAAGACTCATAGTTTAACCATCGACTCCAGACTTCGGACTCCAGACTTCCGACTTTCTAACTTCTTCCCTTTTACCTTCCACCTTAAAAAACTATCTTTGCGGCAACATGAGTGATAACAGGTACAATCAACGCGGCGTTTCTGCCTCAAAAGAGGATGTGCACAATGCCATCAAAAACATCGACAAAGGAATTTTCCCAAAAGCGTTCTGCAAAATCATCCCCGACATTTTAGGCGGCGATGAAGATTATTGCAACATTATGCATGCCGATGGTGCAGGTACCAAATCTTCTTTAGCTTATGTGTACTGGAAAGAAACAGGTGATATTTCGGTATGGAAAGGCATTGCACAGGATGCCATTATCATGAATATCGACGATCTGATCTGCGTGGGTGCTACTGATAACATTTTATTATCCTCAACCATTGGAAGAAATAAAAACCTGATTCCCGGCGAAGTGATTGCTGCCGTAATTAACGGAACCGAAGAAATTTTGGCCGATTTACGCGAACAGGGCATCTCCATTTACTCAACCGGTGGCGAAACAGCTGATGTTGGCGATTTGGTGAGGACCATTATCGTCGATTCTACGGTAACCTGTCGCTTAAAGCGCGAAGATATCATCAGCAACGATAATATTAAGCCAGGCGACGTTATTGTGGCATTAGCCTCATACGGACAAGCTACTTACGAAACGGAATATAATGGTGGCATGGGATCGAACGGATTAACCTCTGCCCGTCACGATGTTTTTGAGAAAGCTGTTGCCAATAGCTACCCTGAAAGTTTTGATCCGGCCGTTCCTTTCGACCTGGTTTTTTCTGGTCAAAAGCAACTCACAGATGAAATTGAAATTGAAGGTTTTGGTAAAATAACTGCAGGTAAATTGGTACTCTCTCCTACCCGCACTTATGCACCAGTAATTAAAAAAATATTAGAAAAACACGCTGGCCAGATAAATGGTATTGTACACTGTAGTGGTGGCGCGCAAACCAAGGTACTTCACTTCATCAATGATGATATCCACGTCATTAAGAATAACCTGTTCCCTGTTCCACCGCTATTTAAATTGATACAAGAGCAATCGGGCACCGATTGGAAGGAAATGTACAAAGTATTTAATATGGGGCACAGAATGGAGTTATATGTGCCTCAAGAAATTGCAGATCAAATCATCGGGATCTCAAAAAGCTTTAATATCGATGCGCAGGTAATCGGCCGTGTAGAAAAAGGCAATCAGAAACAGGTAACCATCGAAAGCGAAAAGGGAACTTTCGTTTACAACTAGGAATATATATATTAAAAAAGGGGCTGAAATAAATTTTCAGCCCCTTTTTTTATGATCTTTCTACAAATTTGTGGAAGGGAAATTCTTCTCCATAGGCTCTTTTACTGATAAAGAAAATCGAGTTTATTCTCATCAAAAGTTTTTAAATAAGTATCCCAGTCTGTTTCTTTTAATTCGGACGAGTTATCGCTATGTTTAGGAAAATGTATCCTTAAAATACCGCCACCATTACCTTTTGAGGTATCTGCAACTATTGCAGGTACACCGCCATGCTCCTCTGCCCATGCTTTAATGGTTGCATGGTTATGGTCTGTTTAGAACTGCTTATTGTTTTATAAATTAGTTTTAAATAAATAGACTAATTATAAAAGCATGGTTTTGGGCAAATGGTTTTGGGTTTTAAAAAATTTAAGGTGCCAAATGGTAACCGCCAAATGGAGCAATAGAATAACCACTTGTATTATTTTGCACTTCGGTTCCATAAGAATATGTAATATCTGTTACAAAAGTACCTAAATCGTAAGAAGTTGCCCCATTAGGCACTAAAAATACCCTCGTTAATTGTGAACTACCAGAATATTCAAATACCTTAACCACAAAATTATTACTTGTTGTATAAGGTACTGTTAGATTCTGATCCTGATAAAATTCTAATTTGAAATTATTACTTAGTAAGGTCCTATCATCACAACAGCCGATTAGGTAACTGTCATCACTTATTAAAGTGCTAACCTGTTTTACATATACATTTCTTAACCTTGGGTATGTCCCATTCAAAGCTAATATATCTTCATCAATAAATGGTCTGTCAACTCCATTTGCACATGCCAACATCCAAGATCCACTTACAGGATCTGGCGATGTTCCTCTAACATGATTTGCATTGCCTCCTTCATTATTCCCTTGAGTTACTTGACCACAACTGAATGCTCTGTTCATATAATCCGTATGCCTAAATCCAATAGCATGACCAATTTCATGAGCAAAAGTAGAGGCGATATCAGAATAAAAAGAAGAGGTATTGTAATAATAAGTATTAACCAAAATTTGATTATATGGATTTCCATTTGAAGGCAAACCGGAGGCCATTAAGTAAGCAGTTACATTACTTGGTTTATTATTGGGATCGATAAAAGTTGTTGATATTGTGATGTCAGCAGAGGATGAACTCATACTCCGTGAAAATGTTAAGCCGAATTCTAATGCATTATATCTTGCTATAGCCAAATCTAATCCATCTATAATGTATTGTTGAAAAGAGGGATTTATATAGATGCTGATATTCTTAACTCCACTATTAGCAGTTAATAAGTTAGATACGTAATGACCGATGGGATCTTTAGATTGTAATAATCTATCTTTAACATTTAAGCCAAGAATAACTTTAGACTTAGGATTTTCACTTAAACCATCAATATCAGTTTTGGTTAATAAAATATCACCTTCTACAATATAACCATCACCATGAATATGTAATCCTTCGGTAGTATCAAATCCAGCGGCTTTTAACTTTTGAATAATTTCAATGGGTATTTCAGTATTATTTTCTGCATGGCCATTATCTTTTTTACAAGCACTAAGAATTGTGATTAGGAAAAAGAAAGCGTAATAGATTTTTTTCATGTTTAGATGTTTTTAAAATTTTATTTCATATTAGTTTAATCATTAGGTAAACACGGATGATTTACTATAAAAGCACGAAAAGTTTAGGAATGTAATTGAATTAGATTTGGAGGGATGAACTACACAAGGCAGCACCTTAATAACCTAATTGGTGAAAAAGAATATTTTCGGAGAGAGCGTGCGTTTCATAAATAGATTTTTTTATTTTTCCGCGTTAAAGATACGAATCAACTATTAAAGTCATTCTTTTTTTTACATGAAGTAGTTAGTTTATTACACAAACCCATGAAAATAACACAATATAATAAAAGCAAAAAAGCGCCGATCAGATGATCGGCGCTTTGATATTATATAATTTATTAGGTATTAGTTAAAAATATAACGGACACCGAATTGCATGTAATAAGTAGAAGAAATAGTTTGAGAGGTACCAAAAGTATTTCTAACTATATCACCTTGGGCAGCAGCAAGAATAAATGTTGGTTTAGTAGTATCATTAATCGCTGATGCATTTTGAGGAACTAATATACTTGCATTATTAACAAAATTCACATTACCCCATTTACGATTTAACAAGTTACCAACGTTGAAAATATCAGCTGTAAATTCAAAAGTATTTTTTGATTTACCGTAATTCTTGAAGATTTGTTGAGTAATTCTTAAATCGAATTGATTTCTCCATGGAGAGGTTGCCGCATTACGTTGTGCATATTCGCCCCTATGTTTGCTTAAATATGGATCTTGCGCAATATAAGTTTCGAAAATAGCACTTTGTTCTGCTGCAGTATATGATCTAGGATATGCTCTAGTTACAGTAGAAGTACTTACTAAGTTGGCTGGTACAGCAACAAAATTTATTTCAGATGCATCTTTAGGAATATAAATCAAGTCATTTCCAGAAACACCATCTCTATTGTAATCAGCTCCATAAACATACGAGTATCTTCCTTGTTGAGATCCTTCATAAAACAATGAAAATGAAGTAGCTAAGTTTTTAAGATACTCTTTTCTATATGAAACACTTGCAATGATACGATCAGGATTTAAGTTTTGAGAATAACTTAATGTTGGAATATTTGGATTAGTAGATGTAGCAGGAATTGACCATAAGTTACCTAATTGATCACCGCCACCATCACCGTAATTACGTTGATCTGAACGTGTATAAGCAATCATTGCTGATATTCCGCTGTTAAATTGCTTAGTTAACTGACCAGTAATCATCCAGTTATAACCGCCTTTAGCATTGGTCATCTCTGTTACGTTTAATGCAGATGTTGCGTTATTAGTTGGAATACCAGCACTATTGATGTCTACCTCTTGTCTTCCAGCAATAGAATTAGGATATAATGGTCTATTATCCGGATAACCCGAGATATTAGTTGTAGTTGGATTTACCAAGTTGATGTTTTTAGCAACAGCGACATTTAAATCTTTACCATAAATACCTTCTAATGTTCCCACAATTCCCCAAGGTAATTTAACATCAAATGCTAAACTCGATTTCCAAGTCTGAGGGAATTTCAAATCAGGAGCCATAATACTAATTGTTCCTGGTATACTTGTTCCAGCTGCTGGTTTAGTAGCGGTAAGTAAGTTCGGAGCAATACTTGGATTAAATGAGGGAACAACTCCACCATTAAGGCTTGAGTAGGTTTGTAAATATTGTAATAAACCTGCATCACTAGATTGTGATACAATCCATACAAAAGGAACACGGCCAGTAAATATACCTGTTCCACCACGAACCTGTAATGAACGATCTCCCATTACATCCCAGTTAAAACCAAAACGTGGCGAATATGATAATCTATTTTCAGGTAAAACACCTGTATCTACTTTTCTTCCATCATGGAAAGTTTGAGCAGCTACTAAAGGATGTGTTTGAATTTCTGGAGCGTCCGGATAAGTTGCTTGTTCAATACGTAAACCAGCAGTTAATTTTAAACGATCAGAAAGGGTAAATTCATCCTGTAAGTAGGCTGAATATTGAGCAAACTTAAAGCTAGGGAAAGCTTGAGAACCATCAGCAGTTAGTGGATAAGTTACAGAATATTGTAACGGCTTAGCTCCATTTTTGAAGTCATCCCATGATTTGAAAGTGTAGAAACCAGTACCAAAACGCTGAAATCCGTTTTTGGTAGTACTGAATTCAGCTTGCAAACCTAAGGTAATATTATGCTTTCCTAAAGCTAAGCTCAAGTCATCAGAATAAGTATATCCTTTAACATCCCTTAAGTTTCCGTAAGTGAATGGTTCGTACCCAAAAGTGGTCAAAACATTTCCTGCATTTGAAGTATTTTGGGTTCCATCCAGGATATCAACTAAAGGAAAAGGAGAACTATCCGAATTTCTTGGATCATTTTGGTGCGAGTAAGTAGCACGTGCAACATTTGTTAGTTTGCTACCAAAGTTCGACGTCAACTCAGCAACTGCAGAATATAGGTTTGCTGCTTGGTAATAATTAGAATTATAAAAAGGTAATCCCGCATTATTTGCAGTACCCGACCTATTATTGTTATAACTCAACGCACCAGCAACACCTGAATTGGTTACAGATGTACTAGCTGGAGAAGGGCTTTGACTTTCAACCTGATTATACCTTACACTAAAACGATGATTTTTAGTAATGTTCCAGTCTAAACGAGCAAACATTTTTTCGTTATCACTCACATTTGAATATCCTTGATATGGTCCCGTTTTATAACCATATTTAGCATCTAAATATGAAGAAATTTCGTTCAAAAGTGATTGACTAGCCGGCACAACAGTATTCGGGGTACCTGGAGCTCCGTATGGCAAACCAGGGGAAGAAGCTATTCTTGTTGTTCCTGGCTGAATGGTATGCTTTTTTTCGTAATTAACAAAAAAGAATAATTTATCTTTTACAATTGGACCACCTAAACTAAATCCATAATTTTTCTCGTCCAATTTTTGAATTGAAGCATCAGGAATACGATACGTATCACCAATTCTTTTACCTTGTTGTTCTTCACCACGCATGGTATAGAAAGCACTACCTTGGAAAGTGTTGGTACCTGAACGTGTTACAGCAGAAATTGAACCACCAGTAAAACCTGTTTGACGAACATCGTAAGGCGTTACATTGATCGAGATTTGCTCTAATGCATCAATAGAAATTGGAGAACCACCTGCAGGAATGTTTTGTCCAATACCAAACTGGTTGTTGAAGTTAGCACCATCTACAGTAAAGTTATTCGAACGGTAGTTACCACCACCAATTGAAGTACTGTTTGCTTGTGGCGTTAAACGCGTTAAGTCATTAACGCTACGTGTAATCGTAGGTAATGATTGAATCTGTTGTCTTGCAATTACTGTTGATGTTCCATTTTTATTTGAATTCAAAATACTATTAGCACTTTGACCCACAACTTTAACTTCAGCTAACGTTGAACTGTTATCAACTAAAGTTAAGTTTACTAAATAAGGCTCACCTATCTTTAAATAAACTTCAGTTTGTTTTTCTGGTCTGTAACCAACAAAACTAACTTCAATGGTGTAAGGACCGCCAACCCGCATACCTCCGATGGTAAAACGGCCATCGTTGTTTGTAGATACAGAATAAACAGTCCCAGTTGGTGTATGTGTTGCTTTAACACTTGCACCAGGTAAGGCGCCTTTGGCATCCTTAATTGTTCCTGTCATTGATGATGTGGTTACCTGTGCATTAGCGCCAAAAGTAATACCTACAAATGCAACAATAACCAGTACTAATCTTAAAAGTAAAGATTTCTTCATACTTTGTTTTTTAAATGTTTTTTGTTGTTGAATAATAATCTAATAGGGATTTTATTGCTGCAAATGTCCTAATAAAATTTAACACATTTTAACATCCAATGTTAAATAATTATTAAGTCGGGCAAAACTTTTCAACATTTAACACATATTGTAGCGATTATAACTTTCAGTTTATCAATACATTGATAATAAAGCTAAATTTTTAATAACGAAATTATCAGTTGATTATAATTTAAGCATAAAAGTTATGTTAACATTGGTATTTTTCAAATAATACATATCAACACCATTTTTTAAGCTTCAAACACTTTGATTATTTAACTTTTTATTGTTCAACCCATATATTATTCGGCAAAACACCATCATTATAGATACTCTTTTATAATTGGTTATTCAAAACAATATTCATCCATTGTAATTTTTAAATGCTATCTCAACATTGCCCTATTCAATTGACATTTTTTTTTTAGTTTTGAGCGATTATTAAGGAAATAGTATTCCTTTAATTTTCATGATGCAAAAGGTTTAATCCTTTATCCGGTAAAGAATCGGAGCATACATTATAAAATGCAGAACAATTAAGAAACAAATCTCTTTAAAATTAGATATGAACCGTCCATGATTATAAGTCTGTTAAATGATGATTAATTATGGTAAGCTCCATCTGACAGATAAATAACAAATTAAAAAAAACAGATGAATTACGACGTTATTGTTTTAGGCAGCGGCCCAGGTGGTTATGTAGCTGCAATCAGAGCTTCACAATTGGGACTAAAAGTTGCCATTGTAGAGCGTGAATCATTAGGTGGTATTTGTTTAAACTGGGGCTGTATCCCTACTAAAGCACTTTTAAAAAGTGCTCAGGTTTTCGAATATATTAATCATGCTGCTGATTACGGAATTACGACTGCCGGTGCCACTGCAAATTTTGCAGCTGTGGTAAAACGCAGCCGTGGTGTTGCCGATGGCATGAGCAAAGGCGTTCAGTTTTTGATGAAAAAAAATAAAATTGACGTGATTATGGGAACTGGTAAAGTTAAACCAGGGAACAAATTAGAAGTTAAAGGTGCTGATGGATCTCAACAGGAACTAAGTGCTAAAAATATCATCATTGCTACTGGTGCCCGTTCGAGAGAATTGCCAAACCTTAAACAGGACGGCAAAAAAATCATAGGCTACCGCCAGGCCATGGTACTTCCCGAATTACCAAAAAGTATGGTGGTAGTGGGTTCTGGTGCTATCGGTGTAGAATTTGCCTATTTCTACGCTACTATGGGCACTAAAGTAACCATCGTAGAGTTTATGGATAACGTTGTTCCGGTAGAAGACGAAGATGTGTCTAAACAATTATTGCGCAGCCTGAAAAAAGTGGGTATCGATGTAATGACTTCGGCAAGTGTTGAATCGGTTGATACCAGTGGTGCAGGTTGTAAAGTTTCAGTTAAAACAGCTTCAGGTATGCAAACCATCGAGGCCGATATCGTGCTTTCGGCAGCTGGTATTGTAGCCAACATCGAAAACATTGGTTTAGAAGAAGTAGGCATCAAAACTGAAAAAGGTAAAATTGTTACTGATGAGTTTTACAATACTTCAGTAAAAGGTTATTATGCCATTGGTGATGTAGTTGGCGGACAAGCTTTAGCACACGTTGCTTCTGCAGAAGGAATTATCTGTGTAGAAAAAATTGCTGGTCAGCATGCTGAGCCTTTAGATTATAACAACATCCCGGGATGTACTTATTGTACACCGGAAATTGCTTCTGTTGGTTATACCGAAAAAGCGGCAAAAGCAGCAGGTTACGAATTAAAAATCGGTAAATTCCCCTTCTCAGCTTCGGGTAAAGCAAGTGCTGCCGGTGCAAAAGATGGTTTTATCAAATTAATTTTTGATGCTAAATACGGCGAATTATTAGGTGCACATATGATCGGTGCGAACGTTACCGAAATGATTGCAGAAATTGTAGTGGCCCGTAAATTAGAAACTACCGGACATGAAATGATAAAATCTGTTCACCCTCACCCAACCATGAGCGAAGCCATTATGGAAGCTGCTGCTGATGCATACGGTGAAGTAATACATTTATAAAATAAACATCTGGATTAACGTCTCATTTTTTTACATTGAAAAAAACTTTCTTTTTAGCTGTGCTTTCTATCGTAAGCACAGCTCAATTTTTATATGCTCAAAAAAACATCCTTAAAGGCTATATCATTAAATTAAATAACGATACAGTTAAAGGATATATTGATTATAAAAACTGGAATAAAAATCCTGTATCAATTAATTACTACCCTACTTTAAATGATAAAGCACAAAGCCTGGATGTAAAAAGTATTAATGGTTTTGGAATTACCGACGATAAATACGTGGAATCGTATGTTTCAAAAGCGGTAAAACTTGAAACATCTCCACAACAATTAGGTAAACTAGGCTTCGATAAAGAACCTTCATTTGAAGATAAAGTTCTTTTTCTCCGTGTTTTAAATGAAGGCGATCTAACTTTACTTAAATATGTGGACGACCGAAGCCATTTTTTTATCTACGACGGGAACAAGACCGAAGAATTGATCAACAAGCGATATTATGTTAATGAATCAAAAAATCAGATCGCATATAATTCAGCTTATAAAGAACAACTTAAGGATCTGTTTATCAACAATAAAGACATCAATGAAAATGATATAGAAAAAGTTAGTTTCTTTGAAAGCGAAATTATCAGAATAGTCCAAAAATACAATCAGTCCAGGCCAAATTCATATAAGCCGATCAGCACTAAAAATGAGAAATTAACGGCTAAGTTCGGTCTTATTTTAGGCGGAAGTTATTCAACTTTATCTTTCAGAGATGTTGATTTTAAAGGTTCAACCAGTATTATTCCGGGGGTGTCCTTATTATTAACAATACCTCGGTCGTCAGAAAAATTGGGCATAAACTTCGATTTAGCCTATCGTTCATTTAAATTTGATGGTACATACCAGGATAAGCAATCTGATTTTCAATATTCAAATCAAACTTATGCTTTTGATGGAAAATATTTAAAGTTGAGCGCGATGTTCAGGTACACATTCGCTAGTGCTTCACTTAAACCTTTCTTAAATTTGGGCGTTAGTAGCGCTTATGCTTTCAAACTTGAAGAAAATACAATTTTCGAAGATACTTTTCATTCAACAACAACTGTAAACCAACGTAATTTTTTCGATGAACTTCGTAAATTCGATCAGGGCGCTCTTTTTGGTGCAGGATTAGCCATTAAACACTTCAGAATTGAAGCGCGTGGAGAAGTCTCAAACGGATTTTCAACAATAACAGCTATAAAAACAGGGATAACCAGTGGCTATCTCTTAGTAAACTATCAATTTTAGGTTTTTATACCTTAATTTAAGAAAACCCTTTAGTTAAAGCTAAAGGGTTTTCTTATTTTAGCCCGAGTTACATCACACATTTTACCTTTTACATCTTTCAAATGAAACTCCACACCATAAACACAGGCTTATTTAAATTAGATGGCGGTGCCATGTTCGGCGTTGTACCTAAGGTCATCTGGCAAAAAACCAATCCTGCCGATAGCAATAACCTCTGCACCTGGGCCATGCGTTGTTTATTAATAGAAGAAGGCAATCAATTGATTTTAGTGGATACCGGCATCGGAAACAAACAGGATGAAAAATTTTTTAGCCATTATTACCTGCATGGTGATGATTCTATGGAGAAATCACTTGCACAATTAGGCTTCAGTACTGCCGATATTACCGATGTTTTTCTTACCCACCTCCATTTCGACCATGTGGGCGGGGCAATCGTTAGAGAAAATGAAAAACTGATTCCTGCTTTTAAAAACGCAATCTACTGGAGCAACGAAAAACACTGGCAATGGGCCGTTGAGCCGAATGCAAGGGAGAAAGCTTCATTTCTAAAAGAAAATATCCTGCCTATACAAGAAAGCGGTCAGCTTAAATTTATAAAGGAGCAGGAAAATATAGAGTGGCAGAAAAATATCAATATCAGCTTTGCCTATGGCCATACTGATGCCATGATGCTGCCAAAAATTAATTATAAAGAAAAAACCATTGTGTATATGGCCGATCTTTTACCTTCAGTTGGTCACCTGCCGCTACCCTATGTAATGGCTTATGATATGTTTCCGTTAAAAACACTGACAGAAAAACAGGCTTTTTTAGAAGAAGCGGTTAACAATAACTATGTATTATATCTTGAACACGATCCCATTAACGAATGCTGCACCTTACAACGCACTGAAAAAGGAATCCGTGTAGCAGAAACTTTTAATTTGAGTGATATATAAATGATCAGACCAGCCAGCCCCGCAGATGCAGAAGAAGTAGTGCCATTGATTATCCAGGCGATGGGTAAACTGGCGCATAAATTAACCAATGTTGATGAGGAGAAAGTTTTAATAGAAATCTTTACTTATTTTTTTCAACTAAAAGGCAATCAATACAGTTATGAAAACACACTGGTTTATGAAGAAGAAGGTAAAGTTCTCGGATCACTGAACGCTTATGATGGAGGAAAGCTGCCAGAACTCCGCAAACCATTTCTGAATTATGTAGCCGAATGCTACCAAACAAGCAACCTCAATCAGGGCACAGAAACTGAAACCGGGGAATTCTACCTCGATAGTATCAGTGTTAATCCTACAGCCCAGGGTAAAGGAATTGGGAAACAGCTGATTATTTCAGGCATAGATTGGGCTGAAAAACTCGGTCACCATACCGTTGGCTTGTTGGTAGAAAATAATAATCCTGACGCCCAAAGGCTTTACAAAAAAATGAATTTTGTTATTCAAAACGAAAAACAATTTATGGGTGGATTATATCACCACATGGTTTTTAAAATCAAATAATCAGCCTCTGGTCATTCACCTGGCACTGCCAAGCGCCCAACTCCAACTGCTTCCAAAATTTATTTCCATTTTTATTTGTATTTAATCTAAATAATACCAATTTTTGTAAACGATGGAAAAAGCATGTATCGATATTAACGAACTGGTTAACGTATTCTCAAATACCCATGGTTCTATTTATCAGTCTGATAAATTAAATTGCTTTTATGTAGATTTTGGCGGCAAATTTGCCCGCTTTAATTGCCTTTCACTTCAAAAACTAAAAACGGTTGTCGAAAATATTGATATCGAAGCCCTTCTTTTAAATACCCACAAAGCCGATTTCGAACTGGTTACCTTTAATGGTTGCGAGCACATTTATTTATTAAGTGCTTTAGAAATTATCGCATTAAAAGATTTACTGCAAGGTACTTTTACCATGTTCAAACTTAACCACATCATCAGCGACTGCCTGTATAGATTAGTTTACTAATTATTGGTTAATCGGTTAATTGTCTAAATTGGTTAACTGACACCTGCATGGGTTCATTAGCCATTAGTTTTATTAGTTCATTAGTCATTTGTTTATAGGTATTGCAAATTGGTTAACTGACTCAAAACTCCTAATCGGGTTAATTGGTTAACTGATCCCAAACGCCAGGCCCAAAACTTCCAACTGAAAATTGCTAACTGCAAACTGATCATTGTTAATTAACCATCACTACTCATCTGATCCTCAAGCACTATCCGTTTCGCGTTATTCTTCCATTTTTCATCATCCGTCTTACCTCTTACATCATCCATCCGCCTTATTTAAACTCATTACAAATAACTAATTATCAGCAATTTAGACTAATTTCATATAGTAAATAAATTATAATTACGAACAAATTCAGTTTACATTTGTATTGTTATTAAAGTACAGAAATATGAAAGATCTAATGCGTATCAAATGTTTAATATCTCAGGATATCGAAACATTATTAAATCAGCAAATTAAAAAAGAAGCTCATTCTTCATCATTATATTTATCAATGTCATCCTGGTGTGACCAAAATGGATTCGATTATTCAGCAGATTATTTTTTAAAGCAATCTGAAGAAGAAAGAGTACACCAGTTAAAATTATTCAAATATGTGCTGGATATGGGCGGAAATGCAATCTCTCCCGAAGTATCAGGAATTAAAACTGACTTCGCCGGATTTAGAGAAGTTTTCGAAGATGCTTTAGAAGCAGAAATTGCCATTACGCAGAGTTTTAAAAACCTGGCTGCAAGATGCCATAAGGAACAGGATTTTGTAACCATGGAATTCTTAAACTGGTTCTTAAAAGAGCAACGTGAAGAAGAATACAAAGCACGCAGAGCGTTAGAGTTATTCGAGGTTATTGGTGAAGAAGGTACCGGAAGATGGGAAATCGATAAACATGTGAACAAAATCTCTTATTCAGAAGAATAACAACAACAAAACATATATTCAAAAGCTATCCTGAAAAGGGTAGCTTTTTTTTTGTGCTGTGATTTTTATTTCTGTTATCTCAAATAGAAAGCTCGTTATTACGGGAGGCTTTTTTTAGCCAAAAGCCTGTCTTAATTTTTAGGGAAAGCAATTTTCTACAATCGCTACCTTTATCTACTTACTAATACGCCTTTTTTTGAAATTTGTCAATGCCATCAAAATTCAAGTTCTTAAAACCATCAATAAAAAAGAAAAGCTCCGGTTTTACCGGAGCTTTCTTAGTTTAGGTTGTTTGGTTTATGTTGATTATGAATAAGTCTTGAAATTTTTATAAAAAAAGCGCCGTTACCAGCGCTTTTTTTAAACCAAATATATAATAATAATTAACGAGCATTACAAAAGTACAAACTTTATTGATATTCGCAAGTATTTTTAATAAAAAACTTAAAATTTTTAATAAAAAAATAAAAAACACAACGAATAAATTAAAAATCAAATAAAAAATCACACCAAAACCAATTTTAATACAACAAAATAGCATTATTTTAAAAAATTAATGCGCTTAATTAAAATAATCACATAAAAAATTATAATATTTCATAAAATACAACCTAAATCACACCCAATATCACACAAAAACCTAGTCAACAAAGATTATTATAAAATATTCCTTTAAATTTCAATAAAATAAAGATTTGATGGACTGAATTATCGCACAGAATTTAAACAAACACCAGAAAAAAATAACAATCACCATACATATGTTATGTATCCCACGATAGTTTACAATTTGAAGTTAACAGTTAGCAGTTTGAACTAACCGCAAACTAAAAAACTGAAAACTGTGTACCGAAAACTGCTAACTGATAAACTTTTTTTTCTAAATTTGCGCCTTTTACAAATAACAATATGATTAAGAGACAGCAAATTAAAGATTTATTAAAGTCGACAGCATTTGACACAGAAGTAACGGTTATGGGATGGGTTAGAACCTTCCGTAATAATCAGTTTATTGCCTTAAATGACGGATCTTGCATGAGCAATATCCAGGTTGTGATCGATTTTAATAATTTACCTGATGAGCTGTTAAAAAGAATAACAACCGGCGCAGCCATTTCGGCAACAGGTAAACTGATCGAATCGCTTGGTAAAGGTCAATCTGTAGAGGTTAAAGCAACCAGCGTAGAAATTTTAGGTGACAGCGATCCTGAAAAGTTTCCTTTACAGCCTAAAAAACACAGTTTAGAGTTTTTACGTGAAATTGCCCACCTGCGTTTCCGTACCAATACTTTTAATGCCGTTTTTAAAGTGCGCCATGCCCTGGCTTTTGCCATTCACCAGTTTTATAACGAACGTGGTTTTGTGTACATGCACACCCCTATTATCACGGCCAGTGATGCAGAAGGTGCGGGCGAGATGTTTAAAGTAACCACTTTAGATTTCGACAATACGCCGCGCGCTGAAGATGGTAAGGTAGATTTCTCACAGGATTTCTTCGCCCGTGCAACCAATTTAACGGTATCAGGACAGTTGGAAGGTGAATTGGCAGCGATGGCTTTTGGCAAGATTTATACATTCGGACCAACTTTCAGGGCCGAAAACTCGAATACTACGCGTCACCTGGCAGAATTTTGGATGATTGAACCTGAATTTGCTTTTGCTGATTTAGAAGATAACATGCAACTTGCAGAAGACATGATGAAGTATGTGATTAAATATGCTTTAGACAACTGCAAGGATGAATTAGAATTTTTAAACAGCCGTTTAGCGGAAGAAGATAAACAGAAACCTCAGAATGAGCGCAGTGAATTGAGTTTATTGGAGAAACTGGATTTCTGTTTGGCAAATGATTTTGAACGTTTAACTTATACGGAAGCCATCAGGATTTTAAAATCTTCGAAGCCAAACCAAAAGAAACAGTTCAAATACCTGATTGACGAATGGGGAGCTGATTTACAGAGCGAGCACGAGCGTTTCCTGGTAGAAAAACACTTTAAAAAACCGGTAATCTTAACCGATTATCCTGCTGATATTAAATCATTCTACATGCGCCAGAACGAGCCGGATGCGGAAGGCAGACAAACTGTTGCCGCAATGGACATTTTGTTCCCGGGTATTGGTGAAATGATTGGCGGATCGGCCCGTGAAGAACGTTTAGACCGCTTAACGAAACGTATGGAAGATTTAAATATTCCTCAAGATGAACTTTGGTGGTATCTGGATACCCGCCGTTTTGGTACTGCACCACACGCAGGTTTTGGTTTAGGTTTTGAACGTTTGGTATTGTTTGTAACCGGAATGACCAACATCCGCGATGTAATTGCTTTCCCAAGGTTCCCGAAAAACGCAGAGTTTTAGGTTTAGGGAGACAAATAGCCCATTATCAAAGAAGTCAAGTTTTAAAAACTTGACTTCTTTTTTTATGACGTAGTGAAAGATAAACATGGCTGAACCACAGATAAAAGGATGCACACAGATAAAAATCCGTGTTTATCTGTGTGGTTAAAAACCTTAACTTAATTGCCCGGCGAGACGCCTCGTGGGCAGAAACGTTTGGTGTTTTAAACATTAATAGTTTTCCTATCACTGCCAAATAAACCTGATTGGAGCGAAAAGCCCGCAGCATAGCGAGGACTTGCAGCGTAAAGCAGGACTGAACAATCCCAAGCACTACTGCACCTGCTTTTCTAAAAAAAGGTATATAACAAAGAAGTCAAGTTTTAAAAACTTGACTTCTTTTACTATCTGGAAAGACTTTCGAAGTTTGTTAACTACCGCCCATCATCATGCATGGTATCGCTATACGGATTGGCATGCGCATAATCTACTGCCGAAACTTTATAATCGGTTGGTGCAAAGCTGGCCGAAGTGCTCAATGCCATCCCCAGTTCGTAGCGGGTTGGATAAGGTGTTTGCAATAAACTGCCTGCTGGGATGTATGGAAAACTCTCTAAATAACTCTGCATCACGCTCGGGCTCACCCTCCTGTTGATATAAGCGCGGCTTAACTGATGTGTTTCCCTTAAACCCGCAGCGCCCAGCAGCTCTACTGCACTGGCTACGGTAAGGTTATGGAAGTTTTTAACGCGAACAGTTTTATCTTCTACCACAAGGCCTTTCATTAAACTCTGATCTTGTGTGGCCACGCCAGTTGGACAGGTATTGCTGTTACATTCCAAAGCCTGGATACAGCCTAAAGCAAACATCATTCCGCGGGCTGCATTACACATATCGGCACCTAGGGCAATGTTTTTTACCAGATCGAAACCTGTAGCCACTTTACCTGAAGCAATAATTTTTATGTGTTTTTTAAGGTCGAAGCCATTTAGTACATCGTAAACAAAAGCAACACCTTCGCGTAGTGGCATCCCTACCGAGTTAGAAAACTCCTGCGGGGCAGCACCTGTACCACCTTCGCCACCATCTACGGTAATAAAATCGGGATAAATTTTGGTTTCAACCATTGCTTTGCAAATGGCATAAAATTCGCTTTTACGACCGATACATAATTTAAAACCAACTGGTTTGCCGCCCGATAAATCACGAAGTTTTTTAACAAACTTCAATAAACCAATTGGTGTATTAAAGGCAGAGTGTGCAGGTGGAGACAATACATCTTTACCCTCTGGTACCAAACGGATCCTTGCAACCTCCGGTGTTACTTTTTTAGCCGGCAACATCCCGCCATGCCCTGGTTTAGCGCCCTGCGAAAGTTTAATTTCGATCATTTTTACCTGATCAGTTTTGGCTCTTTCGGCATAGGCATCATAATTGAAAGTTCCATCGGCATTACGGCAACCGAAATAACCGGTACCAATCTGCCAGATTAAATCGCCACCCGGCTGACGGTGATAATCGCTGATTCCCCCCTCGCCTGTATTGTGTGCAAAATTGCCCATTTTGGCACCACCGTTTAAGGCTAAAATGGCATTCTGGCTCAAAGAGCCAAAACTCATGGCCGAAATGTTATAAATACTGGCCGAATAAGGCTTTTTGCAATCTGGTCCGCCTACGGTAACGCGTGGATCTAAATTTAACTCGTGATGCGAAATCGCGGCAATGCTATGGCTTAACCATTCGTAACCATTATCATAAACGTTTAACTGCGTTCCGAAAGGAATGGTATCGTTATCTTTTTTGGCACGCTGATAAATCAACGAGCGGTTTAACCTGTTATAAGGTGTACCGTTGGTATCGCTCTCTACAAAATATTGGTAAACTTTCGGCCTCAGCTCTTCCATAAAATACCTTAAGCGACCAAATACAGGATAGTTTCTTACGATACTGTGTTTAGGCTGGTATAAATCGTAAACACCAAGCAGTACAAAAGGACCGGTGAAGATGAATGTCCACCATAAAAAAGGATGGTACAGGCCCAGCATAATGGTTAGGGCAATTAGAAATGCGGCAATGGCGACGAAAGCTTTTCTCATAATAATAGATTAGCGGATGTTTTGTTGATACAAAGATTAGGATTATTAAACAACTGACACCATTAAATTGTTATTTTTACGCTATGCTTATTAAGATTTATCCGGAAAACCCAAACGAAAGGGCTATTGAACAAGTTGTTGAAGTACTGAAAAAAGGTGGCCTGATCATCTATCCAACCGATACGATTTATGGTTTGGGCTGCGACATCACCAATCCAAAAGCGATTGAAAAAATCTGCAGAATCCGTGGCATCAAACCCGAAAAGGCTAATTTCTCTTTCATCTGTCACGATTTAAAGCACATTTCCGACTACATTAAACCCATTGATAATACCACTTTCAGGGTATTAAAAAAAGCTTTACCCGGTCCGTTTACCTTTATTTTTAACGCCAATAACAACGTACCTAAATTATTAAGTTCCAATAAAAAAACGGTGGGTATCCGTGTGCCCGATAACAACATTGCACGCTGTATTGTAAAAGAGCTGGGTAACCCCATTCTTTCTACTTCGATAAAAGATGATGATGATGTAATCGAATATTCTACCGATCCGGAACTGATCCACGAGAAATACGCGGACCTGGTTGACCTGATTATCGACGGTGGCTATGGAGATAATGAGGCTTCTACGGTGATTGATTGTACCACGGGTGAGTTTGAAGTAATTCGTGAAGGCAAAGGAAATATTGAGGAGTATTTGTAAGCTTTTTCTAGTAGAGCCAGATCGCCTGTTTTACCAGGCCTGTTAGATTGCTTGTTTTTGGAAGTGATGGTTTCAGTTCCCTGTAGCGGCCTCTAGCCCTGCTTTACACTTCAAGTCCTCCCCGATTAAAATCGGGATGCGGGCTTTCCGTTTCAATCAGGCTTATTAACAAAGGGTGCTCTCCGAAGGTGAATAGCAATTAGCAATTAAAGCAGGTTTTTATCATATATGTAATTCAATTCGAATTTGTCAGATTGAATCGTATCGTGCGGGTTTTTGGCATCATGCTGGCTTGCTTAAAAAATTCCGCATCCCGCACCGAAGCACACCGTCAATCCCAGGTGGCGGCCAAATCAACTTTCGTTTCGCAGAAACGAACAAAACAAAGTGCCGCTGTTTTTTTGATGAGCGCGGGTAGTAAGAAGCCACATTGCGGGATTGACAAAGCGCTCTAGTTACTTTGGCGCTCCAAAGTACCATGCCTCGCAGCATAGAGCGGAAAGAAAATCCTTCTTAACAATTGTACATAAAATCTGCAGACATGAGAATGCAAAAATTCCCAAATCCTCAGAATTTATCAACATTTCACCTAAATATCAAAGAAATATATAAATTTATGTTTTTAAAAGTTTATTCCCCAAGCTTTTAGCCAAACTAACAACTAAATTAATATAACTGTAATACAGAATTAACCTTCTACCTCTATTTTCGTAACCTAATCACTTTATATGGCGCTACCATTACTCCAGTAACTGTTTTCCGGTTAAAATCAGCCAAATAGTGTTCGCAATACAGCTATATGTAAAATATAGCCAAAATTGTTTGCGCTAAATGATCAAAATCCTTTAATCCCAATCCTTATTATTCTTGTATGGCAAAACTTTACTTCTAATCATTCAAATCCTTGCGGGACCGTTCCCGAAAAATAAAGCAATTACTCCTGATTCGCTTCACTAACTTATTCAAAAAAATCATCCATTATTTCATATCCCTAAACAAATTATATGAAAAAACTTTTACTATTTTGTTTTACAATGCTCTTGGCAACATCGGTATTTGCCCAGAGTTTTAGCGGAACGTACAATTTTAGCAGCGTTTCTACTACCACAGGTAAAACTGATCCTACTGCAGTTCCAACCGCAACAGGGGTTACCTTTGGCTCTTTTACGGCCAACGGGGCCGTTTCTACCAATCCGAATGCAAGTGGCAGGTTTTCTTTTACCAGCCAGCCAACCGGGGCAACCAATGCCAGTGATGTTTTTACAGGCGCAATAGACTTAACTAAATATTACGAAGTAACCATTACGCCGGCTTCGGGTTATACCTTAAACATTACCGGAATTAAGTTTTCAGTACAACGCTCGGCAACCGGGATCAGGCAGTACAGTGTCCGTTCGAGCAAAGATGGTTACGCAGCTAACTTACCGGCAAGCATATCGCCTGCCAATTCAGATTTACAGGTGGTATCTGGAAATGTATTTCAGGTAATCGATATAGCAACAGCTGCTGAGGTAGGCAGTACCATTAACTTAACCGGTTTCACCAGTATTGCTACCGCAACCACTTTTCGTTTTTATGGTTACAATGCCGAAGCTTCCGGGGGTACTTTTAGTATAGATGACGTTGCAATTTCAGGATCTGCGGTTTCTGCCACTGATAACACACCTCCTGTAAATGCCGCTACCTACCCAAAAACTTCGAATATCACCTCAACAGGTTTTAACCTTACCCATAATATCGATGAAGCCGGTAAAACTTATTATGTTGTTACCGCATCAGGCAGCCCTGCACCAAGCCCTGCACAGGTAAAAGCCGGTTTAAACGGAAGTGGGACAGCAGCGATTAAATCGGGTTCGTTAACCAATGTGGCCAATACCGATGTAAGTACTTCAGTTACGGGATTAACTGCGGCAACAAATTATGCTGTTTATGTAGTAGCCGAAGATGTGGCCACCACACCAAATATACAAACCACCGTATCGCTTTTAAATGTAACCACACTTCCTTTGGTAGATGTTACGCCACCCGTTTTTGCTGCAAATTCGCCTGCAGTAACGGGTATCGGTACCACTTCATTTAACTTAGGCAGCAACATTAACGAGGCTGGTAAAACTTATTACGTTTTAGTAGCAGCCACTGCCCAGGCACCAAGCCCTGCACAGGTAAAGGCAGGACTCGATGGTTCAAATGCGGCAGCACTAAAATCAGGCTCACTTAACAATGTTGCCAATACAGATGCAACTTCAGGCATTACAGGTTTAACCGCCTCAACTGCTTATAAATTATATGTAGTAGCAGAAGATAACGCCACTTTGCCCAACCTGCAAACCGCTGCTGTATCATTAAACATTACCACTTTTGCCCCGCCTACCATTATCATCAGCCAGTATTACGAAGGCTCGGGTGTAAACAAATGGATAGAATTAACCAACTTAAGCAACAGTCCTGTTAATACCTCTACCCCACAGTTAAAACTGGGTTTATGGAACATTTCGGGCGATGCAGGCAACATCAATATCACCGGGGCACCATCGCAGGTGTATAACTTAACCGTAACCATCCCGGCCAGGGGAACCGTGTTGATCGGAAATACCAACAATTCGCCTGAAGAAATCCCATACCTTACCGCCGCAAGTGCAGCCGAAACAAGCAATTCGGTAATTAACTTTAACGGTAACGATGGCGTAGCGCTTCTGGATGCTAACAACAACATTATCGATGCTTTTGGCCAGGATGTAAACGCGAAAGATGTTTCTTATGTAAGGCACCTTGATGTTGCAACAGCAAGCTCAACCTTTATCGCCGACGACTGGACCAGATTAACCGTAGATATTGTAAAAGATGCCGTAGATGATGATGACGCGAATAAACTTGGCGTTCATTTTCCACCAAACCTGCCTAACTGTGCCGCACCAACTATTGTGCCGGGCAATGCTCAATTTACCAACACCACACCAAACAGCATTTCGTTTACCTTCACCAAATCAGACGATGCGACCGAATACCTCATCATCAGAAGTTTAAACAGCACACTTTCTGTTAACCCGACCGATGGAACAACTTATGCTGTAGGTACTGCATTGGGAGGCGGAGTGGTAGTAGCCCGCCAGGCCACACCTGCCTTTAACAATACCGGTTTAACAAGCGCCACCAAATATTATTATTTTATTTATGCCCTGAACAATACGTCTTGTTTGGGTGGCCCTAAATATTTAACCAGCGCACTTATTGCGAGCGAAACCACCAAAACGCTCCTCCCTTGTGTAAAACCAACCAGTCAGCCACAAAATTTCCTGGTTACCAATGCCAACCACAACTTTGTTCAGGCCTCTTATGCAGCTGCAGCCAATGCCGACGATTACCTGGTGGTAATGGCCACCAAACCATCACTTACTGCTTTGCCAGCCGACCAAACCATTTATAACGTAGGCGACAACCTGGGCGGTGGTATTGTAGTAAAAAGCGGTGCAGGTACCAGCTTTACCCGATACGGACTTACACAAAATACCCAATATTACTTCTTTATCTTTTCGGTAAACAGCAATTGTACCGGAGGGCCATTGTACCTGACCACAAACCCGCTTGTGGGACAGCACAAAACCAGTATCCTCGATGTAAATAAACTGAATTTCTATTACGGTAACCTGCACAGTCACAGTAGTTATTCGGACGGTAACCAGGATGATAAAACCAAAATCCCTGTTGATGATTACGAGTTCGCAAAGAAATCGATGAACCTGGATTTCCTCGGTATATCGGAGCACAACCACTCGCAGGCCGGTATGATGAAAGCAAACTGGCAAAAAGGCATCGATCAGGCCAAAAATGCGACTACACCAACTTTCCTGGCCTTACACGGTATGGAATGGGGCGTAATCAGCGGTGGCGGTCACGTAATTGTTTATGGTATCGATTCGCTGGTGGGGTGGGAAAACGACAATTACGATATCTTTGTACCGAAAAACACCTATACCGGCAACACCGGATTATTCAGAATCATTAACAGGCATGGTTTAAATGCGGTAGCCACACTGGCTCACCCAAATACCACCGATTATAATAATTTAGTAGCCAATTACGATATCAGTGCCGACAGTGCAATTGTAGGAACTGCGCTTGAAAGCGGTCCGGCCACTTCAAAGAATATTACTTATTCAGATCCTGCCAGCTCAATGAGTTACCTGAGCTATTACAACAGGATGCTTGCAAAAGGTTATCACCTTGGTGCCACAATCGATCATGATAACCACAACCTTACTTTCGGTCGCCATACCAAGGCCAGGCTGGTAGTACTTTCGCCTGCCCTCACCGAAAACGACATCCTCGATGCCGTTAAAAAAATGCGCTTTTATGCTTCAGAAGATTCGGCAGCCAAGGTGCTTTTCACCATCAATAAACAACCCGTTGGCAGCGTATTTACCGTAGCCGGCGCACCACAGATCGAGGTTACTTCTAAAACCACAAAAGAAGTAATCAGCATTAAATTAATGTATGGCGAACCCGGTACCGGAGTAAACCCAACAGAACTCTTAACAAGTACCACAGGACAGTTAACCTATAGCCACACTGCCCTGGCCAATTTAAAAACGGGTTATTATTATGCAGACATTGTTGAATCAGACGGAAGCAGGATCATTACCTCCCCTATCTGGTACACCAGAGATGATGCAGTGGTAAAAAAAGACCAGCAAATCACCTTTACGGCCACCAAAACCGTTACCTATGGCGATCCTGATTTTGATGCCGGCGCAACCAGCGACAATACCAGCATCAATATTGTGTACACCAGCAGCAATACCAGTGTTGCAAAAATCAGCAATAACGATATTCAGATTGTTGGCGCAGGTACGGTAACCATTACCGCAACCCAACCGGGTGATGCATTTTATAATGAAGCATCAAAACAATTAATCCTGACGGTGGCTCCTAAACCAATCAATGTGAAGGCCGACGCCAAAACAAAGGTTGAAGGAACGGCAGATCCGGCCTTTACCTATGTTTCTAGCCCAGCTTTATTGGGTACCGATGTATTTACAGGCACCTTAACAAGAGATGCAGGCGAAACTCCCGGCGATTTTGCCATCAAAGTGGGTACCCTCGCCATTAATCCGAATTATGCGATTAACTATACCGCAGCCAACCTGCATATTTATGCCAAACCGGTTGCAGCCTTAAGCGGTAACATTTCTATTCCGGTAAATACCACCGCACCGGCAATTACCTTCACCGCAACCGCAGGTACCGCACCATTTACTTTTACGTATAATATTAATGGCGGGGCGAGTCAAACTTTAACATCAACAACAGGCACTGCAACCATCATCCCACCAAGCAATACCGTGGGTACCTTTGTTTACACAGTAACCAGCATTGCAGATGCTTACAGTACACAGCCTCAAAACATTTCCACCACGGTTAAAATTAACCCTATCCCTGTGGCAGGCATTGCCGGAACTACCGCCTTATGTTTAAACGGCACTGCACCAACAATTACTTTTACCGGTGGAAACGGGACAGGCCCGTATGTATTTACCTATAACATTAACGGCGGTACAAGCCAAATGGTGAGCACTACAGGAACCAATACAACAGCTACAGTATCTGCTCCGGTAAACGTTGCAGGCACCTTTAACTACAATTTGCTTCAGGTGAGTGATGTAAACGCAGGTCAGGCGCAAAGCGGAACCGCAACCATTACGGTAAGGGCTTTGGCTACTGCAAGCATTTCGGGCTCAACAGCAGTACCAAACCTGGCTGCAGCACCTAATATTACTTTTACCGGAGCCAACGGAACCGCGCCATATACCTTTACCTATAATATTAATGGCGGGGCAAACAGAACGATAACTTCAACAGGCAATACGGCAACCGTTTCTGCGCCAACTTCGGCAGTAGGAACCTTTGTATATAACTTAGTAAGCGTGGCTGATGTAAACTGTGGTCAGCCGCAAACCGGTTCAGCAACCGTAATTATCCGTCCATTACCAATAGCCACCATTGCAGGTAACGCTTCGGTGTGTAATTTTGGTTCATCGCCAAACATCACCTTTACCGGATCAGTTGGGACGGCTCCTTACACCTTTACCTATACCGTAAACGGCGGCAGCCAACGCACAGTAACCACCAATTCAACTACTGCTACAGTTAGTGCGCCAACCAACGCGGTGGGTACATTTACCTATACATTAGTGAGCGTGGCCGATGCTTATGCCAGTCAATTACAAACCGGATCGGCAACGGTAACCGTAAATGCTTTACCAGTGGCTTCGATCAGCAGCAATAAAGGTTTGTCCATTTCTAAAGGTGATGCCATCGTGTTAACCGCAAGCGGTGGTACACAGTACAACTGGTCGGGCGCCGATATCATTAGCGGACAGAATACGCCTGCTTTAACCATCCGCCCTAAACAGAGCGGCACTTACCGCGTTACCGTAACCAATGCAAGCGGTTGTGTGAGCGATAAGACCATTGCCATTACGGTGATTGATGATTATAAACTGGAAGCCAGTACGGTAGTAACACCAAACGGGGATGGTTACAACGATAAATTTATCGTGAAGAACATCGATTACTATCCGAACAATACCTTAAAAATATTCGATAAGGCTGGAAGGATGTTATACACCAAACATACCTACACCAATGATTGGGACGGAACCATAAATGGTAGTCCGTTGAGCGAAGGCACCTATTATTACATCATCGATTTGGGTAATGGCATCGGTTCATTTAAAGGTTACATCAACATCATCAGAGACTAATTACAGACATGAGAGCAATTACAAAAAACATAAAGCAAATGCGTCGCGTAACGTTTCTATTTGCTGCTAGCACATTATTTATAGGATCTGCAAAAGCGCAGATCCTTCCACTCAATGCACAATATTTCCAGAACCGTTACCTCGTTAACCCTTCAATGGCCGGTATCGATGAAGGTTTTAACATCAACGGAAGTTTCCGCAAACAGTGGTCGAACATTCCCGGAGCACCCATTACCCAAAGCGTAACTTTAGATCAGCAGGTGAACAAAGTGGGCTGGGGCGTAAACATCTATAATGAGAAATCGGGCGGGATCCAGCGTACTAAGGCGGTTGGAACTTTTGCCTATCACCTGCCATTAAACAGCAACGACCAGAAATTAAATTTCGGGATCTCTTTCGGCGCAAGTCAGGATAAGCTCGATTTAAGCAGCGTAAGGAACAGCGACATTAACGATCCTTCCATCGCTCGTTTTAACGACAGGGGCTATTATCTGGACGGCGATTTCGGGATTTCTTATACCTCCAGAGGATTAACTGTTGAAGGCGCCGTGCCTAACATGCGTTCGGTTTTCAGAAAAGACGATTTAAATTTTGCCGATAAACCCACCTTTTATTCTGCAGTAAGTTACAAATTCGCCTTAGGATCTGGCATTAATGGCATCAGCCTCGAGCCAAAAGGTGTTTTCAGGGGCATTAAAAACTACGAAAATTTATGGGATGCAGGGGTTAACGCCAACTTCGCCAACGATAAATTATACCTGATGGCTATGTACCACAACACGCAAAATGCTACCGTTGGTTTCGGAATGAACTATAAATCGACTTTGTATTTTATGGCGTACTACAATACCGCCACTTCAGCCATCAGCGGTTATACCGACGGTGATTTCGAAGTAAATATCCGCTTAAATATTAGTAAAAAACCATAATATATAGCCGTCATTCCAAACTTGTTTCGGTTTTAAAGAGAATCGTCGTTATTCCGAATAATCCGGGATTTTAATGCTTAAAGCATTACATTTTTACCTAATCCGCAGAATAAAATCTGCGGCTTTTTTATTGGTCGCAGCGCCCCTATCCGCCTAACGGCACCTTTCTACTGAAAGGGAAAGGCCTTGAAAAACAATTTACCGCACCCTGCAATATGCTCCATGCGACCTGCTCCCTGCTATCCGGCCTTGCAGATTTCCGCCGGAAAAAGCATGAAAATCTTTGCAGCTCCCCTCATTACCCCACAGCCCAAGGCAGGATCAAAGCGGGAGTGGTGGGGATAAGCAAGGGTAAGAGCCTCGATGCTGCCGCAATCAAGATTTCCGTAGCTTTTTACAAGGAAGGATGCAAGCCTTGATTTTTTGGTCCCTTTTTCATCAAGGAAAAAGGACTAGCCCCGGCGGCAATGAGCCGATAGAAAATTTTAATCTGTAGAGTTTAAATTAATAGATTTCTCCATTACGCTACGCTCCAGTCGAAATGACGGATTGTTCGCGGTAGAAATTACGCGTGATATTTCTCTGCTCCCTGCTACCGGCCTCGCAGATTTCCGCAGGAATAAGCATTGAAATTCCTGCAGCCCACTCTCAATACCTCACTGCCCAAGGCAATATACAGTCCCGATTTTTCATCGGGGCCTCCATATTGCCGCAGTGGGAATTTCGATAGCTTAGTTCAAGAAAAGGTGCAAGCCTTGGTTTTTTGTTTCTTTTGAACGAAGCCAAAAGAAAGAGCCCCTCGGCGGCGGTGAGCCGAGGCAAGCCCGAGTAAGGGGCAAAATAGAAAAGAAACTTAGCCAGTGAGCAAACACAAACCAGTGATCAACACTTAGAGATCCTTCGTGCCTCAGGATGACAATAACTCTTTTTAATGGGATTGCGGCGGCGAACCGATAGAAAATTTTAATCTGTAGAGTTTAATTTAATAGATTTCTCCATTACGCTGCGCTCCAGTCGAAATGACGGATTGTTCGCGGTAGAAATTACGCGTGATATAGCTAAACCATTAAGATTCCCGCCTGCGCGGGAATGACGACCGCTTTAGAAATGATCCTATACACCTCGCTATCTGCTCCCTGCTCCCGGCCTCGGATATGATGGAAGGAGAAAGCGTTAAAGCTTTTGCACCTCCATTCAATCAGCACAGCACTGAGGCAGCACGCCCACCCCGATCCTTCATCGGGGGCTTGTGCTGACGACTTAAAAGCTTTGACGAATTTATCCGACATCAGATCCAAGCCTTGGGTTTTTGTTTCTTTTGGGCCAAGCCAAAAGAAAGAGCCCATCGGCGGCGGTGAGCCGAGGCAAGCCTCAGTAAGGGGCAAACACTTACAGATCTTTCGTGCCTCAGGATGACAATAATTCTTTTTAATGAGATTGCTTCGGCTCGCTCAAACCCAGCCTCGCAATGACGAAAATTGGCTTTTAGTTACCACATCAGTAACCCTTAAAAATCTACCAGAAACATGAAATATGCTACTTTTCTTTACATCTGGTACATTTTTTTTTTGCACTTAATTTAAAACAATAATTTCGTTTCACAAACCTACTACAAACCTACTTTATGAAAATAAAATTACTTACGTTACTAATATTAATTGGTATTGGCGCAAAAGCGCAAACCTACAAGCCAGACAGGCAGCATAACCTTGTAGTGGTATATCTCATTCCACAAGATATTACCCCCTTACCTAATTACGAAGAAAGAATTAGCAAGGCCTTACTTTATGGGCAAGAGTTTTTCCGCCAGCAAATGATACAACAAGGATTTGGCGATAAAACATTTGGCCTTATAAAAGATAACGCCATGCAACGGGTGCAAATATGTACTGTTAAAAGTAACAAACCCGCTAGCCAGCTAAGTAATGCCGGCGCAGTTAAGAACGAAGCAGATGCCTATCTGGCATTGCCAGAAAATGTAGGTAAAAATACCAGCCAGCACATGCTCATCATTACCCCATACGACAATAAGCTTTACGGCGGTTGGGGTAAATATTGTATTGTGTACGATAATTTGGGTTTGGATATGAACAACCCCAATAAAGATAATTTAGCGCTTTGGGTTGGGGGTATGTTGCACGAGCTTGGCCATGCCCTGCAGTTACAGCATAATAACGAACCTTTTCCCGTGGGCGGAGATATGCGTTCGCAAAATGAGCCAAAATCACAGGCAAAACGTTTTCCAAATACCTATAGGCCTACATTAATGGGCATTGGTAACTATAGCCTAGAGGTTTTCCCAAATAACCCAACCATTTTAACCAAGGCCGATTGCGCCATGCTTGATGTTTGTGAAATTTTAAACGACGTAACCATCCCTACCTATTATGGAGAAGCCTCATCAGCGGTTGATATCATCCATGGAAATTATAATACCGCTACCCAAAACTTAGAGTTTAGCGGAAAGTTTTTAAACAGTTCACCAGCAAATCCGGTAAAGCACATTGGGGTTTTTCTCGATCCAAATGTTGAGGGCGAAGGTGAGGGCGCTAATCATGATTACAACGCCATATCATACGAAACAGAACCTATTGGTACCGACAGTTTTTCGATCGCTTTACCTTTATCAGGTTTATCTTATCAGGGCAATACAACTTATGAGGTCAAAATTAAACTCATACATGCCAACGGATACATTACGCAGGGTATTGCACACATTTATTTCGATGCAAATGTACCCGGGTTGGCTACAGAATTTGCCCCTAAAAATATAACCAGGGCTGACAGAACCAATTGGACCATTACCCCAGGCAACAAAATTATTGGCGGTAGTACCAAAATTGATGAAGATGCCAATGGAAATATTGGTTTGGCAACGAACATTATTGACAACAACCCCAATACCACGTGGAATTCCTATAATGATGCCAAAACCATGTACCCTCACCAGGTAACCATTGATACAAAAACACAGCAGGATTACGTTGGCATAAGCTATCTCCACAAAAAAGGCTTATCAAATGCCATTAAAAATATTGAGCTATACGGTAGTAATACGGGCAAAGAGGGCGATTTTGTTTTGTTAAAAACAGACGTTTTAGGGAGAAGCGACGGGGGCAAATACATCAGCTTTAACAAAAAAGAAAATTTCAGATATTTCCGTTTTGTGGCCATAAGCCCTCAAAATAGTAATGATGGATGGGCGTATTTAGCTGAACTTAACTTATGGCAGGGACCTGATCCCATTAACCAGACTAAGCCTGCAAATACTTTAGTTAGCCGTAACGGGTGGACCATAAGAGCGGGCAATAAATTAAAGCCCGATAATGTAACCACTTACGAAGACGAAAATAAAACTACACCTGATGGTCAATCGGCTGTTAACGAATCGGCCGAGTCTGCAATTGATGGTAGGGATAGATCTGGTTGGGAATCTAATTATGATACTTATTTTCCACATGAGCTCATCATTGATACCAAATCGGTACAACGCTTTACCGGCTGGAGCTATAATCAGCTTTACGATATGTATGTGATGGTTAAAGATGTTGATATTTTAGTGAGCGACGACGATGTAAATTATACATTGGTAGGCAGTTATACGCTTAATTATAATAACGGAGTAAATCAGATTAATTTTGAGCCCAGAAACTTCAGGTATTTTAAATTTGTTACCAAAAACGCATTCGACGGACTACAATATGCTGCCATTGCCGAACTTAATTTATATAACGACCCAACGGTTAAGGGAAATGTACCGTCACCAGCTTTAAAGGTAAATCAAACAGCTTTCGATTTTGGTTCGCAGAATACAGGGACCAATTCTACCGTACAAACGTTTAACCTGAATGCAACGGGCTTAACTGATGCAGTAAACATCACCACCACTGCACCTTTTTACCTCTCGAAAGATAATATTACCTACAGCACTTCTCTGGTTTATACCGCAGCCGAACTTGCAGCCGACAAAACAGTTTCAGTACGTTTTAGCCCCACAACAGCCTCGGCAGCATCGGGCACTATCAGTATTTCGAGCACTGGGGCAACTACACTGAATATTACTGCAACAGGTGTAGCTACCACCCCACCCGCAACACCAGCACATATTGTCATATCAGAAATTTACGGTGGCGGCGGAAACTCTGGTGCTACCTACAAAAATGACTTTATCGAATTGTATAACCCGGGGAATACAGCAGTCGATTTAACCGGCTGGAGCGTTCAATATACAAGTGCTACCGGTGCTGGCAACTGGACAGCAACCAACTTATCTGGTGCCATTGCTCCAAAGGGTTTTTACCTCGTTCAGGAAGCAGCAGGCGCAGGTGGTACAGTAGATTTACCAACGCCTGATAAGATTGGCACGCTTAATTTATCGGGTACCACCGGAAAAGTATTGTTAAGCAATTCGGTTACCCTTCAAACAGGAGCAAACCCGACTGGTGCAAATATTATTGATAAAGTTGGTTTCGGAACAGCAAATGGTTTTGAAGGTACTGCGCCTGCAACAGCCACAACCAATTCCACATCCATAGAAAGAAAAGCAAGCGCTACATCAGATGCCACTACCATGGGAACTGGCGGTACAGAAGAGTTTGCTGGTAACGGATACGATAGTGATGATAATTCTTTAGATTTTATATTGAGACCACCAAATCCGCAAAACACCTCTGTAACTGAGCCGGCTTCTACCTCTGGCCCGAATTTAGTTGTTACACCAAAAACTCTGGCTTTCGGCAATCAGGCCATTAATACCACTTCGGCACCTAAAACCTATGTATTATCTGCCGGTAACTTAACCAATGCCACTACCCTGACTACAACTGCACCTTATTCTATTTCGAAAGATAACATTACCTTTTCTTCCACATTAACTTACAGCGTGGCAGATTTAGCCACAAACCAAACGGTGTATGTAAAATTCAGTCCAACGGTTGCAGGCAATTCTACTGGTGCCATTTTACATGAAAGCACTGGTGCAACTTCGGTTTCACTGTCATTAACCGGCCTGGCAGTTGATCCCAGCCAAACAGCTTTTAACTTCGAAAACTGCACTACTGCGGGGAGTGCTGCACTATCCGATGGTTTTTATCAATACAGCGTAACCGGCGCACAAACCTGGGCTTGTACCACTACTTTCGGACACGATCCGGCCGACCCTACAGGTGTGGCAAATACCGGAAATGCCCTTCAGATTAATGGTTATTCAGGCGGTAATATTTTGAATGAGGATTGGTTAATCTCGCCGGCTTTAAATATTTCTTCATTTAACTATGCTATTTTATCTTTCTACACAAGATCTGCTTTCGCAGGAGATAAATTACAACTCAAAATTTCAACCAACTATACCGGTTCGGGTGATCCTGCACTGGCCACCTGGACCAGCTTAGACGGTAAATTTCCTGAAACAGGTACCGATAAATGGACCAAATCGGATAATATAGATTTATCAGCCTACAAAGCAACGCCGGTTTATGTGGCTATCGTATATAATTCTACCACCTCGTCGGCAAGCCGCTGGACAGTAGATGATTTTGTGGTAACCAATTCCAATACGCCACCTGCGGTAGATATTACTACTTCGCCATCAAGCATTAGCTTTGGTTTTCAGGCGGCCAACACCACTTCTGCAGCAAGTACCTTTGGCTTTTCTGCCGGTAACTTAACGGATGATGTAACCCTAACCGCCCCGGCTAACTTTACCTTATCTAAAACCAGTACCGGAACATACAGCAGTACCATTACTTATCCAAAAGCCGATATCAACAATACGTCGCCAACAGTTTATGCTAAATTTTCACCAGCTACGGTCAATACCAGTTATACAGGAAATGTAAACATCGCCACTGCTGGTTCAGCAAACAAAACGGTAGCCTTAAGCGGAAACACCTTCGATGCTGCCAATACTTTAGAAGTGGTAAACTGGAATATCGAATGGTTTGGCAGCCCTGCCCAGAACCCATCGAACGATGCCCAGCAGGCCGCTAATGTTAAAACAGTGGTGAATAATCTCAATGCCGATATTTATGGTTTTGCTGAGGTTGTAGATACCACTTTGTTTAGAAATACCGTTTTACCGGCCGGATACAATGTTTTATTCAGTGATTTCGGATCCTATGCCGATAATAAAGCAGATGCCGATTATCCCCTGGCGCAGAAACTGGCTTTTATGTACCGTACCGATCTGATTAAACCCATTTCAACTTTAGGGATTTTAAGAGATACCTATAATCCGGCTGTACCTGCAACCAGTGCCGATGGTAGCCCTTACAAAAACTGGTCGTCGGGCCGCTTCCCTTACCTGATGCAGGCGCAGGTAAAAATCAACAATAAACCGGATACCGTTTATTTTGTAGAGATCCATGCAAAAGCCAATACCGGTACTACAGCCGATCAGATTGATGCCTACAACCGCAGAAAAGCAGGAAACAAACAGTTAAAAGACTGGCTGGATCTTAATCTGGCTGGCAAAAAAGTAATCATTCTCGGCGATTTTAACGATGTACTGGATGCGGATAAAACCATTGCTCCAATGCCCGGCACCGGAACTTCGTATTCAGATTTCACCCTGGATGCGGCTAATTATTTCCCGGTAACCTTACCTTTAAGTTTAGCGGGCAAACAATCTACCGCCGGATTTAATACAGTAATTGATAACGTCATCATCACGAAAAACCTTAACCTCAATTACATCCCGGCATCGGCAGAGGTTTTAGATGCCGTTAAAAACCTGGTTTCCAATTACAGCACTACCACAACCGATCATTATCCTGTTAAAACGAGATACCTGTTCGGCAATGGTGCGCCTACCCTCGATGCCATAGCAGATCAGGCTATCTGTTATGCTCCGGCTAACCAAACCATTGCTTTAACCGGAATTTCTGCTGGTCCTGAAACCACACAAAACACTACACTTTCGGTAACTGCTGATAACGCGAGCCTGTTTGATGTATTAACGATTGCAGCAAACGGTACCGGTAAGGGCACCATTACCTACCATTTAAAAAACAACATAAGTGGCGAAGCCAATATTACCATTACAGTACTGGATGATGGCGGAACAGATTTTGGAGGTGTAAATAAAATCACCAAATCTTTCAAATTAAAGGTTACCTCAACCGCTACAGCAACTGTTACAGGTACGGCTGCAGTGTGCCTAAATGACGCTGACCAAACCATCACCTTTACAGGAGCAAACGGAACTGCCCCCTATACATTTACCTATAATGTTAATGGAGGAGCAGATCAAACTGTAAGCACTACCGGCACAAGTTCATCCGTAACGGTTTCAGTGCCAGGCAATGTTGAGGGTACATTTGCCTATAATTTACTGAACGTTAAAGATGTTAACTGTGGTCAGGCGCAAAGCGGAACCGCAACCATTACCGTAAGGGCTTTAGCCACTGCAAGCATTTCGGGTTCAGCAACAGTACCCAAACTGGCTGCAGCACCTGATATTACCTTCACCGGAGCCAACGGAACGGCACCATACACTTTTACCTATAATATTAATGGCGGGGCAAACAAAACGGTAACTTCAACCGGCAATACTGCGACCATTTCAGTGCCAACTTCGGCAGCGGGAACCTTTATATATAATTTAGTAAGCGTAGCCGATGTAAACTGTAGCCAGCCGCAAACCGGTTCGGCAATGGTAACTGTAAATGCTTTACCAGCGGCCACCATCGCAGGTAATGCTTCGGTATAACTTTGGTCCATCGCCAGACATCACCTTTACCGGATCAGGTGGAACAGCACCTTACACTTTTACCTATACCGTAAACGGAGGCAGCAACCGCACCGTAACCACCAATTCAACTACCGCAACGGTTAGTGCGCCAACCAATGCAGAGGGTACATTTACCTACACTTTGGTAAGCGTGGCTGATGCTTATGCCAGTCAAACACAAACCGGATCGGCAACAATTACTGTAAGGGCTTTAGCCACTGCAAGCATTTCGGGTTCAGCAACGGTATCCAAACTGGCCGCAGCACCTGATATTACCTTCACCGGAACTAACGGAACCGCGCCATATACCTTTACCTATAACATTAATGGCGGGGCAAACAAAACCGTAACTTCAACCGGCAATACCGCAACCGTTTCAGTGCCAACTTCGGCAACGGGTACATTTGTGTATAATTTAGTAAGTGTAGCCGATGTAAACTGTAGCCAGCCACAAACTGGTTCGGTAACGGTAACTGTAAATGATTTACCAGTGGCCACCATTTCAGGTAATACCTCGGTGTGTAATTTTGGTCCATCGCCAAACATCACCTTTACCGGATCAGGCGGAACAGCACCTTACACCTTTACCTATACCATAAACGGAGGTAGCAACCGCACCGTAACCAGCAATTCAACTACGGCAACGGTTAGTGCGCCAACCAATGCAGAGGGTACATTTACCTATACTTTGGTGAGCGTAGCTGATGCTTATGCCAGTCAAACACAAACCGGAACCGCAACCATTACCGTAAGGGCTTTAGCCACTGCAAGCATTTCGGGTTCAGCAACGGTATCCAAACTGGTCGCAGCACCTGATATTACCTTTACCGGAACTAATGGAACCGCGCCATATACCTTTACCTATAATATTAATGGCGGGGCAAACAAAACGGTAACTTCAACCGGCAATACTGCGACCATTTCAGTGCCAACTTCGGCAGCGGGAACCTTTGTGTATAATTTAGTAAGTGTAGCCGATGTAAATTGTAGCCAGCCGCAAACCGGTTCGGCAACGGTAACTGTAAATGATTTACCAGCGGCCACCATCGCAGGTAATGCTTCGGTATGTAATTTTGGTTCATCGCCAAACATCACTTTTACCGGATCAGGCGGAATAGCACCTTATACCTTTACCTATACCATAAACGGAGGCAGCAACCGCACCATAACCACCAATTCAACTACTGCTACAGTTAGTGCGCCAACCAACGCGGTGGGTACATTTACCTATACATTAGTGAGTGTGGCCGATGCTTATGCCAGTCAAACACAAACCGGATCGGCAACAATTACTATAAGGGCTTTAGCCACTGCAAGCATTTCGGGTTCAGCAACGGTATCCAAACTGGCTGCAGCACCTGATATTACCTTCACCGGAACTAACGGAACGGTGCCATACACCTTTACCTATAATATTAACGGCGGGGCAAACAAAACCGTAACTTCAACCGGCAATACTGCGACCGTTTCAGTGCCAACGTCAGCATCGGGAACCTTTATATATAACTTAGTAAGTGTAGCCGATGTAAACTGTAGCCAGCCGCAAACCGGTTCGGCAACGGTAAACGTAAATGCTTTACCAGTGGCCACTATTGCAGGTAATACCTCGGTATGTAATTTTGGTCCATCGCCAGACGTCACTTTTACCGGATCAGGCGGAACAGCACCTTACACTTTTACCTATACCATAAACGGAGGCAGCAACCGCACCGTAACCACCAATTCTACTACCGCGACAGTTAGTGCGCCAACCAACGCGATGGGTACATTTACCTATACATTAGTGAGCGTGGCCGATGCTTATGCCAATCAATTACAAACCGGATCGGCAACCGTAACCGTAAATGCTTTACCAGCGGCTTCGATCAGCAGCAATAAAGGTTTATCGGTTTCGAAAGGTGATGCAATTATTTTAACCGCTACCGGTGGTACACAATACAGCTGGTCGGGCCCGGATATCATTAGCGGACAAAGTACTGCTACCTTAACCATTCGTCCGAAACAGAGCGGCACTTACCGCGTTACCGTAACCAATGCCAGTGGCTGTATGAGCGATCAAAACATTGCCATTATGGTAATTGATGATTATAAACTGGAAGCCAATACGGTAGTCACACCAAACGGGGATGGGTATAATGATAAGTTTATCGTAAAAAACATCGATTACTATCCGAATAATACCTTGAAGGTGTTCAATAAAGCCGGAAAGATTTTATACACCAAACACGCTTATACCAATGATTGGGACGGAACCATAAACGGCAGTGCGTTGAGCGAAGGCACCTATTATTACATCATCGATTTGGGTAATGGTATCGGTAAGTTTAAAGGTTACATCAATATCCTTAGAAACTAATTACAGACATGAGAGCAATTACAAAAAACATAAAGCAAATGCGTCGCGTAACGTTTCTATTTGCTATTAGCACATTATTTATAGGATCTGCAAAAGCGCAGATCCTCCCACTCAATGCACAATACTTTCAGAACCGTTACCTGATTAACCCCTCAATGGCCGGTATCGACGAAGGGTTTAACATCAATGGAAGTTTCCGCAAACAGTGGTCGAACATTCCTGGTGCACCCATCACCCAAAGCGTAACTTTAGATCAGCAGGTGAACAAAGTGGGCTGGGGCGTAAACATATACAACGAGAAATCGGGCGGGATCCAGCGTACTAAGGCGGTTGGAACTTTTGCCTATCACCTGCCATTAAACAGCGAAGGCCAGAAATTAAATTTTGGGATTTCTTTTGGCGCAAGTCAGGATAAGCTCGATTTAAGCAGCATAAGGAACAGCGACATTAACGATCCATCTATTGCCCGTTTTAACGACAGGGGTTATTACCTGGATGGTGATTTCGGGATTTCTTATACCTCCAGAGGATTAACTGTTGAAGGCGCCGTGCCTAACATGCGTTCAGTTTTCAGAAAAGACGATTTAAACTTTGCCGATAAACCCACTTTTTACTCTGCAGTAAGTTACAAATTCGCCTTGGGATCTGGCATTAACGGCATCAGCCTCGAGCCAAAAGGTGTTTTCAGAGGCATTAAAAACTACGAAAATTTATGGGATGCAGGTGTTAACGCCAACTTCGCCAACGATAAATTATACCTGATGGCTATGTACCACAACACGCAAAATGCTACTGTTGGTTTCGGAATGAATTATAAATCGACTTTGTATTTTATGGCGTACTACAATACCGCCACTTCAGCCATCAGCGGTTATACCGACGGTGATTTCGAAGTAAATATCCGCTTAAATATTAGTAAAAAACCATAATATATAGCCGTCATTCCAAACTTGTTTCGGTTTTAAAGAGAATCGTCGTTATTCCGAATAATCCGGGATTTTAATGCTTAAAGCATTACATTTTTACCTAATCCGCAGAATAAAATCTGCGGCTTTTTTATTGGTCGCAGCGCCCCTATCCGCCTAACGGCACCTTTCTACTGAAAGGGAAAGGCCTTGAAAAACAATTTACCGCACCCTGCAATATGCTCCATGCGACCTGCTCCCTGCTATCCGGCCTTGCAGATTTCCGCCGGAAAAAGCATGAAAATCTTTGCAGCTCCCCTCATTACCCCACAGCCCAAGGCAGGATCAAAGCGGGAGTGGTGGGGATAAGCAAGGGTAAGAGCCTCGATGCTGCCGCAATCAAGATTTCCGTAGCTTTTTACAAGGAAGAATGCAAGCCTTGATTTTTTGATCCCTTTTTCATCAAGGAAAAAGGACTAGCCCCGGCGGCAATGAGCCGATAGAAATTTTCATTACTAGATTTAAGTTAATAGATTTCTCCATTACGCTGCGCTCCAGTCGAAATGACGGATTGTTCGCGGTAGAAATTACGCGTGATATAGCTAAACAATTAAGATTCCCGCCTCCGCGGGAATGACGATCGCTTTAGAAAACATCCCTATACATCACGCTATCTGCTCCCTGCTACCGGCCTCGCAGATTTTCGCCGAAATAAGCATTGAAATTCCTGCAGCCCACCCTCAATATCTCACTGCCCAAGGCAATATACAGTCCCGATTTTTCATCAGGGCCTCCATATTGCCGCAATGAGAATTTCGATAGCTTAGTTCAAGAAAGGATGCAAGCCTTGGGTTTTTGTTTCTTTTGGGCCAAGCCAAAAGAAAGAGCCCATCGGCGGCGGTGAGCCGAGGCAAGCCTGAGCATAAGGCAAAGAAAAACTTAGCGGGTGAACAAACACAAACCAGTAATAAACATTTACAGATCCTTCGTACCTCAGGATGACAGAAAACCAATTAAACTAATAGCGAAAGCTTTAAGATTCCTGCCTGCGCGGGATCGATAGCCATCCGATAACGACCATATAGAAACTTATTCTTCACAAAAACCACCCCCTATCCCTCCTTTTTCCTATTTTTACCCCTATGGCTAAACTCATCAACCTTGAAGCATTTCAGCGTTTCTTCCGCTCCGGACAAGTGGGCGGATTTTTATTACTGATCTGCGTAGCCATCTCCTTAATCATTGCCAATACCGCTTCCAAAGAAAGTTTTGAAGCTTTTTTAGCCACCAGATTAGGCTTTGGCGAAGTAAACTACAGTATTTTAGCCTGGATAAACGACGCCCTCATGGCCATATTTTTCCTCCTCGTAGGACTCGAAATCAAACGCGAACTTGTAGAAGGCGAACTCTCCTCCCTTAAAAGCGCAGCTTTACCCGTTATCGCCGCCTTAGGAGGCATGCTGATACCCGCTATAATTTATAGCCTGTTTAACAAAGGTGCAGAAACCGCCGGTGGCTGGGGCATCCCCATGGCTACCGACATTGCCTTTGCCCTCGCCATTATCGCCATGCTGGGTAAAAGCGTACCCGCCAGTTTAAAAATATTCCTGGCCGCTTTGGCCATTGTTGATGATCTCGGTGCTATCCTCGTTATCGCGATTTTTTATACGCAACAGATCCATTTCGAATACCTGGCCATGGCTGGGGGCATCCTTGTGCTTTTAGGCTTAATGAATTATTTCGGCGTAAAGAAGCTCGTATTTTACCTCATCCCGGGGATATTCCTCTGGTATTTCATCCACCACTCGGGCATCCATGCCACCATTGCAGGGGTATTACTGGCTTTCACCATTCCCACCAACGAAACCGACATCGAATCGCCCTTAGAAAAACTCGAGCATTTTTTAACCACTCCGGTAAATTACCTCATTATGCCGGTTTTCGCATTGGCCAATACGAATATCACTTTCCAGAAAGAAATGCTTACGGGATTGGTTTCTCCTTTAGGACTCGGAATTATCGTAGGTTTATTTGCAGGCAAAACCATTGGTGTAACCTTTTTCAGCTGGCTCGCCGTGAAACTGAAATGGGCTGACTTACCCACCGGAACAGGCTGGAAACACATCTTAGGTTTGGGCATGCTCGCCGGAATCGGTTTTACCATGTCGATTTTTATTGCGCTGCTCTCTTTTAGCGAGGTGTTACATGTATCGGAAGCGAAGTTTGCGATATTAACGGCCTCGATCTTATCGGGCGTGGTGGGTTTTGTGTTTTTGAAATCGGTGAAAGCTAAGGGTTAACCACAGAAAGCAATTTTTACCACAGAGATCACAAAGAAAAAATCACAGAGTGGCACAGAGCCCCTATCCGCCTATCGGCAGCTTTCTGCTGAAAGAGAAAGGGTTTGAAAAGACAAATTACTGCGCCCTGCATTATGCTCCCTGCTATCCGGCCTCGGAACTGATGGAAGGAGAAAGCGTTAAAGCTTTTACACCTCCTTTCGTCTTACCACTACCCCGAGGCAGCACGCCCTCCCCGATTTTTCATGGGGAGCTTGTGCTGGCGAACTAAAAGCTTTGACGAATTTATCCGACATCAGATCCAAGCCTTGGGTTTTTGTTTCTTTTGGACCAAGCCAAAAGAAAGAGCCCCTCGGCGGCGGTGAGCCGATAGAGATTTTCATTACCAGAATTTAAGTTTAACAGGTTTCTTCCCGAACCTTCGGGATCGAAATGACGGATTGATCGTTGTAAAAATTACGCATAATAACTTAGAGATCCTTCGTGCCTCAGGATGACATTTAATAATAAAAAAGCACCAAGAACCTCGCGTCCTTAGTGCCTAAATTTATACACAAACCTATAAAGCCTTTTACAAGCCTTATAGGTTTTTGCAAATTAATTCCAGCCGCCGCCTAACGAGCGGTACAAACCAACCACAGCATTTAACTGCTCTGTTTTAATGGTGGTAAGTTCCAGTTCGCTTTGCAATAAATTGCCTTGCGCCGTAATTACCTCCAGGTAGTTCGCCATGCCGCTTTTAAACAACAAACTTGCATTTTTTGAAGCCTGCTGTAAAGTTTGCGCTCTTTTTTCGGCAATGCTATATTGTGCTTTCAACTTCTCTACTTTCGTTAACTCATCCGACACTTCGCCAACCGCATTCAATACCGACTGACGGAACTGAATCACTGTTTTCTCACGGTCGATTTTAGCCAGTTCTAAATTGCTTTTTAACTGTCCACGTTGAAAAATAGGCTGAGTAATCCCTCCCGAAACCAGTCCGAATAAAGATGCCGGTACATTAAACCAGTTGCTTGCCTTAAAAGAGTTCACGCCACCGCTTGCGGTAATCACCAGTGATGGATATAAACTCGCTTTCGCCACGCCAACTTTTGCGTTCGCTACCGTTAACGCTAACTCTGCACTTTTAATATCCGGTCTGCGGCTCAACATTGCCGAAGGGAATCCTGCGTTTAAATCATCCGGAAGCACCATTTTATCCAAACGGCTCTCACGGTTAATCGCTTTTGGTAAAGTACCGATCAGTACACTTAAAGCATTTTCCTGCAGGGTTACATTTTGTTCTAAACGGGGGATCAGCTGTGCCGCAACCAATTGCTGTGCCTGCGCCTGCTGAATGGCCAGCGAAGTAACCTGACCAGCATCAAACTGTAAATTGATAATCCTTAACGTGCTATCGTTCAGTTTTAAGTTCTTTCTGGCAATTTCCAGTTGCGCATCAAGCATCAGCAGGTTGTAATAACCTTGCGCCACATTGGCAACCAAACGGGTTTGAACCGCTTTACGAGCTTCCTCAGTCTGCAAAAAACTGGCTAAAGCACCGGCTTTTTGATTGCGGATCTTCCCCCAGATATCGGCCTCCCAAAACACGCCCAGATTAGCGCTGTAATCTTCGATGTGTGTAGAACCCGTAAACTGGTTCAGGCTTAAACCATTTAAACTGTTATCGCTCGGACGGCTGGTACTTGCCGCAACCTGCAATTTAAGCTCAGGTAAATAACCCAATTTAGATTGTTTGAACAATACTTCTGCTGCATCAATATTTTTCAATGCAATTTGCATGTCGTAATTTTTAACCAAAGCTGTATCAATTAAATTCTGAACAGTAAGGTCGTTAATAAAACTCTTCAATGGCATGGTGCCAATGCTCGAAGAATCGCGTGGTGTGGTGTTTCTGAATAAGCCTGGCACAATATTGGGCAGAGCTGTATCTTTCGAAACCGAACATCCGCTCCAGATTAAAGCAAGGAGCAGGATGCTAACTATATTAAACCGTTTCATAAACTACATGATTATTAACAGGCTCTTCATGGTGGCGAACAACCTCATTTGATGATTTTTTTGATATTTTTTCCTGTAAAGCCTGGAAGATGACGAAAAGTACCGGAATGATGAATAAACCTAAAATTACACCTGAAACCATACCTCCTGCGGCACCAATACTGATGGAGTGGTTACCCTGTGCCGACGGACCTGTTGCAATACTCATCGGGAATAAACCAAACACAAAAGCAAGTGAGGTCATGATGATCGGTCTGATCCTTAATCTGGCGGCTTCGATAGCCGAATCAACCAGACTCAATCCTGCCTTTCGTCGCTGCACCGCAAACTCAACGATCAGAATCGCGTTTTTAGCCAGCAAACCAATCAACATAATCAGCGCTACCTGTACATAAATGTTGTTTTCGATACCGGTTAAACCCAATACCACAAACACACCGAATACACCTGTAGGGATTGAAAGGATTACCGCCAATGGCAGGATATAACTTTCGTATTGTGCTGATAAGAGGAAGTAAACAAACACTAAACATAACAGGAAGATCACTGTCGACTGTCCGCCTGAAGAAATTTCCTCACGTGTTTGTCCCGAGAATTCATAAGCATATCCGGTTGGCAATTGCTCTCTGGCCGTTTCTTCTATCGCTTTAATCGCATCACCAGAACTGAAACCTGGTTTAGGGATCGCATTGACTTCGATAGAGTTAAACAAATTATAACGCGAAGCCGTTTCCGAGCCATACACACGGGTTAATTTAACCAGCGTACTGATCGGCACGCTTTCTCCGGCTTTGTTTTTCACAAACACTCGGTCGATACTCGCAGGGTCAGTCCTGTCAGCAACATCAGCCTGAACCACCACACGGTAGTATTTACCAAAACGGTTAAAATCTGATGCCTGTGCCGTACCAAAATAGGTCTGCATGGTTTGTAAAATATCTTTTTTACTTACACCCAGCTGATCGGCTTTTTCGTCGTTCACATCCAGTTGTAACTGAGGATAATCGGCTTTATAAGAAGTAAAAGCATAGGCAATAGCCGGTTTCGCCATTAACTTACCGATGAAGTTATTCGCTACACCACTAAATTTATCCAGTCTGCCGTTGGTTTTATCCTGTAACATCACGTTCATCGCTTCCACATTACTAAAGCCCGGTACGGTTGGGAAACTGAATACGAAGAAGGTACCTGCAGATATGGCTGCCATTTTAGCCCTTACGATATTCTGGATCTCATCGATATTTTTTACTGCTCCCCTTTCTTCATTTGGTTTTAACAATAAGAAAATCTGACCAGCGGAAGGACTGTTAGATGCTGTTAAGAAGTTATAACCTGCAAGCGACATCACGAATCTTGCCGATGGCATAGCCCTCAATTCCTCTTCAGCCTGTTTTAATATTTTATTGGTATTGGCTAATGAAGTTCCCGATGGACTGGCAACCGCAATGGCCACAAAACCCTGATCCTCTGTAGGGATAAAGCCCGTTTTTGTTCTGCTTACCAGAAGAACAGTAACCGCAACGATTAACGCAAGTCCGGCCATGCTGATCCATTTATTACGGATAAGCACTTTTAAACCACCAACGTAACGGTTGGTCATATAATTAAAACCACCGTTAAAGCCTGCATAAAACTTTTCTACAAAACCTTTTTTAGGTGCTTGATGACCGCCTTCAGCGTGTTTGTTCTTTAAAAATAAGGCTGCCAATGCAGGACTTAAAGTTAAGGCGTTAACCGCAGAAATAATAATGGCAATAGCCATGGTTAAGGCAAACTGTTTGTAAAAGATCCCTGTTGAGCCGGTCATAAAACCTACCGGTAAAAACACTGCCGCCATTACAAGCGTAATGGATATAATGGCCCCGGTAATCTCATTCATGGCCTCGGTAGTTGCCGCTTTCGGACTAAGCGAAGGATTTTCTTCCATCTTGGCATGCACCGCTTCCACCACCACAATCGCATCATCCACCACAATACCTATGGCCAGTACAAGTGCGAACAAGGTTAAAAGGTTAACAGAGAAGCCAAACAACTGCATAAAGAAGAAGGTACCGATAATCGCCACCGGAACCGCAATGGCCGGGATTAAAGTAGACCTGAAATCCTGAAGGAAGATAAACACTACGATAAATACCAGTAAAAAGGCTTCCACCAGGGTGTGTTCCACCTGATTGATGGATTCGTCCAGATCGGTTTTGGTACGGTAAAACTGATTGTATTTAATGCCTGCAGGGAAATCTTTTGATAGTTTTGCCAATAATTTATCAATGGCAATCTGAATTTCGTTGGCATTAGAGCCTGATAACTGGATTACACCAATGGTAATTCCATCGTGTCCGTTTAAACGGTTAACACTACCATAACTGTAAGCACCCAGTTCCACACGGGCCACGTCTTTTAAACGTAATATAGAACCATCAGAATTGGAACGTATCGCGATATTCTGATATTCCTCAGGTTTAGTAAGTTTACCTTTATATTTAATGATGTACTCAAACGCTTCATTACTTCTCTCTCCAACCCTGCTCGGTGCCGCTTCCAGGTTTTTATCCTGAATGGCCGTAATCACTTCATTTGGGGTAATTTTATAAGTAGCCAGCTGACTTGGATTTAACCAGATACGCATCGAATAATCTTTAATACCGCCAAACACACTGGCAGAACCTACACCCGGGATACGTTTAAGCTCCGGAATGATATTGATCTGTGCATAGTTGTTTACAAAAACCGCATCGTATTTTTTTGGATCTTCAGAGTAAACCCCGATAGCGCCAATAAAACTGTTTTGCTGTTTCGTAGTGGTGATACCATATTGTACTACCTCTGCTGGCAATTGGCTGGTGGCCTGCGAAACACGGTTTTGCACGTTAACAGCTGCCTGATCGGGGTTGGTACCTTGTTGAAAGTACACCGTAATCGCCAGCGTACCATCGTTACTGGCGCTCGAGGTCATGTAGGTCATGTTCTCCACACCATTAATGGCTTCCTCCAATGAGGGGGTTACCGAACGTAAAATCGTTTCGGCGTTGGCCCCAGGGTACACAGCAGTTACCAATACCGACGGAGGTGCGATATTTGGGAAGCGCTCTAAGGGCAGCTTTGTTAAGCCCAGTATCCCAACTATTACCAATAAGATGGAAATAACAGTCGAAAGTACAGGCCTGTCTATAAATTTCTGAAACATGATTGCTTAAACTTTAAGTGTATTAATTTTTCGATTTTGCAACAGCTACTTTATCTGCTGCTTTTTGAGGCTGGATCACCATACCCTCCTGTAGTTTGTCAATGCCGCTTAACACAATCTGGTCGCCTACTTTTACCCCTGCATTAACCAGGTAATTTTCGCCGGCTTTACCCACAATGGTAATGGCTTGTTTTTTCACCTTACTGCTGTCGCCTACAGTAAATACAAATACTTTGTCCTGCATTTCTACTGTGGCCGACTGAGGAACCAGAATGGCATCATTATGCTGCAAGCCTAAGTGGATTTTACCGGTATTACCCGAGCGTAACACACCGCTTGCATTAGGGAAACTGGCCCTTAAAGTAATGGCACCGGTATTTTTATCAAACTGACCATCAATCATATCGATTTTACCTTTAAGCGGATAAACCGAATTGTCTGACAATAAAAGTTCAACCGCTGGTAAATGTTTAATCCTGTCGGCAGGGGTTTTACCAGGGTAATTTGCATTAAAGTTATTGAAGTCGTTTTCTGCAAGTGAGAAATAAACGTGTACTTCGTGGATATCAGATAACTGAGTTAACGCCACCTGATCAGTTGGCGAAACTAAACTTCCCTGTTTCTTAGGGATACGACCAATGTAACCACTTACCGTAGCCTTAACATTAGTATAACCTAAGTTGATCTGTGCAGAAGCTACGCTGGCTTTAGCTTGTTCGGCATTGGCCTGGGCAATTTTGTAAGCTGTTTTTGCAGTTCTTAACTGGATATCAGAAACCACTTTATTCTGAACCAATGGTGTTAACTTATCCACTTCCAGCTGTGCATTTAACATGGCAGCTTCTGCAGCATGTAAACTTGCTTTAGCGTTGTTTAAAGCCTCGCGGAAAGGGTTTTCGTTAATTTTAAATAGTGTTTGTCCGGCTGTTACATAAGCGCCTTCATTAACCAAAACGCTTTGAAGGTAACCGCTCACCTGCGGACGAACATCGATATCAACCGCTCCCTGTATAGAAGCCGGGTAGTCTACAAACGTGGTTTCGGTACTTGCGTTAATCGCACTTACAGGTAAAACCGGTGGTGGTGGCGCGGCAGCTGATTGCTCTGGAGATGATTTACAGCTAATCAAAATTATAGATAAAAGAGAAATTGTTAACAATGATTTAATACCATTAAACCATTTAACGGTGTTAAGTAATGGATACAAGCGATGTAGAGACTTCATATGATTAAATTTAATTGGATTATAGTGTATAAATAATCTAACAGTGTTAAATTACTGTGTAAAAAAAATATTTTAACTGTTAATAGATAACGTGATACCTTTGATGGCATCTTTTAAAATTTGCTGGTTTAGTTCGTCTGTTGTTCTTCCGTTCGGGCGCACCAGGTTAATCGAAATTAACCCGTGGATGATTGACCAATAGGTATAATACTTCATGCAGATATCATCTTCAGATACTGGTTTCTTCTCGAATAATGATTCAATTACTTCGCCTAACATACCGCCTACATTTTCAGCTTCGGGCATTGAATTTTTGACGGTACAACAAACCATATCCACACCATACATCAGCTGATAAAATTCTTTGTGGGCAAAGGCGAAGTTCCAGTAGGCAATCCACATGGCTTCCATTTTATCTTCCGGAGATTCGTGTTTATCCCTGGCTTCGCGGATATCTTTGGCCAACATTAAATATCCTCTTCTGGTGAGTTCCAGTAAGATGCCATCTTTGTTGGAAAAGTATTCGTAAATAATTGGTGCAGTATATTCGATCTGGTCGGCAATTTTACGCATACTCAATGCCTGCCAGCCCTCTGTTTGAACAATGTTCAAGGCAGCATCCAGAATTTTTGTTCTGGTTTCATCTTTTAAACGTAGAATTCTTTCTTTACTTCCCATGATCTGGAATATAAGGTGTAAATAATCTAACACCGTTAAGCAAATGTAGAACCAATTGCACAATTCACAATCATTCATTTGTCATAAACATTTTATTGCTTAGTTTTATCACTTATAATTAACCTTTACAGCGCTTAAATGAAGATTTTTAATCAGTCAAATTTTTAAGAAAATATAAATCATGATTTTTCGCTTTGCAAAAACAACTGACATCGCTGCCATGCAAATTGTCAGACATACTGTAAAAGAGAACATTTTGTCCGATCCGGCTCTGGTTACTGACAAAGATTGCGAAGAATTTATTATTGAGCGGGGCAAAGGATGGGTTTGTGAGGTTGATGGTGAAGTGGTTGGTTTTTCGATCGTAGATTTAAAGGAGCATAATATCTGGGCTTTATTCCTTCGGCCAAAGTTCGAAGGGAAAGGTATTGGTAAGAAACTGCACCCGTCAATGCTGGACTGGTATTTTGAACAGACTAAAAAACCGGTTTGGTTAGGGACAGCTCCAGATACCCGTGCCGAAGAATTTTACAGCAGACAGGGCTGGAGAAAAGTTGGCACGGTAAATAAAGGCGAAGTGAAATTTGAAATGGGTTATGAGGATTGGGTGAAACAGCCTTAGTAATGACCACAAAGGCACGAATAGTTCTCTTGAACAGATTTCAATAAAAAAGTCGTCATTGCGAGGCACGAAGCAATCCTAAAGCGTTCGCTAGTAGCGATAGTATAAGATTGCTTCGTCGTTCCTCCTCGCAATGACGAAACTGTGCTATTTAAGCATACTATTCCAGATAAGAGGTGCTTGTTTTACAAACTTACCCTCTCCTAACTCCTCAATAATAAACTCCGCAATGTTGGCCGCATTAATCTGATCGCCATCGCAATTAAGCAAACTTGTTCCTATTGCCGTTTGTTCGTCGGTTTGCATAATTAAAGGTAAACGGATTAAAGTCCAATCTAGCTTACTTTCTGAAAGCATTTCGTATTCTTTTTGCCGGTTCGCTGTAGAAACCGGATAATTCTCGTACATCCATTGAGTAGCAAATTTGGTTTTGGCATCTTTTTCATCAAAAGGCGTATCTACATTAATACCTGTAAGTACGATATAACGTTTCAGTCCAAAAGCTTTCATTGCTGTTAATATATTAGCAGCTGATTGCGTAAAGATTGTTTTTTCACTGGCTGGTTGTCCCATGCCTAAAGCACTCACAACGATATCACAATCTTTTATAAAATGATGTACGGCTTCAGCATCGTTAACATCGCCTGTTACAATTTCTAAGGCTGAATGGTTGATCTGAAGTTTTTCAGGGTTTCTAACAAGGGCTTTTACCCTATAGTTTTGCGCCAACAGCGCTTTTAAAATATAAGTACCAGCTTTACCAGTAGCACCGATTAAAGCAATTTTTAAATCTTGCATGATGTTCTCTTTATAAAATTTTAGAAAATAATGGTTTAATCCCGGTTATCGAATGGATAATGGAATTTCAGAACGGGGTTCTGTTTGGTGAATATTTTATAAAGAGATTTTAATGAGACTAATATAAGAAAAAATAATCGTTATTTACATTGATTGTAAGTGAGTTACGTCATCTCGACCGGAACGCAGTGGAGTGGAGATATCTACCTCGAGACAGATTTCTCGACTTCGCTACACTCCGCTCGAAATGACGATAAGCGGGTGCTTCGCTACCATTACATAATTTAATAAAAAAAACGTCATCTCGACCGAAACGCAGTGGAGCGCCCGCCTGCTTCGGGCAGGGAGAGATCTACCTCGAGACAGATTTTGCTTCGCAGAGCCTTCGGGTTCTCGACTTCGCTACACTCCGCTCGAAATGACGGTGCGGGGGTGAATTCCGCTAACTTGAAAGGAGTTAAAAAACTAATCCTTAAACTTCTTCATAAAATCACTCACACTTTCCTCTAAATTTCCATCGGCGATGGCTTTAACGAAAGCAGTACCGATAATTGCGCCGTCTGCATACGAGCAGGCTTTATCGAAAGTTTGTTTATCGCTGATTCCGAAACCGATCATGGTAGGATTTTTAAGGTTCAGGTTTTTAATCCTGCTGAAATAGGCTTCGGTAGTATCGCCAACTTCGAGGTTTTTACCTGTAGTAGCTGATGAAGATAAAAGATAAATAAATCCGTTGGTTAAACCATCAATTTTGTGGATACGTTCTTCGGCGGTTTGAGGGGTAATTAAAAAGACATTGCTCAAGTTGTGTTTTTCGAAGCAATCTTTATAAAATTCCTCATACTCTACCATAGGCAGATCGGGCACAATACAGCCGTCTACCCCTACTTCGGCACAGGCTTCGCAGAACTTTTCTACGCCAAACTGCAAAACAGGGTTTACATAGCCCATTAATAAAACAGGGATACTTACTTTTTTCCGTAAATCTTTTAACTGTTCGAAAAGCAGCTGAAGTGTCATGCCCTGATCAAGCGATTGTTTGCTACTCGCCTGAATTACTGGTCCATCAGCAACAGGATCTGAATAAGGGAAACCGATTTCGAGCATATCGGCACCTGATTGCTCTAGTAATTCAGCAATTTCTAAAGTGTCGCCAGTATTTGGATAACCAGCGGTATAATAAATTGATAATATATTTTTCTTCTCCTGGAAGAGTTGTTTAATTCTATTCATTTTTTTTTGAGATGTGAGATTGGAGATGTGTGATATGAGATTGATGACCTGGTAAGGAAATCTACTGTCTCATATCTCGCGTCTCAAATCTATCTATAGGTTAAAATATTTAATATAGGTATCCAGATCCTTGTCGCCACGGCCTGAAAGGCAAACGACTACATTTTCGCCGCCTTTAAATTCCATTTTTTCTAAGTAAGCCAGGGCATGTGCACTTTCGATGGCAGGAATAATTCCTTCCAGTTGAGTACAAAGCAAACCAGCATCTAAACTTTCTTCGTCGGTAATAGAAACATATTGTCCGCGGCCGGTTTTAAACAAATGCGCATGTTGTGGACCAATGCCCGGATAATCTAATCCGGCTGAAACCGAATGCGGTTCAACTACCTGCCCGTCTGGTGTTTGCATTAAAATACTTCTGCTGCCGTGTAAAACACCTTCTTTACCCAGATAAGTAGTCGCGGCAGAAAATCCGCTCGATACGCCTTTTCCAGCTGCTTCAACGGCAATGAGTTTAACATTCTCATCATCCATAAAATGATAGAACATTCCCATGGCGTTACTTCCACCGCCAACGCAGGCCAGAACATAATCAGGCTGGTCGCTTCCGGTTTGTTCCAATAATTGTTTTTTGGTTTCTTCGGAGATGATCGATTGAAAAATCGCCACCATATCAGGGTAAGGGTGTGGGCCAACCACCGAACCGATGATATAATGTGTATCAACCGGGTTATTGATCCAATCGCGCATCGCCTCGTTAGTAGCGTCTTTTAAGGTTTTACTACCAGAACTTGCCGGAACAACCTTTGCTCCCAGCATCTTCATGCGGGCCACGTTTGGTGCCTGACGTTCGATATCGACCTCTCCCATGTAAATTACACACTCAAGATTGCGTAAAGCACAAACCGTTGCCGTGGCTACCCCATGCTGCCCAGCACCTGTTTCGGCGATAATCCTTTTTTTACCCAGTTTTTCGGCCAATAAAATCTGTCCGATGGTATTGTTGATCTTATGTGCCCCGGTATGGTTTAAATCTTCCCTTTTTAAGAAAATATTGACACCATATCGCTCCGAGTATCTTTTGGCAAGATATAAAGGCGAAGGACGCCCAACGTAATCTTTTAATAATTGATGAAATTCTTTTTGAAAACCGGCATCATCAATAATCTTTAAATAGTTTTGACGCAATTCTTCTACGTTTGGATAGAGCATTTCGGGAATGTAGGCACCGCCAAAATCTCCGTAATATCCTTTTTCGTTTACTTTGTATTTCATATTTCTTTTCTTTTCCCCCTTGGTTGAAACCAGGGGTTATGAATAACAACTTATTTATTCATTTCTTTAATAAATGCTTTAATTTTTTCTGCATCCTTCAGGCCAGGTTCGGTTTCGAAACGGCTGTTGATATCGAGTGCATATAAACGTTCGTCGTTTATGTTTTTTATAGCAGCGGCATGTTCTAAATCAATTCCACCGCTTAAAAAATAGGGTTTGGTGTGAGTATATCGGTCTAAAACAGACCAGTTAAATGTTTTTCCGGATCCGCCATGTATTTTCGTTTTGGTATCAAAAAGAAAATAATCCACCGCATCTAAATAAGGTTCTAAAGCTGAAAAACCGAAATCTTCATCTATTCCAAAAGCTTTAATTACTTCAAGAACAGGAAATGTTGATTTTAGTTCCGCACAATATTCAGGAGACTCACCTCCATGTAACTGAACTGCTTTCAGCTTTAATAAGTGTACCCTTTCCTTTACTTTTTCTAAGTCTTCATTGACGAAAACACCTACAGTTTTAATTTCTGAGGGAATATATTTAATCAATTCCGCAGAAACCTCACTGATTACCCTTGGCGTTTTTTCATAAAAAATAAAACCCATGTAATCCGGCTGCAATTCAGCAACCGCAGCAATATTCGCTGCCAAACGCATTCCGCAAACTTTTAATTTTAACATGCCAGTAAGTTTTTGAAACTGTTTAATGCTTTTTTACCCATTAACGAGTCTTCTGCTTCGTAATAACAATCAGCAAAAGACAGCTCAGGTTTTATGGTTTTAATGGCCAGTGCCGAATTGCACAGCACCACATTGTTCTGTACATCGGTAGCTTCGCCGTTAAGTACATCCATAAATATTTTGGCTGATGATTCTACTGTATCACCACCTTTAATGGCATTAACATCCACTTTTTCGAAACCCATATCATCAAGCGTTAAAATCTGCTCCCCCCTGTTGCTAAAAGTTTTCACATCGCAGGTTAACGAAATCTCGTCGTAGCCTTCCAAAGCGTGAACAATGGTGTAACTTTTATCGGTATCCTGATATAAATAAGCATATAAACGCGCCAGTTCCAGACTGAAAACACCTACCATCTGGTATTTTGGCTGTCCGGGATTAACCATCGGCCCCAACATATTGAAAAACGTTTTCACGCCCAGTTCCTTACGGATCGGTGCAACAATTTTCATCGCCGGATTAAACAGAGGAGCATGCAGAAAACAGATCCCCGCTTTATCCAGGTTGCGTTTTAAAGTGTCTTCATCATTGGTAAAGGTGTAGCCTAAATATTCCATCACATTCGATGATCCGCAACCGGATGAAACGCCATAATTACCATGTTTAGCCACCGGATGACCGGCACCTGCCACTACGAAAGACGATAAGGTAGAAATATTGAAAGTGTCCTTTCCATCGCCTCCGGTACCACAAAGATCAATCAGATCGTAACCAGATAAGTCTGTTTTTACACACATATCCAGCATCGCATCTCGGAAACCCTGTAATTCCTGCACGGTAATATTGCGCATGGCATAAGCGGTAATAAAAGCGGCAATCTGCGAAGAATTGAAAGCACCTTCTGATATGGAGATCAGGATATTTTTCGCCTCTTCCCTGCTAAAGCTCTTGTTCTCGAATAAATGGTTTAATATTTTTTTCATGTTTATTGCCAATATTATTTAACCACAGATGAAAAGGATGAAAACGGATAAAAATCTGTGTGTATCTGTGCTCATCTGTGGCTCCTTTTTCATTTATCTTGTTTTGCGCCATGGTTTGTGTCGCCACAAACCATTTGTGTTTATTCCGGTTCGTGGAGACACGAACCGTGGCGCATAAAAAAAGGATTGCTTTTTGGGCAATCCTCTTCGTTCTGTTTAAAATATTTTAAAATATATAACAATAGAATTTGCCTAACGAATTTCGTTATGCCACCACCAATTGTTATTTAAGTTTTTAATTATCATGTTTGTATAAAGCAAATATTGATATAGTTTTTTAATATTCCAAAATCTTTCTAAAAATATATGTCTTTCTTTAAAAGAAAAGTACAGTTTAATGATGATTTGGGGTTCGGATCCAATCCGGTAACCAAAAATCAGCGTATGCTAAATCCCGATGGTTCAGCAAATATCGAACGTACGGGTTTGCCATGGTTTAAGTTTGATGATACCTATACCCGTTTGGTTACCATGAGCTGGACGCGGTTTTTCTTCGTTATATTACTTGCCTACCTCGTGGTAAATACCATTTTCGCAGTTTTATATAATTTAATCGGTATCGAAAACCTCGATGGTGCTAAAGGAGTAACCCTCCGCGATCAGTTTTTTGATGCCTTTTTCTTTTCGGCACAAACCATTTCTACGGTAGGTTATGGCCATATTTCGCCGCAGGGTTTTATTACCAGCGTATTGGCCGCTTTCGAAAGCATGCTGGGTTTACTGGCATTTGCACTGGCCACAGGCTTGCTGTATGGCCGTTTCAGCCGACCTACGTCTAAGGTGAGTTTTAGTAAAAAGATGGTGATCGCTCCTTACGAAAATGGTCATGGGTTGATGTGCCGTCTGGTTAATTTACGGCGCAACCAGCTTATCGAGGTGGAGGTACAGATGGTGATGTCGTATAACGAAACCGTTGATGGTAAACATGTACGGAGGTTTTATCCTTTGGCTTTAGAACGCGATAAGATCGGTATTTTATCTTTAAACTGGACACTGGTGCATGCCATTACCGAAGATAGCCCGTTTTACGAAAAATCGTTAACAGAACTGCAACAGGCGGAGGTCGAAATTTTTGTGATGTTAAAAGCTTTCGATGATACCTTTTCGCAAACGATCCATACCAGAACGAGTTATCAGGACGAAGAAATAGAAATGGACGCCAAGTTTGATAAAATGTATTACCATAACGAAGAAGGCAAAATGGTGATGGATTATAGTAAGCTGGATAAGGTAACGCCAACAGTGTAAAGGTTTTCTGTTTTTGAAAAGGTTTGAGTTTTTTAGGAAAGCTTTATTTTTTTAGGAAAGCAAGGTTCTGTGCTAATCTGTTGCGATAGTCCCGCCATTCGCTACAATCTTTTTGTGGTGCTGTCATCCCTGAGGCACGAAGGATCTGTTCATAGCTTGCAGATGCCTCGTACCTCAGCGTGACAGTCTATTCAAGGTTGCTGCAAACAAAAAGGATTTTCGCTGCTACCGGGTTTAGGTGGGTTGTGTTGGTGCAATGAATAGAACCACCCCGCCTTGCAGGCACCCCTCCAAAGGAGGGGAATTGCCCCTCTTAGTTTCTATGCGATTTGTATTCCCCTCTCCCAGAGGGGTGTCCGCAGGACGGGGTGTTAATTATGCCCTATAAATTCCACAATATCTTTATACAACTGATTTCCACCAAAAATCATCTGGCTGATCATCGGAACATGGCTTTTGCCTTTAATCTCCTTTATTTCGACAGGAACATGGTTCGCTTTAAGCTTTTCGTATAACCTTGGTGTTTGCAATTTAATGGCGCCATAAGTTTTACTACCGTAAAAAAGCAGATGCGGATTTTTGATATTGTTTACATAATCCAGCGGCGAAGCCACTTTCCAAACCGCCGGCTGATCGGTAAAAGTCCTGATGAAATCGAAATAAAAATGATCTTTTTCGGCTGTGGTTAAATATTCTTGCATATCCAAACCAAAGGGATCGTTCAGGATTACGCCTTTGATTGGGTTTTTAATTCCGGCTTTTTTAAAATATTTAGGATCAGCATTGATCAGTTCGCCCAGGTGTGCTCCGGCCGAATGTCCCATAACAAAGATCTTGTCAGGGCTGGCAGTATAATCGGCAATATGTTCCTGAACCCATTTTACAGCTAAAGCACAATCATCGGCCATTTTTTCGTACTGAACATTTGGTGCCAAAGGATAATTGATGATTATGGTAACAACGCCTTTCCGAGCGAAATTTCTGCCCAGCCACCAATACGTTTCCTTTTTTCCACTACTCCACGAACCACCGTGAATAAAAATTAAAACAGGTTTATTTTTAACGCTATCGTTTTTGTAAAAAATATTCAGCGTATTGGCCTCATCGGTATTGCCTGCGTAATTGATGTTTTTTACTTTTTTAACCTGTGCAGAAGAAAGTATCGTTTGAAATAGGAGCATCAATAAAACAAGGTATTTGTACATAAACAAGGTTTTCATCTCAGCTTAAATAAACGAAATTGTTGAGGTGGTGGATTTTTGGAATAGGACAGCCCGCTTGATCGTCATTTCGAGCGAAGTGCAACGCAGTCGAGAACCCGAAGGCTCTGCGAAGCAAAATCTATCTCGAGGTAGATCTCTCTCCCGAATATTTGGGACGTTTCGGTCGAGATGACGACTTTTTATTAAACCTTAAGCCTTAATCAACGGATTCTTTTCTTTCGCAAACAAATCAAATACTTTTTTATCTACAAAAGCCGGGAAAAGTTTATTCATCCAAACGGCTAACTTGCCTTGTCCGGTCATGATGAGGGTGCGTTTACGTTGTTCGATCCCATCGGCGATAATGCTGGCCACTTCTTCTGACGACATCATTTTACCTTCGTCCATACTGGTTTCGCCATGCGCAGCGCCATCTTTAGATAAAGCGGTAACACGGATGTTGGAAGCGGTAAAACCAGGACAGGCCAACAGCACATTTACGCCGGTTTTTAACAATTCGGTACGCAAAGATTCGAGAAAGCCGTTCATTGCAAATTTAGATGCCGAATAACCTGTTCTGCCCGGTAAACCACGGTAACCGGCAATTGATGAAACGCCAACAATAGTTCCTTTAGTTTTTAAAATCTCAGGCAAGGCATATTTGGTACAATAAACCGTTCCCCAGAAATTTACATCCATCAGGTTTTTAAGCACTGATAAATCCAGGTCGTTAAACAGGGCACGCATCGATAATCCGGCATTATTAACCAAAATATCAATCTGTTGAAACGAAACTAAAGCTTGTTTAATAATCAGTTCGCAATCCGCTTCTTTACTCACATCGGCCTGAACCGCTACCGCCCTGATGTTATATTTTTTCTCCAGTTCAGCAGTGATTTCGCAAAGGGTTACATATTGACGTGCAGCTAAAACCAGATCGGCACCGCGTTTTGCAAATTCTTCGGCACAGGCTTTTCCAATTCCGCTAGAAGCTCCGGTGATGATGATTACTTTATTTTTTAGGTTCATTTGTAGTAGTGAGGTTTGAGTAACAGTATTGAGTAGTGAGTATCAAGTAGTGAGTAGCGAGTATTGAGTATTGAGTAACAAGTATTAAGATTTGATATCGCTAGGGTTATATTGTGATTATTTCATCATTGCGGTTTCGTAAGGTACGCGGGTAATGATCGATCTGCCCAGCGTAATTTCATCTGTATATTCCAGTTCTCCGCCAAAGGCAATTCCGCGGGCAATGGTGGTTACTGGTACATTAAATTCTTTTAGCCTTTTGTACAGATAAAACAAGGTGGTATCGCCTTCCATGTTCGGGCTTAAAGCTAAAATCACTTCTTTAATGCCACCGTGTACCATTCTGGCCACCAATCCATCAATAAACAAATCAGAAGGGCCGATGCCATCCATTGGAGAAATTAATCCACCCAAAACATGGTACACTCCGAAATATTGTCCGGTGTTTTCGATCGCCATTACATCGCGGGTATCTTCTACTACACAAATGGTTTCTTTATCGCGTTTAATTGAGGTACAGATTTCGCACACGGCATAATCAGAAATATTATGGCAGGTGCTGCAATGTTTAATCTGCTGTTTTAACCTGATAAAGGTATTGCCAAACTGATTCACCTCCTCCTGTTCTTTGTTTAAAAGATGTAAAACCAAACGCAAAGCCGTTTTTTGCCCTACACCAGGAAGTTTCGAGAATTCGTTTACCGCATCTTCGAGCAGTTTGGATGAAAAATTCATGGTACAAAAATAGGTAAAATGGTTCATTGGTTCAATAGTCATTAGTGAAAGGGTTAAGCGGTTAATTGTTTAAATTGGTTAACTGAAAATTGCATATGCTTTAGTAGTTCATGAGTCATTCGTTTATTAGTAACTGTCAAATACCAGCTAAAAATTGGTTCATTGATCATTGTATATTGGTCATTGGTTATTGTTAATCGCTTACTGGTTCATTGATTCCTCCATTACCCATCATACATTTTCCATTTCTAAATCATTAAGAAGTTAAGAACATTAAGACTTATAGAGGATGGCTATTGATCATTGTATATTGATTATTTGTTATTGGTCACTTTGACTTTGGACCGCGGACTTCCGACTTCGGACTCAAGAATATTGCTTGATTTGATAGTTTTCTTTACATTTATCAGCTTAATACGAAACTATGTCCCCAACCATTCTCTTATGCTTTCTAATCGGTTACTTTTTACTGCTGATCATTATTTCATTTGTAACCTCAAAAAACTCATCCGATAATTCGGCTTTCTTTGTTGCCAACCGGAATTCTAAATGGTACCTGGTTGCTTTTGGGATGATTGGCACGGCGCTTTCGGGTGTTACTTTTATATCCGTTCCGGGTGAGGTTGGCGCACCCAGCGGAAACCAGTTTCAGTATTTTCAGTTTGTGCTCGGCAATGCAGTTGGTTTTATCATTATTGCCACCGTTTTGCTCCCGCTTTATTATAGAATGAACCTTACGTCGATTTACAGTTATATTGAAAGACGATTAGGCCATTATAGCTATAAAACCGCAGCCTCTATTTTTTTACTAAGCCGCACACTGGGTTCAGCCACCAGATTGTATTTGGTAGTAATTGTTTTACAGCGTTTTATATTTGATAATTATGGCATTCCGTTCTGGTTAACGGTATTGATTTCGTTAGCGCTGATCTGGTCGTACACTTTTAAAGGCGGTTTAAAAACCATCATTATTACGGATACCTTACAGACGTTTTTCCTGGTTTTATCGGTTTTCCTTACGATTTATTTCATCTGCAACAGCTTAAACTTCAGCATTCCACAGGCATTTGAAACGGTAAAAAACAGCAGTTATTCTAAAATATTCTTTTTAGATGATTTCCTGACCAACAAATTCTATTTCAGTAAACAGTTTATCGGTGGTATTTTTGTAACCATCGCCATGACGGGTTTAGATCAGGATTTAATGCAGAAAAACCTGAGCATGGGTACCATTAAGGAAGCACAGAAAAACATGTTTACGTTTACAGGGGTATTTGTAATCCTAAATGTATTCTTTCTAAGTGTAGGTGCTTTATTATACATTTTCGCTACAAAAAACGGCATCGATATTCCTTTGGATCACATTACCGGTAAACCAAGAACAGATTTACTATTTCCCGAAATTGCTTTAAATAATCTGGGCGCCATACCGGCCATTATTTTTATGCTGGGTTTAACTGCTGCCACTTTTGCCACTACCGATTCGGCACTTACAGCTTTAACCACGTCGTTTTGTGTCGACTTTCTAGGGATGGATAAAGCAGAAAATGTAAATGCAAAAGATGCTGTAAAAAAGCGTCACACCGTACACGTAGCGTTTTCTATTCTGATGTTTTTAGTGATCATCGTCATTAATGCATTTAACAGTTCGTCGGTAGTGAGTTTAATTTTTACCATTGCCTCTTACACCTACGGACCGCTTTTAGGGCTTTACAGTTTTGGATTATTTGTCAAAAAACGCGGACTTCATGATAAATTAGTGCCGATAGTTTGCTTATTATCACCTTTTTTATGTTACTTGCTTGCAACGAACTCGACCACTTTATTGGGCGGTTACGTTTTTAGTGTCGAACTGATTTTAATTAACGGTTTAATCACATTTATAGGCTTGTTGTTCATCAGCAAAAAAACTGATGCGCAAACCAAATTTTAATATTAGAATAACAGTATATGACGAGTGAAGAAAAAATTAGAAGTGCTTTCGAAAACAAAGACTGGCAGGAAATTAAAGTAACCGATTCCTGGCAAATTTTTAAAATCATGGCCGAATTTGTAGATGGCTTTGAAAAACTGGCTAAAATTGGCCCATGTGTAACCATTTACGGATCTGCCCGTACGGCCCAAACACACCGATATTATCAATTGGCAGAACAATGCGGTAAATTATTAACCGATCGCGGTTATGGCGTAATTACTGGCGGTGGTCCGGGTATTATGGAGGCCGGTAATAAAGGCGCGCATACTAATGGCGGTAAATCGGTGGGTTTAAACATTGAGCTACCTTTTGAGCAGTTCCACAATAAATACATCGATCATAATAAATTACTGGAGTTTGATTATTTCTTTGTGCGCAAAGTAATGTTCATGAAATATAGTCAGGGTTTTGTGGTTTTACCAGGTGGTTTTGGCACCATGGATGAGCTTTTCGAAGCTTTAACCTTAATCCAGACCGGAAAAATTGCACGTTTCCCAATTGTATTGGTTGGTGTTGATTATTGGGGCGGGTTAATTGACTGGATTAAAGGCACCATGCTGCAAAAAGAACACAATATCCACGAAGAAGATTTAAACCTTTTCAGATTGGTAGATACGGCAGAGGAAGCTGCTGAGCATATTTTCCGTTTCTACGATAAGTATGTACTTAAACCGAATTTCTAGATTGGTTTAATCGTTCATTTGCAATTGCTTTATAGTCCTTTGTGGATGGTTAATTGTTTATCCTTCGACTACGATCAGGATGACAGAAATGATCAAACTGAGAATTGCAAATTGATAATTGAACTTTGATAATTGGTCATTTATAAAAAAAGTGCTTACAAACAATAAGCACTTTTTTTATTCCTTTTAAGGTGTAACTGTAACAATTCCAAGCCACTTCCATCTAAAATGAAACGCAATTAATATGTCGAAATTTATCAATTGGAGAAGTAACTGGCTCAGCGGTGATTTTCAGCTTTTCACAGATGGTGTTCAAAAAGGTATAATTTCTTTCAGTAGCTGGAGAAGCGATGCAGAAAGTATGTTTGAAGATAAAAACTATTTTTTCTCAAATGTGGGTTTCTGGCAGTCACAAACCAATGTAATCGACAGGAAAACCCATGAAGTGGTTGCAATTATCACTTACGATAGCTGGAAATCGAAGGCGGTAATCAGCTTAAAATCAGGCGAGCAGTACGAATGGAGATCAACTGGTATATGGAAATCGCAGTTTACCGTAAGCAATTATAAAGATGAGCATATTATGTACAGCTCGAATAGCAATACCGGAACAATATCTTCTGATACAGATAATGAATTATTGATTGTTGCGGGTTTATTCATCAAACACATTTACAATAAACGTGTTGTTGTACTTGTTGCTTGCTTTATGCCCATTATAATGATATCAATTAACCGTCATTAAAAAATAAATTAAATCCTTTTGTGAGATGGAACAGGTATTGAATTGGAGAAAAGGTTTATTTGATAGTAATTATCAGGTAATTAATAATGGCTATTTAAAATTTTCGCTGAATTTTGGTTCGTGGAAAAATACGGCCATCGCCACTACACAGGCGGGAATTTACCTGTTAAAAAGTGAAGGTTTTTCTAAACCTGAAACCAAAATCATTGATAATAAAAATACGGTTTTAGCTGTAATTACTTACGATTGGCTGGGTTTTAAAGCAAGAATTGAATTTGCCTCTGGCGAAACTTTCGACTGGAGCTATCAAAACAGCTGGTTAAGCCGCTGGTCGTTAAATAACCATAAAGACAAACAGATTCTTTTTAACGCCTCAGCAGGAAATGGATTGATCCATACCAATGTGGATGACGATATGCTGGTTTTGACAGGGCTTTTTATCCGTGAATACTATTCGAGGTTACTTTTTGGACTTATCGTCTTTATATGCTGCATGCTGACTTTTAAAAGTATTTTTTAATTCATCAACGACCGTCATCCCGACTGAAGCGCAGCGGAATGGAGAGATTTACATCCATTAGCACCCAACTCGGGCTTAGCGTCACGCAAAATAATTTATCGAATATCGTAGCGAGACGCTACGACTAGAAGAGAGGACGACCGGATTACCCCAAAATCTCTTGAATCTTTTCCGTTGGTCTGGCGATAACGGCTTTATTTTCAGCAATTACAATTGGTCTTTCGATTAAAATGGGATGAGCAATCATGGCATCAATCCATTCTTCATCATTTAAATTTTTTCCTTTATAATTTTCGGTAAAAATTTTTTCACCTTTACGGATCAGTTCCAAAGGCTTAATGCCCAGTTTAGCGATAATTTCTTTCAGTTCAGCTTTATCGGGAGGTGTTTCGAGGTAATAAACGACTTCGAAATCTTTTCCTCTTTTTTCCAGTTCTACTAAAGCATTACGGCTTTTTGTACAGCGATTATTATGGTAAATTGTGATCATTCAGCAAAATATTAAAGTCCGCTTACACCCCCACTCACTACCAGTTTCATGGCGTCGGCAGCAGTCATGTTTAAATCGGTAACTTGATCTCTTTTTACAATGCAAAGCTGACCTGCGAAGGAGTAAGAGAGTGGGAAATATACCGCTACTTCATCAGGGAGATTGAGTTTATGCAGGTCATTCTGTGTTAAAAAACCAATTTTTTTTAATCCCCCTTCCACTTCTACCAGTACAGGGTGATTAAATTTTTTCTCGTCGCCTACAAAAGCTTCTGTTAAATCTTTTATGGAGGAATAAATAAAGTTCAGAAGCGGCAACCGTTGCATCATCCGCTGGAACCAATTGTACATTGGCTCGGTTACCAAATTGGTTACAAAAATACCTGCAAGTAAGATAATCGTTAAAACCGTTAATAATCCTAAACCCGGGATGTTGCGGCTTTCTCCTGTTCGTGGATTTACGCCTAAAATATTATTTACGTTTAACCAGCTATCAACAGTTGTAACTGCCCAAACTACAATAAAAATACTCACGGCAATGGGCACAACAATTAATAAACCTTTAATCAAATAGTTTAAAATAGCTTTCCCGACTTTATTCATGGTGCAAAATTAACATTTTTTAGTTATAAGTGTTTATTGGTCATTAGTCATTTGTTCATTTGTGTAGGGTGCATGCCTTTGCAATCGGTTATAATGAAGTAGTTCATTCGTCATTAATTCATTTGTATAGGGTGCATATTTTAGCAATTACTGGTTACTGCTGTCTATGAACTATCAACTATTGACCAATTAACAAATTAACCAATAAGCAATTCGCAATACTATTGACCAATTAACCAATGACTAATAAATTATTCGTAGAAATAAACCCTCTTTACCCTTTGCGAGATATTAGTTAAAATTTCATAAGGAATGGTATTAATGTCTTTTGCAAGCTGCATAATGGTGTGTTGCTGATTGAAAACGATGGCTTCATCACCCGGTTTTACGTCGATACCGGTAACATCCAGCATGGTCATATCCATACAAATTGAGCCTATTACCGGCACTAAATGGCCATTAACGAGCATTTTGCCTACACCATTACCAAAATACCTCGTATAACCATCAGCGTAGCCAATTTTTACGGTGGCTATTTTTCCGCCATTGGGCATCACGCCTTTTCTGCTGTATCCCACGGTTTCGCCAGGTTCTAAAGTTTTTACCTGTGTTACGGTTGTTTTAAGTACCATTACCGTTTGCAGGCCACGATTATTAGCCAGGGCAGAATCAAAACCATATAAACCAATACCTAAACGCACCATATCAAATTGTGCTTCGGGCCAGCGCGAAATACCAGAAGTATTGGAAATATGCAGCAATGGTTTATAAGCTAAAACATTGACCAATTGATCTGCAATGCTCTTAAATTTGTCGATCTGTTGCCCGGTAAAGCCGTCATGCTCTGCGGCATCACTGGCCACTAAATGAGAAAAGATACTTTGCACTTTTACCCTTGCCGAATCTTTTAACAGGCCAGATAAGGCATCCATTTCCGGTTGATCAAAACCTAAACGGTGCATGCCACTATCGATCTTGATGTGGATCGGATAATCAAAGTCATAATCCGATAAGGCGTTTAAAAAGCTGTTCAGAATTTCTACACTGTAAATTTCGGGTTCGAGCCTGTGTTTAATAATGGCTTCGAAAGCAGATTCTTCGGGACTCATCACCATAATAGGCAGCGTAATTCCGGCTTTCCGCAAAGCGATGCCTTCATCTGCATAAGCTACCGCCAGGTAATCTACCTTGTGAAACTGGAGTAAATTGGCAATTTCAAAACTTCCGCTTCCGTAAGAAAAGGCCTTAACCATAGCCATAATTTTAACTCCTGGCTTCACCTTAGAGCGGTAAAACTGCAGGTTGCCCACCATGGCATTGAGGTCGATTTCTAAAACTGTATCGTGTATTTTCTGTGTAAGAAGTTTACTAATCCGTCCAAATTCGAAACGCCTTGCCCCTTTTACCAATATGGTTTCGTGGTTAAACTGCAAACCTGGAAAAGCTTCGATAAAAGCGTTGGTGTCATTAAAAAATTGTGTTTCGAACTTAAAGAGATCAGCATAACGCGAAATGTGCGTTCCGACACCAATTAACCTGTTTACCTTTTTCTGTGAAAGCAGTTCGGCAATTTCGGTGTACAAATCCATATCGTCCCTGCCTGTTTCAAATAATTCGGAAAGGATAACAGTCTTTTTAGGATGCTGGTTTTGCTGATTTAAAAAATCGAGTGCAATAGCTAAAGAAGAAATATCAGCACTGTACGAATCATCAATAATCGAACATTGGTTAATGCCATTTTTCAGTTCGAGGCGCATGCTTACATGGCTTAATTTTTCCAAACGCTGATCGGCCTGCTCCGGAGTATATCCTAAAGCCAGTAAAGTTGCCCAACAAATCATGCCGTTTTCAATTGAGGCTTTATCCTTAAATGGCAACATGCATTCTATTTCTGCGTTCTGGTAAATGGCTCTTAAATAACAATTTCCCTCAATAGGTTCAACAGTGGTAATCTGTAAATCGGCCACCTGTTTACTGCTCCAGCTGAACTTTTTCTTCCCCGGTAGATCTTTTGTATTTACCTCAGTTACATATTCTGGAGCATAAATAAATAATTCTGAAGCTGCAAAAAGTTTCAGTTTTTCCGTGAGTTTTTCTTTTTTAGAGCTGAATCCTTCTGCGTGGGCTTCGCCGATATTGGTTAAAATTCCGACTTGGGGACGGATAATTTCGGCCAGGCGATCCATTTCGTTTACCGAAGAAATTCCGGCTTCAAAAATGCCCAGCGTATCATCGGCCTCAATCTGCCAAACGGAAAGTGGCACCCCAATCTGCGAATTATAACTTTTTGGGCTTTTTACGATACTGAAATCAGCAGCCAGAAGCTGATAGAGCCATTCTTTCACGATCGTTTTTCCGTTACTTCCGGTAATGCCAATGGTTTTAAGGTTAAACTGATTACGGTGATAAATGGTGAGCAGTTGTAAGGCAGCCAAAGCATCATTTACCAATAAAAAATTACAATCGGGATATTGATTAACATATTTGGCTTCAGTAATCACAAAATTACGGATGTCTTTTGCATAAGCATCTTTTATAAATTCGTGCCCGTTACGGTGCGACGACAAGGCAAAAAATATAGAATTTTCCGGCACCAAAACCGAACGGCTATCAATTACAAGGTAGTGTATAATCACCTCTCCATCAACTAATTTCGTGTCGGCATTTAAAATTTCGGCTATTTTGGCCAGGGTATATATCGGATTTTGCATGCTATTATATTCAGAAAAATACTGTAATCGCTATTATTTTTACGAATTTCAGTAATTAATTATGAAAAGCGGTAAACAAGAGGCAGTATTATTGGATAAAAAACAAGCTTTGGCCAAAGCGGAAAGTTTTTGCGTTTATCAGGAACGCTCTCAAAAAGAAGTGCGTTATAAACTGGTAGAATGGGGCATGCGTGGTGATGAGCTGGAAGAAACTATTACCGACCTGATCATCAACAATTTTTTGAATGAAGAAAGGTTTGCCAAAAGCTATGCATCTGGTAAATTTAACATTAAACACTGGGGCAGGGTTAAAATTAAGCAGGGATTAAAATTAAAAGGCGTACCTGATAAAATTTTACAAAAGGCAATTTACAGCATCGATGATGATGATTATTTGCAGACGATAGAAAAGTTAGCCCTCAAAAAAGCAGAAAGTTTAGGTGAAAATGATCCTTTTAAAAGAAAAAACAAGCTGATGAGCTACCTTCAGGCAAAAGGTTTTGAAACTGATTTAATTTTACTTGTACTGAAAGCCAGCAATTTAAATTAAATATTAAATTTTTAACAAGAAATCTCTTGACAGAAATATAAATCTGCCTATATTTGCATCACCAAAACGAAACAACAACATCAGTTTTGTTAATGCGAAAGTAGCTCAGTTGGTAGAGCACGACCTTGCCAAGGTCGGGGTCGCGAGTTCGAATCTCGTCTTTCGCTCCAAAATGCCTTCCTACCAGAAGGCATTTATTTTAAACTTAACCAAGCCGGTGGAGATCGGCAGCGGCTAATGCTCGGGTGGTGGAACTGGTAGACACGCAGGACTTAAAATCCTGTGCTTTCAAAGGCGTGCGGGTTCGATTCCCGCCCCGAGTACATCAAGAAAAATCGAACAAAAACCTTTCAGAAATGAAAGGTTTTTTTGTTATAGGGTTATTTATACCTTTCACTATCATTGTATTGCCAAAGCACATTAATAATCTTCCAAGCCCCGTTCAATTTAACGACATGAATATAATCTATCCATTCATCTGCTATAAGCTTCACTGAAGCTGTTCTGTCAGGTACGTCAAGAAATTTAATTTCTTTTTTAGGAACAGCAGGAAATTTGTCCTTCTTTTTATTGTAGCTTTCCGCCAAGATCATCATTGATTCCGTGTATGTTTCTCTAACATAGTTTTTGCCAGTTTCCTTGTCTGCCAAAAAGTACGCTTAACCATCCTGCAGGCTAAAGCCTGCTCACCTACGGCAAACTGCTGGCGGAAGTCACCCCTTTTTTAAAGGAGAGATAGTCATCAGTCAAAAACGAGCAAAGGACTTTAAGCGGTGCCTGGAAAATTAAAGTAACCAATATTAATCAAGGCAGCATCGGGATGCAAACTATTATCATCTTACCCCCTGTCGACTTATATATCGATCAGGAATGGAAAAAATAAAACTCAAACGGCTTTATGTTACTGTTGAATTTGCAGGTCTTAACGCCGAATACGGTCTGAAAGCTGGACAAAGGTACCAGATGACCATTGCGTATCTGATAGATTTAGGAAGTACGCAGTCCATTTTAGAAAACGTTGAAGATTACTTATTCTTCATTAATTACAGCTTTGCCAGGGGTTTTGACCGGGACTGGAAAAGTTTATTATCATGCCGAGACTTAAATTTGATGACCTACTTGATCGGGTGAATTAATTTAGATAGCGTATTATGTAAGATACTACCCATTGTGTGTTGCTTAATACCAAATTTGCTGGCCATGCTCATACAAAAATATTCTCTCCAGCTTTTTATTATTCTTTGTCTCTTTAAGCATATAAAAAGCACCGCTTGGAATACTAGTAAAAGTCAATGTGGAGTCCTGATCACAGAACTTACTACCAATACCTTTCCATACATTATCTTTATCTAAAAACATCAGATTATATTCCCTGTTTTTTTTCACCCATGATTCCTGACCTACATTTGTTTTATTTAAGACGATATTTATTTTACGGTCAAAATTGGGATTTGAATAACTAATATGATTCATAGAATCAAGAATGAAAGGCTTGTCGATTAATTGATATTTATTTCCAATAGGAACAGCAATGTGATAGGCCATGTCTTTCGCCATTGCATTGAATTTTACATATTTCCCGTTTTGGAAAACCCGTCCGTAGAAAACCGGAACCCATTCCCCATAATTATATACACAAATATAAGCCAAAGGCACACCTAGCCTTTTTTCGAATTGATAAACCAAATTTGATGATGAGACATACTCTTGCGTAACATCTAATAAGTGGTCTGATTTCAGAAAATCCGGAATATAATAATTCTTATTAACGATGATTGGCTTTATGGAATCTGACCATAAATTAACCTTCCTGAAGCTCATCCTTAGAACTTTTGGAGGAGAAACGAAAGGATCGCCGGGCCTTAACCCGTATCGCTTAATAACACCGTTTTCCCTTATGGGGCCGTAAAAAACGTCCGCCGCATGACTGCCGCCGGTCTTACCCCATAGAGGGACAATATCAATGGTTGCTGGAATGCCTGCTGACCTTGCGATATATACAAAAAGATGAGACAGCTCGTAGCACTGTCCTTTCTTTACTGCCAACAGTTCGGATAGTGATGGAGATTGGGTTATTTTGGTAAAATCGTTCGTGTATTTTAACCATGACCAAGCTTCTTTTTTTAGGCTATAATACAAATGTTCACTGTTTCTATCTCCATTCCGCTCATGCTTTGCAATGCTATCCTTATATTTAAGGAACAGCCTTCCCCTCCAGTTTTCGGGATTTTCACACAATACTTTATAAGGAAGAAGGTAATTTAGAAAAATATCCTTTGAAACATTTTTATTCCAGGGATATGTCTTCCAATCTGATATTGCTTTGTTTATATTGTCCTCCAATATTTCTGAAGATAAGATGTCAGCATCGCTGATGCGGAAGGAAGAAAAATCTATTTTCTCCTTTTTCAAAATAGATTTCAGGGAACTGTCTGAAGTAACTGTATCCAGTATAAAATTCGCTTTTTCTTTATTTTCATTATAAAAATAGGGTTGTTCCGAAGTTATATCTTTGATATTGTCCTTCAAAAAAATTGCACATTGCAATTTCAAACTGTCTTTTTTTTCTTTGGAATATCTTTCAATCAATTCATCAAAATCGACCTTATCTTTATTACAAGATTGGGCCAGCATTATCACAGTTAATAATGCTATGTATTTAAATAAAATATTTATTCTTTCATTTTTCATGGTTTGGCTCTATAATGGTGTTGAACTAATTATTAAATTTTGCCATTATTTAATCTTTCCTGGGCCTTTTTTATATCATTTGATTTATCATTAAAACTTTTGGCCTTTATAGATTGCTTTCCAAAGCTCCACTTTAGCCCAAGCCTAAAAAACCTCGAGTCGTTATATTGACCGGAGTTATATAAAAGATACATAGCATTATCTTGCATGGCTCCGGTTTTCAAAATATCGGATATACTCGCGGACACTATTATACCTGGCTTTTTCCATTCTTTTACCAGTGCCATGTTTACATTTCCATAGTCAAAATGTTGGTAATAGCCGTCAAATATGGTGGAACTGTATAGGCCGCTCAACTCATAATTCCAATTATTCCCTAAAGAAACAGAGTTTATAAGGTTGAGATTTCCTGCAGGGGATAGTTTAGATTTCGGGACATCGGCATATGCCTTGACATCAATATAAAGTGCCTGACCATTAAACTGGATTTTCCAAAACTTAAGAGGATTAATGGAGTAATAGGCGCTCAGATAATAGGATCTTGCATTGAAATTGTCATATTTCTCATAATAATTTGATTCATCTTTAAGCATTATAGTACTAATAAGATTTTTACTAATCTGCATGCCAACCGATAAACTGATGTTGCGGTTGTTAGACCAGGTGATATCAATCGTATGGTCTAATTGGGGTTTGATGGAAGAGTTGCCGCGAAATTCAGCAGAACTATTTCCAGAGAAGCGTGTATAAGGGTTAAGCTGGTAGTAATCTGGTCTCATCAACTCCTTTTTGTAATATGCGACAAGGGAATTTTTTTCATTTGGAGACCACTGGAGGAGCAGGTCCGGAAAAAGAGTAAACAATTTGTAATCATTTTGAAGATTTAAGGTCAGGTTATTGGCCAGCACTTTGTTATCCTCAATCCTCAAGCCCAGCTGATAGAATATTTTTCCTATTTGCAACTCGTACGAAGTAAAAGCACCATAATTGACTTCTCTATATTTATTATTATCAAACGCAATCAGATTTCTTTCTTTAAAATTATTTCCTGATGAAAATGATTGGTTCTGATTTTCTAATTCTGTTTTACTATACCTGACACCAAATGCCCACTCACCTTTTCCTATGGGACGACGGTACTGAATTTCAGAAGTCAAGATGCTCAGTTGTTGGGGCAAAACGTCTTCATAACGTAGGCTTTCAAGGACGAAACCACCGGTTCTAAACGTTTCATTATATCTATTTGTAACACCAGCTCTTTTATTGGACAGGTAGGCCAGCTGTATTTTTACTGATTGTTTCGTACTGTCCCATTTTAATTGATAGATACCATTTAGCGAATAAGATTCTATATCATTATCGGTCTGATAAAATGCCTTAAAAATAGAATCCCTTAATATTATTCTTTCGTCGGTAGGCATTCCGTTATTTCCAAAAACATTCTGTACATTACTGCTGGGCGCTGCTTCAGCATAAATCGACAACTGGCTGTTATTATTAAAATCAAAACCCAGATTGGTATAAATCCTATTTGAATTTTGCTTGTAGTAGCTGGATTGGTTCACTGACCATGGCAATGATGAATTGCCATCTCTAATCGTTAGCGAATTAGTCTCTATTTTAGAATGGGTAAGAGAATAACCAAGTTGTGAGCTAAAGAATTTCTTTTTGACGTCAAAGGATACACTTTCATTTATACGGGGATGCCTGCCGTAGGCAAATCCGGAATTGAAGGTGCCTCTTACACCTTCGTATTTGATATGATCTGTAGTTATGTTGATAAGCGTTTTTATGTCAGATGAAAAAGAAGAGCCAGGATGGGCTATTACCTCTACCTTTTCTATATTCCCAGCAGGAATATTTTTTAAATAGGTCATTAACTCATCACCCGATAGCGTTAAACGCCTTCCATCCAGGTAAACGGTTGCTGACTGCCCCTTTACAGTTAAGCCACCAGACTCTGTTGTAATAACGGACGGCGCATATTTCAGGGATTCCCACAGGCTGCCGGATTTAGCAAGCGGGCTTTGCTGGATATTCAAAGTAAAACGTCCCCTTTGCATTTGAAGCAACGGTTTGCTACCGACAACATGTACCTCATTAAGTGTATTCGAAGATGGATGAATGTATAAGATCAGCGGCTTCGAATTTGGAACAACATTTAAGCTGGTATCGATTTTTTCATAGCCCACGTAGCTGATCTCAAATTTGTAAATTCCAGACTTAAGCCCCTGCATCTCGAGTCTTCCATTGTTGTCGGTCAAAAATACTTTAGAGGAATCTTCAAGACTGGCTTTAATCGTAACCATTGGAAGCCCAATATGCATTAGACTGTCTCTTACTTCTAATTTCAAAGAGATCATCTGGGCATGTAATCCAAAGCTTATCATGACGAAAAAAAATGGAAATAGAAATCGGCTTTTAATCATTATTTTTTGTAGACATAGTTAGATTCAATCAAAAATTTATTTGCGCTCCGCTTAATCAAATCAACTTCTTTTGAAGGGACTTTAACTTTATAGGAAATGATGTTTTTAGCCCATAGAATTGCCTTATCATTTTTTCCTGTAGCGATAAAATAGGCCATTACAAGTTTTTTGGGAACAAAACGGTTAGGTACCATATAGGCTGCAGTCAGGAAGCATTTTTCTGCATTCTTATGATCTGCCATTTTGAAGTAGTTCATACCTAATGTTGCGTAAAGCATATAATAGCCGGAATAAACAGTAGCTAGATTTAATAACTCGGTTGACTCTTTGATTTTGTTGTTCCTGGATAAATACGTCGCATAAGCCTGCAGATATCCCTCGTCGGTACTCAGCTCATGGAAGGTCTGGACATAGGTTTCTGTAATCGTGCTTTGGTCCATTGGCTGATGTTTGCTATAATTTAGCATCGTTTGCCAAAGCGTTAATGCGTTGTAAGTTTTATAAATTCTACCGAATAAAATCAGCAAAGCAAGCGCGGTACCTGAAATAACAAACTTCATTATCCTGGTGCCTGGCTTTAGGGAAAAGACACTTTTATCTATTGATGCGCTTACTGCTAAAAAAATAATAAGATTGGTAAAAGTAAAAAAGGACCTGAAGGGAAAAGAAAATATGCCCAGCAGAAGTATCGAAATAAGAGAGAGGAAACACCCTTTAACGAGGTCAGAATTATTTTTTATATTCTTCCCAATCTTGACTAATCGGGTAAAGATTAATATCAATAAAATCAGCGAGGCAAGACCGCCTTCGACAAGCAATTGTAAATATTCACTATATCCAACATTGATGTAGGAAGCAAAGGCTTCGTAAGAAGAATTAGGATGGCTTCTAAAATAGTCTGCCTGATAATTATTGTAATAATGATTAAAATTTCCAAAACCGACACCGTAAAGAAAGTTAGATTTTAGTATTGAAAGTTCATTCATCATTACAAACAGACGTCCGGTTGTGGACCCCTGCTTCATGCTCACCAGGAAAACTAACAACAAGGTAGCAATCAATGCTACTGAACCACAGAATATATACTTATTGACTTTTAGAATTACCTTGAATTTCGACAGATCAATTTTATCGGATTCCATCCACAATGTGATTGCTAATAAAGCAATGCAGGTAATCCAGGACATACGGGATTCTGTAAAACCAATGATGGCAACCAGGTTTAACAAAACAAACATTACCCGACAAATTAATTGGAATTTCGGTGATGTAGACCTTCCTGAAAGAATGGGGCTAAAAATAAAAAAGCCCAATGTACTGCAAAGAAAATTGCTGTAATCGGTAGGGCTATTAAAGCTGCCGGTCACACTGTAAAAAACGGAGTTGGTTTCAAGAAAATGGATAAATTGCAAAAAACCGATAACAATTTCAATTCCGGATAATAAAACTAATGTTACGCCAATTGCCCGAAGAATATATTCATGCGCATATACTGAAACAAGTATTTTCACAAAAGCATATAAAAATACTGCAACAAAAAGCGTGTAGTGATTTTGTATTTTAAAAAAACCATAGTTGGAGATTGTCCCTGTAAATATGACTGATGCGAATAGAAGCATCACGATATCAAGAACGGATAAGGTTAAAGTGATTGATTTGACAACAGCAACTTTATTTACACTTGCCTTGACTATCCAATATAGCAGCACGAAGAAAAATAAAAGTGGATAAAAATAATCATATGAAAATATGGGATTCATATTAAACTATTTTAGCTTTTCCAACTTCTTCTTTTGATAAATTTAAAAAAGCTGATATATTAAGAATTATCATTATGGCCGAGAAAAAATATAGATTCAAAAAAAGCAGGATTCCAATATGCATGGATACAACCATGGCCAGCCAGTATTTTGACGTTGATTTTCTGAATATAAAGAACGGATAGGCCAACTCAATAACGATAACTGACCAGCCGATTACCGTCGGCAAAACAGACCAGGTAGCTAAGAAAGAAAAATCATAGCTATGATTCCCTAGGATGGGCATTGTGAGCGCTTTCCAAATTGATTCGCCATTCCACCAATTTTCACCAAGTGCTTTCTCAAAGCCCGAAAAAAAGTAGATAAAACATAGATGTATTTGAAGTATTTTTCGATACTTAGAAATCGAGGTAGGTTTAAGTTTAAAAATTAGGCTATCAATAGAAAACCTCCGGTTCAACGGAAAAACCATACAATAAAATAATGCAATGGTAGTAAAATTGTCCACCCCATAGGTATAAAGGGAAGCGCCCTTTGCTAGAGTAATCTGCAAAATCAAAAGGAACAATGCGCTTAATCGCGTTAGAAAACCTAAAGCCAGGGACAACGAGAAAAACAGGTAGAGTATTTTAAATAAGATAATACTTCCTGCTTCGTTAAGCCCGAATGCAGAGAAAGCTAATTTTGAAAATTCGCTAAAACCAAGGATGCCATACCCCTTGAATAACTCTCCAACCTCAGATGGAACAAAGCCATTTTTACCGTATAAAACCTGGAAATCGGAAATTATGGAGAGAAAATGAAGCATGCAAAATAATCCGACAAGAACTCTAAAGAAAGGCGCAAAATAATAATCAGTATTTCTTTCCCTTTCTATATCTGCTTTTATCTTAGACAACAGATCTAATCCACTCCCGCTGCTTTTAAGATGCCTCATAACTTTTTAATAAAATTAGTTTTGCGTTGTTTTTGATTCGGAAAGAATCTATAGTTGGTTGATCGTAAAGGAAAAGAATGCTCTTCACCTTATAAGTTCCTTTATTTTTGTTTACAAGTCCCTTGCTCATCGCTTTAATTACGACATTTAGATATTTAAGCCCGATCTCGTCTTTTTTTTTGGGTTTATGGTTGTCAAGATCTCTTAATATTTCCTGGAAGTTGCCTAGTAGAGCTGAATATCTGTTAACACTCTCTACTCTTTTAAATGGTGGCAAAATAAATTTGGATACCAGCTTATTTTTTTCATTAAAACAGCTGAACTCTATAATGTACGAGCTCGCAACATTTGGGGCAAAATAGCCGTAGGGATTTATCGTTCCGCTATATGTTCCGTAGAAATTAATGGCTGTTGTTGAGAGCACAGATCCGATGATGTTTTCAACCTTTGTTTTATCGTCTCTATTCTTAGTGATTAGAGTTGTATTTATCGTATGAACTAGACTCTTAAAACACACCATAAAAATGACGAAGAAGTGGAAAGCGGTAAAAATGAGGAATAAGTTGTTTCTTTTTACGCCTTTAATAAATCCAGGAACTGACATTTTAAAACGGGAATAATTATTCATATTTTTTGAGGACATCTAGAATTTTAGCGTAACGCTTGGTTTTTTCTAGCGTATCAATTGAAGAATTCGGACCTATAATAGTTTTTAAGAAACTCTTTGCGCCGAACTTCTTTGTTGCCGTTGTCCTGCCAATAGACAAATTGCATAGTTTTTCGTAATCTTCCTTGCTTAAAGGGATGGTTGCGGTAATCTTGAAATTAATCAAATTGAAAGACTTCCCTATTTCGTTCCTATGATGCAACATCTTGTTTGTTCGAAGCATTAAAGGCATTTCTGCTTCAATAAATGGTTTAGAATAAATGGGAGCTAATCCAAATAGAAATAGGAACATTACAACTGTAAGTAAAATATTTCGCATAATATTTTTGATGGGTTATCATATAAAAAATGGCCTATTACTCTGCGGGAGAGTTCTAGGCCATGAAAAGTCATTTTTCTAATTAATACTTGGAAAGCACTTGTTCAACTTCCAATGAAGGCTGGGATGTATCACTTCTGGTAACCGTTGATTCAACGTTTACTTTGTGCGTTTCCGTATCAATCGTTTGCTTTTTAGTAACGAAACTCCCATCAATATTTTTAATGTTCTTAGAGTAGGAAGAATAACTTTCAACTTTCAGATTCATATCTGTAGGAATAGAATTTACTGCAGACTTGAATGATGAAAATGCGATCACACCCAGGATTCCGCATGGTACAATGAATTTTAAGATATTTTTTTTCATTTTAAAAAATTTAGTTATATAAAAATAAAGTGTAAAAAAAACCTAAGTGGTAACAATTAATAATTTTTTATTTCTTTCAGAAGAAAAAATTCTATTGCTTCTGAAGATTACCTAGCCTTGTCGAGCTTTTATGAAAGTCAATTAATATTTATATAAAACATTGCTTAAACTTTCTTGGTCCATAGCCATACTTCTACTGTCATCTTCGGAATTAACGATTCTGATTGTCTGGGGTGCGGGCATCATAGATAAAGCTCTCTCAGCAATATTTCCCTTGTTTTTGTATTTCAAATAACTTTCGACCTCAATGTTCATACTTGCCATCCTAACACTATTGGACGACTTGAAAGATGATAATGCAAGTATGCCTAGAATACCGCATAGGATAATGAATTTTAATACATTGGTTTTCATAATCTTTCGAAAAGTTTATTTTTTGGTTTAATTATTAATTCTTTGGTCCAGCCATTTTCTGGTTTAAATAGGTAATCAATATTTTTTTAATATTGCTTCAGCCGAATTTGTGGGCTTTAAATCTTCATTGGAGATAAGGGAGTCAGTATTTACTTTCTTTGATTCGGTGTTTATCAATTTGTGGGTATAAAAGAAGGCATCAGACTCCTCCTCTGACACGCCATACATTCCAGGATAATAGTCCAACCGATTCAGCATCATTAATTTATGGCAAAGAACATTGTCTTCCGGAGATAGATTTTTAAAAGATTGGAGCGAAAGAACTATTAGTACAAGAAGTGATGTCGTAAGAATTAATCCTAATTGTTTTTTTCTATTCATAGCAACTTTTTTATTTGCTAAAATAGCGTTGGAAAAAGTCGTAAGTGGTAACTTTTAATAATGTTTCTAAAGCCCTATTCACCGCATAGTAGCATGCCATAATGTGAGATAAGTAAAAATATATCCTTCATATTGGGAGCACAATGCTTCATACTAATATCCCAACCAGAACGAGTAGTTGTTATTGAAACATTAAAGAAACAATGGAGCTTATCGCGTTGGTAATCCTTTCTCTCCCCGTGGGTGTTTGAATATCTATCCCACAAAACTCACCATTGTTCCTGGCATGTAACACTAAAAAGTAGGTTGCAGACATGAGAATCGCTGAAATAGCCCGTACGTCTATCTTATCTTTGTTAAACAAATCTTCTAAATTTTTGAAGATCGGCTCATTGTATTTTTCTCTTCTATCTGAAAGATCCCTCATAAATTTGCTCCTCTCAGTTATACTATGCAGTATGATTGATTGAAAACTATAGTTATCAAAAAAATCATTAAAACCTTGCTTTAAAATAAAATTCATTTTTTCTTTTAATTCGGTTCTTTGGCTTGATATAATAAACTCTTCTCCCTGCATATGATTTGTCCAATAGTCTATCTTTGAAACATATGTTCTTACTAGTGCCTCAAGAGATCCAAAATACCTATAAATAAGAGGCTTTGGAACAATAGCAACTTTACTTACCCTATTAACTCCGAGTGCCCCAAAGCCATAATTTGCAATAATCTCATGAACAGCCTCTAAGATTCTTTTCTCTGTTTGAATTCTTTTTTCAGATATCATTGGAACATTTAATTTAGATTGAGGATTTTTTTTGTTATTGCTTAAACCATAACTGTATTAATTTATCTATTTTTACAGCGACGTACCTTTTGTAAGTTGGAATTAAACTAAATGAGTAGTATAATATTTGATTCTCATTTTTTTGGACTCCGATGTAAATTTCGTTATGCAAAATCCACGCTCAAAGAGACACTCCATGGAACGCCTTTTTGTTTCTTTGAAAAGCCATTTTAAATCGTTGGAGGATTTATAACTGCAATTTAAAGTAGCCTTTTTGTAATTAGTGCTGGTATTGAAATTGATAATGACTTTATATGAGTGACGAAGCCTAAGCATTGAATCATTTGTTAGATCGAGCCCAACATTTGTCATTTTATGTATGATATCAAAAAGATCACCAGACAGGCCCCAAGTGTCTGATGCTTTTTTTTGCTTGATAGGCTTCAATAGACCTAACCAAATTATTGTACGTTAAATGACAAGATAAAAAATCTTCATGATGTTCAAGGCAAATGAAATATTTTGTATTGGCTAGAGTTGTATATTTATTAAGGAGTATATACAGAGGCAGTGTTTCTGAAACTCGTAACCATTGGAGCCTTGAACGCCAGAATTTGTATATTGATTGAGTTGAGGCATAATTTAACTCAATTATAGTTATTTTTTTCCATACCATGCAGTAATTAAACTCAAAAAAACCTGTTGCTAATTTCAAATACCGGATGGTTAATATTTTCACCAAATTAATAAACATATTTTACCAGTTTAAATTAAATTTATCGTCCTGATTTTTAAGTATTAATACATCAACCCTAAATTTTATTTTATTTTTTTTTGCATTGAAAAGTTTAATTTCTATATTTGCAACCCCAAAGGAACACAGCTGATGTGTAAATTTGCGAAAGTAGCTCAGTTGGTAGAGCACGACCTTGCCAAGGTCGGGGTCGCGAGTTCGAATCTCGTCTTTCGCTCTAAAATGCCTTCCTACCAGAAGGCATTTTATTTTAAATTAACCAGACCGATGGAGATCGGCAGCGGCTAATGCTCGGGTGGTGGAACTGGTAGACACGCAGGACTTAAAATCCTGTGCTTTCAAAGGCGTGCGGGTTCGATTCCCGCCCCGAGTACATCAAAAATCGAACGAAAACCTTTCAGAAATGAAAGGTTTTTTTGTTTATAGACTATAATAAATAGTAGTATCTGCCAAATAACAGTTGTCTGTTCTGCTTCCTCAGGCAGTTAACAGATATATTCAACCATTATTACCTGAACGTTTAGCGTAAAGAAATTGCTTCTAAAACCTTTCGCCGGTTAAGAGATCTGTTAGTTCGGGTGAAATGGCCCTGCCAATTCCGTTAAACAGAATTTTAATCCCCATTACCTCGCCTATACTCTTATTATATTTTACGGTGAGTACCCTTTTATTATTTAGCAGAACAAAGGCCATTTTGTTTTGTACATTGATAATTACCTCGCCACCATTTTCAGGATCGAAGGCTAATGCACTTAGATCTTTATTGGTACCCAATTCCTTTACATCGGAAAATTTATAATCACAAAAAGCTGCACAGCTTTTTCTAAACAGGTTTATAACGTGTTTATCTTTCGAACCGAGGATGAGGATCGCTGTTCCTACACATTGTGTACCCGGTCTGTCTTTTTCAGAGAAAACCTTGCAGTGGAACGAAAAATTGTCGCCATTAATATGTGAAGGTTTAATATTACTAAAACCAACCATGAAAGGTTTTTCGGTATCGAGGCCTGCCGAATCGAGTTGCCGGGGAGAAACGTAGATGTTTTTTGGATCGAGCTTTTTCAGCCCAATAACCGGAAAAGCGCGTGAAGTATCATTTCCCGAGTTGGCTACCCAACCTTTTGTTTGCATAAATACGCTTGCAGTATCAATGGCCTTGCCATTATGAAAAAGAGTAGCATAAACCACTCCCGGGTTTTTAAAAAACTTTGTTACTTGTTTATTGCCGCTGATTTCTGATTTGGTTGCTTCTTCGGCCAGATCGAGCTGAAATTTTTCATCATGATCAAAATCCTTGTCAGCTTGCAGCCTGAAAATTGCAGAATGCGGTACCGTACCAAAAGGATTGATGCAGATAAGCTTTACCTGTACCGGCGTGTTGTGCCTAAACCTGATTAAGGTGATGAAAACCAAAAGAAACAGCGCTACAGAAGCAGCCAGTACAATAAAAAGCTTTCGCCTACCCTTAACTGGCTTTTCGGTCAAAACAATTTGGGATTCCTGAGCTGTTGCTTCCCGGGCATTTTTAGTTTCCCTGTAAAAACGTTCGAGTTCCTGCCAGTCGCGATACCCGATAAATTGAGCAAGTACATCTCTGGTTGCTTTCTGCGGATAATAACGGTTGGAAGTTTTTAAGGTACCCAACAGGCGGCGGAGTGTGTTTTCGCTTAAATAAACTTTCGTGTCTTTTCCAATCCGGGTACTCAGGGTTGTATAATTTCCAGATCGCCATTCAGCCAAAGGCAGCCCGCCCATTTTTTTTAAGATTTCGGCTACGCAATAATCTAACAATTCAAAAAATGTATGGGTTTCCTTATTTCCAGAGTCCGACATTACAAAAAATAATCAACTATAAATCAAACGGTTAAACATACAAAACAATTCAAAAACTTTGTAGCAACAATCATTAACCACCAAATTATATTTCAAATAGTTTTACTAAACCTTAAGGGCACATTACAAACATAACATATTCCAATTAAATACAGGATGACAACCTGCATTCAATTACAAGCGCAAAAAAAACTATTAATTATTTAAATAATCAATCCCTTAAATAGTTTAAAAACCAAATAACATAACCAACAAAACTATGTCTTTAATTAAACAACACAATTCTTCACACAAATGTGCAGAGTGGTTACCTGTTAAGAAACTATCCCAAAACCGGTGGTTAATTTTGGCCTTTTCTTTTGCCCTGATTAGCCTGCAATCTAATGCTAAAAATCTATTACTGAATATTGATATGGGAAAAACCAGACTGGAAAAAACCAGCTTATTCAATAATGAGTTCTCAAAGGCCAATTTTCTTGATATAAGCGGAAAAGTTGTAGATGAAAACGGGTTACCCATCCCTGCAGCAACCGTTACGGTTAAAGGAACCAAAATATTTACCCAGGCCGATGCCAACGGCCGGTTTTTGCTCAAAAACATCGAAGATGGCGACATTATCATTGTTACTTACGTAGGTTATAAGCCTTTCGAAGTAAAAGCTTCGGCCGGTATGGTGATTAAAATGGTGCCTCAATCCAACCTGGATGAAGTTGTTGTAGTAGGCTACGGATCGCAAAAGAAGAGAAACATTACAGGATCAGTGTCTTCTGTAAAAATGGATAAAATTGCTGTTATTCCGGTTTCTAATCTTTCAAATGCCTTAGCGGGCAGGGCTCCGGGCATTACGGTTACCAACAGCTCAGGCCTTGCTGGCGCCACTTCCAGTATCCGTGTAAGGGGAAGTTTCAGGGAACCCCTGTATGTTATTAATGGAGTAATAAAAAACAAAGCTTCTTTTGATGCGCTGGATCCGAATGAGGTAGATCAGATCAGTATTTTAAAAGATGCGGCATCTGCTGCAATTTATGGTGCACAGGCGGGTAATGGCGTGGTAGTGGTAACCACTAAAACAGGTAAGGTGCAAAAGCCACAGTTTAATTTTCAGGCAACCAACACATTATCTACCACTACCCAAACGCCACTGGGCGATATTACGACAGCCGCTGATGAGCTGACCTATCAAAACAGGGTAACCAGGTTTGAATGGGAACAAGGCCCGAGAACAACCCCTTATGTGCAGCCCAATAACCAGAGAGAGTTTGATTATTTTAAGGATAAGATCTACAACGTAAACGATTATGTGTGGCGCAATCCATATTCTCAGAAATATGCCTTTAGTGTTAATGGCGGCAGTGATAAAATTACTTATTACACCATGGCGGGTTATACCAATGAGCAGGGCACTTATAACAATGTAAACTTCGCAAAATTCAATTTGCGATCGGATGTTACCACCCAATTGAGCAATGCCATTTCGATGAATTTGAATTTATCGGCCTCCCAGCAAAACAACCGCCGCTTTTTTTGGCAGGGCGATTCTGCCGATGATTTTAACGTGGGTGATTTTTACCGCGTAACCTTTAACTGGACCAAACTATATCCTTTTTATACAGAGGCTGATGGCACCCCTGCCAATCATGTTACGGCATTTCCGGTGCAAACCCCGTTAGGCAGTTTTCAGGCCTGGAGTGTTATCGATCAGGTGAATGGCGACCGGTATATCGACACTAAAAACAGGCAGTTCAACCCTATTTTAACGTTTAATGTAAAATTAGATGCCATTACCAAAGGTTTATCTGCCAAAGTTGTTGGAAATTACGAGGCAGTAGATTACATGCGGAAAACATTTATTACTTACCAAAAAAACTATGTTTTTATTCCGAAAGAGGCAAGCGGCAATCGTTTTATTCCGGCAGCGCCAGATCCGGCAAGAACAAATACCTATACCTTCGGTCAAACCCAGCCAAGCTTAAGTTATGAAATGAACAATGCCTGGCGGTACCAGCTAAACGGCTTTTTAAATTACGACAGGTCCTTCGATAAACATAAAGTAACTGCACAGGCTATATTCGAGCAATCGGAATTTAAAACCACTTACATTACCACTACCGGATATGCGCCTACAGCGAGTATCGACCAGATGTTTGCCTACTCCACCTCGGCCGGCAACAGAACTGGCAATGCAACTGAAGCCGTTGGCGTTAACGGTGGAAACGCCTTTAACTCATGGATTTCGAACATGGCATGGATCGGCAGGCTGGGCTATAATTTCGACGAAAAATACCTTGTTGATTTTTCATTCCGGTACGATGGAACACCACTCGTTGCGGAAACTAAAAGATGGGGTTTCTTCCCTTCTGTATCTGCGGGCTGGAGAATATCTCAGGAAAGTTTCGTAAAAGATCACGTAAAATGGCTGAGTGATTTAAAACTACGCGCATCATATGGTACAACCGGAAATTTAGTCACTACAGATAACAACACACTTAGTCCTTTTGGCTTTGAACAAACCTATGGCAACGGCAACTCCTATATTTTTGGCAATACCCTTTTCCGTGGCGTTTCGCCGGGCAATATTCCCAGTCCAAACCAAACCTGGGCAACCATTTATAACTACAACCTAGGCCTGGATTTTGGTCTGTTAAACAATAAACTAACCGGCTCCGTTGATGCTTTTTTAAACAACATGAAAGATATCCTGGGAACCCGGTCGGTTACTATTCCGGCAAGTTTCGGACAAGGTACAGCACCAGAAAACTATGCAGCCAGAAGTTTTAGGGGAATAGATTTTAACCTGGAATGGCAGGATAAGGTTGGCGAAGTTTCTTATTCGGTATTTGGCAATTTAGGTTATGCAAAAGACCGCTGGGATGTACTGGATCAAAGTGCAGATTATTTGCCGGGTGGCGCAAACGCCTGGCGTAATGCAATCGGACAGCCAAACAACAGGATTATCGGTTTAAAAGCCATTGATTTAATCAGAACGCAGGAACAGCTGGATGCCTTAAACGCCAGGGGATTTTTACAATATGGCAGAAAACCTTATCTGGGTGCTATTCTTTACGAAGATGTACGTGGTGATGCTTATGCCCCCGGTGCCAACAATAAAATAGACGACAATGATTTTCAGGTGCTGAGCAATAATGCTTTGCCAAGAATAAATTTTGGTTTTGGTTTCAGGGTTAACTGGAAAGGTTTTTCTGTAGATGCATTATTACAGGGTGTTGGCGCTTACGATAAAGTGATCAGTAACCAGGAAGGAGGCGGTATGCGGCAGCATGGCGGTAATTTCCGCACGTATTACCCGATATGGGCCGGCGATGTATGGACACCCGAAAATCCTAATGCCAAATATCCAAGGCCTGTTGGCCAGAACTGGCAGGAATCCGGCACGGGGACTTCGAGTTTCTGGATGGTTAATGGTTCTTACCTGCGTTTAAGAAACATCAATGTGGCTTACGATTTACCGCAAAAATGGGTAAGCAAAGCCGGACTGGCCGGTACACAGATTTACTTTAATGGCACCAACTTATTAACCTTTTCAGCCCTGAAAGAGTTTCAGGATCCTGAACAAAATAACTATGATTCCTTCCCGATTATGAAAACCTTTACCCTGGGCTTAAATGTTAAATTTTAACCGGTTATTCTAAAAAATGAAAAAGATATTTCTATTCCTCATAGCCGTTACCTTGTTCTCGGCATGCAAAAAAGCACTCGATGTTGATAATTTAACGGCTTACGACCCTGATCAGATCTGGAATGATCCGTTGCTTGCCGATGCCTATTTAACCAATATTTACCCTACTGCATTTGGCAACTGGAATGTGGGTGCCGATCGCAACAGCGACCAGTTATCGGGTATTGTTTTTCCGCAAGATGCCGTAACCATTACCAACGGAGGTTTGGGCAACTGGAACTATAATCCCGTTAGGTTGGTAAACCAGGCCATTTTAAACATTCCGAAAGGAACTTTACCCGAGGCCACCAAAAACAGGATTTTAGGGGAAGCTTATTTTTTAAGGGCTTACTTTTATTTTGGCATGGTGCGCACCTATGGCGGAGTGCCCTATATTAAAATCCCTCAGGACAGGTACACCGACGAGCTAAACGTGCCCCGCAACTCCACTAAAGAATGTTTTGATTTTATGAATGCCGATCTAGACCAGGCCATTACTTTATTGCCAAAACGTAATTTACCCACCGCAGCAAACTGGGGAAGAATTGACGGGAACTTTGCCTTAGCTTTTAAAGCCAGAATGGCACTTTACAAAGCTTCGCCGCAGTTTAATCCGGGTAATCCATGGGATAATGCTTACTGGGCCGATGCATATACGGTAAATAAAAAAGCTTATGATGATTTAAAATCGCAGGGTTATAAACTGGTAAGTGATTATGCCAACATTGCACTAGCTGAACGTAATACGGAAGTGGTGTTTTCCGTAATCAATCAGTTTCCTGATAAAACAGCCAGCTGGGACAATGGTGCACGCCCTTTATCATTATCAAGGGGAAATGTGGTAGCCGGTCCAACTTTAGAGTTTGTTAAGGCTTTTCCCATGAAGGATGGAAAGCTATATAACGACGTTTCTGGCAAATACACGGTTTCTGATGCAGATTTTTTAAAATCGTACTGGAAAAACAGAGACCCAAGATTTGAAAAATCGATGGTGTGGAATGCAAAAACGTATCCTGTTGCCGGTACCGTTACAGGCTATCGCCAATATACAGCTTTAGGTATTGCCAATGCGCTGGATAACAACGGAATTAACCCAAATTCGCCTGACCGATCTACCAACAACAACGTACATACCGGTTTCTTTATCCTGAAAAACTGCGACCTGAGCTTAACCCAGGCCACAGTATTACAATACGGAATTGATTATGTATTAATGCGTTATGCAGAAGTAATGCTCAATTATGCAGAGGCGGCGAATGAAACCAACCATTTGGCAGAAGCACTGGATATTTTAAAGCAGATTAGAACCAGGGCAGGCATTGAACCTGGTACCGACGGTAATTACGGTATTGTGGCAAATACCCGCGAGCAAATGCGCAAAGCCATTATGGACGAACGAAACATTGAACTATGTTTTGAAGGTTTCAGGTTTAACGACCTGCGAAGATGGCGGATGTTCAGTTTACTGGATAATAAAGGTAAAACCGGATTGGAAGCCATAGCCATAGAGGCTGATGGTACAGAAATGGCATTGGAAAAGGCAAGATCGCTTGGTCAGGCCAGCCAGCTGCTAGAAGAAAATTTTAAATATGTTCCACTGGCTGTACCACAATCGGGCAATAAAATAAATGTTGTTCCCGATAAATATTATTTCGCTCCGATACAGCAGAGTATTATCGCAAACGCCAATAAACTACAGCAGAACAAAGATTGGGGAGGCACTTTCGACCCTACGCTCCAATAATAAACAGAAAGAATAAGGGGTGTGCCCTGTAGCCGCCCCTTTTTTTAATAAAACACTGTTAAATAAATGATCATAAATGACTAAACCCATAAAACCACTTCCCTACTTATTTTTCATCTTCTTTTTTACCAGCTTATTTTCCAATGCCGCTACCCCTATCGAAGATTTAGCAAAAAGGATAGCCAAACCCTACGCCAAAAACATCATTTTTGAACAAATACCAGGCAATAATGGAAAAGATTTTTTCGGGCTGGAAAGTAAAAATGGCAAGCTGCTTGTAAAGGGGAACAGCTATAACGCTATGGCTTATGGCCTTAACCACTACCTCAAATATTATTGCAATACCTCAATTTCGTGGTATAAAGACGATAAAATTGACCTTCCGAAAGTAATGCCGGTAGTAGCGGGCAAAGTTAACCAGGAAGCCAGGGTTAAAAACCGTTTCTTTTTAAATTATTGCACTTTTGGCTATACCATGCCCTGGTGGGGATGGAAAGACTGGGAACATTTAATAGACTGGATGGCGCTTAACGGCATCAACATGCCACTTTCCATTACCGGGCAGGAGGCCATCTGGTACAAAGTATGGACAAAAATGGGTTTAAGCGATGAGCAGATCCGCGGTTATTTTACCGGCCCGGCTTTTTTGCCATGGCACCGCATGTCGAACATCGACCACTGGGACGGTCCATTACCTAAATCGTGGCTTGAGAATCAACTCGCACTGCAAAAGAAAATTGTTAAACGCGAACGTGAACTGAACATGAAACCAATTTTGCCAGCTTTTGCAGGGCATGTTCCACAGGCCATTAAAACCAAATTCCCCAATGCAAAAATTACCGATCTGGGTACCTGGGGAGGTTTTAGTGAAGAATATTACAGCCACTTCCTCGATCCTTTCGACCCTTTATTTAAACAGATACAAACTGCTTTTTTAGAAGAGCAGACCAAAGAATTTGGTACCGACCACATTTATGGAGCTGATCCATTTAACGAAGTAACTCCACCCAGCTGGGAGCCAAAATACCTGGCCAGTGCTGCAGATGTAATTTATAGCTCGATGAAATCTGTAGATCCATCAGCCGAGTGGCTGCAAATGACCTGGGTATTTTATTTTATGCGCAAAGACTGGACAAATGAGCGCATTAAAGCGTTTGTAAGGGCCGTACCACAGGATAAAATGACACTTTTGGATTATTATGCTGAAAGTACAGAAGTATGGAAACTCACCGAATCTTATTTTAATCAACCTTATATCTGGTGCTACCTGGGTAATTTTGGTGGCAACAGTATGCTGGTTGGCAACCTGCAAACAGTAGAAGACAGAATGGAAAATGCATTTAAAAACGGTGGTGCAAATTTAACCGGAATAGGCTCTACCCTCGAAGGTTTTGATGTTAACCCCATTATGTACGATTATGTTTTTGAAAAGGCATGGAGCACAGGCAAAACAGATGTAAGCAATTGGACAAATAACTGGGCCAACAGAAGATTGGGCACTGTAGATGCAAATACTCAGGCCGCATGGAACGAGCTGGTAAAAGAAGTGTATAATAAGCCTTCGCAATTGGGCCAGGGGATCTTAGTAAACGCGAAACCCAGTTTAAAAGGTACTGTACATTGGACACCCAACCCAAAATTTAACTACAATAACAAAACACTTTTTGGCATATGGCAGAAAATGCTTGCGGTTCCAAATGCAGCGCATCAATCTTACAGTTATGATCTTGTTAACATTGGCAGGCAGGTTTTGGGTAACCATTTTATAAAATTGAGAGACGACTTTACAGCAGCCTATGAAAAAAAGGATATTGCAGAAATGACCAGAAAGAAAGAAGAGATGTTAAGCCTGATTGATGACCTTGATAAATTGCTGGCCACGCAACCAAGCATGCTTTTAGGAAAATGGATAGCTGACGCCAGAAAACTCGGTAAAAATGCCCTTGAAAAGGATTATTACGAAAAGGACGCCAGAATGCTGATAACCGTATGGGGTGGCAAACAACGCTCGCTAAACGACTATGGCAACCGCAGCTGGGCAGGCTTAACAGGCGATTTTTACAAAAAAAGATGGCAAATGTTTTTGGATGATGTTTTACTGAGTGCTAAAGAAGGAAACAAATTTGATGAGAAAGCTTTTAAACTAAAAACGTATGCTTTTGAAGATAAATGGCTTTTAGAAAAACAAAAATATGCCGATAAACCAAAAGGCAATAGTTATCAGCTTAGTTTAGAACTGATGCATAAATATGCAGCATCGGTTAATTAAAATAGATCCGGAATCATAACTCTTCTATCAATATAACGCCTGAGATCATTTGATTTTGGGCGTTGTATTTTCTGCACGCTTTTACCTGCAGTAAGTTTTTATATCCGCTCGCGAATACAATTGTATAAATTAAAAACAACCGGCTGTTTATTTTTATTATCCTTAAATTGGAACAAAAATCTATAGCATATGAAAATCCTGATTACTTTTTTACTTTGTGTTACCGGTTTTGTAAGCCAGGCACAAACCTCTAAAGAACTTATTGGAAAATGGAAACTGGTAAAGGAGACGACAAATGGCGTGGTAAAAACGCCAGACAATGTGTACCAGGTGTTTATGGAAGGTGGTAAATTTGAAGGGATTAACGGAAACAATTCGCGTACCGGCAAATGGAAACTTTCCGAAGACAATAAAAAACTAACGGTCAGAATCAGTATTGTGTCCATCAAATTTGACGTGGAGTATTTTGATGCTAAAAAAAGGATCATCAGCAGCGACAAAATCGGAACACTGGAATATGAGAAAGTTGAATAATGCAGTTTATTTAAGTTAATCATCCCGCTCCGATGTTTACCAGATTCAATCCCGTAGAAAAATCAGTCCACTTTCCTGACGACAGGAGGTTTGTTGCATAAAAAGTTATTCTGGAATGATTTGCAGAAGAAGGAAAGCAGACAGGGACGGTTATTTTCTGTAATCTAGCTTGCATCACATCGAACCGTTTCCATTGCTGCAAGCTCAAAGGTTAGGTTAACCGATCGCCCGTGAAGCGGTCTGGTGCAATGCTTAACCATTGCAGGAATGGTAAACAGCTGTCCTGGTTTCAGCTCAACCGTACGGTCTTCAAGATCGATTAATAAAATGCCTTCGATGGCCATAAAAGTTTCATCACTGTTAGGATGGTAGTGCCAGTAAAAAGATTCTGTCATTACCCCTACCCTTACTATATGGTCGTTAAAAAGTGAAAGCGGAACATTTTTATAGCTGCTTATACCAGCAGTTTCCTGCTCAATATCAATTACGGTAAGCTGAGGGATCGTCTTAGTCATTTTTATTTTAGTTTAAAATAGGGCCCGAGTTCATTCTTACAGTGACCAAACAGCAAGTTCATAACCATCAGGATCAAGAAACTGGAACCTGCGTCCACCAGGAAAATCAAATATTTCTTTTGAAATCACCCCTCCTGCGTTAAGCACCTTTGTTTTGGTTGCTTCCAAATCCTCTGAGTAAAGAATAACCAGGATACTTCCTTTCGAAGGCTCACCCAAAGTAAAACCTCCGTCTACAAAATCCCCTTCAAAAGCGGTATATTCCGGCCCGTAATCGGTAAAATTCCATCCGAACGCCCCGGTGTAAAATGCTTTTACCTTCTCCAGATCGCGCGAGAGGAATTCAAGGTACTGAACCTGCTGGTGCTTAAGTTTCTGCTGGTTGTTGCTCATAATATTCCTTTTTTTTTCAAAAATACCGATAAATGACCTTATCCTTTTCGAAAAATTCAATAAATCATTTTCCCTTACACAAAAACCTTTACGGCGATGGTTTTCTCTAAAAATAATCTGCCAGATTGTTGGGTTGCTGATCTCCATACATCTTAAATCGTTAAAATTGAGGCATGTAATTGTTTTATTTAAGGATCATTCTATATTTATGCCTGCTGAAAAATAAATTTCAATTTAGCGCATTTAATTAGCCCAGGGCATATTTAAACAACATTATCACGCGTATAATTAAATAGCCTCTAATGTTAATATCGAGCTTGTTTCACTACGGAACAAATACCACTTTAATCCTGAGCTCATTAAACTTTCTCCACTATAAACCTGTCCATCTTCAGTAAACTGCGGTTTAGCCTCTGCTCTCAGGTTTATTTCCTTAATTTTGTACTTCTTTTTCGGATCCAGACCATTTAAGATGATGGCCGGATAATTTTGTGCCTCGCTCACCATCAAATTATAAGCAAAAAGTATAGCGTTAGTTTTAGTACTATCTATGTACATTAAAGAGGCACTATTCGTTTTATATGGAGATACCAGGCGGTATAAGTCGCCATAATTGATTAAAGGTTGTAATCGCTTATAATTTTCTACTGCCGCTTTACTAAATTCGATATCCTTCTGGCTCATTTTCTTTACCTGCACATCGAAACCCATTTTGCCCGACATTGCCACATCCAGCTTAAATTTTAAGGACTGCTTGCCCCAGTCGGTAACATGGTTACAAATGGTTAAGGCTGGAAAGAAATAGGAATATCCCCATTGTATCTTTATGCGGTCTAACGGATTGGTATTGTCACTTGCCCAAAACTCCTGAAAGTATTTAAGTGCCCCATACTCTACCCTGGCGCCTCCACTGGCACAAAGCATCATTTCCAGATCCGGATATTTGGCTCTTACCCGGTTCAACACATGGTAAAGTCCCTGAGTGTATTTCACAAATAAGGCATTCTGGTCTTTTCCCATAAAGACGCTGTATGGATTGCTCATCACGCGATTGCAATCCCATTTCATGTAAGCTATACCGGGCGATTGCCGCATTAAATTATCCACCACACCAAACACAAAATCCTGAACTTTCGGATTACTAAGATCGAGCACCAGCTGGGTACGCTGCAAATCTTCAGGACGATTTGGTGCTTTTAAAAGCCAATCAGGATGTTTTTCATATAACTCACTTTTAGGATTAACCATTTCTGGTTCTATCCAGATCCCAAAATTAATATTTTTGTTTTTTGCTTCTTTTACCAGATAACTTATACCGTTGGTTAGCTTTTTCTTATTCACTTCCCAGTCTCCAAGTCCGGCTTTATCATTATCACGCGGATATTTATTTGCAAACCAGCCATCATCCAGTAGAAAAAGATCGACGCCCAATTTTTTCGCACCATCAAATAAATTAACAAGTGTGTCCTGATTAAATTTAAAATAAGTTGCCTCCCAATTATTCAATAAGGTCTGCCTGCGCTGTTCTCCCTTCCAGATGCCGTTTTTAATTGCCCAATGGTGAAAATTTCTGCTTACCTGACCCTGCCCGCCGTTGGTATAGGTAAAGATGAAATGCGGTGTCGAAAAACTTTCCTTGGTTTTTAAGCGATAGGCTGATGCATAGGCGTTAATGCCACAGATCACTTTCAGTGCCTCTCCAAGTCGTGAGTTGTTTTTAAAAGTCTCAAATTGTAAATCAAAATTACCGCTCCAGGCCAGAGAGCCACCAAAAACCTCTCCTTTATTTTCGTCGTCAAGCTGCTCTTTCGATAGCATAAAAGATGACAGGCCATTTTCTACAGTTTTAACACCAAGTTTAGATTGAATGCTGTAAAGCCCATTTGGCAGCAGAAATTGTTCCATCTGCGCCTCTATTCCCCAATCGCCGTTAAAACGTGTAAGGTAATTGGTAGCGCCGGGGAAATTTAAAAATACAGAAGCATAACGGTTCAGCAACACATCACCTTTCTCCTGATTTTCGATAACCGTCCAGGTTTCAATAATATTTTCTTTTTGAAAAGCCTTAAAATGCAGGTTTACATAAAAATCATATGCCGGATCTTTTAACCGGATATTAGTTTCAATTACGTTATCATCCAACTTCCTTATTTCTTTTGATAAGTACGCCAGCTGCAGCGACATATTGCCATCTGCATGTGTTACGGCTAAAGCAGGTTCCTGGAGATAAGTAGCTCCGCCTGTAGCATAGGCTGGCAATTCGTATGCATTTATATTCCGGTAGGAGGCAGAATCAAGCAGATTAGTACCAAAGTAAATTTGGTTTAACTGTTTGTCTTTATTTACGCTGTAAACCAATGCTGATTTCTCGGTACCGATTATAATTTTTTGTGCATTTAAATTTAAGTGGTAAAATATGGCCAGGGCAAATATCAAAAAACCGCGATTGTTTCTATACTTCATTTGTAAGAGATGCTTGTTTGTTAAAGGATATAATGATGTAAAGCCACATTCTGCATGGTTAGATCATCAGCAACATCAGTAAACAAATTTAACAAACACTAAACAAAAGACTAACCAGCTATTAACGGATTAAGATAAGATCTTAACCTAAGATATACCACAGCACATTAATTTGTGATGACCGGTAGCCAAATAAGAAACAAAATATTTAGATGATAACCGGATGGTTTAAAGACTTTTAACTGTATCTGAATTTTTATGCCAAATGCATTACCGCATAAAGCGCTGTTAAAGAAACCATTATCCACAGCAACAAACCCTGAAGCAAAGGTTTAAAACCTACCGCTAACAATATTTTCCGCGATAGTCCTGCCCCTATTAAAAAAAGTGTAAGGGTAAGCCCTGCTTTTGCAACAGAGATTAAATAAGGACGCCATGCAGCAATGGCCGGCAAATAGGTATTGACTACAATGGCCAGTACAAACAAGATAATAAAGTAGGGAAAACTGATTTTTTTGGATGGGTTTTTAAATAAAAAGGTAGACAGAAAAGCTACAGGAATAATCCATAGCGCACGTGCCAGTTTTACGGTTGTGGCCACCTCAAGGGCTTTTGCCCCGAATTTACTGGCTGCTCCTACCACCGAGCTGGTATCGTGAATGGCAATGGCGCACCATAAGCCAAACTGGCTTTGCGAAAGGTTTAAATAATGCCCTACGAGTGGAAAAACTAAAAGCGCCAGGGCATTAAAAATAAATATGCAGCCTAAAGCTACAGAAACCTGCTTCTCTCCGGCAAGTATTACGGGTGAAATGGCGGCAATGGCACTTCCGCCGCAAATGGCCGTCCCTGACGAGACGAGGTAAGCAGTCTTTTTATCGATACAGAGCCATTTGCCAATAAAATACCCCATAACCAGCGTTCCGATAATTGAGAATAAGGTAAAAATTATACCTTCTTTACCTGCCTGAAGCGCCGAATGCACGTTCATCCCGAAACCAAGCCCTACAACAGAAAACTGAAGCAATAAACTGGTACCTTTATGATTAAGCGCCATATAAGGATGGCCGGTAAACTGAGCAACAGCAAAACCTAGCAAAAGCGCAACTGTTGGACTTACAAATGGGGTAAGGCAAAGTATTATGCAACCTGTAAATACAATTTTTTTAGTGCGTGGATTTACTTTGAAAATAAGCCCCTCATCAGATTGGGCAGAATGGCTATGAATATTCATTTCGTTATGGTTTTGACATTCAAATATCCATAACAATAAACCTGTTTTTAAATTACAATTACGAATGATCGATAACTAAAAGTTATTAAATAACACATTTAATTAATGTATTTTTTGTTTTTTAGCAAAGCGGATAAACAATTCTGCAAGCGAAGAGGCCTGCCCGTGTTGGCGGATAAAATGAAATGGCCGTTCGATATTCAATCCCTTTACATCAATAATCCGGAGTTCATTATTCCTGAGTTCTTTTAATATCGAATAAACAGAAACAAAAGCCAAACAATCGCTATGGCTCAAATACGATTTAATACTTTCCGTACCACCCAGCTGCATTTCCATTTTCAGGTCAGAAAGTTTAATGTGTTGCTTAGCCAATGCCACACCAATTACTTCGCGTGTGCCAGACCCCGGTTCTCTTAATAAAAACGGATAATTAAGCAACTCTTCGGGTTTTAAAATATCCTTTCTGATTTTAGTATTGCCTGAGGCGGCTACCAGCACAATTTCATCACGCAGATAAGGTTCATAACTGATTTGCGGGCTACGCGAAATACCTTCAATAATGCCAATTTCTACCTCTCTGGCCAACAAAGCCTGTTCGATATCTTCCGTATTTCCGGTTAGCAACTGAACATTTACCGAACCAAATTTTTTATGGAACAATGCAAGCACTTTTGGCAGGATATATTGCGCAACGGTTGTACTGGCTCCTATCCTCAGCACACCACCATGTTCCTTATTCAGCAGGTTCAGATCATATTCCAGCTCGCCATATACCGCAATTAGCTGTTCGGCATAAGCAAGCAGTACCTTTCCGGCAGCGGTTAGTGCTATTTTTCTATTTCCACTACGTTCAAAAAACGTTGTTTTATATTGTATCTCTAATTCTTTAATGTGTTTGGTTACCGCAGGCTGCGAAATAAAAAGTTCAGCCGCCGCACGGGTAAAACTGAGGCGCCTGGCCACGGCATAAAAAACCTGCAATCTGAAATCGAGCATATTCTTATAAATATTTACAAGTATATAAAATCTGGTTTATTTGTTATTGGTTAACTGGTTAATGGTTTGATTGTTTATAACCAACGATAATAAGAAATTTGCCTGTGCAAACAATTAACTCCAGATCTGGGACTAAAGACTACGGACTAACTTAACCAAATCCATTTAAGCTTATTATTCGTTTATTTACATATAAAAACACATACAATGAAAATATTAATCGCACTATCATTTCTGTTAAGTTTTGGGTTCTATGCCAATAGTCAGGAAACCAAGACTCAAATAAAAAACCCATATTATTCCCGCACCGATACTAAAAAATTAAATGTTAAAAATTCGGAATGGAAAAAAATCTTATCTCCTGCTTTGTATGCGGTAGCGCGGGAAGCGAACACCGAAAGGGCCTTTACAGGAAAGTTATGGAACGCCAACCAGAAAGGAACCTACTATTGTGCTGTTTGTGGCAATGCCTTATTTAAATCGGACGCTAAGTTTGCCAGTGAATGCGGCTGGCCAAGTTTTTTTGAAACCATCCGTAAGGGAAGCACCATTTACAAAGAAGATAACAGTTTAGGTATGGAACGCACAGAAGTAGAATGTGGCCGTTGTAATTCGCATTTAGGGCATATTTTCGACGACGGGCCTGCTCCTACCCATAAACGTTATTGCATGAATTCGATCGCGCTTGACTTTGAGCCTGATGGTTTCGCACAGTAAACAGGCTTAAATAAAAAAGGCTTTCTTTACCATTAAGAAAGCCTTTTTTTTTACAGATCAGTATCTTTTTAGCTTAAGATAATCTGGTAATTTACATTTACTCTTTTCGGATAATTGCTTTCCTCACTGTTTAAGGAAACAAATGCCGCATTGCCATGAACTTCATTTTTCAATGCATGTTCGTAATGCGCCTGGATAGCTTCCTGATAATTCTGCTGAACGCTTTTTGTAGTTTCGGCTAAAAGATTTCTGTCATTCAGGTTTTCCGGCAATAAAGTAATATCGCAGTTTCCTTCACTGATTTCTTTGACTAAGTATTTCATTTTTGGTTTTAAATCTTCGTTTCCTGTTTTATGAATAACATTTCGAGAACAGCCAAAAATATGGTAACGCTTTATTTTTCATGTAATCTAAAAGTTAATTTTTAGCCTAAAATCATGTATTAATTTTAATTCAACGCGTATCATTCTAACCACAGCAGGCTGGCACCATCAAAATAAGGCTTCACAGCCATCCTAATCACATACTTATAAACGAATATAAAAAGACTGAAACTTTTAGTTAATGCCTTTGTTTAATTATACAGAACGCATTTATTTACAATACGTTAATCTAAATTAGAGGATAAGGAAATGAAAAAGATATTGGTGGTTGATGATAATAAGGAGATATTAGAGGTTATAGAACTGATTTTAGGATCGGAAGGCTACGAGGTAAATGGGTTATGGGATGCAAGCAAGCTGAATCAAAGGATTACGGATTTTAAACCAGATTTAATTTTACTCGACGTTATGCTGGGCGTGCTGGACGGGCGTGATCTTTGTAATCTACTTAAAAAGAACAAATTAACAGATCATATTCCTGTGATTATGATATCAGCCAGCCATACCCTGGGCGATATGAAAAGCCATGTTTGCCACCCGAACGATTTTATAGCCAAACCATTTGATATCAATAACCTGATTAATAAAGTAGGCGCTCAGCTCGTAGCTTAAGGTTTCTGATTAAAGAAATTATTCATAAAAACGCTCTGAAATTTAATGGCATTTGCCCAGTATTCCCAATTGTGGGCACCTGGTCTTGTAGTAAAATCGTGAGGAATATTATTATACAACAGTTCATCATGCAGGCGCACGTTAACTTTATAGAAAAAATCCTCTGTTCCGCAATCGATTGTAATCGCTAATGATTTGGGTTTAATAAGATTCACCAGATCAATCACACTGTGTTGTTTCCAGCGTTCAGGAAATTCATCTTCCGCTCCCAGTCTTTTCGGAATGTTCCATCCGTTCGGGAAAGGTTTAATATCAACACCACCGCTCATACTGCCCGCAGCACCGTAAACATCCTGATGTTTAATGGCCAGATAAAGCGCCCCATGGCCGCCCATACTTAAACCCGTTATTGCCCTCCCCCTTTTTTCGGCTATAGTTTTATAATGTTCATCAATATACCCTACAAGTTCTTTGGCAACATAGGTTTCGTACTTCCATTCAGGATCAACCGGACTATCAAAATACCAGCTGGTTACATTTCCATCAGCACATACAATAATGAACTGGTACTCATCTGCCAGGTTTTTAATTTCAGGTACTTTTTTAACCCACTCGGCATAATTGCCTCCCGCACCATGAAGCAGGTACATTACAGGAAAAGATTTTCCGGTTTTGTAGCTATCGGGCTTAATTACCACAGCTTTAATATTTTTTTTCATCGATTTGCTATAGGTTAAAGCGGTATCTACTTCGGCAGCATAAACTATTTTTGTAAATAAAAACAAACAAACGGTGAGTAAAAAGTGGTTTTTCATTATCAAATTATAATATGGTCAGGCAATACGATGCTAAATTTATAAAATAACCCCATATTCTTTACAATTTCTTACAATTAAAAATAAAAATGATACTTGCTGTGTATAAATCCTCCTTCTAAAAGAAATAAAACTTTAAAACAATTTTGTTACATTATGGTTGTTGAACGGATGAACCTGCAAAACATGAATAAAACCTATCCATTTTACATCAAGGCGCCTGTAATCCTTTTAGGCCTGGTTATTATAGTATTTATGATGAGCGTACTGCGAGATATCCTGGTACCATTGGCTTTCGCGGCCTTAATCGCCATTTTACTTAATCCGCTCACCAACCGTTTCGAAAGAAAAATGCCAAAAATATTAAGTATCATCCTTTCCATGCTGATCGGTTTGTTGGTTGTGGCAGGAGTACTTTATTTTCTATCTTCGCAGGTGGCCCACTTTTTTGATGACCTGGACAGCATTAAGCATAAATTATCACAATTACTTGAAGAAATAAGAAGCTGGTTACAAACTACCTTTGGTATTTCTACACAAAAGCAGATGCAAATGGTTAATGATGCCGCGAATGGCAGTAAAGCATTGATCGGCCAAACACTTAGCGGCTTAATGGGTGTTTTAAGTGTGGTTTTCCTGATTCCGGTTTATACTTTTTTAATTTTGTTATATAAAACACTGATCCTCAATTTCATTTACGAAGTATTTTCGGAAGAGAACAAAGAAAAAGTTGCAGAGATTTTGGGCGAAACTAAAGCAGCCATACAAAGTTATATTATTGGTTTATTGATTGAAACTTCTATTGTTGCAGTAATGAACTCTGTAGCTTTATTGATCCTCGGTGTACAAAATGCTATTCTCATCGGTGTTATCGGCGCCATATTAAACCTGCTCCCTTATATTGGTGGTATTATTGCTATTGCATTGCCGGTATTGATGGCCACCTTAACTAAAGATGGTTTTACCACCCAGTTATTAATTATTGCGGCTTATGCTTTAATCCAGTTTATCGACAATAATATTCTCGTACCACGCATTGTTTCGAGCAAGGTGCAGATTAATGCCTTAATTTCTATTGTAATTGTACTAATGGGCGCCGCACTTTGGGGCATACCGGGCATGTTCCTGTCCATCCCATTTATTGCAGTATTAAAAATCATTTTCGACCGGATCGACGGACTGAAACCCTGGGGTAAACTGCTGGGCGATAACATCCCTACAGAGCATATGGGCCAGATGAAAAGGTTTAGGAGGAAGAAAATTACAACTGCATAAAGTTTATAGATTTAGTTAAGGGAAGTCATCATCTCCTTGGCATCGCAACGTGGAGAGATCTATATTGAGATAGATTGCTCTGCTACGCTCGAAATGACGGTAAATTATGGAAGTTATAGATAGAAATTTTTGCAGATCATATCGATTTTATGCAATAAACTCAAACTCGAAATAACGATTTGTTTTATTACATTTGGGCTACACAAACAACCATGAAACTAAGCTCTTTTCTGTGCCTCACGCTATTGGCTATGGCGCTAATTTCTAAAAGTTTTGCCCAAAACAAACTTCAACCTGCCTCATTTATCACATTTAACGGTTACAGCACCAACTTTGCCGAAAAAATAGATAAAAAGGAACCTGTAACTATTGCTTTTTTAGGTGGATCGATTACCAATATGGAAGGCTGGCGTGGTTTAGTCTGCAATTATTTAACTAAAACCTATCCGCAAACAAAATTTAAATTTATCAATGCAGGTATTCCTTCATTAGGTAGTTTACCACATGCTTTCCGCCTGCAGCGTGATGTGCTCGACAGCGGGAAAATAGATTTATTATTTGTAGAATCGGCCGTTAATGATCATGTAAACAAAACGGCAGAACAAAATCAACGTCGCGCTTTAGAGGGTATCATCAGGCATACATTAAACAAAAACCCGAAAACCAATATCGTATTGATGGCTTTTGCCGATGAAGACAAAAACAATGATTTCGATAAAGGTAAAACACCGGTTGAGGTAAAAGTACACAGCGATTTAGCCGAATATTACCATTTGCCATTTATAAACCTGGCTTTAGAAGTTGATAAACGCATTGCCAACAAGGAATTTACCTGGGCCGCTGATTTTAAAGATCTTCACCCTGCGCCTTTCGGGCAACAGCTTTATTTTAATACTATTAAAACTTACCTCGAAGAAAACCAGAAGAACACCAATAAAAAAGCAGATTCTGGTGTACCTAAAATCATTGATAAATTTGCCTATACCAAAGGTCAGTACGTAAACATTAGCGCGGCAGAAAACCTGAATACCTTTAGCATTAACAAAAACTGGAAACCTGCTGACGGTTTAGAAGCCAGGCCTGGTTTCGTAAATATCCCTGTACTGGAAAGCAGCACGCGAAACAGTAGCTTCGATTTCATTTTTAAAGGCAATGCAGTAGGTATCGCCGTTTTATCAGGACCTGATGCCGGCATGCTGCACTACCGGATTGATGGCGGAGAAGAGAAAATAATTGATCTGTACACACAATGGAGCGCAAGCCTGCATTTACCCTGGTATTTGTTATTAGGCGACCAGTTAGGAGGTGGTGAGCATAAACTAAGTGTGCGTACCAGCGAATATCACCATCCAAAATCTACAGGATATACCTGCCGTATTGCTTATTTTCTGGTAAACAATAATTAACTGTTAGTATGGGTTTACAATCCATACCGATCGAACATCAACTTTTCAAACGGTTAACCGGTTAATTAAAATTACCTTACTTAATCGATTTAGTTTAAAGCAAACAATATCCATCCTTATTTGCTTATATAACAAAAACAGCTCATGAAAAACATCAAATTAATTATCCCTGCCCTTCTGGTTTTATTTTCAGCCTGTAGCGAAGCCACAAGAAATACGGCAAACAGCAAAAGCGACAGCACAGCACAGGCTACTACATCAGGAAAAACAGATTCGCTTGAAGCCAAAATAAAAATTAATGGTAATGTTGCCCCCGGCGATCCACTATTATTAAGGTTTGTGGTGTACAATAACAGCGATACGGCCAAAAGTTTCTGTATCTGGCATACCCCGTTTGAGCCCTTAATGAGCAGTTATTTAAGCATCACCGACGAAAAAGGAGAAGAAGCACAGTACAAAGGGGCGATGGCAAAAAGGGTAATGCCGCCACCTGCATCCAGTTATTCGAAAGTAAATGCCGGAGATAGCCTGGTTGCAAACGCAGATTTGCTTAAAGCTTACGATTTGAAAAAAGGATCGAGTTACAAAGTAATTTACACCGGTGGCAATATGAGCGGACTGGTATCGAAAGATACAGTAACCTTTATCTATACCGAATTACATTAATTTTCAGTTTTTCCAGCAAATTACCCGAAGCATTTCACCCCTAATTTTGTCGCATTTACACTTTTGCGGTTGTAAAAGATCCAATAACTTTAAATAAAATTTAAAACAAAAAAAAATGGAAAATACAACAGCAATCACCGTAGAAACAACAGTAAATGCACCGGTAGAAAAAGTCTGGGAATTCTGGAACAATCCTGATCACATTACCAAGTGGAGTTTTGCTTCGCCAGACTGGCATACTCCATATTCGGAAAATGATTTAAAAGTGGGTGGTAAATTTAAAAGTACCATGGCCGCAAAAGATGGCAGCATGAGTTTCGATTTTGGCGGAACTTATACCACGGTTGATACGAACAAAAAAATTGAATATAGCCTGGAGGACGGCAGAAATGTAAGTATCATTTTCGAACCTTTAAGCGAACAAACCAGGATTATTGAAACTTTTGATCCGGAATCTACCAATCCTGTTGAAATGCAACGTGGCGGATGGCAGGCTATCCTGGATAATTTTAAAAAATATACGGAAGAGGGGTAATAATTTCATAAACGCCCTCCTCTCGAATGGAACGCAGTGGAGTGGAGAGAGCTACCTAGAAACAGACTTCTCGACTTCGTTGCACTCCGCTCGAAATGACGACCTGACTGGTAAATGTTCATAGCAACGGATGATCATTCAAAATGAATGTGGCACTTTTTTGTAATCCTTTTGTCTTATTTTGAGGTTCGGCATGATAACTGATTAATCAAAATTGGTTAAAAGGGTGTTTTTATTGGTCAGTAAGTAACATTTCGAATATTATTTGATTCGCATAATTTTTGATTTGAACCGAATACTTTGATATTGCGGCCATAATTTACATTTGCCGTGTAAATTATACACTATGCCACGCATATCTTTATTTTATTTTTCACTATTATTATTTATTAGTTTCTCTGTTGGTACAAGCGCGCAAACACTTAGCTTAAAACAAGCTGTTAACACCGCCATTACCAATTACGGCACCATTAAGGCAAAAGATGATTATGCAAATGCATCAAAATCTTCTGTACAACAGGCCAGTAGAGAGTATCTCCCCAACTTTAGTTTAAGTGCCCAACAAGATTATGGCACCATTAATGGCCAAAACGGTCCGCAGTATGGCTTAGGTGGCTTAGGTACTGCTTCATCTGGTCCATCTTTAGATAAGCAAAACTGGAATGCTGCATTTGGCGGATTATATTTAGCCAATGTAAACTGGGACTTTTTCACTTTCGGAAGAATCCGCGACCGCATAAAAGTGGCCAATGCTGCTTATCAAAGGGATAAAAATGATCTGGAGCAGGAGAAATTCCAGCAGGAAATCCGCGTATCTGCTGCTTATTTAAATTTACTGGCTGCCCAGCGCTTAACCAGATCGCAACAAAAAAATCTCGATCGTGCCATTACCTTTCAAAATACAGCCATTATCAGGGCTAAAAACGGCTTAATTGCAGGAGTAGATTCTTCCTTTGCTAAAGCCGAGGTTTCGAATGCCAAAATCGCTTTAACCAAGGCAAAAGACCTGGAGCAGGAACAAGCCAACCGTTTAGGGGTTTTAATGGGTTTAACGGCCACCTCTTACGACCTCGATACTGCTTCCATTACGCGTATCCCTGGCAATCTGCTCGAAGATACTTTAGTTAAAACGTCACATCCGCTTTTAAAGTTTTATCAGAACCGGGTAGATGTGAGCGATCAACAGGTTAACTATTTCAAAAAACTCTATTACCCTACATTTACTTTTTTTGGCGTAATGCAAGGAAGGGGATCTGGTTTTGGCCCGGGTTACGCCCTGGATCAGAGCGCTTATTCTACCAGTTATGCAGATGGTATAAATCCCACCCGCGGAAACTATTTGATTGGCATAGGAATGACCTGGAATTTATCTACTTTGTTAAAAAACCGTCCGCAAGTACGTGCACAAGAATACATTAGCCAGGGCCTGAAAGAAGAATACAACATGGTAGATCAGCAATTGAGGGCGCAACTGGCACTGGCCGAAACCAAACTGAATAATGCATTGGCCAATTACAGGGAAGCACCGATCCAGGTTAAAGCCGCGTCTGACGCTTATCTACAAAAAAACACTTTGTATAAAAATGGATTAACCACCCTGGTTGATCTTACGCAGGCACTTTTTACCCTAAACAGGGCCGAAACAGACCGGGATATTGCCTTTACCAATGTATGGCAGGCGCTGCTGCTAAAATCGGCAGCTTTGGGCAATTACGATATATTTATCAACGAATTTTAATCTGGCTATATAAATGAATTTAATACGTTTCGCACTCCGCAAACCCATATCCATCTTAGTTTTAGTAGCAGGATTGTTCTTTTTCGGTATTGGGGCCATTAACCAGATCAAGGTTGATATCCTGCCACAAATGAACCTTCCCGTAATTTATATTGCCCATCCTTTCGGCGGTTACACTCCCGATCAAATGGAGGCTTATTTCGGTAAACAATACGTTAACATCCTGCTTTTTGCAAACGGTATCAAAAGTATCGAAACCAAAAATACGCAGGGTTTAATGCTGATGAAATTAACCTATTATGAGGGTACAAACATGGCCCAGGCCGCAGCCGAGCTTAGTGCGCTTTCTACCAGAGCGCAGGCCATTTTCCCGCCGGGCTCGCAACCTCCCTTCGTCATCCGTTTCGATGCTTCTTCACTACCAGTTGGTCAGTTGGTATTGAGTAGTCCGATACGCACAAACAACGAATTGCAGGATTTAGCAAACACTTATGTTCGTCCAAGTTTCTCGGCCATTCCGGGTTTACTTTCTCCTGCCCCATTTGGTGGTAGTCCGCGTACGATAGAAATCAATGTGAATCCTTCCTTACTCCGTTCGCATAATTTAACGGTAGATCAGGTGGTGGAAGCCATCAGGTTAAATAACCAGACAGCACCTTCAGGAAATGTGAGAATTGGCGATAAAAACTACCTTACGCCAACCAATTATACCATCAAAAAAGTTAAGGATTTTGAAAACATTCCGCTGTTTAAAGGCAGTGTACAGAATTTACAGCTTCGCGATGTGGCTACGGTTAAAGATGGCGCCGATCTGGTGGCTGGTTACGCTTTAATTAACGGTAAACGTTCAGTGTATTTAAGTATTGCCAAATCAGGAGATGCTTCTACCTGGGATGTGGTGAAAAATTTAAAGAAAAACCTGCCAAACATTCAAAATTCATTACCAGAAGATGTTAAACTTTCATATGAGTTCGACCAATCGGTTTATGTAATCAATGCGGTAAAAAGTTTGATCAGTGAGGGAGCAATCGGTGCAATATTAACCGGATTAATGGTTTTACTTTTCCTTGGCGATAAACGTGCAGCCTTGATTGTGATCCTCACCATCCCGACATCCATCATTGCAGGGGTTTTGTTCCTGAAACTATTCGGACAAACGATCAACATCATGACTTTGAGCGGGTTGGCTTTGGCTATTGGTATTTTAGTAGATGAATCAACGGTGACGATAGAAAACATCCACCAGCATTTTGATATGGGCAAACCCAAGGCCCTGGCCATATGGGATGCCTGTAAGGAAATCGCTTTCCCGAAATTGCTGATCCTGTTCTGTATCCTTGCCGTATTTGCACCTGCCTTTACCATGACCGGTATCCCCGGAGCATTATTCCTGCCATTGGCACTGGCAATCGGTTTTTCTATGGTGGTTTCGTTCCTGTTATCGCAAACTTTCGTTCCGATTATGGCCAACTGGCTGATGATTGCTCACCCTAAAAAAGGCGAGGCACACCATCCGGGCGTTACACAGGATGAGGCAGATTTTAAAGCAACCGGCATTACACTCGAATCGGAAAAAGATACCCTGAACCAAAAAAGAGTTCTGGTAGAACGCGAAGATTTTAGTGGCGATGGCAAAATAGGCTTCTTTGATAAGTTCAGGAACCGTTTTATGCGTTTTCTTGATCGCATACTCCCTTACCGGAAATCTGTTGTGTTAATTTATCTGGTACTAATTATTGGATCAGCTGCCCTGTTATTGGCGAATATTGGCCGTGATGTATTGCCCAGAGTAAATTCAAGCCAGTTTCAGATGCGTTTGCGAGCACCTGATGGCACACGTTTAGAACGTACAGAAGAAAAAGCAAATGTGGTATTGGCCGAACTCAAAAAAATGGTCGGTGCTGAACATGTGGGTATTTCTTCAGTGTATGTAGGCCAGCATCCATCGCAGTTTTCTGTAAACCCCATCTATCAGTACATGGCTGGTCCGCATGAAGCCGTTTTTCAGGTAAGTTTAAAAGATTTTGAGGAAGACATGGACGATTTTAAGGATGAGTTCAGGGATAAAATCAAAAAACTTTTGCCAGATGTTAAACTTTCTTTCGAGCCTATCGAATTAACAGACAAGGTGTTGAGCCAGGGCTCTCCTACTCCTGTTGAAATCCGCATTGCCGGAAAAAACAAAAAACTGAACGAACAATATGCCAACAAAATACTGGCCGAATTAAAAGAAATTCCTTACATGAGGGATGTTCAGATTGCCCAGCCGATTAAATATCCATCTTTGAATATTGATATCGACAGGACCCGTGCTGCGCAGATTGGTGTGGATATGGCCGATATTTCGAGGTCGCTGATTGCTTCTACCTCATCATCACGTTATACAGATAAAAATATCTGGCTGGATGAAAAAGCAGCTTTGCCATACAATGTGCAAGTGCAGGTTCCGCTTAACCAGATGACCAGTAAGGATGATATCGGAGAAATTCCATTATTGAAAAACTCGGCCCGTCCCGTGTTAAGTGATGTGGCCAAAATTACGCCAGATACCACTGCCGGTGAAAATGATAACATTGGAGCCATGCCTTTCCTTTCGGTAACGGCAAACCTTTACCATACCGATTTGGGAACTGCATCAAAAGATATGGATAAAGCCATTAAAAACCTGGGCGAATTGCCACGGGGATTAAATGTTACCGCAATTGGAATGAGCAAAGTATTGGGCGATACCTTAGATAGCTTACAATCAGGCTTATTTGTGGCAATAGTAGTTATATTCCTGATGCTGGCTGCAAACTTCCAGTCGTTTAAAGTGCCATTGGTTATTTTAGCAACCGTACCTGCGGTAATTCTGGGGTCTTTATTGTTGTTAACCCTAACCGGATCAACACTAAACCTTCAATCGTACATGGGGATTATCATGTCGGTTGGGGTATCCATTGCCAATGCGGTGTTGTTGATTACCAATGCAGAACAACTGAGGAAACACAATGGCAATGCGCTCGAATCAGCACGCGAGGCAGCAGCTTTACGTTTACGCCCGATCATTATGACGAGTATTGCCATGATTGCCGGTATGTTGCCTATGGCCATCGGTCATGGCGAAGGTGGCGGAGCCGTTTCCCCACTTGGCAGGGCAGTTATCGGTGGTTTACTGGCCTCAACATTCGCGGTATTGATTATATTGCCGCTGGTATTTGCATGGGTTCAGGGCAAACAAACAACCGATTCGATGTCGCTTGATCCCGAAGATACAGAGAGCATCCACTACATTAAAGGTTTAGAAGAAAACGAATAAAATCATCAGCACAAATGAATACAAAGATATTTTCAACAGGATTATTAAGTACCGGATTTTTAATGCTAACAGCCATATACGGCTGTGGGCATTCAGAATCAAAATCTGCGGCAAAAAAAGAAAAAGAAGTAAGCATAGCCACCTTCGATCTTAAAAAAGAAAAACTATCCACACAACTGAGCTTACCAGGTGAACTGATTGCTTATCAACAGGTTGACCTATATGCTAAAGTAAGCAGTTTCGTTAAATCGCTAAAAGTAGATATCGGTTCGGAAGTGAGCAAAGGTCAGTTATTAATGACCCTGGAAGCACCAGAAATGACTTCGCAACTGGCTGCAACACAATCAAGAATTAAAGCTCAGGAAGCTATCTATACTGCCAGTAAAGCGAATTATAACCGTTTGTACGAAACCAGCAAAACCCCGGGTACCATTTCTACCAACGATCTTGACCAGGCGATGGCGAAGAAAAATTCAGACCTGGCGCAACTCGAAGCCGCAAAAGCAGCTTATAAAGAAGTAGGTTCGGTACAAGATTATTTAACCATCAGGGCACCATTCAGCGGAATCATCTCTGCCAGAAATGTAAATTTAGGCGCTTATGTTGGTCCGACAGGAAAAGGTTCTGATTTACCTTTATTTACCTTGCAGGACCAGAAAAACCTGCGTTTGGCGGTTTCCATTCCAGAGGTTTACACCGGATATTTAAAAGCTGGCGACGAAATCAGTTTCACTGTTAAATCGTTACCCAGCCAAACATTTAAAGCGAAAGTAAAACGTTTATCAGGCGCCTTAGATGTGCGCTTACGTTCAGAACGGGTAGAAATGGACGTACCAAATACTTCAAAAGTATTATTGCCAGGAATGGTAGCAGAATTGAATATTCCGCTTCCGGCCAATGCCAGTACTTTTATCATCTCGAAAAAGGCCTTATTAGACACCAGCGAAGGATTATTCGTATTAAAAGTAGCTGATAATAAAGCGGTTAAAGTAGCTGTAAAAAAAGGCAGGGAAACCGATGATAAGGTTGAAGTATTCGGAAATTTAATAGAAGGTGACAAATTAGTGGCAGAACCAACAGAAGAAATGCATGAAGGAATGGTGATTAAACCATAACTTTACGTGACTAAGGATTAATTATGTTATCAAAAAACCAAGAGCTTTCTACGCTTCAAAAAAAGGAAACTTTAGAGGATTTTTATAATAGGCTAAAAATTACCCGCCCAGAAATCCCTACGCCAAGCTTAGGGATGATTAACGATATTGGACACTTTAATGTTTTTAACAGAAGTGTGGTTTGCACCAATATTCCCTCTGCTTTTAGCCGCAGGGATTTTTATAAAATTTCGTTAATTATTGGCAATGGGATTTTACATTATGCTGATGCAGATATAGAAATAAAAGGGCGGGCATTGCTGTTTACCAACCCGAATATTCCGTATTCGTGGGAAAGCACTTCGCCAAAACCTGCTGGTTTTTTCTGTCTTTTTACCGAAAATTTTATCCATAACCGCAACGAAACCCTTCGCGATTCGTTATTGTGGCGCATAAACGATAGTCCGGTGATTCATATTGATGAGGATCAGGAATTAACTTTAAGGGATATTTTCTGCAAAATGATGAAAGAAATGGATGGCGATTACATCCATAAGTATGATCTGCTGAGGAATTATGTGCAACTGATCGTGCATGAAGCATTAAAAGTTAAACCTCAGGATATTTTATTTAAACAGAACAATGCATCGGCACGTTTAACCGCATTGTTTCTTGAACTCTTGGAAAGGCAGTTCCCGATTGGTTCTACCGAGCATATTTTAGAGTTAAAAACTGCTCATGATTTTGCCTGCAGGTTACTGGTACATGTAAACCATCTTAACCATGCGGTGAAGGAAGTAACCGGTAAAACTACGTCAGAGCATATTTCGAAAAGAATTGCAACAGAAGCCGTTGCTTTATTAAAACATACGGAGTGGAACATTGCACAAATTGCATACTGCCTGGGTTTCGAATATCCGGCTAATTTTAATATATTTTTTAAACGCCAGATGCAGTGTACGCCAAAGGGCTTTAGGGCTAATTGAGTAATCGTCATTTAGACTGACCTTTTTCGTCATTTCGACTGAAGCCTGCCGGTTCTTCACCGGTAGCGAAACGGAGAAATCTATCTGGAGCAATCGTCATTTCGACCGTAGTGGAGAAATCTATCAAAACAGATTTCTCGGCTACGCTCGAAATGACGAGACTAGACTTTAGATAAAACCATTAGTAAAATCGTCATTTCGACTGAAGCGCACCGGTTCTTCACCAGTAGCGAAACGGAGAAATCTATCAAGTTAGATTAGCTTCTCTGAGCAATCGTAATTCTCGGCTTCGTTGCGTTCGCTCGAAATTACAGAACTAGAGGCGTCATCTCGACTGGAGCATAGCGGAATGGAGAGATCTATCAAGACAAATTAAATCACATCTCCAAATTATTCATCCCACTCATTTATAACTTCAGTTAAATCGTTCCAATCCTTATTAAAATTATTGATTAGCGTTTCTTTCTTTAATCTACTCCATTTTTTTAATTGCTTCTCCCGGTTGATGGCCTCTTCAATCGATAGAAAATCCTCGTAATAAATACAATAAATCAAATTATACTTAGCAGTGAAGGAATGGGGATAAATTTTATTTTGATGGTCGTAAATACGGCTTCTTAGATTAGAAGTTACGCCAATGTATAATGTCGTCTTTTCATAGTTGGTCATAATGTAGATCCATCCTCCGAATTCCATGTTTATCAATTTACAGAGAAAAATTGTTATTCGAAAAAAATATCTTCATTTAGATTATAATTTAAAGACTATTAGTTACTGCAAAATGGAGAAATCTATAAAACAGATTTCTCGGCTACGCTCGAAATGACGAGACTAGTGAATTAGACTTTAGATAAAACCATTAGTAAAATCGTCATTTCGACTGAAGCGCACTGGTTCTTCACCAGTAGCGAAACGGAGAAATCTATCGAAACAGATTTCTCGGCTACGCTCGAAATGACGAGACTAATAAAAATATACTTACGAAGAATCTATAAGTAAAATCATCATTTCGACTGAAGCGCACCGGTTCTTCACCGATAGCGAAACGGAGAAATCTATCTAGTTAGATTTCTCGGCTACGTTGCACTCCGCTCGAAATGACGAGACTAGGGAAATTAGACTTTAGATAAATCTAGTAGAAAATCGTCATTTCGACTGAAGCGCACTGGTTCTTCACCGGTAGCGAAACGGAGAAATCTATCAAAACAGATTTCCCGGCTACGCTGCGCTCCGCTCGAAATGACGAGACTAAGGAATTACGCTAGAATAACAATCCTATTGTTTCACCACAGCAACATGATCACTCCTATCCTCATCCAATAAATATCCATAAGGATCAACAGCTACCGTTTTTGGTTTACGATCGGCAATAATTGAAATTTTAGTTCTTTTATGCCTGATGTGATACTTCCCAAAATAAACCGGTTTCGTTTTTACATCCCAATCCTTTTCCAGCTGGTTAAAACAGGCTAAATCTATTTCCAGATCAGGCGATTGTTTATTGCCATCACTTAACCTTTCGGCAGCTATTTCTACATCTATTTTATACTTACCATTTTTTAAGGTTTCACAAGCAAGCACTTTAATGCCTAAATCGTAAGTTACCACCTGGTTAAAACAATCGTTTATAAACTTTTTTTGCTCAGCTGAAGCCTGCTTTAACAACGCATTTACAAAGTCGGCTGGTGTTGCTTTCGGCTTCGGATATTCGTGATCTGCAATCAGTTGCCGCAGTACTGCATTAAACTGCTTTTCGCCCATCAATTCTTTTATTGCGTACATAATCAGTCCACCTTTCTGATAGTGCACATAAGGCTGATCTAAGGTTGTAACCAGTGGCAATTCTTTTTCGCTGTTGTTCCTGTTCAAAAAATAGAGGTTATTATCATAAGCAAGGTATTTGCGCAGGTACATTTTACCAAACCGCTTTTCAATCAGCACATTTTCGGTGTATTTAGCCAGTGCTTCGGTAAGCATGGCATAACCTGGTCCATCCATTGGCGACAGCTTATTGGCCCACCATTGGTGCGCAGTTTCGTGAGCGGCAATAGCATAACTTTGATTAATGGCACTACTTTGGCTATAATCTCCTAAAAAATTAATACGTTCTGCACTAAAAATCACACCCGGGTAAGCCGTTGCCGCCCCTTTGTATTGTGGAATTTCGGCGATGGTAAATTGATTTGAAGGATATGTTGCAAAGTTTGTACCGCCATAATCCAAAGCATCTTTAATCCCATTAAACATACCTTTAAGGTTATACTCCTGCCCTCGCTGATAATAAATACGCAGATTTACATCTTTATGTTTTTCTTCTTTAACTGCATATCTTGCACTGCTCAATGCAAACATAAAATTGATTGGTTGAACTGTTTTATATTTAAAATATCTGCGTTTTTCCGAAACCCATTCTTTTTGCAACTCACTAGCAGTAATCACTTTTTGATCGGCTTCGGTAGAAATGGTAGTTTCTAAATCAATTAATTCGTAAGTGCGATTGTATGTGGGAGGTGTAGCAATTTCGGGCAAACCTGCTTTTTTACGCTCCAGCTTATTATCACTTTCAAAATTATAACAGTAACCAAAATGGGGCACAAATTTTTCCAGTTCGATATAGGTTCCGTTTTTTACAATCGAATTTTCGCTATCAAAAGTGGTAAAACCAGATCGGATCACTTCAACAGAAAAATTCATTTTAATCTCTTCATTCGGTTTTAAGGGTGTTTTTAGCGTGATAAACTGCTGACCAAAGCGTTCATCCCTTTTGTTGTTTTGGCCACCAATCATGTTTACAGAAAAAGAAGTTACTTCAGGATTAATATAAGTCCAGATTTTAGAAACAGGCAATTTTGTTTCATTTTTCAGCAGATAAGTGCCGGTTACTGTGTATTTTCCTTCATTTGGATATAAATCTACCTTCGTTTTGACCGATTTGATAACCGGTTGGGGCAAATTTGCTAATGATTTATATTTCTTTTCATAAGTTAAACGCCATTCCAGTTGTGCATCTTTATTCTGATATTTTCCGATAATATTAGTTTGATGGTAAATGAACGCAGCAGCGGAAATCCAGATCAGCAATGCAGAAATGGCGATCCAATTGTGTTGCTTAAATGTTTTAACAATGGATTTAAACCGGTTACCTGCCTTTATTTCAACCATATTTTCCCACATTCCGATGGTTAAAACAGCAATAATAACGGCGAAAGCCGAACAATATAACATGTACCAGTTAAATGCATGGGCATAATAACCAAAACCGTTGAAGTAGGAATGCAGCAAATCGGGCACTGTAGCAAAACGGAGCAGATAATGTTCAATGCCAAACCTTTCAGCATACGAAATCAAAAACACCATTATCATGCTTAATACCATGCCCAGGTATTTGTTGCTGCTTAAATTTTGGATAAACATGATCAGCACCACAAAAAGCAGCATCGGCAATGCACTATAATAGTATAAAGTTAAATACAAGGGCAATTGGATGTGGTAATAACCGTGTGTAACCTGCAGAACAATGCCAATCCCAATATTTAAGGTAATCAGCGTAAATACCAGCAGGAAAAGACTTCCACATTTCGCCATCCACATGGCCGAATTTTGAACGGGTGTACTATAAATTAAAGCATGGATATTAACTGATTTTTCCCTGCTAATGCTTTCTGCAGCGTAAAACAGGATCAGGATCAATCCGAATTTCATGGAACGCATTTCTTCGATGATTATACCGGTTGCGGGATAACTGTGGATGCCATAAATACCGCTGAACAGCTGATCTTTTAATTCGACCCCGTACAAAAACACCCATAATAAAAGCATCACCATAATGGGGATATTTTTAAACAGGAAAATGATTTCGAGCTTAAATTGTGTTTTTAAAGTAGCTAAATAATAGCTTAAACCATTTGATGAAACCGGCAAAACGCGATATGGAATAAATGCTACCTGCTCTGATTTAACTGTTTTTACTTTCACCTGCCTTTCGCGCTGCGATCGGAAGTTGAAGAGCCTGTAAGAAATTATAGTGATTAAAGCGGCGATGCAGATCCACAACACCCTGTTAAATAGAAATGTTCCTGTTAAAGGGAATAACTGTTGATTGCGTTGCAGATCGGTCCAGGTTCTGGTTTCGCCGAAAAATGAAGCAAGTGCAAAAGGATCTAGTAGTAAAGGCAAAACATCGGGTGTACCGGCTTTCATGGTAGAAGTAGCCAGCAATGGTGAGTTGCCTAATATTGATGCGAGCATGTATAAAATGTAAATCAGCACACCAGCCACGTAAATAGCCCTGACACTTTTGCTTAATAAAGCCGTACAAAATAATGTTCCGGTAGCAAACAATACATTGGGCAGCGCGAAAATGAAAAGTGGCTGTAAGAAACAGGAAATATTTAAGGGGCCTAAACGATCTGCATCGATAAAAACCGATCCTGTAAAAATCCCAATCGCAACAAGGATATACAAACTGAAAACAGCCAGGAATAAACCCAGAAACCTTACCCCAAAATATGTTAGTTTGTTAATTGATGTAGTAAAAATAACCGCTTCTATCCGGTACATCGCATCCCTTAACACCACATTCGCACTAAATATGGTACCCGAAAATATGGAAAACAGCGAAAGTAATGCCGTGATATTGGTGATTACATAAGGCGAATTTTTATGTACCTCTACCGAACCAAAACCACCCTGAACCACACAGAAATAACCCAATATAAAAAACAAAAGTGCAGCAACTTTATAAGACACTTGCCCGAAATGATATTTCAGTTCGAATTTGATTAAATTACTGATCATAGCCTTGCCTCCAGATTCTGACTTACCGATCCAAATAAGGACGAAAAATAAACCTCTTCCAAGCCCGGATAAACCGCTTCGAAACCTTCAGCCGGGGTTTGATCAGCTAATACAAATAAATTCAGTTTACCTGATATGATTTTAGTCGAGATCACACTATAAAGCCTGACATAATGGGGCAGATCAGCCTTCTCAATTACCTTACGCCAGATCTTTCCATCCAGTTTCTGCGTTAAACCTGCCGGTTTGCCCTGTAAAATCAATTTACCATTGGCCATTACAGCCATTTCAGGACAAAGATCGTTTACATCTTCAACAATATGGGTGGATAGGATCACCACCCGGTCGGCACCGATTTCGCTCAACAGGTCATGAAAACGGTTCCGTTCCTGCGGATCGAGACCTGCAGTAGGTTCATCTACAATAATCAATTGCGGGTTGCCCAATAAAGCTTGTGCAATGCCAAAACGCTGACGCATGCCACCGGAAAAAGTACCTACTGATCTTTTCCTTACTTCGAAGAGGTTGGTTTGTTGTAAAAGTGAAAGCACTTGCTCTTTTCGCTCATTTTTATTTTGCAGGCCTTTTAAAACCGCTAAGTGGTTTAAGAGATCTAAAGCCGAAATTTTAGGATAAACACCAAAATCCTGTGGCAAATAACCCAGTTTATTCCGCATCTCCTGCGGATTTTGTAGTACATCATTCCCGTCGAATAAAATTTGCCCTGCATCTGGTAACTGTAAGGTAGCGAGCGTGCGCATCAGCGATGATTTACCGGCGCCATTTGGTCCCAATAAACCAAACATACCATTAGCGATATTCAATGTAACATCATCAAGGGCTTTCACCCCGTTCTGATATGTTTTTGTAAGTTGTTGTATTTTAAGCCTTGCCATATTATTCTAACATAAGATGGGTGCAAATTATATAGCTTAAACTGGTCTGTTAAATTTAAGTGACGAAGGAAGCTGAAATGATGATGAAGGGAAATTACAGACCTGATATTGCTTTCATCATGAAAAACAGGCCTTTCATCATCTATATTTTAAGCAACCTGCAAAGTTTCTTAATTTTAAAAAAGAAAAGTGGTCTGTGGGGATACAGACCACGGCGACTCATAGCAGACCACAGTGACAGAAGATTAAAACAAAGAAATGCTCAACACCAAAAGCTTAAACTTCAGTTATAAATACCAGGATTTCTTCATCAATGTTGGACTTTTGTTATGGATTGCCATATTTAATACCTACTCCTTATCTAGCAGCATTTGGTCAACTTATGTGAGCTGCATTTTGGCTTTGGGCTTTTGTTTATTGCCTGTACTCATTTTTTCTTTCATTAAATCCAGATTAAAACAAACCTTAAATAAAAAACGATATGCCATTTACCTGGGCATCTGCTACTTCATCCTCTTACCTGTTTTTACAGATATTGCATCTAATCTAAAAATCGGGGGACTGGATAGCTCCGTTTTTATTCCAACAGCTTTGGCTGCAATTCTTCTCGAACTGATGTTGATTGCCAATCAATATTACCAGAAAAAAGTGCAGCATATTAAATGGATTAAGAAAATCGGTTTGGAAAATGCTGTATTGATTACCATCATTTTACTTGCCGCAACCATTTCGGTGATGGCGGTATCGAGTTTAGAAAACCCCATTTATCAAAGAAAAGGTTTCCGTTTGGTGGGTTTTGAATTTGATATAAAAATGCTCCTGCATAATTTCGGCACTTTTCTCGCTTTCTTTTCACAATTTCTGATCATGTACCTCTGCGGATACCTGCTTTTTTTTATCAACAGCAGGTTTCTGGTTTCAAAAATCCTTAAAGAAAAAGGGCTTTTGATTTATCTCCTAACACTTTCTGCCACTATTGCCGTTTTTTACCCCTTGTTGGCGCAGATATTAATTTCACTGCCCATTAATACAGTTTTTGGGCGGAGTATATTCGTGGCCAATCCTTTCGAGCTTGAAAATGCTTTCGGTGCCTTCGCCATTATGCTCATCAGTTTGCCCGTAGTTTTGGCGCTACAGTGGGGAAAACAGAACAATAAAATTTTAGCATTGGAAAAAGAAAAATCGCAAACTGAACTCGATTTATTAAAACAGCAGCTCAATCCGCATTTCTTTTTTAATACCCTGAACAACCTCTATGCATTAAGTCTGCAGAAATCGGAGAAAACGCCCGAAAGCATCCTGCAATTATCAGAATTAATGCGCTATACCATTTACAAAGGACAGGAAAAAACGGTTAAACTATCACAGGAAGTGGATTATATTGAAGATTATATTCAATTGCAACAGATCCGTTTACGAAAAACATTAAATTTTGAGTTTCATAAACATATTGATAATGATCAGATCGATATCGCCCCACTCCTCTTCATCGTTTTTATCGAAAATGCTTTTAAACATGGTATTGAGCCTGCAGAAGATTCGGCAATTTTGAATCTTTTACTAAAGTGCACAAATAATTCACTCAGTTTTACCTGCGAAAATTCATTCGACCGCGAAGAATTACACAAAACCAAAGGAATCGGACTAGATAACCTGAGAAAAAGGCTGGAACTGCTCTATCCAAACCATTTTACATTGCAAATAAGCACAATTGGTAATATCTTTAAAGCAGAACTTAAACTCCAGCTAACATGAGCTTACGTTGCTTAATTGTAGATGATGAACCGCTTGCGCATGGCATAATAACCGAATATGCAAAAGAAATCCCTTTCATTACCATAGTTGGGCATTGTTATCGTGCTACAGAAGCGTTGGATTTTTTGAGCAGGCAACAGGTAGATCTGATTTTCCTTGATATCAGGATGCCAAAGCTAAACGGTCTGGATTTTTTAAGGACGTTGCAGCATAAACCTCTTGTAATTATTACTTCGGCCTACGAAGAATATGCTTTAGAAAGTTTTGATCTGGCTGTTTGCGATTACCTTTTAAAACCCTTCAGGCTCGATCGATTTTTAAAAGCTGTTAACAGAGCTTTAGAGTTCCAACAACTCCATAAACAGACTATTAATACTGCTGATACAGAAAAAGCAACTAATAAAACCGATCAACAAATTTCACTAAAAGTAGATAAGAAGTATATTCTGATCAATATCGAAGAAATACAGTTTTTGGAAAGCCTGGGCAATTATGTAAAAGTTTGGAAAGACAAAGAATTCTTACTTACGCCACGAACATTAGGCAGTTTTGAGGAGCAATTGCCATCCGTTTTTATCCGCATCCATAAATCTTTTATCTTGAATAAAAAATACGTCGATTATCTCGAGGGCAATACCATTGTGCTTAAAAACGGTCAGGAGGTGCCTATTGGTAAAAACTTTAAAGGCATTATCAAACAACTTCTCCATATTGAGAATTAGCCTTTAACCGATCTTCAACCAGCCTGTAATGCTCATCCGCGGTATATTGTTGAGTAGTACCTCATGTGCCAGATCAGAACTTTTAAAGAAAACACTTTTCCCGTTATCAGGTGAAATATTTTGTTCATCATCCATATGATAAATGCGTAACTCTCCGCCATCTTCTGTTTTCCAACCTGCATTTAAATACATAACCATCGAATATTGCCGGCTTCCATTGTTTTGAAACTGATCGATATGCTTTTTGTAAAAATTACCCGCTTCGTAAAGGGTATAATGAAACTCGTAACCCGTGATTCCCGTATAACAGGTACGGTTTAAATAAATCACGAACTCGTCCATCAGATCGAAAAAATCATTTTCATATTGATTATTATGCTTTCTATCGAGCCAGTAAATCACATCACTACGGATCAGTTTGTCCTGATTAATAACCGCATTATTCCCTATTCCCGCATTTAAAAGTTTCTTGTTTTCAAACAGGGCGATCAGGTTTTCTTTAAGGTGGGCAGCCAATGGGATGCTTAAAAAGTTTTCCGCAATCCCAACTTTATCTTCGATAAAACTATTGATAAGGCAATCAAATATTTTTTCCAACAGATTGGTTTAAATCTTAAAACAGCATGCCTAAGGCTGGTAAGGTAGTTTTAATTAATGGTTAAGTTTAAAACTAAATGTTAAATTGCATGTCAAAACCAAATCCTATGAAATATCTGATAACACTCTCACTGCTTTTGGCCTGTTTTTATTTGCGGGCACAGGATAGCATAAAAACAGTACGTACAACAAGCGCAATAATAAGCTTGAAGGCCAGTATGATCCCTAAAACAGATACCAACCAGGTATATTATGATGAAAAAGGGAAAGCGCTGCGCTATTATCAGTATGATAAAATGTTTCGTACCGGTTGGTATAAGCTGGTACCAAGTACCGACAGAACGCTGCCACAGAAAATGGTAGTTACCAAATCGACAGAAGAGGAAATTAACAGATTCACCTCAATCATCAGGGAAAATACAAAGGTTAAAACTCCTTATATTTATGAAGGCAAAAAATTGGATATAGCACCCCTGACTGCATTTTACGAACAGAATAAATTAGAGAATAAGGTAATCGTACAAATATATTGGTATGCCAGCTGCAGTACCTGTACCGAAAACTTTGCCGAGATAAGTACTTTTATTAAGGAACTGGGCGACCCAAAAGATTTGTTGGTTTTAGCCATCACAACCGACAATAGTGAAGTGGCCCTTAAAAAATTAAAAGAACAACCTTTACGTAATGCCGAATTAATCAGTTCTGGAAGGGCCGTTTCTGATGCCTACCAACTTACGCGTTATCCGGTATATATTGTTTCGGATAAGAAACAGATCATTAAATATGCCGTTGTGGGTAGCTCGAGGTTAACCATTCCAGATCTTAAAACAGCCATTAATGCCGCTTTGGGCAGATAAAGTAATTAGATGAATACCTTCCCCGCACAATACTCCACCTTATCTGCCGCTGCTTTAAAAGATTATCTGATTAAAGCTTATCAGTTAAATTCTGCTACAACCTGCAGGTTGCTCATCAGGAATGTAAGCGATACTTATATTCTTGAAAACGAAAATGAGAAATACATCTTCAAAATTTACCGTGATGCACACCGGAAACGCAATGAAATTGAAGCAGAGGTAGAATTACTCAATATTTTAAAGGAGAATGGAAATTCGGTTTCTTATCCGATAGCAGATGTGGAGGGAAATCAGATCCAGCAGTTTAATGCAGCTGAAGGTTTAAGAAACGGCATATTGTTTTCTTTTGCAAAAGGTAAGGTAATTTTGGATCTGGAAGATAAACATCTGATACAACTAGGGCAAGATATTGCCAAATTGCATCAAACCACTTCATCGGTAAAACTGAGCAATCACAGACCCATATTCAACTTCGAAACTACATTATTTGAACCTTTAAGAGATTTGAAACCTCATTTTACTGAAATGCCTGAGGAATTTGAATACCTGATTGATATAGCCGGCAAACTGGTCAAAAAATTCGAAGATTTTGACACTTCAACCTTCAGTTATGGTTACTGCCATTATGATTTCTTCCCCAAGAATTTCCACTTCGATGAAAACGGAAAAATTATTTTTTTTGATTTCGATTTTGCCGGTGAAGGTTACCTCATTAATGATTTAATGACCTTCCTGAATCATTATTTCTTCCACCAGCTCAATAACCTGATTACTAAAGAACAGGCGGAAAAAGATTTCGGTACTTTTTTAAAGGCTTATCAGGAAGTAAGGCCATTAACCGAAGATGAATTAAAGGCCATTCCCTATCTGGGCATTACCTTTCATATTTTCTTCCTCAAATTCTTTTACGATAATTACGATGACTGGTCGAATGCTTTTTTAACGCCGCGCTATACGAAACACCGAGTGGAGCTGATCAAAAAATGGGAAGAACTGTATTGTAACTTTTAGGCAACGCTGTATCAAATATCACCAGCTCTTTTTATCTTGTAAATAAATCAAAATCAATAAGATGGACCAGAAAATAATCAACCTGTACGATGAGTACACCCATAGCAATATCGGTAGAAAAGATTTTATGAAAAAGCTGGCCGTACTGGCCGGCAGCACGGCATTGGCTATGACTATTTTACCCATGCTCGAAAATAACTACGCGGCAGCGGCCGGGTTTAGCAGCGATGACATTGAGGTTGAAAATATTACCTATCAGGGTGTTGATGGCGAAATAAAAGCTGTACTGGCAAAGCCCAAAGGCAAAAAGAATTTAGGATGTGTGTTGGTGATCCATGAAAACCGTGGATTAAACCCGCATATTATTGATGTAACCAAACGTGTCGCTGCCGAAGGTTTTATTGCCCTGGGAGTTGATGCACTTTCGCCATTGGGCGGAACACCTGCCGATGAAGATAAAGGCCGCGAACTGATTGGGAAGCTGGATCCGGAGAAAAACCTGCAGAATTATTTAAAAGGATTGGATTATTTACGCAACCGTAAAGATGGAAACGGAAAAGTAGGTTGTGTTGGCTTTTGCTGGGGCGGTGGAATGGCTAATAAACTGGCCGTTAACGACCCGAAACTACAGGTAGCTGTTGCTTATTATGGTGCACAGCCCAACGCCGCCGATGTTCCAAAAATTAAAGCCAGTATAATGCTGCATTATGGTGGTTTGGATGAGCGTATTAACGCCGGAATACCAGCCTATGAGCAGGCTTTAAAAGACAATAAAATTGATTATAAACTTTACATCTATGATGGAGTGAACCATGCGTTTAACAACAATACCTCTCCTACCAGATACAATGAAGCAGCTGCAAAACTGGCCTGGAGCAGAACCATTGATTTGTTTAGACAGAAATTAGCGGTGTTAACGAGGTAGGTTTTCGTGTCTCAGTATCATTTCGATCGGAACGTCCACTCGTCCCGTCATTTCGAGCGAAGTGCAACGTAGCCGAGAAATCTATCTCGAGTCAGATTTCTCCATTCCGCTACCGATGAAAAATCGGCACGCTACAGTCGAAATGACGATTTTTGTAGTAATATCAACTAAAATGAAGTTCCTTTAGTGCCTTCATTTCGAGCGGAGCGCCCACTCGTCCCGTCATTTCGAGCGAAGTGCAACGCAGCCGAGAAATCTATCTCGAGTCAGATTTCTCCATTTCGCTACCGATGAAAAATCGGTACGCTACAGTCGAAATGACGATTTTTATAGTAATTTATCGACTAAAATGAAGTTCCTTTAGTTCCGTCATTTCGAGCGAAGTGCAACGTAGTCGAGAAATCTATCTCGAGTCAGATTTCTCCGTTTCGCTACCGATGAAAAACCGGTACGCTACAGTCGAAATGACGATTTTTGTAGTAATTATCAACTAAAATGAAGTTCCTTTAGTTCCGTCATTTCGAGCGGAGCGCCCACTCGTCCCGTCATTTCGAGCGAAGTGCAACGTAGTCGAGAAATCTATCTCGAGTCAGATTTCTCCGTTTCGCTGCCGATGAAAAATCGGCACGCTACAGTCGAAATGACGATTTTTGTAGTAATTATCATCTAAAATGAAGTTCCTTTAGTTCCGTCATTTCGAGCGAAGTGCAACGTAGCCGGGAAATCTATTCGATATAGTTATAAATAGATTTCTCCACTGCGGTCGAAATGACGATTGTTCCAGATAGATTTCTCCATTCCGCTGCCGATGAAAAATCGGCATGCTACAGTCGAAATGACGATCGCTATAGATCAATGTATAAACCAACCTTAAAACAAATCCGTATTCAACATGGTCTTCAAAATATTCGACTGAACATCGAAATTATTGAGGTGGTTTAAGAAATTGATATCCGATATTTTATGGTAACTATCTTCCAGTAAACTGAGAACCTCGTGTGGAATGGCAGTTTTTAACACCGCTGCATTGCTTTTCAGCTTATCGTTTTTATACTGAAGCTCCTGCATAATCTTCCCTTTTTCGGAGAGATTGGTAGAAGTGTCCAGATCTTTCAAAACCGTTAAATCACAGAACAGGAAGAGATTTCTACTTGGAAAAAAGAGATAATGGCTGTCTGTTTCCAAAAATTTATAAACTTCGATAACCTGCTCACCAGATTTTAAACCGATGTAAAATTCTGTACGAAAATCGTACTTACACAATTTCCCCATCAGTTTTTTCTCAATTGTAGCATAAACATTGGTGTACACCTGTTTATCCTGAAAATTAATCAACTGAGCAAACTGATTGGTGGTTAAATCGAAATAAAAATCGTTGGCGTATTTAGAACTGAAAACGTTAATATTTTTAGAGAAAGGAAAATCTGTACTCAAATCAGACAGGACACTGAAGAGTTTCCGCAGCGACAGGTTTACTTTAAGCGATTGCTTTTGCTTATCCTGCTGAAAACTTTTCTGATCAACCAGCGTTCCGGCCATACGGTCTATCAGTTCTTCGTTAAGATCGATCTCATCATAAATGAGTGATACATTTTTTTCGTTGCTCTTTTTAATTTTTCTGAGCAGTTCGATTACACTATCGGTAAACTGAAGGTGAAAAAGATCGAGTTTTTCGATCTCCAGTTCTTCATTATTGGCAAAAAGCTGATGAATAACCTGGCTCCGTAAGTAAATTTTATAAATCACTTCATCATCAAAAAACACAGAGAGCAACTGTAAACGGTTGATCTCTGCGCTTGATTTTTTGATAATATTTAAACGGTATTCATCCATAGGTTAATTTAATTCACCCTCGTAACGTTCTTTTTTAACTCTGCTTCCAGAGTTTTAAGTTCGCCATCCAACACACGTCTGCTTTGTGCACCAGCCTCATGGATCTGTTTCACCTCATTAAGCGTTTCAATCAATGATGATGTGGTACGTTTCAGGGTTTCCAAAGATACCACAGTTTTTTCATTTTCTTTGGCCACATCAATACTGTTCTGTTTCAGCATTTCTGCATTTTTCTGCAAAATAGTATTCGTGGTATCCGAAATTTTCTTCTGCATTTCTACGTTGGCCTTTTGCCTTTGTAAAGCAACCGCAATGGTTAACTGGTTTTTCCACACTGGAATAGTGGTAGAAACAATCGACTGGGCTTTTTCTGCAATAGAAGTATTGTTGTTCTGCACCACACGGATCTGCGCCAAAGATTGTAGCATAATAAAACGCACAATCTTCATATCTGCCAGTCTCTTATCCAAACGGCTGATGAAATCCCTTAAATCGGCAATTTCATAATCCTGATAATCAGCAGGCCTGCCTTCCATTTCTGCCAGTTTGATACTCAGTTCGTTGTATTTAAGCTGACCAGCAATAATCAGTTCTTCCATCTGGTGGATGTATCCCACATTGCTGTCGAACATGGTTTGCAGCGAGCTGTTATCTTTAATAGAATTTAACCTTCCGGCTTTAATTTTGTTGGTGATTTTATCGATATTATTCACCACCACATCATATTTCTGGAAAAGTTTCTTCACATCAACTACCAAACTCTTTAAAAACGGAATTTTAGAGATAAAACTCTTAAAACCGCTCTGTTCAAGTTCAGAAACGTCGATATAATTCAGTTCGGTTAGCAGTTCGTTAATTAAACCGCCAACTTCGCCACTGTTATAAGTACGTACAGACGATAAAAATTCGTTACTGTATTTCTCCATTGAGTTTTGGGCATCGCTTCCGTAATTCAGGATAGAATTAACATCTGATGGTTCGAGCGATTTTCCAATTTCATGGTATTTAGTGGTTTCCTCGCTGGTTATTTTTTCGAGGTCAACATTTCCGTCCTTATCCAGTTTAACCGGAGTAAGCACCTGGGGAAGATTTGGGTTGGTTTCCATAGTTGATTATATGATCGGCTTTGCAGCTTATAAATAATGTTGGGTTACGGTTTTAACGGTATCTTCCAGTTTTCTATCTTTGGTAGGCTCGCCGATGGCATTAAATTTCCATTCGCCGTTTTTCTTATAAAAAACACCCATTACCATCGATACGTGACCTGCAAAGTTAGATCCGTTGGCAATATCATATTTAGCAAAAACTTCATTTACACGTTTGGTTGTACCCTCGTAAATGCGGATAGATGCAAACGGAATGGTACCGAAATCGTGCCCTCTAAAACTGTTCAACACAAAGGCTACGTAACTTACGCTGGCATCCAACATTGAAAAATCAAGGGTAATAATTTCATTGTCCAGGCCATCATCACCACCCATATCGCCTGTTAAATCATCGCCACTGTGTTTTACCGATCCGTTTTTAGATTTCAGGTTACCAAAGTAAACTACTTCTAAAAGCTGCTTGTTTTCGTTGTACAAGGCACAACTTGCATCTAAATCTACAGCCTCTTTTGAAGATCCGAAACCGAAAAGGCCTTTCTTTTCGATAGCGCCCCAGTTAATGCCCACGCAAACATTCTGCAGTTTGCTACCATTGCTTTTTTCAAGACTGATGCGCTGTCCTTTTTGAAGATTGATTGCCATAATATTATTGATATTTGTTTAAATAATCCTGTAAACCACCTTTCATGCCTACGCCTACTGCCTCAAATTTCCATTGATTTTCGCGTTTGTAAATCCTTCCGAATTCTACAGCGGTTTCGATAGAAAAATCTTCTTCCAGTTCGTACTTTAAAATCACTTCGTTGGTTACGGCATCAAAAATACGGATGAAAGAATTTCTTACCTGACCGAAGTTCTGTCTTCTGCTTTCTGCTTCGTGAATGGTTACTACAATGCAGATTTCGCTTACTTTAGCATCAATTTTGGTCAGATCGATTTTAATTTGTTCGTCATCGCCATCACCATCGCCTGTTAAATTATCGCCGGTATGTTCTACAGCGCCATCCGGAGAAACCAGGTTATTATAGAAAACAAAATTTTCGTCAGAAACTAATTTTCTCTGATCGTTTAATATAAAAATCGAAGCATCTAAATCGAATGCAGAACCTGTAGAAGAGCTGTTGGTATCCCAACCTAAACCTATTGTAAATTTAGGAGCACTGATATTTTCTCTCTGCCCCTTTTGCAAATTAATAGCCATATTAAATTAATTTATAATTATTGTTTTTGATATAGTCTTTGATAAGATGTAAATTTTTCGAGTACGCCTCTATGGTATGGTAATTATTACCAAGCGAAAGGTCGTAAAGCTGATTAATAAAATCGGCACTTCTGCGTTCTAAAAATATGGTAAAACTGCTCGAAGTACTGTTTAAAATGTATTTTACAATACGGGTATTGAAACAGAAATTTCCACCGTCTATAATTTCTTCGAGATCGAAAATAGACTTGATCTGATGGTAATTCAGAAAGTTTTCTACGTTGGGGTGGATATTTTTGTTTACCAGTTCGGCAAAGTAAAGCATATGCATTTCGTTGCTGAGGCCATATTCTTTCGCCATTTTTAAAATCATGCGCTCATGACTTCCGGTAATTTTAATATCATCCAGAAACAAAAGCGTTTTTCCTGTCAGAAAATCCTTATCGATATGGAAAGAATCATTTCCGATGAGTGAAAGCCTTTCTTCGGCACTTAACTCACCATAATCTTCCTTATAGGTAATGGTACGGTGTACTTTTGTTTCCTGCACAGCCAAACCACCATTTTCGACCAGCCAGCGGTTAAGCTGACTCACGAAATAATTTTTCATGGCAAAAGTTGCGGTGGGTATAAAGCTGTAAGGACTCGAAATGACCACAATCTGGTCGGTAATCAGGTTATCAACCAGGTAATAGCGGATAAAACCATCGGCAAGTGCCTTACCAAATGATCGGGCTACTAAATCATCGCCAAACTTAAAGCGGCTGTAATCATCGGCACTAAAACCGAAATCGGTTGTGTTGTCGATTTTGTGGAGTGAATAACTATACGGTATCATAGAGTAGGTTTGAGATAGATAGATGGTTTGAATTGATCAGCATGCTGTTAATGCCCATGGCTTCAGCGCCACGTACATCTGCGTGCGGGTTATCGCCAATGTGGATTACATCGCTTAACAACAAATCAGGATGTTTTGTTCGGTCAATCGTATCCAGCATCAGCTGAAAAAATCCGCTGCTGGGTTTCGACATGCGCACTTCATCCGAATAAAGCTGAAAATCGATATACTGACCGATTCCTAAATGGTTGATGACTTTTTTGAGGGTTTTGCCTTTAATAAAACCGGTGTTGCTCAAAATATTGGTAGAACTTTTGCCCGATTCTTTGATTTTTGCCAGCACATCTAAACAGTTATCACAGTAAAGCTTTGGCATATGGGCAAATACGATTTCTTCCATATCCTGATCAAGCAACTGCAGGTCTACTTCACGGAAACTGTAATCGTAATCATTGATCATGCTAATGATCATGAGGTACATCTCGTCGGCATCTACATTTTTACCGGCTTTTTCATTAATGGCATTTACCATTAAATCAACCTGACGGAAAATAACCGCTATTTCTTCAACAGATTTATGTTTGCCATTAAAATTCCGGTAAAAGTACTGTACCCTTTCCTGCTTGTACGTTGGATTGGATTTAATCAGCGTTAACCAAAGATCGAATGAATAATGTTTGTAAAAAGCCATTTGTCCCTGTTTCCTAATCTATTTATTAAATCCTAATATTACAAAATTTGATTCTAATATCAGGAAGGTTTGATTGTAAGATTTATCACAGATAAGCCTTACAATTAAGATTTATCCAATACATCTTCGGCATCATCCGAAATGATAATATCGCTTTTATGTTTTTTGGGATAGTTGAACAATAAAGAACTTAATACCGGCAAAATGAAAATGGCTACGGTAAAAATAGATACAAAAAGATCTGTTTTTTCGCCTTCTATAGCATGAGAAATGGGTGACTCGGGATAGAAATGCGTAAATAACGACGAAGTAAGTTTAATCCCCAAAACACCAATTACGATGAAAGCCACCGTTTCTAAAAAGGTGAATTTTTCCATTAATTTCACGAAAGCCTGTGCCACAAAACGCATGGCCAGAATACCGATAAAAACACCAATATAAATTAACCAGATGTGATCGGTAAAAGCAACCGCAGCAAAAACGTTATCGATAGAGAAGGCCAAATCCATTACTTCTACCAAAGCAACGGTTGCCCAAAAAGTACCTACTAAACCCACTGTAGATTTATAGATCCAGCTTTTGCTTTTATCTACTTCCTCTTCTTCCTCGTTGTTTTTACTGTTCTTTTTTCTGAAATAATCGAATGCGAGGTATAACAGATATAAACCGCCAAGTGGTTTTAACCACCAGATTTTTACCAGCCACGCCGCAAGGAACAAACAGATACCCCTAAAAACGTATGCACCGATAATTCCGTATTTTAATGCTTTATCGCGCTGGTTCTTTGGCAAATCCATTACCATGGTAGCCAAAACCGCAGCATTATCAACCGAGAGCAAACTTTCGATTACAATCAGGTTTAAAATAATTAATAATCCGGCCTGTATATCATCACCTAAAATTGTGTGCAGAAAATCCATTGAGCGTGTGTATTTTTAAATTAAAGTTTTAGTTTTCATAACAAAGAAACAAAATTTTATCATTTCTGCTGTTTATTTATGTTATTGTTTTATTGTTAGAATGACAATTGTTAGAATTGTTACGTATTGGCGCCAAATATTAGTTAGTGGCATCTAACTGATAAATTACACCTTTATCTCCTGCCAGTATAACTAGTTTACCTTTTTTTGCTTTTTGAACAGCATTAAAACTCTTATCAGAAATGTGTTTCCAGTTTTGGCCGCCATCGGTCGAGATATCTGTGCCAGATGTACCGGTTGCAACCAATGTTTTGGCATTGATGTAGGTTACTCCCGAACGAAAACCAAAAACTGGTGTATTTGGCTTTTGCCAGGTTTTACCACCGTCGCTGGTTAACAAGATGTTATTGGCATTTTCTTTATCTTTTACATAGTTTCCGCCAACCGTTACACCATTTTTATTATTCAAAAAATCGATAGAGAAAGGACCTGTGCTATTTTCGCCCTGTAAAATAGGGCATTTAAACATTTGCCAGGTTTGTCCATAATCAGGCGAGTAATAAATATTTGATACTGTTCCGCCTGTTGCAATCCATGTTTTGCCCCCTGGTAATGTTTTTATCGTGGTGCCACTGGCTGCAAAACTCGCTTCGCCTTTGGCTAAACTTGTTTTTAAATTTGCGGAAATATCCTGCCAGGTTTTACCGGCATCAACTGTTTTCAGGAGTTGCAGTTTATCATTGATGGGATCGCCGAAAATAATTCCTCTGTTTTTATCCCAAAAACTAACTCCATCTAAAAATATGGCAGAATCTACATTTTTATAGGTTTCTGTCCAGGTTTGGCCTCCGTCAACGGTTTTTAAGATATATGCCGGCGAAGCAATCCCCACAATAACGGCCTGTTGATCATCAAAAGCTTCTATATCCCTGAAATCGATTTTCTCATATCCTTTAGGTTTTACCCAAGTCCAGGTTTTGCCGCCATCGGTTGTTTTACCAATTGAGCCGTTGCTGCCACTTACCCACACCACCTGATCGGTTACCACACTTAAACCCCTTAAACTGGTTTTGGCAGCCTCATTTAAGGGTTTAACAACGTACGACTGCGCAGCGCAAAAAAAAGGTGCCATTAAAAGGCACCATATTAATTTCTTCATTGATTGTTATTTAACTCGTCTAAAAGTTTCCGATCGGCCCAAAAGTGAAATACCCACATAACCGCGGATGTTTAATACATCAGCACTTTTTAAGGTCATGTTACAGCTGTAGGTTTTACCGCTTTTTGGATCGTAGATGGTTCCATCGGTCCATTTGCCGTCATCGTATTTAAAATCCTTAAGTATTTCAAGGTTTAACAAAGCACGTTTCTGCAGGTTTTCATTCGGGTTTTTAACATCTAATTTAGGTTTTCCGTTAATGTTTGGCTCTTTAATCCAGGCCAGTTTCCCGTAAAATTTATCGCCTTTTTTGTAAATTTCTATTTGTCCCTCTCCTGATGGATTAAGCCATTTGCCTACAATGGCATCTTTGTTCTGCGCAAAGGCAGAAAATGATACCGCTACAAAGAGCAGCATTAAAAATGGTAGCTTTCTCATATTTTTTATTTCTAGTTAGTTTTTAAAGATAATGAATTACACCTTATACCGAAACACTAAATAAAGAGAAAAAGTATGAGAAAGTTTTTTAAAACTGAAATTTACTTTGAAACGATGGGCAGGTACTTCGCCCTGTAAGCATAAAACAAAAACAGATTGAACAATAACATTACAGCAACCATTGGTAATTCTTTCGGCCCCAAAAATGCATGATACAGAAAAACATTTAAAGTGACCGGAAAAATAATGATAGCAGCCAAAGGCGCGGTACGGTTAATGAGCAATAATACTCCCCCGATTAACTCTGTTATCTTAATTAACGGAAAGAGATACACCGATGCCATTACGCCTGTCATAAAGCTGGTTTGTGTAGCCGTCATCTCTGGTGCCTTAGGCATTAAGTTAAGAAAATAGCTCACCGAAGCAAATAAATACATGGCGGCCAAAAGTACACGTACAATAATTACAGCAATTTTCATATTGGTTAAGTTTTAGTTTGTATTTTAAAAATAATATTTTTTGTTCATTTAATGTTGGTCTGTTGGGTTATTAGTCATTGGTTAATTGTTTAAACCGGTTAATTGTTGATGAAACGCGGAACTTCAAACCACCTGTTTGGTCAATAGTTTAATAGTCCAGGGTTGATAGTCGCATAGCTTACAATGATTACTAAAACCTTAATTTCCTTAACTTCTTAATGGTCTAATTATTTATAGGGTTAACTGGTTAATTGTTTAAACCGGTTAACTGGCGCTGAAAGCCGAACTGCTACTGCCCTTCGACTCCGCTTAGGGTGACTAATCTAGATAATCGACTACGGACTAAAGACCCGGTACTAAGGACTCATGACTATAGACTTTGGACTACCTCCTTATTTAAAATCATAATTCACCATCCACTGGATCCCGAACTTATCGGTAGTCATGCCGAAAAGTGCATTCCAAAAGGTTTTTTCTAAAGCCATGGTTACCGTACCACCTGCAGACAGGCTATCAAATAAGTGTTTAGCTTCTTCTTCGCTTTGCGCATCAACAGAAAGCGAAATACCTGTGCCTAATGTGGCTGGTGGCATCGGATCAGTAATATCGGTTCCCATTAAAATGTTACCACCTATAGGTAAAGCAATATGCATCAATTTTTCCTGATCACTCGCAGGCATTCCATCGCAGCCGGGCGAATCCTTATAGCGTTGCACTACCAGAAACTCACCGCCAAAAACTGATTTGTAAAAGTTGAATGCTTCTTCGGTGTTACCGTTAAAATTTAAATACGTGTTAAGTGTTGCCATTTTTATTTAGTTAATTGGTTTATTAGTCATTGGTTTATTGGTCATTTGTCATTAGTCTAATGGTCATTGGTATAGCTTTGCTATTAGTTGGCTTCGGACTTCAGACTTGAGGCTTCCGACTTCCGACTTCATCTATATCCTGGTTAGTTTTATATCCATCCATTCTACCCAGTTTTTACCATCAAACTGCTCCCACAGTCCTTCTATTGTATCAGTCTTAAAATTCCCTTTAAACCTTTCTGTATCCGCAAATATTAAAATGATATCATCATAAATTTTAAGTGTAGAGATCGAAATATTTCCTTCGTTATCAAACGACTGCGACCTGAACACATCCTCCATATCATCATAATGGGTAATTTCTAAAGATTGCATTTTCTTTTTGTTAAACGTTACATCTACTTTATGTGTTAAAAAGAAACTGCCTTCAATCCATTCGTAGGTATCCGTTCCGGTAATTACTTCGCCCGATTTGGTTAAACCTTCGGTTTTCCATTTACCTATATAGGGATTGAGTAAATCAAGCCTGTTGTTTCTCATAAATTTAGTTAAAATCAATTGGGATTTAAGCCACTATAAATATTTTTTAATTGGTGTACATGTCTTTGTGTATGATAAATCACAAAATAAATTGCCTCTAAACGTGTTAAATAGCCATATCCCGGTAGTTCATAAGAAACACATGTTTTAGTTAAATCTAAACCAGTTGCGGCATTCGAAATTCCCGCCCTGATCTGCTTTAAATTTTCTAATAATTCCGGCTGGTTATAAGCTTTGTTTTCAGGATAAATCTCTTTGGGCGAATTGTACTTCACATTAAAATTTAAAAAATCACTTTTAATCTGACTTACCATTAAATCTGCAGGTTTATCGGTTTCCGTAACCGTTCCGTTAATTACCTGCAAAAAACCACCATTCGATAATATCAAATGTTCTGCAAGTTGTCCGGCAGTCCAGCTGCCTTCAAAAGGCACTTTGTTAACCAGATGGCCATCAAATTTTGAGAAAACGTTTTCCAGTGCCAATAAGGTTTCTTCGGTTTCTTTAATTAATTTTTCCATAGCCTACATATAATTCATTCCTGGATAGTTCAATAATCTTCGCCACAAGGCAATCTGCCCGATGCAGTTCGCATCGCGGTAAGTGCTAAAGCTGATCATTTCGAAAAGGGTAATTTCCATTCCCGGGATGGTTAACTTTTCCTCCAGCTTTTCATCCGTAGCTGCGTTAACGCTTCCTGCAGCCTTGGCGAAATGGCTAACCAGTCTTTTTTAAGGTCGGCAATCGATGGATACACCGCATCATCAACAATGCCCTTATTATTAGCAAAAAGTTCGTCGGTGATGGAAGGGAGATCAATTCCGAACGATTTAGCCAGAAAATACCTCCCCTGCACTACACTGCCCGTAATCCAGGCGATGTGGTTGGCCTTGGTTTCCAGTCTTTTCTGCGCATCCTTTTCATCTATACCATCTAAAGCCTTTAATAAAAAATCGGTATGCATTTCGTAGAGTACAATCAGGCCGTACATCCTGCTACTTTTTGGTGTGGTTTTCATGTTGTTTTGTTTAGGTGATTAACTTAAAATAAAGTTAAAGCTTAATATTGAGGCACACCCTTGCCGTAAAAGTCAATATTAAGGGGCATTTCAGACAATTTTTATATATTTACTATTCCCAAATTTTAACCAAATGATACAAATAGGTGTTTTAATGCCCCAAAACTTCAGATTATTAAGCGTAGCGGCTATTTTAGATGTTTTTGATACCGTAAATGGATTCTACAGGAAAGATGAGCTCGAAACACCCTTTAATATCAGTTTAATTACTGCTGATGATAAAAATTATAACTTTAGCGAACACCCCTGCATCTCCTTACAAAAGGCCACCGATCTTGATCTTATTTTGATTCCATCTTTTGCCACCAATGATATTAAGGAATGCATTTCGGCCAATAAAAGTTATATTCCATGGTTAAACAAACAGCATCACGCCGGGGCAGAAATCGCAACTTTTTGTACCGGTGCATTTTTACTGGCCGCATCGGGTTTGTTGGATGGTAAAGCTGCTACCACACATGTTGATGCCTGTCCTGCATTTTCGACCGCTTTTCCGCAGGTACATTTAAAAGCCGATAAAACCGTAACACAGGATGGAAAACTGTTTACCAGTGGCGGTGCAACCTCTACTTTTCATTTATTGTTGCACCTTTTACAGATCCACTGCGGAAAAGATATGGCGGTGAAAGTTGCCAAAGTTTTCGCCATCGATATGGACCGCGTAAACCAGTTGTACTTCAGCACTTTTCAGCCCATCCGTCACCATAACGACGACCTGGTAGCCTCGGCACAGGAAAAAATTGAAAGCAACTACCAGGATGTGGCTACTATTGAAGAAATGATCAAGGATATTCCTTCCAGCAGAAGAAATATTGTACGCCGTTTTAAGCAGGTTATTGGCATTACGCCCATCGAGTACCTGCAGCAAACCCGCATTGAAGCAGCTAAAAAACTTTTAGAACAAACGGCTCAGCAAATGACGGAAGTGATTTACAATTCGGGGTATAACGATCCAAAAGCATTCAGGAAAGTGTTCAGAAAATCAGTTGGGATGACGCCTACACAGTATCGGGATAAATTCCAGGCGAGGTAGGAAACGCCGTCATTTTGGCCGCAATAGAGAAATTTGTGCATTTATTTTAGGGTGAGCTATTTATTTTTTTGAAGCGCAAAGCCTGTGGTTCTTGGTCAACTGCAGTCCCGCTTTTACTCCAAGTCCTCACTACGCTCCGGGCTTTCCGTGCAATCGGGGCTATAAATGGTTGGTATTTGTTCCAAAATTTAAATTAGACATCAGGCTAATTTAAAGACATAAAAAATTCAGGGTGAATTATTTATTTTTTTTGAAGCGCAAAGCCTGTGGTTCTTGGTCAACTGCAGTCCCGCTTTTACTCCAAGTCCTCACTACGCTCCGGGCTTTCCGTGCAATCGGGGCTATACAGGGTTGGCCTGCTTTACTAAAAAACATTACTGCTTAGAAAAGGCCTGCTGATATTTAAGCGGGGTTTTTCCGGTTATCTCTCTAAAATATTTATGAAAACTGGTAAAATTATAAAAACCGCAATCATAACAGATTTCTTTTACCGTTAAATCATTTTCTATTAAGAGCTTACAGGCCTGCCCCACCCTAATCTCGTTCAGAAACTGCGTGTAGGTTTTCCGGCTTTTGGTTTTAAAGAACTTGCAAAACGAATTCGGACTGATTTTAGCCACTGCAGCGATTTCTTTCAGCTCTATTTTATTTTTGTAATTGCTGATGGTATAATTATAAATCGATTGAATTCTGTCTTTTTCGTTTTCCAGAAAATTAGGTTTAAAACCCAGCGAAACCAATGTTTTTTTCTCTTCGCAGCTGGCTATTTCAGTCAACACCTCTAACAGTCTGATAATCCGCATAGTACCCGTAGCCTCAATAATTAAAGGCACCAATCGGGCTATTTTTTCTTTCGCATTCCCTGATAGCTGGATTCCCTGTTTAGATTGTGCCAGCATCTTTTTAAGTTCCTGGTTTTCGGGAAGATCGATAAATCCAGCGCCTAAAAAATCTTCTTTAAAGTGGATGGCATACACATCAACAGATTCGCCCTCCTTTTTTTCGAAAAACTCAGGATCAAATCGCCAGTAATGAGGCAGGTTACTGCCAAGCAATACCACATCGCCCTCGCTAAAATTTTTAATGCTGTCGCCAATAAACTGCGTTCCCCTGCCTTTTTTGATGTAAATCAGCTCCAGAGCAGAATGGTAATGCCACAGGTTGTTCACATCTGGCATAATATCCCTCCGGGCGCTAAAAGAATCCACCGTATTGGTAGATACATTAAGTAAATGCGGTTTCATAAAATCTTAAAAAATCACTCTAATATGCAGTAATATTTCGCAATGTATAAATTAGAGACAATATCATTTAATAATTAGATCATAAAGTTAAATTTTTATTAGTACTTAAGGGCTTAATTTGTAATGCAACAACTAACCAATAACACATTTATGAAGGTAGATTATTTATTCCTTGTTATACCGAAAGATACCGGATACGGTGCATTTATAGCCTGACCTTCCAAAACAGCAGATATTGAACAATCTTTAGTAATTGGTGCAACGGAGCCCGAAGTTTAACTACTTTTATTTTGGCATAACCAGCTTCACCAATATAACCAAACCAAATATGAGCCACAACACCACAACGAATTTTCAGGTATCCGATACACCAAAAGGCGGCAAAGGGTACCTGTTTCCATTAATTTTAGTTACCAGCCTCTTTTTTTTCTGGGGTTTTGTACATAACCTCGATCCGGTTTTAATTCCACATTTACGCAAAGCCTTCCAGCTGAATGTTTTCGAATCTACCCTGGTCGATTCGTCTGTTTTTATCGCCTATTTTTTATTGGCACTTCCTGCAGGTTACATCATGCGCAAGTATGGCTATAAAAGCGGCATTATATTAGGACTTGTTTTATTTGCCATAGGTTGTTTGTTGTTTATCCCCGCAGCAAATACCGCACAATACATCTTTTTCTTAGGTGCACTTTTTATCATTGCCTGCGGTTTAACCTTTTTAGAAACAGCTGCAAATCCTTACGTTACCGTGCTTGGTCCGCCGGAAACGGCTACCCAACGTTTAAACTTCTCTCAATCTTTTAATGGTTTAGCAGCATTTTTAGCACCTGTAGTTGGAGGAAAATTGATTTTTACTGAAGCAAAATATACTGATGCGCAACTGGCGAAATTGCTTCCATTAGAAAAACAGGCTTATGTACTTGAGGAAGCTTCAACAGTAAAAGCGCCTTATTTAATTTTGGGTGTCCTGATTATTATAGTAGCTATCTTATTTATTTTTACCAAGCTGCCGGATATTAAAGAAGAAGAAAGTGCTAATGAAAAAAGCTCTTTTGGGCATGTTCTGGGGCACAGTCATTTACGTTGGGCAGTTATCGGGCAGTTTTTTTACGTTGGCGCACAGGTTTGTGTATTAAGCTTATTTATCAGTTTCGTAACCTCATCTGCTGGTATTACCCCGGCGCAGGCGGCATGGTATTCTGGCGCAGCAGGCTTGGCTTTTATGCTGGGTAGATTTGCCGGGACCTTCCTTATGCGATTTGTCGCTCCACACAAATTGTTAATGTTATATGCTTTAATCAGCGCGCTGCTTACACTGGTATCCATTTTTGCTACCGGAATGATTACTGTTTATGCATTAATAGGCGTGGCCTTTTTTATGTCGATTATGTTCCCAACCATATTTTCACTAGGAATAGCTGGTTTGGGTAAAGATACCAAGCTGGGTTCATCGCTAATTGTAATGTCGATAGTAGGTGGTGCATTTTTGCCGCCGGTATTGGGCTTAATATCAGATGCCACACACAATATACAATATGGTTATTTGGTTCCCTTTGTTTGCTTTTTAGTGGTATTCTACTTTGGCTGGAAAGGCTGGAAACCCAATCATATTGAAAAAGAAATAAGTTTAGAAGTATAAATTAACAATGAAAAAATTAGTCATCAGGATTAATAATGCCGATAATGTTTTGGTTGCATTACAGGATTTACCTCAGGGAACCGAAATTGTTTACGAAGGAATTGCCTACCTGACTGTTGATGAAATCCCCGCCAAGCATAAATTTTTTATGCAGGATATGAAAACCGGCGATGAAGTGATTATGTATGGTGTTCTAGTGGGGAAAATCCAGTTTGAGGTAAAAGCAGGTATGCGCATGAGTGTAGAGAACACCAAGCATGCAGCTGAGCCATTTGCCTACCGAAATGTTGATTTTAAGTGGGAAGCGCCCAATGTAAGTCAATATGCCGATCGCAAATTCTATGGTTATCACCGTAAAAACGGCGCGGTGGGCACTGCAAATTACTGGTTGTTTATCCCAACGGTTTTCTGCGAAAACAGAAACCTCGATATCATTAAAGAATCCCTTTATAGCGAACTCGGTTATGCGGTTGATGCGCAATATAAATCTTACACGCACAAACTTGTTCAGGCTTACGAAAGTGGTGAGAGTATTGATAACATCAGTTTCGAACCCAAAGTAAATAAAGCCAACCGAACCTTTAAAAATGTGGATGGTATTAAATTCCTCACACATAATGGTGGTTGTGGCGGCACGCGTCAGGATTCGAATACTTTGAGCAGATTGCTGGCCGCTTATGCCAATCACCCCAATGTGGCAGGTGTTACGGTTTTAAGCTTAGGTTGTCAGCATTTACAGGTAGACGATTTTAAACGCGATCTTTTGGCGCTTGATCCCAATTTTGATAAACCCTTATTAATTTTTGAACAGCAAAAAACACAGAGTGAAGAACATTTAATCCAGAATGCAATCAAAAGCACTTTTGAAGGCCTGATGCTTATCAATAAACAAGAACGTACAGAAGCCCCTTTAAGCAAATTATGCGTAGGCGTAAAATGTGGCGGCAGTGATGGTTTTAGTGGCATTTCTGCCAATCCGGCTGTAGGTTACTGTGCAGATTTATTGGTGGCATTGGGTGCAAAGGTGTTATCGGCAGAGTTTCCCGAACTTTGTGGCGTAGAGCAGGAAATGATCGACAGGTCTGTAGACCAGCCCACTGCCGAAAAATTTATCCGTTTAATGACAGAATACGATGACCTGGCACATAAAGTTGGCTCTGGTTTTTACATGAACCCTTCGCCAGGTAATATTAAAGATGGTTTAATTACCGACGCGATAAAATCAGCCGGGGCAGCACGTAAGGCGGGTTCTTCCCCTGTGGTTGATGTGTTGGATTATACCGAGCCTGCCACTAAACCGGGTTTAAGCCTGGTTTGTACGCCCGGAAATGATGTGGAAGCCACTACCGGTAAAGCGGCTGCCGGAGCCACGCTTATCCTGTTTACCACGGGTTTAGGTACACCAACCGGAAATCCGGTTTGCCCGACCATTAAAGTGGCCACAAATTCGATTCTGGCTAAACGCATGAGCGATATTATCGATATCGATACCGGAGCGGTGATTAACGGCGAAAAAACCATAAACGAAATGGGTGAAGATATTTTAGAATATTGCATTAAAGTAGCCAGCGGAGAAGAAATCCCTAAAGCAGTGCAGCTTAACCAGGATGATTTTATCCCCTGGAAAAGAGGAGTAAGTCTGTAGAGGATGGATGATGTGAAATGGAAGAGGTAAAATAGAAGATGGATGAGGTAAGATGGATAATGGGGGAAACACTAATTGGTCCGTCATTTCGACTGGAGTGAAATCCCGAGGTTAAGTCGGGAGAGAAATCTATACAGACAAAGTCTCTCTCTATGTCCTCAACTCCTGGCACTATACTTAAATAAAAACAAAAACATAACCGAATATGAATTTAAATTTAGACGGCAAAATAATACTGGTTAGTGGTGGTGCAAAAGGCATTGGAGCAGCAATTGTTAAAGCTTTGGCCATTGAAAACGCATTTCCAATCATCATCGGCAGAAATGAAGAAGATAACCAGAAAATGCTTCAGGAAGTAAAAAATTCAGGCTTAAAAGCCGATTATTTTACTGCAGAACTTACTGCACCAGAAAGCTGTAAATCTATTGTTGATGCCATTTTAGAAAAATATAACAGAATTGATGGCCTGGTGAATAATGCCGGTGTTAACGACGGCGTAGGCCTCGAAAGCGGCACTTATGAAGCTTTTATGGAATCGCTGCATAAAAATGTGGTGCACTATTATCTTTTAGCGAAGTACGCCTTACCTGCATTGAAAGAAAGTAAAGGTTCTATTTTGAATATCGGCAGTAAAACAGCAGAAACCGGACAAGGCGGAACATCAGGCTATGCGGCATCAAACGGTGCCAGAAATGCTTTAACACGCGAGTGGGCGGTGGAATTATTGCCCTACAGCATCCGTGTTAATGCGATTATTGTTGCCGAAGCATGGACACCTTTATACGAGAAATGGATCAGCACTTTTGAAAACCGTGATGAAAAACTGAAAAGCATTACCGATAAAATTCCATTTGAAAACCGGATGACTACTGTAGATGAAATTGCGAATACCGCTGTGTTTTTATTATCAGATAAATCGAGCCATACTACCGGCCAGTTGATCCATGTTGATGGTGGTTATGTACATTTGGATAGGGCGCTGTTGTAATAAATCTCTGTCATTCCAAACCCCACACCCTCGGTCTGTGTCCTCACAGACCGAAAGAAAAAACTAATTTAAATGGCCTGTGAGGACACAGACCATGGAGTTGTCTAATATTACTTTTTCTTCCTTTCTTCCAAATAAACATGCCATAAGAACATCGTAGCAATGGTGCGGTAAGGTTCACACTCTCGGTCTGTGTCCTCACAGACCGAAACAAAAAACTAATTTAAATGACCTGTGAGGACACAAACCATGAAGTTGTTTAATATTACTTTTTCTTCCTTTCTTCCAAATAAACATGCCATAACAACATCGTGGCAATGGTGCGGTAGGTTCACACTCTCGGTCTGTGTCCTCACAGACCGAAACAAAAAACTAATTTAAATGGCCTGTTAGGACACAGACCATGAAGTTGTTAATATTACTTTTTCTTCCTTTCTTCCAAATAAACATGCCATAACAACATCGTGGCAATGGTGCGGTAAGGTTTAAACTGATCTGCAACCGCCAAAACTTCCTCTTTACTCACACTGGATATCAAACCTTTTATTTTCTTTAGTGAGTTTACCGCAGCCAGGTCTCCTATGGGGAAAACATCCGTATGGTGCAGCATAAAAATCAGGTAAATATCTACGGTCCAATCTCCGATGCCTTTAATGGTTTTGAGTTGATTTCTAATGGCAAGATCATCCATCGTTTCCATTTCACTAAGTGATAACGTTCCGCTAACCAAACTTTCAGCCAAATGCCGCACGTAAACTGTTTTTTGCCTGCTGAAATAACAATCCCTCAATTCCTGGTCAGTAAGCAATAACAAGCGTGCCGGTGTAACCTCCCCTATTTTTTCTTTCAGTTTATTCAGCGTAGCCAATGCCGAAGCCAAAGAAACCTGTTGTTCTAAAATAATATGCACCAGTGATTCAAAGGTATTTGGTCTCGACCAAAACGGAGGGTAACCGTATTTATCCAAAATCGACTGCAAATCTGCATCCCTGCTACCTGCTAAATCGCAAAGCTGATGAAAATTGGTCTGATCAAATGTTTCGAACATGGAAATGTTTTTATTCAAATATAATAAGGATTAAGATAGTATAACCTATGCTTAAACTTCTTTGTAGTTATTCTGAACGCTACCTGTCCCGAATATTCGGAGCGAAGAATCTTTCTGATTTTTGATCTGTTTTCGGGTTCGGTTTTCCATCGCTTGCAGATTCTTCGTTTCACTCAGAATGACAACCATTTTTTTAGTCTGTGCGGGCTAACACGTCATTTCAGCTACAACATAACTCATTTTGGATCATCCGGCCCTGAAAATCTGCTCAAATAACATAAAGACCATCCATTTTAATCCCGTTTTAAGATGAGATGGTTACTTTTGTTACATGCTAAAGATTGGAATAGCGGAAGACGATCCTAAAATTGCGGCACTTTTAAAATCTGCACTCGAAGAAAACGATTATCAGGTACTTACCGTAGCCAATGGGATTGATGCGCTGGAACTTTTTTTGAGCGAAAGTTTTAACCTTCTGATTATCGACGTAATGATGCCCGGCCTCAACGGCATCCAGCTTTGTAAACACCTCAGGGAAAACAATTTGCAAACACCAATCCTCATGCTCACTGCTATGGGCACCATTGATGATAAAGTTACGGGCCTGGAAGCCGGTGCAGATGATTATCTCGTAAAACCCTTCCACCTGAAAGAATTGTTGGCCAGGGTGGCAGCACTTTTGAGGAGGCAACCTGCTGCCGAAACTAAAGCAGACCATAAATTATATTTCGAAGACCTGGTATTAGATACCTATAGTAAAGAAGTAAGTCGTGCAGGGAAAACCATTGAGTTAAGTGCCAAAGAATTTGTGCTGCTCGAACTTTTTATGCGTAACCCCAAACGCCTACTCTCCAGGCAGTTTATTGCTGAGCAAGCCTGGGACATCAATTTCGAAACCGGAACGAACGTAATTGATGTTTATATCAATTTCCTGCGAAAAAAAATCGAAAAGGATTTTGAACGCAAACTTATCCACACCAAAATCAACATGGGTTATATTTTGAAATAAATGAAAATAAAGGATCGTATAGCGTTATATTTTACCCTGATCAGCACGTCAATGCTGTTCGCGGTGCTCTGTACGGTGTATTTCACCTTTATGAAATTTTTGGAAGCCGATTTCTTTGAGCGCCTCACAGACCGTACCATGGTTACGGCAAAACTCTACCTCGAAGCAGATGAAATCAGTCGCGATGCATTAAACACCGTACGTCATAAATACCTGCAAAAGCTAAACGGCGAAGTTACCCGCATTTACGATAAGAAGAACAGGGCCACCTTTATCGGCGATACCGCACAATACTGGGCACCCGCCACCATCGATGAAGTACGTCGGAAAGGACGCTTAAAGTACACCGACGGTCAGCGGCAGGTGGTGGGTATTTATTATAAAGATAATCAGGGTGATTTTGTAATCCTGGCTTCGGCCGACGATCAGGGCTCACACAACAGGCTCGATAAATTGTTGAAGATCATGATTTTTATCTTCATCCTCATTTCACTGATTGTATTGTTGCTGAGCCGGTTAATTGCCCGGAAAATGCTCGAACCCCTGCAAAAATTTATGCTCGAAGTAAAACAGGCTGGTTCGCAAAACATGGAATTCAGGGTAGAAGAAAACAACAATAAAGACGAGATTAACCTCATTGCCCAAAGTTTTAACCATTTAATGGAAGAACTGGAACAGGCTTTTATCTTGCAAAAAACTTTTGCTGCCAATGCTTCGCATGAATTAAGGACGCCTGTTACCCGCATGATGATGACCTCCGAACTTGCACTATCAAAAGAAAGGGATCAGGAAGCTTATCAAAAAGTGATCGCTTCGATGCTTGAGGACGCCGAAAAAATGGGACACATCATTACCGGTTTAGTTGCCCTTGCAAAAATGGACCTCGAACTGATCAATTCGCAGCTTGTTCCGATCCGGCTGGATGATTTACTTTCCAAAATCCAGATTGAATGGAAAACACAGAAAAACCTTGATCTTAGAATTATTGATCAAAATCCCATTGAACCAAATTCTGAAATTTTGGCCAATGCCGTTTTATTACAGATTGCCTTGGATAATATCATTTCAAACGCTTTTAAGTTTTCGGATAATCAGGAAGTTAATATTCTTGTTGAAAGCACTGAAAATGATTTCCTCATCCACATCACCGATCAGGGAACGGGTATTTCTACCGAAAATCAGGCGGATATTTTTAAACCTTTTTACACGCGTGCAAATGAACATGGCCACAACGGTGAAGGCATGGGACTTTATATGGCACAAAAAATTATCGATCTGCTTAAAGGCGAAATAACCGTAAAGAATATTGATAAGGGTGGCTGTACTTTTACGGTGAGGTTGACAAAGTTTTAGATAGTACTGCTCGTTTCTAACGAGCCTTGAATAACATATCATTTACAACGATAAAAAATCGTATAACTATTTATACACTCGTTTGGAAACGAGCGCAAGCATGAAAAGTTTTAGTTATTACTTCATGAGTTCGTCATCTCGACTGAAGCGCAGCGAAACGGAGAGATCTATCTCGAGACAGATTTAGCTTCGCTGAGTACTTTGTGGTTCTCGGCTACGTTGCACTCCGCTCGAAATGACGGAACGAATAAAGAAGTAATCCCCCAACGCGTTTAATAGTATATCATTTACAACGATAAAATCGTGTAACTATTTATGCACTCGTTTGGAAACGAGCGCAAACGCTAACCAACTTTAATCCCCTTTTAAGCCCGATTTAATCCCCTTTTAATTCGGCGGGAATAGCTTTGCAGGATGACAAGAATATCTACGTTGCTTCTTCTCTTTTTAGTCCTTATAACCAGAGCAACTTTCGCACAAACCGATACACTAAGCTTAAATCTGAACCAGGCAGAAAACCTCTTCTTAAAAAATAATTTCGATCTCCTGGTCAGCAATTATGACATCGACAAAGCTAAAGCCGAAATTATTACCGCCAAACTATTCGAAAATCCTACTCTCGAATATGAAAACCTTTTCTACAACCACGAAACAAAGAAATTTCTGCAAACCTCCTATGCTTACGGACAATTTGCAGGGTCTATTTCGCAGTTGTTTAAACTGGCAGGCAAGCGCAATAAAAACATCAAACTGGCCCAAACAGGGGTTAAACTGGCCGAATACGAGTATTTCGACCTGCTAAGAACACTCAAATTCGAGCTGGTTAATACTTTCTATAAGACCTATTTTGCGGCGCAATCGGTAAAGGTTTACCAGGAACAAATCAGTTCTACTGATCAACTGCTAAAAGCTTACGATCTTCAGTTAAAAACGGGCAATGTGGCCGCAAAAGATGTGATCAGGATTAAATCACTGCTGATCAACCTCAAAGCAGAACAGGCCGGATTATTGAATGAACTGGAAGACAATTACAAAGATTTAAAAATACTTTGTGGTATCAACGCTACAACCTCAATTAACTTAATGTTAGATCAGGTAGATCACGTATCACCCGATAAAATTCCTTACAGCGCATTACTCGATTCGGCCAGAGCTAACCGCGCCGATCTCAAACTGGCCAAAACTGATCTGCTTTATAACGAACGTAATTTAAAACTGCAAAAAGCTATGGCCATCCCTGATATAGAAATTGGTTTGAGCTACGACCTGAAAGGCAATTATCCCGAAAAATATACCGGTTTGGGCATCAAAATCCCTATTCCGCTTTTCTCCAGGAACCAGGGCGAAATTAAAAAAGCACAGGTTGGCATAACCGCAGCCGATTTGCACCTAAAAAGACAGGAAGCCCTGCTCGAAAATGAAGTATTTAACAGCTACAAAACCGCTTTACGCAACGAAAAACTGTATGCAGAGATCGATCCCACCTTTAGTACCGATTTCAATACGCTCATTTCTGGTCTGATTAAAAATTTCAAGGCAAGAAACATCAGCCTGATCGAATTTTTAGACCTCTACGATGCTTATAAAGAAAATACACTGCAACTGAACAAAGTCGAATTCGAAAGAATGAGCAGCCGTGCGGAGCTCAATTATGTAACCGGTTCTAATCTTTTTAAATAAATCTCATGCAAAATCTCTATAAAAACACCGTATTCATTGCTACTGTCAGTTTAATATTTAGCTGTAGCGAACATAAAACGGCAGCCCCAGCCGAAAAATTTGCGATCACTGATTCATTGATCAACCGTTTATTAATCGATACCGTACAACAGGCCAACAGTAAAACCGAACTGATTTTTTCGGCCAAAATTGCTGCAAATGAAGAACGTCGCTCAGAACTTTTCCCCATGGTTAGCGGAACAGTAAACCGCGTTGGCGTAAGGCTGGGCGATCAGGTTTCAACTGGCCAGACACTAGCCACCCTCACCAGTTCCGAAATGGCTGGTTTTGATAAAGAAGTTATCGCCGCCAATGCCGAACTTAAAAATGCAGAACGATCGGTAAAACAGGCCGAGCAGCTTTTTCAAAGTGGTTTATCATCTGCTAAAGAACTCGAAGAAGCCAAAAACGATTATCAGATCAAAAAAGCAGAGGTAAAAAGAGCCAATTCTGTATTGAAACTCAATGGCGGTAGCAGTACGGGATTATACGCCATTAAATCGCCCATAAATGGTTTTGTGATCGAAAAAAACGTAACCCAGAATATACAATTGCGTGGAGATAACGACAAAAGCCTTTTTACCATTGCCGATCTCTCTAACGTTTGGGCCATGATCAACATTTATGAATCTGATATTTCGAGGGTTAAGGCCGGGGATGAAGTGAGTTTATCAACCCTCTCCTACCCTGATAAGATTTTTAAAGGCAAAATAGAGAAATTATATAACCAGGTTGATCAGGAAAGTAAAGTAATGAATGCTAGGGTGGTAATTCCTAATCCGGGCTTCCTTTTAAAACCAGGCATGCTCGGAACGGTAAAGGTTTCGGCAAATTCAGCTATCGATCTACCTGTTTTAAATTCGAGGGCCGTTATTTTCGATGAAAACAAAAATTATGTGCTCGTTCTGGGCCAGGATCATAAGGTGAGGATTCAGGAGATCGAAATTGGCCGCAAAACCACCGATAAAACCTACATCAGCAAAGGTGTACAGGCCGGCGACCGCATTATTGCTTCCAAACAGGTTTTCTTGTTCGAAAGCCTGAAAACACAATAATTTCTTTTCATCACCTAGATTTTAACAATGAATAAATTCATAAAAAGCATTATCGGCTTTGCACTGAAGAATAAATATTTCATCTTTTTTGCCACCTTTATTTTAATCCTCGCCGGTTATTTAAGTTTCAAACACACCACAATAGATGCCTTCCCCGATGTAACCAATACCAACATCACCATCATTACCCAATGGCCCGGCCGTAGTGCCGAAGAAGTAGAAAAGTTTGTAAGCAGGCCTTTGGAAATTGCCATGAACCCGACCGAAAAACGCACCAGCATCCGTTCTTCTTCCCTCTTTGGTTTATCCATCGTAAAAGTAAGTTTCGAAGATGATGTAGATTATGCCGAGGCGCGTGTACAGGTAAATAATCACCTCGAAGAAGCCGATCTGCCCGAAGGGATTCAGCCTGAGGTACAGCCACCATACGGACCAACCGGAGAGATTTTCCGTTATACCTTAACCAGCGATAAAAAATCGGTCCGCGAGTTAAAAACCCTGCAGGATTGGGTGATCCAGCGCGAACTTTTATCTGTTTCGGGCATTGCCGATGTGGTGAGTTTTGGTGGCGAGGTAAAAACCTATCAGATTACTGTTGATCCGCAAAAAGCCATTCAATATGGCGTAAGCGCAACCGAACTTTTCGAAGCGGTATCTAAAAGCAATATTAATGTGGGTGGCGATGTGATTGTGCAGAGCGGTCAGGCTTATGTGGTGCGTGGTATCGGCGTACTCAACAATATCGACGAAATCAGGAATGTGGTGGTCGATAACATCAATGGCACACCCGTTTATGTGAAAACCATTGCCGATGTCGCCGAATCGGCCCTGCCACGATTGGGTCAGGTTGGCCGCGACAGAGATCCGGATGTAGTGGAAGGCATTATTGTAATGAGAAAAGGTGGTAATCCCAGCGAAGTAATTGCAAGATTGAAAGAAAAAATCAACGCCATAAACAGTACTATTTTACCAGATGATGTAAAAATAAAACCCTTTTACGACCGTGAAGACCTTGTCAATTATTCGGTACATACCGTAATGGGCAATATGCTCGAAGGGATTTTGTTCGTAACCCTCATTGTGTTCCTTTTTATGGCTGATTGGCGCACCACCCTAATCGTTTCGATCATTATTCCACTCGCATTACTTTTTGCTTTTATCTGCCTCAAATTAAAAGGCATGCCGGCCAACCTGCTCTCTATGGGGGCAATCGACTTTGGGATCATTATAGATGGTGCCGTGGTAATGGTTGAAGGGATTTTCGTCGTACTGGATGCCAAAGCCAGAAAACTGGGCATGGATAAGTTCAATAAAATGAGCAAGCTCGGTTTCATCAAAAAAGCCTGTCTCGAAAATGGAAAAGGCATTTTATTTGCCAAACTGATTATCATTACCGGTTTGCTGCCCATTTTCACCTTTGAGAAAGTGGAAGGTAAAATGTTCTCTCCTCTGGCCTGGACGCTAAGTTTTGCCTTACTGGGCGCTTTAATCTTAACCTTTACCCTCGTGCCAGCCATGGCCAGTGTGCTCTTAAAAAAAGATGTAAAAGAAAAGCACAATATTTTTTTAGAATGGATTACCAAAGCAACCCTTAAATTTTACGATGCCTGTTTCAAAAAAAAGAAACTCGTTTTTGGCATTTCTGTCATTGTGCTCCTGTCAGGTGCCTTTAGCTTTAAATTTCTCGGCACCGAGTTTCTGCCCAGCTTGGATGAAGGTTCTATTTATGTGCGTGCCACCGGGCCTCTAAGTATTTCATTGAATGAAACCAAAAAGCTTTCGAACGAGATGCGAAAGATCTTTTTAAGTTTCGAAGAAGTAAAACAGGTAATGTCGCAAACCGGCCGGCCAAACGACGGAACCGATGCCACCGGCTTTTACAATATGGAATTTCATGTGGATATTTATCCGCGGAAAGAATGGAAGCGCAAGCAGACCAAAGAACAGCTGATTGAGCGGATGCAGGAAAAACTGAAGAGTTTTCCAGGCATTAGCCTCAATTTTTCGCAACCCATTTCTGATAATGTGGAAGAGGCCGTTTCGGGTGTAAAAGGTTCGATTGTGGTAAAACTTTTTGGCGAAAACTTCGAATACATCGAACAGGAAGAAGAAAAAATAGAAAGCATTTTAAAAACGGTTGAGGGTATTGAAGATCTGGGGATTTTAAGAAATCTTGGTCAGCCGGAACTGCAGATCAATCTCGACCAGAAAAAAATGGCGCTTTATGGCGTAAGCACAGCAGATGCCAATGCGGTAATCGAAATGGCCATCGGTGGAAAAGCGGCTACCCAGATTTATGAGGGTGAACGCAAATTCGACCTGATTATCCGTTATCCGGAAGATTTCAGGAATGACGAAAGTTCGATCAGTAAATTGCGTGTGCCTACCCTATCCGGATCGAACGTACAGTTGGGCGAAATTTCCAGCATCCGCAAAATTACCGGCCCCAGTATGATTTACCGCGACAAACACAAACGTTACGGTGCCATCAAATTCTCCATCCGCGGCAGGGATATGGGCAGCGTAATTGCCGAAGCCCAACAAAAAGTAAATGCAAAAATCAAATTGCCACAAGGTTATCAATTGGAGTGGGCCGGCGATTTCGAAAACCAGCAAAGGGCCATCGCCCGTTTATCGCAGGCTGTTCCCGTAAGTTTGTTATTGATCTTTTTTATCCTCTTTGTACTGTTCGGAAACATCAAAGATGCTTTATTGGTGTTAAACAATGTCCCTTTTGCCATGATTGGTGGCATATTAGCCCTGTTGGCCGCTGGCGTAAACTTTAATATTTCAGCGGGGATAGGTTTTATTGCCTTATTTGGGATCTGTGTCCAAAATGGAGTGATCCTGATTACCCGTTTCAAATCCAACATTTCCGAACTCAAACATCATCCCGGCTGGACCTTTACCGATGCCATGCGTGATGGAATTGCAAGCAGGTTCAGGCCGGTATTGATGACTGCTTTAATGGCCGCGATAGGTTTAATGCCCGCAGCACTTTCTACCGGTATTGGGTCAGAAGCATCAAAGCCATTGGCCATTGTAGTAATCGGGGGATTAATCACCAATACTTTATTTAACCTTTTTGTTTATCCGATCGTATTTTATTGGTCGTACCGTAAAAAAGTAAATAGTCTATAAATATCAAGGGCTGTTCCTTTTTCATTAGGAACAGCCCTTATCGTCATCAGAATAATACCTGATTCTTTAACTTAATGAATGAATTATATTAATTCACATCACCTTTAACTTTGTTTGCCGTTCTTTTTCCAGGAAGATAAATCTGGAATCCAAAAGACAGATTTAGGTTGTTTTGCGTGGTAGCATTACCAAAGCCTACTAGGCCTTTATACTTAAGCAAGGTTTCTAAACCAATGTTAGGCGTAATAAAATAAGCAAAACCAGGACCTACACTTAAATCTAACCCATTAGTGTTTGCACCGCCTCTGTTAACATTAACACCACCAACACCTACAGTTGCTTCTGCAAAGAAACGGCCGTGTTTCAATACTTCAACATCTTTTCCTGTGTAATAACGGCCCAATGCACCTACACCATAGCTGGTTGTGGTACTTGAGTTTTTAGCCGTTTCCAGACCAAAATTTACGTAACCACCCACCGCTACATTATCCTGAATAAACCAGGCAGCTTTTGGGGTAATGTCAACACTGAAAACATTTGGCGCATCTAAACCAAGGTTAATGTTGGTAAGATTTCCACCAACCATTACATTACCTTTTTGGATTTGTGCCTGTGCACTGCCCGCAAATAATAATGTGGCAAATACAAGTTTTAATAGATTTTTTTTCATGATAGATAACTTTTTATTATCCATCTCTAACACTCTCCTGTGCATATAGTTTAAAAAAAACGCACTCACGCTATTAAATCACTGAAAAAGAGCGCCATAAAATCATTTCAAAAACTACTTTTTATCATAAAAGTTACTAACAATAATAAATCTCATCTTCAGGTAACTGCGAAGTGCTTATTTTGAAACGGGCTTTTATCTCAAAAAACCGGCAAAAAACATACTGCCCGAACATTTGTTATGCTCTTAAGTAAATCTATTTAAACGAACAAATTTTGAACCCACAGCATATCATTTACCTGTTTATCGGACTTGCATTGCTATGTATCGCGGTAATGAGCATCGTAATCCGGCAGCGGAATTTAAAATACCAGCAAGATCTCATTAATGCTCCTGTAAAGCTACCCGAAGCTTATGGTCTTGGTCAAAAAATGTTTAGTGTACACCTGAAATGCACAGATTTAAAGCAAGGTAATTCTATTTTAGGCATTGTTTTCAATCTGCTTACGATTTTAATGCTGGTGTTGGTAACCGGAGGATTTGATTCTTATAATGCACTTCCTTATCCAAAAATTGTTGATGCGTTACTTAACAAGAAAACTTTAGTACCCATCGGGATCGGCATAGTTGTATTCTTAATGTATAATGCTTACCACCGCGTAAACATTACCTGGGAAAACGGGCCTGTTGTAGCAGAATCTCCAGTAAACGTTACGCATTATGAAATCAAGAAAAATGGCTTGCTTTTAAATGTAATTTACCTGCAAACCGATCAGAAGCTATGGATCCTGGTTCCGGGTACTTCGCAGGATAACACAAAGTTTAAAGATTTTAACCGGCTCAGAAAAGAGCAGCAGGAGAATGAAAAGTACATACAACAACTTAAAGAAAACTTAAACCATTATGGTGCGCAGGAAAGAAAATTCCCTTTTTTCACCCTCTATCTCAAGCTTTCCTTTTTCGCCTTCATCCTAAGCCTTGTTTTGATACTGGTTATTCTAAACTTCCAATAATCCATTCGTTTTTCTATTTTCTCATTTTGGCTACAAAAGCCCTCAATTAGGCTACAAATTTGCATCGCGTCGTCCTCACCTTTGGTTTATCATTTATTCAGATAAAAAATTATGGAACATCAACAAGAAAATCAAAGTAACCTCAACTCAACAGCTCATAAAGTTTGGTTTATTACCGGTACCTCGCGTGGATTTGGGCGTGTATGGGCTACTGCCGCCTTAGAACGGGGCGATAAAGTAGCGGCAACCGCACGAAATCTCTCCAGCATTGCCGATCTTCAGGAAAAATACAAGGAAAATATACTAACCCTGGAACTTGACGTGACCAATCATGATCAGGTTGAAAAAGCAGTTAAACGGGCCCACGAGCATTTTGGGAAATTGGATATCGTGTTAAACAACGCAGGTTATTCGCTTGTAGGTACTGTTGAAGAAGCCACGATTGATCAGGTAAAGGCCATGTACGATACCAACATTTTCGGGGCAGTTGCGGTTATTCAGGCAGCCTTACCAATTTTACGCAAACAAGGTTACGGACATATTTTAGGCACATCAAGCAACCTCGGCCACGTGGTGCTACCTGTAATCGGCTATTACGCTTCTTCTAAATGGGCATTCGAAGCCATTCACGAGAGTCTGGCCGAAGAGGTAAAACCATTTGGCATTAAAGTTACCATTATAGAGCCGGGTGCATATGCCACGGAATTTGGCAGTCAGGAATCGTTGAAATTTGCAGACGGACTGGATATATATACCGACTTCAAAGCAACATTTTTTGAAGGTTTACAGCACATGGAAAGAGGAAATCCGGATGCTACACCAGATGCCATTTTCAAAATTGTCGACATGGAAAACCCACCTTTACGCCTTTCGCTCGGCAGCCATAATCTGGCCTGGGTACGTAAGGCCTATGCTGAGCGTATGGCAAGCTGGGAAGAATGGGAGTCTGTATCGAACGCAGCACAAGGTTAATTAACCAAAAAATCAACCATATAACCGGTAAACAAAAGCTTATCGGTTATATTTGTATTAACTAATATGAAAAAGGAAGACCATAGCCCATATAAATTCAGTTCGCTAACCGAAGCACACCGGATGATGGGCTTGCCGCAACCGAAACACCCGCTCATCAGCCTGATCAATAATGAAGATCATCCGGTTGAAATGAACGGACAGCCCAATTCGCATATCCTCAACTTTTATAAAATCTCGTATAAACCAAAATTGAGCGGCAGGCTTAAATACGGCCAGAGCTATTATGATTTTGACGAAGGTGGTTTATTATTTGCCGCTCCAAATCAGATTATCGGTCATGAAGAAGATTTAAGTTCCAGTGTTTGTTCGCTATATACCTTATTAATCCATCCTGATTTTTTACTATCGTATCCGATAGCCAAAAAAATCAAAAGTTATGGTTTCTTTTCATACTCGGCCAATGAGGCATTGCATTTATCAGAAAAGGAAAAGGTTACCATCATTACCATCTTTAAAAGCATTGAAGAGGAACTGAACAGCCGGATTGACGATTTTAGTCAGGATGTGATTATTACGCAGATCGAACTGTTGTTAAATTACAGCAACCGCTTTTACAAACGTCAGTTTATTACCAGAAGGGTGCTGAACAGTGATTTGTTGCAAAACCTGGAAGAACTGTTGGAAGATTATTTTAACGATAAAATGCCCATGTTTAAGGGCTTGCCAACGGTTCAATACCTTTCCGGTCATTTAAATGTTTCGCCCAGTTATCTAAGCGACTTATTGCGCTCACTTACCGGGCAGAATGCACAACAGCATATCCATCAAAAACTGATCGAGAAAGCAAAGGAGAAATTATCCGGCATCAATTTATCAGTAAGTGAGGTGGCCTACGAGCTGGGCTTTGAACATCCGCAATCTTTTAATAAACTGTTTAAGGCAAAAACGAAGGTTTCGCCACTGGCATTTAGAAAATTATTTAATTAAGTAGCGTTTTTGTTCTTTCGCACGTATAAGCTGTAAATTAAAGCTTTATGAAAAAGATATCACTCCTTCTATTGACAATTGCATGCATGATTTATGTATCATGCAAAAAAACCACAATCGACAACGATGGTCCGGGTGAAGTTTTCGGCAAATGGAAACTCACTGAAACCATGTTCGATCCCGGTGATGGAAGTGGAAAATATAAAAAGGTAACCGGCGATGCCAAATACCTTACTTTAGAAAAATCAGCAGACAAAGCAGGAAAATTTAGCGGAAATGCCGTTCCGGATATATATGCATTCAGGATTTTAGACAGTGTAAAAATGGAAGTTTTCAGCAATACTTATAAAATGCCATTAACTTACTACTATAAAGTTTCGGCAAAATCGCTCCTGCTTAATCCACCCTGTATAGAAGGTTGTGGTTACAGGTTTGTGAGAGAATAAAGGTAATCAGCCCCTCGGGTTGCAGATCTCCTGCTGAAATCTCAGGTATTTAGATGGGCTTAGGTTAAGGTAATGTTTAAAATCGTGGATCAACTGGCTCTGATCATAAAAACCACAGGTTTCAATTACCTCGAACCAGTTAACAGGTTTGTTATGGAGTAACAGGTGCTGTATAAGTTCAATTGCTTTTAAAAAGCGCATATACCGGCCAATCTCGCGTGAGGAATAACCCAGGTGTTTTTTCAGGTTCATCTGTACCGATCTTTCCGAAAGTTTTTCCTGAGCAGAAATTTCTTTTACCAGACTTATCGGGCCATTGCCCAGAGCAATAATCTGCCTGGTTAAAGGGTGACGGTTTTGTATATACGGGCGGCTAAATTCGAGCAGCTGCGTTACCCTTTCACTTATAGTATCTAAAGCATTAAGGCTTGTCCATAGCGTGGTAAAACAGTTGTCATTCAATAAATCATCCGGATGAAGATACCCGGTAAGTGATGCCGTACCAAAAAAGCGGAAAAAGGCATCATCTTTAAAATTTACGACCAGCATTTCGCCTCCTGCGGGAAGAATGTAAGTAAAAGCCTGCTTAACAGGACCTAAAACCAGGCATTTATCCATTGATATTGCTTCATTTTCCTTGCTAAGCAAAGCAAGTGAAGCACCAAAACTGAATACCATCATGGTTTGAAATGCAGGCAGCAAAGTTTGGATAATTGGAGCATCAGATTTATTCTCTGCGAAATAAAAATGAGAAAACAACTCCTCAAATTCAGCAGGAACAGTGATCCGGTAGCCGTGATATGCCTCATTATTTTTCATGATCAAAGATGATCATTTTTAGGAAAAATTACCATTTAAGTGGCTTATCTAATCTAACCAAAAGCCCCGAAATTGATACGCTTATTAATTTAGTGGGCTGGGGACACAAACCACGGTTATGGTAAGGCCCGCAACCGCTGCTGTAAACCTCGCAATTGCATGTGCAAACCTCGCAAACGCATGTGTAAACCTCGCAAACGCATGTGTAATCATCGCAAATACATGTGTAAACCTCGCAAACGCATGTGTAATTATCGCAAATACATGTGCAAACCTCGCAAACGCATGTGTAAACCTCGCAAACGCATGTATAATTACCGCAAGCGCTACTGCAAACCTCGCAAACGTATGTATAATTACCGCAAGCGCTACTGCAAACCTCGCAACCGCATCTGCAATTGTCACTAAAGAAGCACAAGAAATCAATTAAACGATTGCCGGAATGCGATCGGAGATAGATTGGTTTTTGATTTAAACAGCTTACTGAAAGATTGAGGATGCCCAAAGCCCAACTGGTAAGCAATTTCGCTAATGGTAAGCGTGGTAGTTGATAGTTTTTCTTTCGCCCTTTCAATCAGTTTATCATGGATATGCTGCTGCGTGCTCTGTCCGGTGGTTACTTTCAGCAGACTGCTGAGGTAATCAGGCGAGAGGTTTAATTCTGCAGCAAGATCGTTTACCGTTGGCAAGCCATTTTCTACAGCGTTTTCTTCGAAATAACGGTTGAGGAAACTTTCTACCTGATCTAAAACCTGGTGGTTGGTAATGCGCCGGGTAATAAACTGGCGATGATAAAAACGTTCTGCATAATTAAGCAGCACCTCAATTTGCGAGATAATAATCTGCTGACTGAAGTTATCAATATTGGCCTGATACTCCTGCTGAATATTTTGTATGATACCTGCCATGGTGGTTTCCTCTTTTTCAGAAAGAAACAGGGCTTCATTTACTGAATAGCTAAAATAGGCGTATTTTTTAATGGTATTGGCCAATGGAAAATTCCATAAAAAATCAGGGTGAACAAGCAACATCCATCCGGATTTATCGGGTGCGTCTCCTGTTACCTCGATCCTGAAAACCTGCCCTGGTGAGATAAAAAACAAAGTGCCTTCGTCGAAATCATATTCCTGCTGACCGTATTTAAACCGGCCGTTCATGTTCTTCTTTAAAGCAATGAAATAGAAATCGAATACCCAGCTCACAGTATTAATGTCCGTCGAATGTTTCATATCCGCATAATCGATCAGGCTGATTAGCGGATGTTCAGGTTTTGGAAGTCCCCTCACCTTGTGGTATTCGCTGATGCTTTTTATGCGTTGAACGTGTTGATTGGCCATTGATTGAGCTGGTTATTGATTACAAACTAAGAAAAATTCCTGAGAACCAGGTTTAAGTATGCAAATATCTAATTTCCCGGGGTAACAGCTGTAGGCAAATCCTTTGGATTTGTAGCCAAATCCGGTTCCTCCTGCACTGTCATCCTAAGCGATAATTTATTTTATAAAAATTAATATGAATGACAGATCTTTATGGCAAAATGTTAGGCTGCGCGAGATCGTCATTGCGAGAAAGGCTTTTTCAGCCGACGGCCTGCCCCGATTTCGGGGAAGCAATCTTTCTAGCAAGGATCGCTAGCAGGAAAGATTGCTTCGTCGTTCCTCCTCGCAATGACGACTTTTCTTTGGATCTGTCAATGGTAGCGCAGCGAAGGATTTTTTGAAGAGAATTAATCCAGAAATAAAGCCGTTTTTATTTGAAAACGAGCGTTCTGTTCCCCATGGACAAAGTAGCCCCGCCATCGCTTGTAGTCCTCGTTACGCTGCGCTTCACTACGGGCTACCCGCTCTGTCGGGTTTATTTAACAAAGATGGGTGCTGCGATGCTATAAAACCCCGAATAGAATTACTGGTTTTGCCAGCTAAACCCGACTACAGTGTAAAACCCACAGCCCGAAGCATGAGGGCGAGGATTTGGAACGGAGGGCGGGACTGCCTGAACCAAATAGCACTGTGATTGCTTTCCAAAAAAAAAGTGAGTTGAGGTTGTCTCTTACCAATAATCACGACTTTACTATGGAATCTGTCAATGGTAGCGCAGCGAAGGACCTCCAACCGATGAAAAGCAAAACCTAAAAAACACTTTACTCAAGGATGTGCAATTATGAAACAGATTCTTCACTGCGTTCAGAATGACAAACTAAGTTTATTTAACCGTCAAGCTCTCCCATATCACCTCATAAATATCAGGTGCATGCAAAGTTTTACCCACAGGTTTAGAAGTTACCAAAACAGGTTTATATTCATCTGTAACGTTCGTGCGCCCGTGCGATCCTTTAACCAGTGTTGCATCAAGCGGAATTACATCCATTACATAACGGAAACCTGCTTTTTTCCTCAATAATTTATAACCTGCCCTCAGTTTAGAAGTCATAAACATTTCTACCGGATCGTAACCCGGTTTTTTATGAATATCAACCACCCTTGCATAATCGGGTGCTTTGGCATCATCGAGCCAGAAATAATAGGTAAACCAGCTGTTCTCTTTGGCTACCAATACCAGGTCGCCGGAACGTTCGTGGTTGATGTGGTATTTTTTCTGTTCTTCTTTATCTAAAACCAATTCGATGCCCGCAGCATTTTTCAATAAAGTTTTCACCTGTTCGGTTACGCTTTTATCATTGATATACACATGCGCAATCTGATGGTCGGCCACAACGAAAGCTTTTGATGCCCCAGGATCCAACAACTCCAATCCCCTTTCTTCGCGAATCTGGATCAATCCGTTTTCCCTGAACAAGCGGTTTAAATGGATCGGATTATTTACCGGTGCGATGCCATATTCGGAAAGTAAAATGATGCGTGCACCCTTTTCTTCATAAAAACGCACCAGCTCTGATACCACCTGATCAATTTCCTGTAATTCGGGTTTGATTTTTTCTAAATCCGGACCGAATTTTTGCAGGCAATAATCCAAATGTGGCAAATAAATCAAAGTAAGCGTAGGATGATGGAGTTTCTCGGTTTCCATTGCTGCATCAGCAATCCATCTGGTTGATTTGATGTTGGCACCCGGCCCCCAAAACTGGAATAGAGGAAATTGCCCTAATTTATCCTGCAGGTAATCGCGCAGTTCGGCTGGTTGCGAATAACAATCGGGCAATTTACGTCCATCGGCCAGGTAATTCGGTCGTGGTGTTACCGAATAATCAACGGTAGAATACATGTTGTACCACCAAAACATATTGGCACAGGTAAAATTCGGATCTTCTTTTTTGGCCTGATCCCATATTTTTTCAGCATTAACGAGCTTGTTCGACTGTTTCCAGAATTTGATTTCAGCATCGGCATGATCATACCAGCCATTGCCTACGATCCCGGTTTCGGACGGAAATTTCCCGGTAACATAACTCGACTGCACGGAGGTGGTTACCGCCGGCAACAAAGGCTCGATGGTGGTAAAATGATTTTCAGAAATGTATTTTTGGATAAAAGGCGTGTGTGCCCCAATTACGGATGCAGACAGGCCTACTATGTCGATAACAACTGTTTTATGCATGCTTTTATTGTTCTAATAATGTTTTCACCCAGGCCAGTTCCCTGATGATGGAATCGTTTAAGGGAGCTTTTAAAGCGGCTGGCAAAACTTCCCAGGTATAGGTTTCTACTTCGAGGTGATTTGTAAAAGGATGGTGTTTCTGCAGGTTTAACACCTCGGTTATATCACTTTGGGTTGATTGGATCAGCCCCATATCTTCTACAAAAATCGGCACATGGAAATGCGCCCGCCACTCTTCTACTGCCGGATCTTCACCTTCTGCCAATGCATCAGCAAGATCGGGATAACGAAGTAAAGTGCCATCGTTTTTGCGTGCAATCACCTGGTGCAGGTAAGTTGGCTCATCAAAACGGCTTAACTGATCCAATACAGTCGTTCTTTCAGGTGAAGAAGCCGGCAATTTGGCTTTCAAGGCTGCACTGATCTGTATTTTACCAATCTGAATGCCTTTCTCCTGCAGTTCTTTTATAATTGAGGTATGTGGCTCGTAGCCGATGGCAAAATGACACACATCGTAACATAAACGGATGTGGTTTTTAATCAGCGCTTCATCATTTCCGGAAGGTAGAAGTACATCCTCATACCAATCAATAAATTCCGGACCAGATTCAAGAAAACCATCGGGTTCGGGCTCGATATCGATGTGGATAACTTTGCCACTCTGTTCCTGGATCTGATGTAAACCTTCAGCAACTTTTAAAATATTGGTTGTGGCGGTAATGGTAGCATTTTCTCTTGCTTCAGCATTGGTAAACCAGGGTTTATAACTCAAAGGAGAAGTTGAAATACCGCCATCCATACCATCAGGAAGCAGTTGCGAAAGAATGTTAGCCAAACGGAGCGTATAATTTACCCGGTCATCCGTAGTCCAGTCGGGTGCATGTACCTGATCTTTAACCCTCGTATGATGAAAACCACCATATGGAAAACCGTTCATGGTAAATACATAACCACCTTCATCTTCGAGCCATTGTTTAAAAATGGTTAAATGGTTTTCCTCCAAAAGTTCGATACTGGCCAGGTTAGAAAGGCGCAAACCAATTCCCATTGGTGCATCAGGCGATAATTGCCCTTTTAATTTTGGAAAACTGTCTTTCAACACCGCAAAATGTGCTTCCCAGCTTTCTCCTGCATAAATATTGGTGCAGAAAGTTAAATGTCCGGAGTTTAATTTCATCTTTTAATGTTGAATGGTAACCGTCTGGGTATTTAAAATCTCAGCAGCCTGTTTTAAAATTTCAGCATCAATTTCATGTACTTCTTCACCACTGCCAATACCGGTAAGCAGGGTAATGGTTAGCTGGCCGCCAAGGTGCTCGCGAAATTCTTCCAGCCCCTGTAAAATCGGACTATTGCCTTCGGTAACCTGTAGTAAAGGATGCGTGAGTTCGAAACCCAATTGCTGGATCAGGTTAATTACCCTTTGTGCTTCATCAGCTGTAATTCTTCCAGATAAGTTGGAATAAACACTATCTAAAGCAATACCCATGGCTACCGCTTCACCATGCCGTACCTCAAAATTGGTGAGATATTCTAATTTATGAGCACTCCAATGACCAAAATCCAACGGTCTGGCAGAGCCATTTTCGAAAGGATCGGCACTGCGGATATGCTCCATGTGCAGTTTAGCACATTTCCAGATCTGGTAATTCATGGCAGTTGTATCGCGGGCGGCAAGTGCCGCTGCATTGGCTTCGAGCCATTCAAAAAATTCAGCGTCTTTAATCAGCGCCACTTTAATGGCTTCTGCAATGCCTGAACGCCAATCGCGGTCGGATAAAGTGCTTAAAAAAAGTTCGTCGTTAAAAACAGCCACGGGTGGCGAAAACGTGCCCAGGAAATTCTTTTTATTAAAATAGTTGATGCCGTTTTTTACGCCCACGCCAGAATCATTCTGCGAAAGTACCGTGCTTGGAATCCTGATGTGTTTAATCCCCCTGTGGGCAACCGTAGTGGCATAACCCACCATATCGAGCACGGCACCACCGCCAATTGCGGCAACAAACGAGTGCCTGTCGATACCGTGAACATTGATGGCTTCCAATACCTGATCGAAATAGCGGGTATCATTTTTCACCACTTCCCCACCCGGGATAATCAAAATATCCTGAACCAGCTGTGTTTTATTGTAGCTGGAGAAATAGGTTTTAATCTGCGCAACAAGCTCCTGATGTGCATTGGCTACGCCTTCATCTATCACAAATAAAATTTTCTTTACGGTAACCGCCGGATTTAAACTGAGCAAAAAGCTGTTCAGCAATTCGTTTTCAGGCGAAAAAAGTGATGAAGTAAAGAAAACGTTGTAGTTATATTGTACGGTGAAAGATTGATGTAAATGTTCCATATCAATTTGATAGTGTAAGTTGAATTAAGTTACGGCAAACAATTTAGAGAGCCATAACGATAAAGGCAATAAAGCGGCAATTACAAAGGCCATCATCAGCGCATCGAAAGTTACAGCCCAGGCAGCATCCATTAAAATTAAGGATATTACCCCTGCTTTAACCGCAGCACCGATATTTTTGCCAATGGGCTGATTAATCGCTTTTAAAAGTGGCCTGAAAATCATAAAGGTAAAAGGCACCAGAAACAACAGCGACCATAATAAGCGATCGTTTATGAAAGCGAAATAAGCAATCGCAAAAATCACAATGGCATATAAACCGGCGGCGATGTATAAATTTTTGGTATTTCCGCCATGTACTTCTCCACGGCTGGTAAGGGTAATGGAGAATATATATACCACCGGAATAATGGCCAGGTAATAATGACTATATAACATTTCGGGCACAATACTGATGCCCAGCAATAAATTAAAGCCGCGGCATAAGCCCATATTTAACGGGCCAAAGAAAGAATGGTGCTTTCCGAATTTATTATAAAGCAAAGCAAAAATTGCCACCAGAAGCGCCAGTATGCCCGATGTTAAACTGTTTAAAGCGGCCAGTGCAATTCCGGCAAAAAGTAAAAGGCCTCCAAAAATAGCTGCATTTTGCAGGCTGATCAATCCGCTGGGAATGGCCCGTTCCGGACGTTCGATTTTATCAAGCTCAGCATCAAATACATCGTTAAAAACGATGCCCCCGCCATACAAGCAGGCAGTAGATACAGCTAAGAACAACATTGAAAGCCATGGAACTGAAAATCCGCTGCTTAAAACACCGGAAATGGCAATACCAGCTAGAATATCAGCTACAGATGTAACGATATTGGCAGGGCGCATCATGCGCAGGTACACAATTAATTTTTCCAATACAATTTAGCTGATGATGATCGAAGATTTATCGGGTCTCGGTTGTTGTCCGCCGCGCAGAATGGTATTGCCTTCAAATTTCTGGGTAAGATCTGCCTGTGCATTAAAATCGGCTTCATCAATCTGTCCGCTTTGCGCAAAAGCCGTAATGGCATTACGGTAAGTTACCAGTTCAATATCCTGATCACTTATACCACGCATTTTCATTAAGGCTGCCGTTTTAGGCACGGCTAAGGGATCGCTGATGCCCCAATCGGCCGCAGAATTTACCATAATGCGTTCTGCACCATATTGCTTTACAATCTCAACCATACGCTCGTTACCCATTTTAGTAAAGGGATAAATGGTAAAAGCTGCGAAAAAACCCCGGTCTAAAACCTCTTTTACCGTTTCTTCATTGTTATGGTCGATAATAACCTGATAAGGATCAAGGCCATGCTCCAGGGCAATATCCATACTACGCTGAGTACCCTTTTTCTTATCGCGGTGCGGGGTATGTACCTGTACCGGCAAACCGGCTTCTTTAGCCAGTTCGAGCTGCAAACGGTAATATTTTTCTTCAGCAGCAGTCTGATCGTCGAATCCAATTTCGCCGATCCCTACTACACCTTCCTTATAAATAAATAACGGCAGGATTTCCATTACCTGTTCGGCTAAACTTTCATTATTCGCCTCTCTCGAATTAAGCCCGATGGTGCAATAATGTTTAATACCAAATTGTGAGGAACGGAAACGTTCCCAACCAATCAGGCTGCTGTAATAATCCCTGAAACTATCCAGGCCCGTTCGGGGCTGGCCCAGCCAAAAAGCCGGCTCAATAAGCGCAACAACGCCTGCGTCGGCCATAGCCTGATAATCATCTGTGGTTCTCGACGTCATGTGAACATGTGGATCGAAGAATTTCATTCCCTTAACGGCACTGATATCAAAAGCCTCGGGTTCTCCCATCGTTGCTTTATCTCTTGCGATTGAACTGCTACAACACATATCTATTTGATTTTTTATTTTATAATGAATTCCAGTTTAAACTTCCATCGGCCAGGGCCAGTTTCAGTTCCGGAAAGGTATTAATATAATCTTTTGCCGGCTGGTAATCTGATTCGGTTACGGCCAGTGCAATGGCGCGCTGCTCTGTCTGATCGTAATGTTGCAGACCAGTTTTAAGGTCTTCAAAAATTTCAGCATTAATGAATTTCCCCACTAAACGCCATAGCTGTGGGTGTACCTGCCTGCCGGCTGCCCAACGCTCTTTAGCATAATCAATCAAAGTTAAAGCCAGCTGAAGATTAGCGCGTTCATCTAAACCAGCAATGAGTTTAATGTTTTTTTCGGTGAAGAATGCCTTTAATACGAGCTGGTTCCAGGCCGATTCATCCAGGTATGCTGCAGGATAGGGATTGTTTTCCATAATTGCTTCTAAAACCGAACCAATATTACTCCTGATGCCCTCTGCACAGCGCTTAACCCAAATTTCCGGATAAGGTAAAAATGGCAACGCCGAATATAAAGCCACCGCTTCGTTCACCTCTGCCGACAGAAATAAACGGTCGAGAGTAGAGTATAATTGTTCTTCATCAACCGCTGTAAAATTGCTCAGCAACCACACCCGGCTAAGCCTGTCGATGGTCCAGTTACGGATATAACCGAAACCCGCTTTATCGAGTGCTTTTTGCTGATCATCGTTAACTGCAACCAACAGTTTGCCTGTTTTACGCGGCAGCATCACAAATACTTTGGCTATTTGCGCTGGCTGATCCGGCGATTGTATAAAATCCTCCAGCCACTTTTCGGGCTCTAAACTTATATTGTTTTTAACAACAGACCATATTATTTCTTTTACTGCCTCCATATTATTACCGCTCATAAATACAATTGCCCAGGACATTTATGCGGTAATGCCCGCAGAAACAAAATAATTGATCAACAATGCACCTGCAATAATTAACAGGCCAAAAAACTCTCGGGTTTGTTCGATGTAAGGTTTTGTAGCCTGCATGCTCTGCACCAGGCTTTCGCGGCGGTATTTTGTAATCCAATCGCGTACACCATCTTTTGCAAAGAAAAGAATAATGGCGTAAACCAGGTAAAAGGCAATTAAAAACAAGTACACAAAAGGATAAAATTTGCCGGCTGCCGCTAAACCGCATGATATGGCCGCGCTTAAATAGATCGATACCCATAGAAAAGCATCGTTATCGTTTAAATTTACATAGGCAAAGCCCAAAAAGGAGATGCAAAAAATAATGTTGAGAATAATTAAAAGCATTTTGAATTATTTGGTTTAAAACAAGCTAAATCGATTTCCCGACTCAATCACTGAAAAACAAAGTTATTTAAACTGAACACTTTTTTAGTATTAAAATATGTAAATTATATACTGCTATTAAATATTTTTTTGATTAAGAAAGTGAATGATAAAAGCTAAATCCAAATCATGTGCAATGAAAAAATTCTCTGTTAGGCCATGCATCTAACTTAGTGAAGGAAAAATAGTATCGAACATGATGTTTGCCTGTTCCTTAATTAAATCAATATCTTCATGTTTATTATTAACCAATAAATAGGTGCTGTTTTTTTCTTCCATAAAATGGCTAAAATACTCTTCGCCAATAAGATTGTAAACGGCATAACGATATATTTTAAAATGTTTTGTACATTCCTTACTCTCCACATAAGATCTTTTCGGATCAAAAGTATGAGATCCCAGAAAGCCAAAGTTGGCCATAGGGTTCTTTTTTAGGATCTGTAATATTAGTTGAATACAGGTTGCCACAATTTTACCCACCTTATTTTCACCAGTGAGAATGTTGAACCTTCTGGGGTGCTTTTTTAAACGTGCAGGAAAAAATTTAAGCACATAAATGTTGAAAAGATACTCTTCAACCTCTAAATGATATTTTTCTTTCTGAGTTTTAAAAATATAAGTTGTTCGCTCTTTTAAATACTGAGCCCCTTAAAATTTGTCGGTAAAATGTTTAGTAAATGGGAATGAATTATCAAACATTAAGGTATCAAGTGCTTGTATGCTTGTGAACGTCCATTATTGATTTGACTGGAAGTCACGCGTACAAGATTTGATTTTGATGCAGAATTGATTTTAACACAGGATTTTCCGGCCGGAACAGCACTGTTAGCGTGCATTTTATTTTGTCCGTATGAATTGTTATTGCTTCCCATGCTAATTCTTTTGAGTGTAATATAATAACAACAATTAATTTAAAATGTTATTATATTTTCTGCCTACTTATTGAGAGTGACTAATTTTTATCAAAGTTATGGCATTTTCATCATATTTCAATACAATTTAGATTTTTATATATTTCTAAATAAATGTCATTCAAACCTTTATCAATAAATTAAGTGAGGTTATCCTAATCTCCAAAAACAAGTTTTAAAATATTTGCCAGCACCGGATTATGGTCGTCGGCCCGCCAGTTGATTAACAAATCAGTTTTAAAAGGCAGTGGGATAAACCGCAGTCCCGGGCTCTGGTGATGCATGTACGAATCGGGCAAAATAGCAATTCCCAAACCTTTCCTTACCAGGGCAATGATGGTAGATCCAAATTCGGAGTGCAGAAATACATCCGGAACAAAATTATAGGATTTAAAAAGTGCCTGAATAATTTCACTGTAGCTACTGCCCCCGTCATTGGTGGGCAAAATAAACTTCTGCTGCCTGAGTTTTTCTGCAGATAAATCTTCGAACCTTTTAAAAGGATGTTCTAACGGAACCACTAAAGCCAAATGATCGGTATATATTTTTTTCGACATGATCCCCGGTTCACTGGTAATATCGCGGGTAATGGCTAAATCGATCTTGTAATTTTTTAAAAACTCCAGTTGATTTTCATATAAAACCTGCACCAGTTTAATCTGTAGCTGAGGAAATGCTTCGGTAATTTTAGCCAAAATATCGGGCATAATGGAAGCCGATATCGAATCGGGATGCGCAATCGTAATGGTTCCGCGTTCGCCCAAATGGAGCTGCTTTGCAAACTGATGAATATATTCGAGCTCACTCAGTTCTACTTCCCATTTTTCTTTTAAAAATTTACCGGCCGGAGTGAGCTTAACATTGCGTTTATTGCGTTCGAAAAGCTGTAATCCCAGCTCACTTTCGAGTGATTGAATCTGGCGGCTAAGCGCTGATTGTGTAATGTTTACCTTCCCGGCTGTCTTCCAGTAATGAAGCTCCACAGACAGGGCTAAAAAATATTTAATTCGCTGCAGATCCATTAATGCAAAATACGCATTAATAAATGAAATAATAGCATTTTATAACATTTAAAGAGTGCTTACATTCGTGCCATGGAGCAGATCACAATCGAAAGGGCAACAATTACAGACCTCAAAAAATTACAGGAAATTGGAAGAAATACATTTTTTGAAGCTTTTGCTGAAGTAAACAGCGAGGAAAACATGAAAGAATACCTCGAAAACAGTTTTTCGGAAGAGAAACTGAAAGCTGAACTAAACAATAAAGATTCACAGATCTATTTTGCGGTACTTGAAGGAAAAGTGATTGGCTATCTTAAAATTAACCTTGGAGCAGCACAAACTGAGCAATTAGACCCGGAGGCGCTCGAAATTGAACGGATTTATCTCCTGAAAGCATTTTACGGACAAAAAGTTGGTCAGTTACTCTATCAAAAAGCCATTGATATTGCCCACCAAATACGGGCATCTTATGTATGGCTTGGCGTTTGGGAAGAAAACTACAGGGCTTTAAAATTCTATAAAAAAAACGGCTTTAAAGCCTTTGGAAAACATTCATTCTGGCTTGGCGACGATGAGCAAACGGATTTGATGATGAAAAAACAATTGGTAAACGCTAATGAATTAAAAGTATCTTAATGGAAAAAAGAAACCTCTTTCTTATTTTACTGATACTGGGTACAGCTTTCTGGGGAATTTCCTTTTCGGTAACCAAACTAGCCATAGGACAAAACCAGCCCGTTTTATTTCTATGCTATCGCTTTATGCTGGCCACCATGGTTTTATCCGTCATTTTCTGGAGGCAGGTAAAAAAACTTAACCTCGCCATAATTAAAACCGGTGCCAGTTTAGCCATTCCCCTGGTATTGGGCATCTATTTGCAAACACTGGGCATCACCCATACCTCGGCCTCGCAATGCTCGTTTGTTGCCGGGATAACGGTAGTAATGATTCCTTTAATCAAACTCATCATCTACCGCAAATCTGCGCCTTTAAAAATATGGATAGCGGCATTTACCGCATTAGTTGGTTTATTTGTAATATCGATAACCGATAACCTTAAAATCGGTACCGGCGATCTCTACACCATTGTTGGTGCATTTTGCTTTGCGATTTATCTGATTCAGATCGAAAAGGAATCAAAAGCCGGAGACATTGTGCCTACCATTGTACCCATGTTTGCCACCTGCGCCATATTAACCTTTTTATTGGCATTGTTCCAAAATGGAACGGTTTGGATACCGCAGGAGCATACTTTTTGGGCAGGTATTATTTTCTGCGCATTATTCTCAACGGCATACATGTACACGATATCAAACATTTCGCAGAAATACATCAGTGCCGAAAGGGTATCCATCATCTATCTTTTCGAACCGGTTTTTGGCGCCTTTGCAGCACATTTTATTTTGGGAGAAGAAATTACATCCCGGTTATTAATGGGCGGCGGACTGATTTTTATGGCTACCCTGATATCAGAACTTAAATGGAAAATGCCACGGCAAATGGCAATATCGAGCCTGTCGAAGTGGAAAAAGGATTAATCCTGATTTTTGATGCCCGATAAATGATCGGTATATTAGTGCGATGGAACCTATTGTACTCAACAGATCGCAGGCACGGAAAATCATTATACACGCAGCAGGACTCTCAAAAAAAGCACAATTCGGAACGGGAACAGAAGCCGTTTACAGGGTGATAGACCACCTGGGATATGTACAGTTAGATACCAATTATGTGGTAGAACGTGCACACCATCACGCCATGTTTGCCCGTGTTCCTGATTATCAAACCGAATGGCTTGCAGAGCTTGGCGAACAGGGCGATATTTTCGAATATTTTACCTCGGATGCCGGATTTTTGCCCATGCACGATTTCCGTTTTTCGTTACCGGTAAAAAAAGCATTTGAAACACAAGGCGCTTCTTTAACGAAAAGAGAATCGGACCTAATGAATCAGATTTTAGACCATGTGGAACGTGATGGGGCAGTAATGGTAGGAGATTTTGAGAACGACCGCGTAGAGGCCAGTTCGGGCTGGTGGGACTGGCGGCCGGCAAAGGTTGCGCTCGAAAGGCTTTACCTGGAAGGGAAACTGATGATCAGCCGCAATAGCGCTTTTCAAAAAGTTTATCACCTGCCTCTGGATGTAATACCTCAGGATACTGATCAAACCATGCCTTCAGATGAGGAATATGCGCGTTATGTGATCCTTCGCACGCTTGGCGCACTGGGAATTTCTTCTGTAAAGGAAATGGCCTGGCGTGCACGCCGGGTAAAGGGAAATCTGGTAAAAAAAGAACTGGAAAAAATGCTTCAGTCAAAAGAGGCGCTCACAGTAAGTGTTGATGGTGTAAAAGGCCCGCTATACATGCGCTCCGACACCGACATTAACATTTCCATTGAAGATGAACTTTTCATCCTGTCCCCATTCGATATACTGAATGTATTCCGTGCCCGCTTAAAAGATTTCTTTGATTTTGATTACCAGATTGAATGTTTCGTGCCGGCGCCAAAGCGAAAATTCGGTTATTTCTCACTTCCAATTCTCTCCGGAGAAAAATTTATTGCCAGAATGGATGCCAAAGCAAATCGTAAACAAAAAGTACTGATCATTCATAACATCCACTTTGAACCCGTTGAAATTGGCCAGAAAACCATCAATCAGTTAGTGCAAAACCTGAAAGAATTTATCCTATTCAACAAATGCCAGGATGTTACCTTCGGAAGATCGAATAACATTACTTTGCTGGAATTAATTAGTCAGGAATTTTAGAATAAAAAACAAAAAGGATTGCTCAATAAGTTTAGCTAACAGCTCTGGATATTGCTTTAAGTTTTTGATATAAGTTACGCTTTTCATTTTTTCGATATGTAATTCAATCAATCGACGCTGTTTGCAATCAAGGTCATTTATAGTAAAGATAGTTCCCAATCTTCAGCCTAACCATTAAAAAACATTAAATTAACACTCTAATTTTAACAAAACCATTTTTTTGTTAACTTAAACAGGTGGCAAATCTGATTTAGCTGATTACCCAATATGGATTCGAATTACAATAAGGACAAATTGATTGCTGAAATTAAAAATGGTTCAGAAACCGCATTTAAATGGCTGTTCGATGCTTTCCATTTGAAGATTTACACTGTTGCAAAAAAAATGGGCATGAGCGATGAGGAGGCCGAAGATGTAATTCAGGATAGTTTTTTACAGCTGTGGAAACAAAAAGACTCCATTAAAGAAGATTTATCTGTAAACGGTTTACTGTACACCATTGCCAAAAGAATTGTACTGAAAAAACTGGAAGAAAAAAAACACTACTATACCGATGAAGATATTGAGCAGTATAGCCATGCAAGTACCAATACCACACAAGATGACATTGCTTTTTTAGAAACGAACAAATGTATAAACGATACCATTAACCGCCTTCCGGAACAGCAACGCATCGTTTTTTCGATGAATTACAAAAATGGCCTTTCGGCTGAAGAAATTGCCGATAAACTTGGTATCTCGAAGCGGACAGTAGAAAATCAGATATTCAGGGCAAGAAAAATTTTAAAAACAGCCTTAACAAATGCGGGCATCTTATCCCTGATAGTTTATTTTATTTGCAAGGCAATATGAGTATAATTTGTTTTTTTTCATAATAATAAGTTAATGCTAACTACACATTAAAATGTCTGAAAGTAATAAAAAAGATAAATTAACCAACGAAGAACGGTTCGACCAGCTTTGGAACGAAACGGATAACTATATTGAAAATCCAAACGCCGGCCTGGTTTATCAAAAATTAAAAGATGAACTTTTTCCATCAGCGCAACCAAAAATACTTAGATTAAATAAAATGGGTAAATGGCTGGGCTATGTGGCCATTTTTGCAGTTGTTGCCGGCGCATTTTGGTTTTATCAACATCAAAGCCACAATAGCCTCGTTCAAATTGTAACAGCCAGGGGCGAAAACAGGATCATTAACCTGCCTGATGGTTCAAAAATAGCGCTACAGGAAAATTCGGGCATAAGCTATAAAAAATCGGCTAACCGAGAAATTGAACTGAAAGGCAATGCCCAGTTTACCGTGGTGCACAACAGTTCAAAACCATTTATAGTTACGGCTGGCGAACTGCTGGTAAAAGATGTGGGCACGGTTTTTAAAGTAACCATGCAGGATGATCAAGCCTCTTTAAAATCAATAAGGGTAAGTGTAAGCGAAGGAAGTGTTTCCATTTTAAACAAAAAAACATTAAAAACTGAGCTAACTTTAGCGCATGGCGAAGAAGCCGTGTATGATAAGCGAAACGGAATGATCAGCAAAAAAAATACTGGCCCGGAGGTTAAATCTATAACATTCGACAACGCGACGATTACAGCTGTTTTGGAAAAAGTATCAGCCACCTATGGCGTAAAACTGGATGTTGCAAACCAGAATATCACCCAAAAAACCTTTACGGGAAAATTTGAAGGGGAAAATATAGACGAGGTGTTAGATATGATTGGTTTCACCCTAAATTTTAGGCATATTAAAAAAGATGGGAAAATTTTAATTTTATTTAATGGCGATGGCAAATAAGGTATTTATTATACTTCTTTTAATATCCTTAACAGTATTTGCAAATGCCCGGCAAAAAGCATCAATTAAGCAAACGAGGGTAAGTTTTATAGCCAAAAACCAAACCGCCAGCCAAATATTTAAGATTATTGAAGCCAAAACAGCCTATCGGTTTTCTTATAGTCCATCAGATATTTCGGGCAAACTATTGCTTAATTTTAGTTATCATCATCAAACTTTAGAAAAAATTCTGCAGGATTTGGCGCTAACCAGTAATTTAAAATTCCTGGTACATGAACATGCTATAGGGGTATCGGTTAATTATCCGCCAACCAGCAATGTTATACGCATTAAACCATAATACAATGGCAAAAAACAACACAGGTAAAGCACTTTACCGCTGTGCCTGCTTTTTAATGCTGTTATTTGCCACATCTGTTTTACCTTACAAAACCCTTGCACAAACCATCACCACAGCATCATTATCGGGCACGGTTTATATAGATAGCGCTAAAGCTATTGGCAATGTAGTGGTTATTGCAGAACATGTTCCATCGGCAACCAGGTACGTAACCATTAGTTTTGGAAATGGAAAATACGTGCTCCCCAATTTGCGCATCGGCGGGCCATACAAAATCACCGCCCGGCTAATTGGCTATCCCGAAGCTGTTTCCTATATCAACCAATTATCTCCACAAGATTATCCGGGCTACAACATCAGGCTAAACAGCAATGTTACCAATTTAGAAGAAGTAACCGTAACCGAAGTAAAAAAACAGGTTTTAAAGAATGATGGCACTGTATTTTCCATCAGCCAATCCTTAATCAGCAAAATACCATCAATAAACAGAAACATACAGGATATCATGCGCCTCTCGCCTTTTGCATCTGGTGGCGGAATAATGGGCGTTAATCCGCGATTGAATAATTTTACCATTGATGGTTCGCTGTTGATTACTTACGGATTGGGCAAAACAGTAATTGTTGGAAACACAACCGGCACCGACCCCATCGGGCTTGATGCTATTGAAGAACTGCAGGTAAATGTAGCTCCTTTCGATGTACGGCAATCGGGCTTTACCTCTGCCGGTATTAATGTCATCACCAAAAAAGGCGATAATAATTTTCGTTTATCCGCATTTAATTTTTTTAATGGCGCTAATTTAAAAGGCACTAAAATAAACCATACCGATATTAAAGGGCAAAATTATCAAGAAAACCAAACAGGCTTTAATTTAGGGGGTGCCATTGTAAAAAACAAGCTTTTCTTTCAGCTCAACTACGAAAAAAGGAACAATATCAGTTCGGCAAGCAGTTATATTGCCAATACAGGTAGTACTGCCGAAGAAAATAGCACCAGGGTTTTAGCCACCGATTTAAATAACCTGAGTGCCTTTCTGAAAAAAAATTACCAATATGAAACAGGCCCTTATCAAAATTACAACCTGCACAGCAATAATGATAAATTAGTGGCCCAACTAGATTGGAACGTGAGCGAAAACAGTGCGCTGGGCCTCAGGGTGCTTTACCTCAATTCTTATCAGGGTAAAACATTAAGCAACGATAATTTTGTAGGCCTTGGAAACCGGAACAACAACCCATATGCCATGAGCTACCAGCGCAGTAATTTCGTTAGGTTTTCGAATGCCTTATCGGCAAGGTTGGCCTATACCAGCAAACTAAACAAAAATATAGCCCAGCAACTTACCGTTAGTTATGCCAACCTGCCAGATTACAGACAACCTACGGGAGATTTAAAACCGCTTGTTGATATTTTAGATGGCGAAAAAAACTACATCTCTTTCGGCACAGACATTTTTGCTCCGCAGAATAATTTAAAAACAAATATTTATCAACTACAAGAGCATATTAATTTTCATATACTTAACCATAATTTTATTGCCGGTGCAGATGCAAATCTGGTAAGCGTAAAAAATACTTTTGTACCTGTAATGCAGGGCTATTACCAATTTAACTCCTTAAACGATTTTTATAACAGCACGCCCGCCGGCACAGCTACACCGGCAGGCGCCAGTTCGGGTTTAGCCCGGCCGGCAATGTTCCAAAAAGGGTATTCACTATTACCAAACGGGCAAATCCCAACTTTTAATTTTGGTTATGCTGAAACCGGTATTTACCTTCAGGACAGCTGGCAAATTAGCAACCAATTTACCATAACACCTGGCTTAAGGCTCGATAGAAATTATTTTATTGGCAAGCCCGGCAACAATGCATACGTTAGTGGTTTAACTTTCCAAAAAGCCAATGGCAATGCCGAACAGCTAAATACCGGGCAATTGCCCCCTAACCAATTTAGGTTTTCGCCCCGCATGGGTTTTACACTTCAGCTAAAACAAATCGATTTTTTAAAAATCCATGGGGGCATAGGTGTTTTCAGTGGCCGGTTACCCATGGTTTTATTGGGCGAACAGTTTAGGAACAACGGACTTGGAAGCGCCACTTTCTTTACACAAAACACTCAAAACAATCCATTTTTATTTTCGCCTGATGCTTACACACCAACCAATACAGCCCATACCAGCTACGATATTGTTTTGTTAGATAAGAACTTTAAATACCCCCAGGCGCTTAAAAACAATTTGTCCTTTAATTTTTATGCAAAACAAAACTGGATCATATCAATAGAAGGTTTGTATAACCACGATATTTCTGGCTTTTATGCACGTAATGCCAATATAGACAATACCAGTTACACCATTAATGCCGATGGCAGGGAGCGTTTATTAAACAATGCCATTAACGCACCAATCATTCAACACGCCTACATATTGGCCAATACCAAAGGCGGAAGACAATATGCAATCAGCGTAAACGCAAAAAAATCTTTTAAGGATGACTTGTACCTGTTTTTAAATTATACCTATGGAAATGCGAAAGACAGGGGCAGTTTTACGGGTACCGAGCCTGCATCCGAATTTATTTCGGCACCCGTAAACGGAAATCCAAATCAGCCTAAATTAGCTTATAGCGCTTACGACCAAAGGCATCGTATTTTCGCTTTTTTAACTAAATCTTATCATTTTACGGCAAAATCTACCACTACTTTTTCTGTAATTACCGAATTTAACCAAACTGGCCGGTTTTCTTATACCTACGCCGGCACTGGCGACGTAAATGGCGATGGAGCACCTGGAAATGATTTGATTTTTGTACCGGCCAATAGCAAGCAAATCAACTTAATTCCCTATACCAACAACAAGGGCATTTTGGTAACCGAAGCCATGCAGTGGCAATCATTAGAAAAATTTATACAATCATCGCCCTATCTCAATAGTAAAAGAGGAAGTTTTGCAGAGCGTAACGGTAGCATTTTACCTTTTGCCACACAGGTGGATATTAAAATTTCGCACGAATTAAAAGTAAATAAACATAGCTTTCAGTTGAGTTTAGATTGTATCAATTTACCCAATTTAATTCATTCGAGTTGGGGAGTGAAATACCTTCCGGCCAATACCCAACCCATAGAAGCGGTTACTTACGATAGCTTTCGGGTATATCCCGATCATTTGAACAAGGCCTTTACACCCGATAACGCTTTGTTATCGGTTTGGCAAATACAACTTGGGCTAAGGTACCGTTTTGGGAATTGAAGAGAAATGATTTAGCCCTAAATTTATTTTCCTGATGAGTATTATGGCGATTTGTTTGCAATTAAGGAGTAAACAAAATAACCAAATTATGAAAAAAGGATTTTTACTCTTATTTGCCGTGATGATGCTGTTTACACAACATTTGCTGGCGCAAGGCTTAACTACCGGGAGTATCTCTGGAAAAATTACCGACAACAAGGCATTGGGGCTTCCGGGCGCAACCATTATAGCCATCCACCAACCATCGGGTACAAAATACGCTACCAGTACACAAAAAGATGGCCGGTTTAACCTGCCAAGCGTACGCATAGGCGGGCCTTATACCATCACCGTAAGTTCTATTGGCTTTACCACAGAAACCCTTACTGATGCAAAAGTTGGACTGGGAGAAAACCTATCGATAAATATTGCAATGAAAGATCAATCATCTCAATTACAAGAAGTTGCTGTAAAAGGGAGCAGAAGCAACAAAGTGATGAACAGCAATAAAAATGGCGCTGGTTTATCGTTAGACAGGACTACATTGGATGCTTTGCCAACCATTTCTAGGGGCTTAAACGACTTTACCCGGCTGGTGCCACAGGCCGGCTCGCAAGGCATGCTGGGCAAAGGAGGCAAAAGCAACAACGTTTCGGTAGATGGGGCTAGCTTTAACAACGCTTTCGGTTTAGGGAGCGAACAGGCAGGTACCCCGGGCGCAAATGCGAATGCCCAGCCCATAAGTTTAGATGCAATTGACCAGGTATCGGTAGAGTTATCGCCCTACAATGTTAAAGTTGGTGGCTTTACAGGCGCCAGCGTAAATGCAGTTACCAGAAGTGGCGATAACGAGTTTAGAGGCTCTATCTATAATTTTTACCGTAACCAGAGTTTAGTTGGCAATAAGGTAAAAGATGCTGAAATTACCCGCTCAAAATTCAATGAAAATACATTTGGTTTCCGTTTTGGTGGCCCCATTATCAAAAATAAACTGTTCTTTTTTGCAAATTACGAACAGTTTAAAAATACTCAGCCCGGCGCTTCATTCCAAGCCAATACAGGGCTTTCGGGCGGAAATATCTCCAACATTAAAGCTACAGATTTAGATGCTTTGAGCAATTACCTCAACACTGTTTATAAATATGATGCAGGCAGTTACCAGAATTATACGCTACCCACCGAGAATAAAAAATTCCTTATAAAGTTGGATTGGAACATCAATGATAAAAATAAGATGAGCGTGCGCTATAACCAGCTCAATGCAAGTACCAGCTTTGGCGCTACCAATAATTTAACAACCATGGGCTTCAGTAATAATGGTTTTTCCCGTAACAACGATATTTACTCCATTACCGGCGAATTGAATACCACCTTTAACAATAAAATAAGTAACCGTATTTTCGCATCGTACAACTCCATGCCAGATTACCGTAAATATTTTGGAGATTTGTTTCCCCAGGTTGCAATTAGCGATAATGGAAACACCTATATTTTTGGCACCAACCCCGCCGGTCGCGATAATCGTGTTGACCAAAAAATATTGCAAATACAAGATGATATTACCATCAGTTTAGATAAACATAAAATTTCTACAGGCATCAGTTACCAGTACATCAACCTGCAAAACCAGTTTACCTATAACCCACAGGGTATGTTTAATTTCGGTTCTCTGGCTAAATTTTATAACAGTTCTCCGGCAGGTACACAAACCCCTGTGGGTGTAAGTAACGGAGAAGGCCGGCCAGAGAGTTATGCTTTAAATTATACCTTACAACCCGGCCGTACCGTTACCATCGATAACCCAAAATTTGCACAAACAGGCTTATATGTTCAGGATGAGTTTTTCCCTGTAACCAACTTAAAAGTAACAGCAGGTTTAAGGGCCGATTTTACAACTTTTTTAAACACACCGCAAAATAACCCTGCCGTAGCGGGCTATCAATTTCAAAATGCTACCGGTGGTACCGAAAATTACAGCACCACAAATACACCCGGTACAAAAGTTTTATTTTCGCCCCGTGTAGGTTTTAATTGGGATATAATGGGTGACCGTACGTTACAATTAAGAGGCGGTTCTGGTTTATTTGCCGGCAATATTCCCTTTGTTTTTATAGAAAAAGCCTATTCTATTAACGGTTTAAATGAAGGTAGCTTAGCACCTACAAACACCCAGACAAACCCAAATGTTACTGCCCCTTACCCTTTCAACCCCGATCCCAGGGCTTACATTCCGGCCAACGGTACCCTCGCCCAAAAATACGAAGTAGATTTAGTTTCGCCCAATTTTAAACTGCCACAAAGCTGGCGTACTACTTTAGGGCTCGATGCAAAACTGCCTGGCGGTATTATTGGCTCAATAGAAGCCATTTACAGTAAAGATATTAATGCACCTTATTACCGAAACGTGAATTTTGATTATAATACCGCTACAACCGCTCCAGATGGCAGGTTAAAATATACATCAAATAAAATTAACCAGAATATCAATGGCGCATATGTTTTGGATAATATTAACCAGGGCCACCAATTTTTCTTAACAGAATCAATCAACAAGCAGTTTAACAAAGCTTTTAGCACATCTCTATCTTATACCTACGGTTCATCAAAAGATGCCTATTCGTTTAAAAGTACCACGCCCAACACCGCATTTAATGCTATTCAGGTAGTTGGCAATCCGAATATCCCGGTAAATGCCTATACCGATTTCGATTTAAGACATAGAATTGTGGGAAGCGTTAATTACAAAATAGCTTATGCAAAAGAAAAGATGGCCACCACGCTAGGGCTGTTTTTTGAAGGCGCACAACAAGGTAGGGGCTCGTATATTTATGGTGGCAGTGGCGATGTAAACCAGGATGCCGTACCCGGTAACGATTTGATTTTTGTACCAAAAGATTTAGCTCAAATTAATTTAGTGCCATCAGCAACTGCAACCGTACAACAACAATGGGATGCATTGAACACTTTTATCTCAAACTCTAAATACTTAAATAGCCGAAGAGGACAATATGCCGAACGCAATGGGCTTATTTTACCCTGGTATTTTCAGGCTGATTTAAAATTTGCCCAGGATTTTTCGGGCTTGTTATTTAAAAGCAAAAACACTTTGCAGTTAACGGTTGATATTTTGAACGTTACCAACCTCATCGATAAAAACTGGGGCGTACTCAATACCATGGCCAACCCTGCGCCAATTACAGCAGTAAGCGCTAATACTTTCCAGGTAAACCCCGCATTATTGCAAAAAGGAGAATTTATACAAGATAATGGTTTAAGCTCGGTAATTAATCCTGCATCAAGCTCTCGCTACAGGATACAATTTGGTGTAAGGTATTCATTTAATTAAATTGATGTGAGGTTAGTCAAATTCGTCATTGCGAGAAGGCTTTTTCAGCCGACGAAGCAATCTCTCTAACAAGGATTGCTGGCAGGAAAGATTGCTTCCCCAAAAAGTCGGGAAAGGCTGTCGCTCCTGCTAGCACCCCATCATTTTTATAAAACAACAAATGAAAAGCATAAAATATTATTCCATAATTTTAATTTGCCCGGCATTTCTTTTGCTCGCGTTTAAAATTCAGCCATCAGCATGCCCTAAACCCGGTCAAACCCTTCAGGATTATTTTAAATGGAGGGCAGGACGAAAAATGCCATTAATTATGGCGCATAGAATGTCTCCCGAAACCGGATACCCGGATAATGGCCTGAAAACATTGAAATTTACACACCAGCTAGCACCCTGCGTGATCCAGGAAATGGATGTACGCATGACCAAAGACAGCGCTCTGGTAATGTTGCACGATGCGACACTGGATAGGACAACAACCGGAAAAGACAGCTTAAATAAATTTACCCTTAAAGAAATTGCACAATATCAACTCAAAGACATCAATGGCACTTTGATAAAAGGAGAGCGGATTCCGAAACTGATGGATGTGCTCCACTTTGTTAAAAAAAATAAAATTATTGTTGCTTTGGATATGAAACCGGGTACCGATCCTAAAAAATTAATGAGAGAAGTTGTTTCTTCACGAACATTAAACCAGGTGATTATTATTTGCTATACCATTAAGGATGCGCAATTACTGAATAAAAAATATCCCACTTTAATGATGGCGCTGGGCTTTAACAGCTGGGAGAACATTAAAGCCATTGAACAATCCGGGCTTCCGTTTCAGAATTTAATTGCATTAACCCCATCTCAACTACAAGAAAAATCATTTTACGATAAAATACACAGCATGGGCATTATGGTTTCATTTGGTGCACAAGGTGGCGTTGATGTTTACCCCAATAACACGCGTAAAGCTTATCAAAACGTATTTGCCCGTGGTGGTGATATTATCTGTACCGATAGCCTTAGCAATGTTTTTAAAGCTTTTAGGTAAGAAATAGGTTATCTTCTTTACAAAAATTGAAATGTTGCCCAAAAGAATATTTTATGTAGATGTTTGTTCAAAGATAATCCAGTACAGTATCAGTTTTCGTTTAGAACAAAATCTTCAAAACCTTTCACAATAATCTACTGAAAATCAAAAAAAAATGGTTGCTTTTTAACGAGCAACCCTTACGAAAACAGGATGATAATCCGCTTAGTACCCAAGAGGAGATTCGAACTCCCACACCCATACAGGCGCCAGCCCCTCAAGCTGGTGCGTCTACCAATTTCGCCACCTGGGTTTGTGCTGCAAATATAATTTAATTTTGGATTTTAAAAAGCGTTTAAATTTCTATTTTCAAACTATCGTATGCCAATCTAATATTCGCAGGCAAGTCTTTTTCTATATCCTCATGTTTACCTAAATTATGGCTGATGTGCGTGAGATAAGTGGTTTCTGCACCAACTTTTTCCGAAAAAGCAATGGCTTCGCTCAAAGTAAAATGCGAAATATGAGGTTCTTTCTGCAAAGCATTAATCACCAGTATTTTTGATCCTTTTATTTTATCAAAACTTTCTTCCGGGATGGTTTTAGCATCAGTGATATAAGTAAAATCACCGATCCTGTATCCCGTAATGGGTAACAGGTGGTGCATTACTTCGAAAGGAATAATGGTGCTTTTTCCGATTTTAAAATCTTCACCATTGGTTACCGTATGCAGGTTAATTTGTGGCAAACCATGATATTTGGTTTCTGCAAAAATGTAATAAAACTCTCTTTTTAATGCCGTTTGAACCCTTTCTGTAGCATACACATCAATTACCTTATGCAAAAGATAATTAAACGGCCTGATGTCATCTAAACCAGCAATGTGATCTTTATGCTCATGTGTAAATAAAACAGCATCCAGGTCTTTTACGTTTTCGCGCAGCAATTGATAACGAAAATCCGGTCCGCTATCTACTACAATGGTTTTATCGGCGGTTTCAATTAAGATAGAAGTTCTTAAACGCTTATCTTTTTTATCAGGAGATGTACAAACTTCACAACCACAAGCAATTACCGGAACGCCCTGCGATGTACCCGTACCTAAAAAAGTAACTTTCATCTGCTTAAACTTTCCTTTCTATGCCTATAATTTCTGTCGTGTATCTCCATTAAAATAATTCGGTTTGTTGTAAAGATTGATAAAACTGGCGCTGTTTTTCATCCAACTGATTTTCATCAGCGTTGGTCTGTTTTACCAGGGTAACCAATGCCGCAATTTTTCCTTCCAGGTTAGAAAATTTATTTACCACAATCACCTTATTATGTTCCAATAAACAAGAGCCTGTTTTAAAGTTCCCTTTTTCGTAGCGTACCTTATAGCCCATTGCAAAAAGCAAGGCCTCTAATTTCTCTAAAGTATGGTTTGTTAGTGGCAAAGACATTGGAACAAATGTAAACAATACAGATTTAATTAGGTAAGTTTTTATAATTTTAGCCCATGGAAATCGTCATCAACAGAAACGCTCAGCAACAAAAGGCCCTAATCAAAACCATCCAAAAACAATTCTATTACAAACAATTTGCAATTGCATTTGGGCTTTTTATTATTGCTTTGCTTCTCATGTTCATGAAATTAGATGTAATGAATAAAACGTTACCTTTCTGGAATCCATTTAGTGCATTTGCCATGGGCATTGTTATGATAGCTGTATTGCGGATGCAAGGCTTATACAAACAATATAAGCAAGCCAGCAAATTAAAATCTGAAAATGTTCATATTACTATAAGTGATGTAGCAATTACCTACCGCGCAGAAACGCATGAACTAAAATTTCTATGGCCGTATTTTAAATTTTACCGATTAAATGGCACGTTGATTATTATTGCGAAAGATATAACGAATAAAAACACATTAGTTATTGATAGAAATGAAATAAACGAAGATGAATTTAAATTTCTTCAAAGTTTATTGTTTGATAAAAAGATTTTAAACCGTAAATAAATAGCTGATAAATTTAATTGATTTACCATTTAACTTATTAATATCAGGTGGTTATTTTTTACTATTGTGGTTTTTCCACCACCTAATTCTGAGACCATTTTAGTTTATAAATCCTCAGCATGGTCAAATTGAAAAGCAATAACAATTAATCAGTTTTCAGTTGGCAATTTGCAATCACCAATAAACTAATGACCAATGACTAATGAACGTTATTAAGTCTGTTAAACAAAAAAGGTTCAGCTGTTTCCAACCGAACCTTTCAGGTTTCATTTCGCATTTGCGAAACTCACTATTATCTTAAATCTACTACTTCAACACCAGGATATTTTTTAGCGTCAAAAGCAAAAGTAGTTTCCGGTACATTTACATTAGGAGAAAAAGTTTTCACGTTATAGGTATATTTATTTCCGTTTTTATCAAACAATACCACGTTTGCAATCTGCTTAGCCGCTTTATCAATGCTTAAACGAACTTTAAAGATCGATTTTTTAGCATCAACAGGTGTTAAATCAATCATTTCATAGGTTTTACCACCTACTTTCTCATCGCCGGTGTAAACGTATTTAAATCCTTTTTCGTAAACGGTAAAAATTTTAGCAGGATTAATGGCGTCACCACTGTTATCTACATTACTTACCTGCACCTCTTTATCTTTTTTTAGGTAAGTCCACTGGCTTTTACCATCACTAAACAATTCCTGATTCGTCATGGCTACTTTATATTTATTAGAGTTAGCCTTAACATATAAAGTACCTTGCTGGGTTTCTTTTACTTTAGCTTTTGGATTATCCAAAGTAAAGGTAAAGTCTGTTTTTACAATATTGTACGATTTGTATTTTTTACTCACATCAGCTAAAATTGCTTTAGCCTTCGCATCAGTTTGAGCATAAGTTGAAGTTGTAAAAGCAACTACAACCATTAATGCTGAAATTAATTTCTTCATCTTTTCTTTTTTAAGTTTTTCTTTGAAACGTTAGAGTAGATTTTCATTAAATAGTTTAATCTAACCTTTGTCATCCATACTGTTCAAGAATTGTTCCAAAGAATACTCGTCAGGATATAAAACTTCTCTTGCTTTACTCCCTTCAAACGGACCAACAATACCGGCGGCCTCCAATTGATCAATAATCCGCCCTGCACGGTTATAACCCAGCTTCAGTTTACGCTGTATTAATGAGGTAGAACCCTGCTGGTGCATCACAATCAGCCTGGCAGCATCTTCAAAGAACTTATCACGCTCGTTAGGATCAAAATCAGCCTTGCTTCCCTCTCCTGCTTCATCTATATATTCGGGCAGCTGGTAAGCATCTGCATAACCGCGCTGGTTACCGATGTATTCAGAAATCCGGTCTACCTCGGGTGTATCAACGAAAGCACACTGTAGCCTGATTAAGTCGCTACCGGTAGATAAAAGCATATCCCCGCGACCAATTAACTGATCGGCACCACCACTATCTAAAATAGTCCTCGAATCGATTTTCGATAAAACCCTGAATGCCAGCCTGGCCGGGAAATTCGCTTTAATAGTACCCGTAATAATGTTTACGGACGGACGCTGCGTGGCCAGTACGAGGTGGATCCCGATAGCCCTTGCCAGCTGTGCCAAACGTGCAATAGGCGCTTCAACCTCTTTACCCGCAGTCATCATTAAATCGGCAAACTCATCCACCACCAAAACAATAAAAGGCAAAAAGCGGTGTCCGTTATTCGGGTTCAGCTTACGTTTAATAAATTTATCGTTGTATTCTTTAAGGTTCCTCACCTGTGCATCTTTTAACAGATCATAACGCTGATCCATTTCAATACAAAGCGAATTTAAGGTATTTACTACTTTTTTAGTGTCGGTAATAATGGCATCAGCTTCTCCCGGGAGTTTAGCCAAAAAGTGTCTCTCGATCCGGTTAAATAAGGTTAATTCTACCTTTTTTGGATCTACCAACACAAATTTCAGCTGTGCAGGGTGTTTTTTAAATAATAGTGATACCAAAATGGCATTAATACCCACCGATTTACCCTGACCCGTAGCACCTGCCACTAATAAATGGGGCATTTTGGCCAAATCCGCAATAAAAACCTCATTACTAATGGTTTTACCTAATGCAATAGGCAGATCCATCGTCGTTTGGCTCCATTTTTCGGTATTTAAAATGCTGCGCATCGGCACCATTTCAGGGTGTTGGTTAGGTACCTCAATACCAATTGTACCTTTACCAGGCATTGGCGCAATAATACGGATCCCTAATGCCGCCAATGAAAGCGCGATATCGTCCTCCAAATTTTTAATTTTCGAAATCCTTACACCAGGAGCCGGAATAATTTCATAAAGGGTAACCGTAGGGCCAATTGTTGCCTTAATCTTATCAATTTCGATGTTATAGTGGTTAAGCGTTTCAACAATTTTATTTTTGTTGGCCTCCAGTTCTTCGGCATTAACCGAAATTTTATTGGTACCGTAATTTTCCAATAAATCAATGGTTGGGTACTTATAACCTGCTAAATCCAGTTTTTCGTCGTAATTACCAAACTGCTCAACCAAATCTTCTGATTTTTTTTCTTCTTCAGTTTTTTCGATGGTAAATGCAGGTTCTTTTTCGGCTTCAACTGGTGGTTCTACCGTTAAAGGCATTGTAGCAGCCGCAGCAGTTGCCAGAGGTAAATTAGTAGCTAAAGGAGATAATACAACTGGTGGAGCAACTTCTTCCTCTTCCTTTTCTTCGTAACGGCTTGGTTGTAATACCACATTTTGTTGTTTGCGCTCGTTGCTTACCGGAGGTTTATCTCGTACCGGAAATTCAATCGGTTCAGGAGTTTCTTCAACAATTTTATTTTTGGTTGATTGCTCTCTGATATCATTCACATAATCAGGAGTTTCATTATCCAGATAAACTTCTTTTGCTTTACGCTCGGGAAATTTAAAATCGATGTTATATGCAATAATCAAAATGGTTAATCCGGCAAATGCGATCAAACCCGCAACACCAGCCGCGCCAATCTGGGCACCTAATAATTTGTTGCTCCAGTAACCAAATTCGCCTTCCAGATAATGTGGCGATTCTGACCAGAAACCATGCACAAAACCTAATGTTAAAGATATAAAGAGTAAAAAGAAAAAGCTATAACCCAGTGTTTTAGAAATAGAAAGGATTTTAACTTTAAATAATAAACGGTAACCGATAATAAAAAAGGCTAAAACAAATAAGAATGAGGCAATACCGAACCATTCGTAAATAAACTGATGTGACAATAAAGCGCCAAACTTGCCCAGCCAGTTTTGAACAACCGGTGTAGTAACGCCTGCATTTTTTAATTCTTCGGATGTTTTAAACAGATTCCCCCAGCCGCCATTTGCGTCAATTACATAACTCTGGTCATCCTGCCAGGTAAAAAGGTACGAAGTAAAGGCAATTAGAAAGTATAAGGATAAGATCACAAAAAACAGACCTGCAATTTTAATTGCACGTCCATCTGCCAGATCGAACCTTGGTAAAAATTCTCTTTTTTCTTTTGGCTGCCGACCCGATGAAGATCTGCCTGGTGCATTTTCTGCACCCTTATCTCTGAATGTATTGGTTTTAAACTGGTTACCCCGTACCGACATTTTCTTTCCTAAATAATTTAATATTGAACAAACTTAGATAAAACTGCGCAGCATTAATAAAAAAAATAATCACAAATCGCCTCTGTAAATAATTTTAAATAATCTGCCTTAAATTAAATAAAAATATCCACCGGGCATTAAACCTTAAACAGAAATTATCGTCTATTATTTTAACAACGCACAAGTTGTTACGTTTTTGTAAAATGAAACGGATTTTGTTTTAGGTTTTATCCCGTTTTACCTGGAGAGGTTAAACGGGATTTTTTATTAATAGACCTCGCATGTTTCGCAAATCTGCGAGGTCTGAAAAAAAAATAAATGCCCTAAAATTATTTTGAAAAGCAAGGTTCAGTTCATTTTGGCCGCGATAGTCCTGCTAGCACTTCAAGTCCTCACTCGTACCTCGTTCCGGGCTTTTCGTTTTATCAGGTTTATTTACCAGGGTCTGTCTTTCTTAGGATTTTAGACTCATGATCAAGACCTCGCAGGTTTTGCGTTAGGGATTGTAAGGGTTCAGTACCGATCCTTCATCGGTACCGGAGCGAAGCGAAGCCCTGAAAAGCCCGGACCCAATCCCGATTTTTTATCGGGATTGGATAACGCCCACATCAATTAGTTATTGATTTTTTTTGCAGATGGCTATTTTAAAAACCTGCGTGGACTAATCTTGATAATTTGCTGTACACTATATATATTTAGACAATAAAGTTTACAATTCCTTAATTTTTGGTAATTTAAGTCGATTTTTAAATAATATTATGGGTATAGCGCAGCTCGAAGAACAAATTGAGGCAGGAAATTTACAAGCCGTAAAAAAAATTTTGGTAGAGAACCCAAAATTGGCAAATGTTGATACATCCCATCATATTTCGCCATTATTATTGGCCTGTTATTATAAAAAGCAGGAAATTGCCGATTTAATTGCCGAATTTGTTGATGATTTAACCTTATTCGAAGCCTGTGCAGTTGGTAAATTTGATGCTGCTACCCTATTGATTTTTCAAAATCCCGGCAGTATAAACGAATTTTCTGAAGATGGTTTTACACCTTTAGGTTTAGCCTGCTATTTCGGACATGAAGATTTAGCCCGTTTTTTGGTTTTAAAAGGTGCTGATGTTAACCTGGCTTCAAAAAACGGATTTAATGTATTCCCCATCCACTCGGCTGTTGCGGCCAATAATTTTAACATTACCAAAATGCTGTTGGATGCCGGTGCATACCCCAATGTTTGCCAGAAGGCAGGTTTAGCACCATTACATACTGCAGCGCAGCTTGGAAACATAGAAATGATTATTTTACTTTTAGAGCATGGTGCCGAAGTATCTTTACGCATGGAAGGCGGAAAATTACCGGCTGATTTAGCCGCAGAAAAAGGATTTAACGAAATTGCAGAAATTTTAAGAGACGATGATTAGTCAGTCCTGAGTCTAAAGTCATGAGTCTTGAGTCCAACAGACCTTAGCAACCATTTCCCATTTTACATTATCCATCTTACATTAACCATCTTACACACTTATTCCCATATCCTCAGCCGCATTCTTTTCATATAAGTTCTGATATCCAGTACCACTGCAGCCAGAAAATAGAATAAGATTGGAAAGCCTACCGCTAAAAACGACGAATAAATAAAAAACAAGCGGACTTTTGCCGTACTCATATTCAACTTGCTGGCTAAATAAGTAGAGACACCAAAACTCTGCTGCTCAAAATAAGTTATAATTCTCTGGAACATTTCAAGCTTATTTTAAAAATCATTTTAACGGTAACTCAATATAAATTATTGCAAACCAGGTTATGATTTTGTTTTCAAACCCTAATTTAGCAAAATTAATCGGTTAAATCTGCATATTATTCAAGAACAAGCTTTTCAAAATCCTGTTTATCCTCGTGTTTAATAAAAAGAATCTGCTGCTCCTCCAAGCCTGAAAATTTCTTAATTAATTCAGCTTTAAATTTATGAAGATCAGCCTCTTTTTTCAATATAACAGTTAAGGCATCTGCATTACCTCTAACTTCGATAATCTGATCAGGATAAAGTTCTTTTAGTTCGTGTGGGAATTCCATAGTTGTTAAAACGGATTATTGGTTAGAAAGTTTTCTACTGGAAAAATTAATCTGATCAGGCTTGTTTTAGAATTTTAATTCCAATACCACAAGATAGGCATTTTTTCTCATCACAGTATTGCTTTTTCAACTGTAAAATCCCTTGCGAAGCAAATGCATGATGGATTTGCACTCCTGCCCCTTTAAATTTATCAATAATTGCATTTTCTTCGGCAGGAAGGCTTTCTAACAATTTTACAGCCCTGTTGATGTAAAACTGTGTTGCCGTGTGTTTGCCATAAGCAAATAAAAACAAAACAACAGTATTTAAGAGGATATTATCTACAGAAGCTTTACCGATCTGCAGGTTTATACCTGTAGTTTCTTTTTTAAAATGATAATGTGTTTTCCAATAATCGTTAACGGGCAGGTTTTCGAATAAGGCCCGTAACAGCGCTATATCTCTTATTTCCATTACCTTCGAAAAAAGATGATTGGCTTTTACAATTAATGCTGCAAACTGAGCCAAACGGATGGTTGGAAAATTTTGCGGGCGCATCCGCATAAACTTCCAGACTGAAATTTCTACAGGTTTAATCTTATATTTCTTTCTTAAAAAATCAAATTCGGCCTTTAGCTTTTGAGGATATTCTTCTTCAAACTGATCATTTAAAAAGCCAGATGCGCCAAAAACCAGCGCTTCAATTTGATGGGGATTATTTTTATGCCTGGCGTAAATATTTTGCGGAACTGCTTTTGCAAGCAGTTCAAAAGGCAAAGCATTTATTTTAAAACCAAAATTACGGGCCAGGAAACGATAAAAAGTTTCGTCCCAATTCCCATTCAATTCGTTTAAGGTTTCGGTAACAGCTGCTGTTTTTTGCTCAAAACGTTCAATCAAAGTTCTTGATAAAAAAGAATCTATAATCAATGGCTCAATGGTGCCGATCTGGGCAATGCAGGGAAAATCGGTAAGGGTAAGAAACAGCTTTTCATATTTTTTTATCAGATCGGCAGAAATGCGTTGTTTTAACTCGAGCACGGGCAAAACCGTGTTATCCATTCTTTTAATTTCCGCATCATGTTCGTAAACCACATGCAAAATCACATTTTCGTATGCAGGATCTTTTTGATGGTTATGTTTTAACCAGTCTGATGATTTAAGGTGGATTTCTACATTGCCAGCCCAAATGGTATCGCCTATTTCGATTTTCGCATGAAAAAAATCAGGTCCGGCATTTTTATTGAGTAAACCCGGATTGATAATTTTCAGATTTTCCCCGGCAGCGGTATGCAGGTCGCCATAATTAAACGACCTGAACTGCCATACATAATGAAGAAAATCTTCAGGAAAATTCATGCTTCAAGATAAGGAATTCCTGAAGCTTGTATATTAAAAACTATTGATATGTAAAAAAATATATCACTTTTACTGCAATAATATACTTAAACTTTAGTAAAAAGGAACATCATCTCTGCCAGAACATCCCGAATATTTGGGAGAGAGATTATAATAGAATAACTACACCAACCCGGCATTAAGTAATATCTGCTCCATTTCTTTCTGTAACTTCAGTGCTTCTTCCCTGGCTTTTTCTGCAAAATCTTCACCCTGGCTGGCATAAATAATACCCCTGGATGAGTTGATCAATAATCCGCATTGCGAATTTAAACCGTATTTACAAACTTCATTTAAATCGCCACCCTGTGCACCAACACCAGGAACTAATAGAAAATGATCTGGTGCCAGTTTACGTACATCGCCAAAAGCTGATCCACGGGTTGCGCCTACTACATACATCATCTGTTCGTCGGTTGCCCAGGTTTGAGATGTTTTAATCACTTTTTCGAAAAGTTTATCCTCCCCAACCTGCTGTAATTGAAAATCAGCATGGCCGCTGTTGGAGGTTAAAGCCAGAAGAATAACCCATTTATCTTTAAAAGTTAAAAAGGGCGTAACCGAATCGCTTCCCATATAAGGCGCTACGGTAACCGAATCGAAACTCATTTCTGATGATGCTGCATTAAAAAATGTTTCGGCATACATGGCTGAAGTATTGCCAATATCACCACGTTTGGCGTCAGCAATAGAAAAAATATCCTCCGGGATATATTTCCAGGTTTCGATTAAAGTTTCCCATCCTTTTTTACCATAACATTCATAAAAAGCGGTATTTGGCTTAAAAGCTACACAAAGATCTTTAGTGGCATCTATAATCTGTTTATTGAATTCCAGGATCGGATTTTCATACTTTAACAGGTGTTTTGGGATTTTATCTAACGAAGAATCCAATCCTACACATAAAAATGAACGTTTTTTTTGTATCTGCTCAAAAAGTTGTTGCTTTGTCATATATGGGCTTATTTGCTGCAAATATGAAGATTTTTAAGTTTTTTGAACGAGAAAATAATACCCATTTAAATTATTTTTATAAACATTTTAAACTTTTGCTTGCAGATTACGTTTCAAATACATACAATTGCAACATAATTTCTCAACCGTTTATCTGAATATCCCAGAAAAATTTATCAAGACTTGTTTTTTGTTATCCTTTTTTAAAAGCAAAATTTGCTTGTTATTCAGCTTGTAAACAATTATGAAACAATTTGGGCATTTTCCATAATGAACTCAATTCATGTTTTATAACCTTAAGAATTTATACACAATGAAACTGCCGGGCTTACGCTAACATAAATATTATTAAGCCTGTGTAGATTTATAACAGAAAACATCCGTTATAAACAAATGAAAAATTTCTTGAAACATATATATCTAGAATGTTTAGTAAAACAGAATTAAATGATAAGCTCACAACTGAATTACGTGAGCTGGCAAAAAGCTATGGCATTGAAGGTGCCGACTCCCTAAGAAAAATCGACCTTGTTGAAGTACTTTTACACCAACAGGAAATTATAAATGCCGCTAAGGCTGGTGCAGATCCTTACAGCGAAATAGAACCAGTTGCAGCTGCCCCTGCACCAAAAACCAAAGCTGCTAAAACTACTAAAGTTGCTGCAGCAGCCGCTGCCGCTGCTTCTACAGTGGTTGCCGATAAGCCGGTTGCAGCCGAAAAAGCTGTTGCGGCTGAAAAACTAGTTAAAAAAAGAGCCAGGTTAACGAAAGACGAAACAGCAGCCCCAGTTGAAAGAAGAAGAGATTCGGTAACATTATTCGACGAACCGCAGCACCACCAGCAACCTGAAAGGCAACCAGACAGAATCTCTGAATCTGAGGAAAGTGTAAAACCAATTTCTGCTTTAATTGAAGAAAGTGCAGAAGTGCTTCCTGCAGTTCAGAAACAAAAACAAGAGCCAAAAGAAAAACAGGAAAAACCACAACGTGATGAAAACCGCCAGCAAAAACAACCGGGCGGTGGCAACCACCACAAAAACGAAAACAGTTATTCTAACCTAGATTTCGATAACGTAATTACAAATGAGGGTGTTTTAGAAATTATGCCTGATGGTTACGGTTTCTTACGCTCTGCAGATTACAACTATTTAACTTCTCCTGATGATATTTATGTATCTCAGTCGCAAATAAAACTTTTTGGTTTAAAAACAGGTGATACTGTTAAAGGTAGCATCCGCCCACCAAAAGAAGGCGAAAAATATTTCCCGCTTGTTCGGGTAGAAACCATTAACGGCAGAATTCCGGCTGAGGTTCGCGACCGTGTTCCCTTCGATTATTTAACGCCGCTTTTCCCAACCGAAAAATTAAATTTATTTACGGATAACAGCAATTACTCTACCCGTATTATGGATTTATTTACTCCAATTGGTAAAGGGCAGCGTGGTTTAATTGTAGCACAACCGAAAACAGGTAAAACCAATTTATTAAAAGAGGTTGCCAACGCAATTGCCAAAAACCACCCGGAAGTGTACCTGATCATTTTATTGATTGATGAACGCCCTGAAGAGGTTACCGATATGGCACGTAGTGTAAGGGCTGAGGTAATTGCTTCTACTTTTGATGAACCAGCTGAGCGCCACGTTAAAATTGCCAACATTGTTTTAGAGAAATCTAAACGTTTGGTTGAAAGCGGGCACGATGTAGTGATTCTTTTGGATTCGATTACACGTTTGGCGAGAGCTTACAATACAACTGCACCGGCATCAGGTAAAATATTATCAGGTGGTGTTGATGCAAACGCATTACACAAGCCAAAACGTTTCTTTGGTGCGGCACGTAACATCGAAAATGGTGGTTCATTAACCATTTTGGCTACCGCATTAACAGATACAGGTTCTAAAATGGATGAGGTAATCTTCGAAGAATTTAAAGGAACAGGTAATATGGAGCTTCAGTTAGACCGTAAATTATCTAACAAGCGTATTTTCCCTGCTATTGATATTACGGCTTCAAGTACCCGTCGCGATGATTTATTGCTTGACAGAGATATTTTACAACGTGTATGGATTTTACGTAACCACCTTGCTGATATGAACAGTCAGGAGGCTATGGAATTTGTTCAATCACAAATAAAAGGAACAAAAAGTAACGAAGAGTTCTTAATTTCGATGAACAGCTAGATTAAGGCTGAAAGGTAAAAGGCGTAAGGCTTAAGGTTTCTTGATTTGGTGCTTTAAGCCTTACAATTTTAAAGGTTTTTACACTTACATTTGCAACCAAAACCTTACACCTCAAACCATATACCTTAAACCTTATGAAAAGGCATCTCCCTAATGCGATTACCTGTGCAAACCTTTTTTCTGGTTGTATCGGAATCGTTTTTGCATTTAAAGGCCATTTAGAAACCGCAGCTTATTTTGTAATCTTCTCCGGAATTTTCGATTTTTTTGATGGTATGGTTGCCCGTTTGTTAAATGTAAAATCGGCTATTGGTAAAGATCTTGATTCTTTAGCTGATATGGTGAGCTTTGGTTTTTTACCAGGAGTAATCATGTTTCATCTGTTAAAGGCGAGCGATTATTCATCCGAATACCTGCCTTATTTAGGCTTTATCATTACTATTTTTTCGGCGCTCAGGTTGGCTAAATTTAATAATGATGAAAGGCAAACGGAAGATTTTATTGGCTTAAATACACCAATGAACACCCTCTTTATCTGCTCATTACCCTTTATTTCGGTTGATTATCCTCAGGTAACAGGATCCAGCATCTTATTAATCGCCATTACGGCTATCACAAGTTTCTTGCTGGTGAGCGAAATCAAAATATTTTCTTTAAAATTCAGTGATTTAAGCTGGACAAAAAATAAAATTAAATTTATCTTCCTTATTTTATCTTTTGTATTAATCGCTTTTCTAAAATTTGCAGCAATACCTTTTGTACTTGTGTTATATATTGCTTTATCAGTACTACATTTTAGGGGTGCAACCGCCAATAAAAAAATTTAAATTCATTTTGAAGAAATGAACCCGTAGATTAGAACATAAGCTTTCTTACCGTTTAGAAGTAAGTTTTATTTGTTCTTGTTCAAGCTGTTTACAGATATCAGCACACATTAATTTTAGCTCATCCACATCTGAAGGGATTTTTTCAAGTGCGATTTTATTTCTCGCATGATACTCAATTGCCTCTACCAGCTGTTTCGCATCATTCCGCCCAACATAAGTGAATGTGGGCTTTATTTTATGTGCATAATTGGCTACTTTGCTCCAGTTCTTATTGGCCAGAGCACAGTCCATCTCTGCTAAATAAACTGGCGTATGCTCAATAAAGGTTTTAAAAAAATCAGCTAAAAATACGGGGTCATCTCCAACCATTTCGATCAGATAGGAAAAATCAAGTTGCCGGCTCTTCTTCATGTTATTAATTTCTTAACCTCAAGCGGGTCTTCAATATTTCTGCTGATTGCTAAAATGGTTTCGCCCAATACCGGATGTAAAACATCAGGCGCTATTTCAGCCAAAGGTTCCATTACAAATTTTCTGTATTGCATGTGCGGGTGCGGTACCTGAAGCTTATTTGAAATATTAATAATTTCATCACCAAAAAGAATCAGATCGATATCAATCAACCGTTCGCCCCATTTATCTTTCCTTACCCTGCCCAGCTCCTGCTCAATATTTAATGCATGATCCAAAACTTGCAAAGCACTTAAACCGGTTTTTAAAGCTATGGCCTGGTTTAAAAAAGCGGGCTGATCGGTTTTACCCCAGGCTGCCGTTTCGTACAGTGATGAAACTGATATTACTTTGCCAGTTTTTTCTTCCAATAACGCAATGGCCCTCTTTAAATTCCCTTCCCTATCGCCCAAATTTCCACCCAGTAACAAATAAGCAGTGCTGCACTCTAAAGCCTTATTAAGCATCATGTATTTTTATATCTTTACAGCACAAAATTAAAACATTTAAATGAGAGAATTCTTTAAGTATTTATTTGCCTCTATGTTGGGCTTTTTCTTATCGATGGTAATTATATTTATTATCTGCTTTGTAATTATTGTAGGTGCAATATCATCCATTGATAGTGATAAAACAGTTGTAGTAACTAACAATTCGGTTCTGTTCCTGAATTTAGACCAGGCCATTACCGAGCGTACTCCAAAAAATCCGTTCGGAAGCCTGCCGATTGTTGGCAGCGAAGAAAAAGACGGCATTGGTTTAAATGATTTCATTAAAGCAGTACAAAAGGCGAAAACAGACGATAACATTAAATGTATCTACTTAAATGTAAGCAGTCCTAATGCGGGTTATGCTACTTTGCGTGAAGTTAGAAATGCTTTGATCGATTTTAAAAAATCGCACAAAAAAATTATTGCCTACAGCGAAGTTTACACCCAAGGTGCATATTATCTGGCTTCGGTAGCTGATAAAGTTTATCTAAATCCGGAAGGTGCTTTAGAATTTAAAGGTTTCAGCTCCGAATTAACCTTTTTTAAAGGAACTTTAGAAAAAGTTGGCGTAGAAATGCAGGTTATCCGTGTAGGAAACTATAAAAGCGCTGTAGAACCATTTATTTTAGATAAAATGAGCGATTATAACCGTAAACAGGTTACCGCTTATGTTGGTGGTTTGTATAATACATTCCTGTCAGACATTGCACTGAGCAGAAATATCCAGAAAGACAGTTTATACGCAATTGCTGATAACTATAAGGTACAACAGCCACAGGATGCCGTAAACTTTAAAATGATTGATGCTTTAAAATATAAAGATCAGATTTTAGAAGAGTTGAAAGGATTATCAGGAAGAACCAGAGGTGAAAATATCCGTTCGGTTTCTATTAACGATTACGCTAAAAACAACACCGACACGGGTGAAGGAAAAGATAAAGTGGCCGTAATTTATGCAAATGGAGAGATTAGTGGTGGCGAAGGTTCCGATAACCAGATTGGTTCGGAACGTATTTCCAGAGCCATCAGAAAAGCCCGCTTGGATGATGACATTAAAGCAGTTGTACTACGTGTAAATTCACCGGGTGGCAGCGCATTGGCCTCGGATGTAATCTGGAGAGAAATTGTGTTGACTAAAAAAGAAAAACCGGTTATAGCATCTTTTGGTGATGTGGCCGCATCGGGCGGTTATTACATTGGTTGTGCGGCTGATAGTATTTTCGTTCAACCCAATACCATTACAGGCTCAATTGGCGTATTTGGCATTATTCCGAACTTCCAGAATTTAATGACCAATAAACTGGGCATCACCTTCGATGGTGTTAAAACCGGTAAATATGCCGATATCATGGCTACTAATCGCCCTATGACGGAAGGTGAAAGATTTATCATCCAGAACGAACTAAACCGGATTTATAGCGGTTTTGTGAGTCGTGTGGCCGATGGCAGAAATAAAAGCAAAGCTTATATTGATAGCATTGGAGGTGGACACGTTTGGATCGGTACAGATGCCGTTCAGATTGGTTTAGCCGATAGGATCGGAAGTTTTAACGATGCCATTAAAGCTGCAGCAAAAAAAGCAAAACTGAAAAAATATAAGATAGTAGAATACCCGGATGTAATTGATCCATGGAAATCGTTAATGGATGAAGGTACAGACAAAATAAAAACCTATTACACCAAACAGGAACTTGGCGATAATTACTTCTTATATCAACAGATGAAAAAGGTAATTGCTAGCTCGGGGATCCAGGCCAGAATGCCGTTTGAAGCAGTAATTAAATAATGTAAGATGGAAAATGGATGATGGAATACTTGGATTTATATAAAAGGTTGATGGTTCATTGTTAAATAGTTGTGGTACTAATAGTCCGAGCTATCAACTATGAACCATCAAACCATAAGTTAAAAACTCATCTTCCATTTTCCATCTTACCTCTTACACCCCATCATCCATCTTTACCTCTTACATTATCCATCCTATTGCACCAGTTTCCATTCCGGGTGCAGCGTTAAATAAGTTGCGTTAACCGGAATATTTACCGGATGTACCGTTAAAGAAATACTTTTCCCTTTTAAAAATTCAAAACCAATTCCATCTTTTTTCGCATCGTAAACCGTTACGGTGTCTTTTTCTTCATTTAAATACGCAGAAAGTTTTTCGATACCCGGAAATTTCGATTTTGTTGCCTCCAGCGTACTACCTGTTGCCAAACCATCTTTTGTTTTAAACTTGCTTGAAGTAATCCGTACCTGCTTTACGTCTTTTATCCGCATGCTCGTATCCCGGTAAGAAGAATAAACAGCAATTTCGTTAGGATGCTTAGCGGTAGAATCATTGCTGTACCAGATTCCCCAGGCTTTTCCCATTGCGGCATCACCGGCATCTGGTCTGCCCAGTTTTTTACCAACCTGCTCCATATCCTCTCCCAAGGCAATTTCTCCAATCGATTTACCTGCAATAATCAGAAATCGCTCATCAACAACCTGCGTTGTGGCTGGTGTTAAATTGCTTGCCGAATCTGTTTTATCCTGGCTTTTTTTATTGGCAGATTGACATGCAACCAAACTTATGCTTAATCCCAAGAGGGCAAATTTTATATTTTTCATGAGTGTAAAACAACACTTTAATAAAATTGTGTTTATAAATTGATAAGCCGGAGAAAAATTTGGGGCATTATTTCCTAATTTTACCCCTTATGGAAAATAAGACCATCGCCCGCACCTTACGCCTGTTATCGCAGCTCATGGAACTGCATGAGGAAAATCCTTTCAAGATTAAGTCTGTTGCAAACGCCTATTTTAAAGTTGATAAGCTGCCTTTTGCATTAAAAGATAAGCCTTTAGATGAACTGGATAAAATTGACGGCATTGGTAAAGGTCTGGCTTCCAAAATAGTAGAGCTTCTTCAAACCGGAGAGTTACAGGAACTTAAAGAAATCCTTGATAGAACACCAGAAGGTGTGGTAGAAATGCTGGCTATAAAAGGCATCGGCCCAAAAAAGATTTTCATTATATGGCGTACCCTCGGTATAGAAAGTATTGGTGAATTGTATTACGCCTGTAACGAAAACCGCTTAATCGAGGCAAAAGGTTTCGGTTTAAAAACGCAGGAAGAAATTAAAAATGCTATTGAGTTTAAACTGGCTGCAAATGGCAGATTTTTATACGCACAGGTAGAAGGTTTTGCTAAAACTTTGCTTACGCAGCTATCTGAATGGACTGCAAATATTGATAGCAGTGCGATTTTAGGCTTCGCTGGTCAGTACCGCCGTGCATGTGAAATTATTGATGAATTGGAGATTGTAATCGGCACAGAGAATATCGAAACCTTAAAACAAAACTTACCGGCTTTCGAACCACTTTCGCTTATTGAAGCCGAAAATTCTTTCATCTGTACTACTGAAGCAGGTTTTAGGATAAAAATCTATGTAGTTGAAAAATCGGCTTTCTATTTGCAGTGGTTTAAGCTAACCGGAAATACCGAACATGTAGAAAAAGTGCTGACTTTAGCTGGTGAAGGGCTTTTTACAAGTGAAGAAGAAATATACAGCAAGGCAGGTTTAGCATTCATCGAACCCGAACTTCGCGAAGATTTTGATGAAATTGAACTGGCAAAGGCAAATAAACTTCCAACCCTGATCCAATATGAAGATTTAAAGGGCAGTTTGCATAACCACTCAACCTGGAGTGATGGGGTGCATACTTTAGAACAGATGGCGGTATATTGCAAAGAAAATTTAAACCTTCAGTATTTAGGCATTTGCGATCACTCTAAAACGGCCGTTTACGCCAAAGGATTAAATGAACAACGCGTTTTTGGTCAGCATCAGGAAATTGACGAACTGAACAAAAAACTGGCACCTTTTAAAATTTTCAAAGGTATTGAAAGTGACATTTTAAGTGATGGTTCGCTCGATTATGCTGACGATATCCTTAAAACATTCGATTTTGTGGTGGCGTCTGTACACAGCAACCTCCGCATGGATGAAGCCAAAGCGACTGCACGCTTGTTAAAAGCTATCGAAAATCCATATACTACTATTTTAGGTCACCCAACCGGCCGTTTATTGTTAAGCAGGGCCGGATATCCGATTGATTATAAAAAAATTATAGATGCCTGTGCTGCCAATAAAGTAGTAATCGAAATCAATGCCAATCCTTTACGTTTAGATCTCGACTGGCGCTGGCACCGTTATGCTTTAGAAAAAGGCGTTTTACTTTCTGTAAACCCCGATGCACACCGTACAGAAGGTTTCCACGATATGCATTATGGTATTTTAGTGGCCCGTAAAGGAGGATTGAGCGCCGGTAAATGTTTAAATGCTTTCCCTTTGGAAGAAATAACGGCGTATTTTAATAGCAAAAAGCCAAATTAACCACAGAAAAAAAGGATAAACACAGATAAGTTTAAATCTGTGTTGATCTGTGAAAATCTGTGGTAAAAAAACATAACTTTGCCCCATGATAAGTGAAATTGCCAACCGCATATTTAATCAGGTTATTACCGAATACCATAAGTTTGATGATATTGACCATCCGGTTGAAAACCCTTACGATGCTGAAAGTTTAGAGCATCTTTTTTACATCAAAAACTGGATTGATACTGCCCAATGGCACATGGAAGATGTGGTGCGCAATCCACAGATTGATCCTATTGAAGGTTTGAGCTGGAAAAGGCGCATTGATGCTCAAAACCAGGTACGTACTGATATGGTAGAGTTTATTGATGGTTATTTCTTAAACCTTTATCAGGGAATTTCTGCTTTACCGGAGGCGAAAATCAATACCGAAAGTCCGGCATGGGCGATCGACAGGCTTTCTATTCTTGCACTGAAAATTTACCATATGCGCGAAGAGGCGGAACGCGAAACCGCATCGCCTGAGCATCGCGAGCAATGCCAGACCAAACTGAACGTATTATTATCACAACGCGAGGATCTTTCAACCAGTATTGATGAATTATTGGCCGATATTGAAGCAGGCAAAAAATACATGAAAGTGTACAAACAAATGAAAATGTATAACGATCCGAGTTTAAACCCGGTATTGTATAATAAAGCATAATACTTACTCGCTAAATCGTCATTGCGAGGTACGAAGCAATCCTACAACTTTCGCTATTTCAAAAACCCATAGCCTTAAGATTGCTTCGTACCTCCATGACGAATCACTTGAAAAATATGGCTGCAACCCAAAAGATTATCGTTTTACGTTTTTCGGCCATGGGCGATGTAGCCATGGTGGCTTCCGTTTTACAAGAGTTTTCGGAGCAAAACCCATCGGTTGAGCTCATTATGGTAAGCAGGCCTGCTTTTAAGCCATTTTTTGATCAGATCCCTAATCTTATCTTCCATCCTATCCATCCCAAAACCACACATAAAGGGATAGATGGATTATATAAAATCTATCAGGAACTCATTAGCTATCAGCCAGATGCGATTGCCGATTTACACGATAATTTGCGCAGCAGGGCCATTTCTACTTTCTTTAGGTTAACAGGTGTAAAAATCAGGCGGATTGATAAAGGAAGAGCAGAGAAAAAAGCATTAACGCGTGCTAATAATAAAGTTTTTAAGCCTTTAAAACAGACCGTAGAACGTTATGCAGATGTTTTCCGGGAGCTGGGTTTTAATCTTAAACTAAGTCATCAAATAAATAAATCCCAGCAAGCTATTCCTGCAAAGGCGAAAGATTTATTCACAGATAAAACCACTAAAAAAATAGGGATTTCTCCTTTTGCACAGCATATTTATAAAGTTTACGATTTAACAAAAATGGAAATGGTAATTGCCTCGCTAAGCAATTTGGGCTACGAACTTTTCATTTTTGGAGGTGGGAAAACTGAGCAGGATATTGCCGAGGATTGGGCACAAAAACATGCAAACACCTACAATTTAATCAGCAATTTTAACCTGACTGAAGAACTGGCTATGATATCAAATCTGGATGTAATGCTGAGCATGGATTCTTCAGGCATGCATATGGCTTCGCTGGTTGGGGTATCGGTGGTTTCTATTTGGGGGCCAACGCATCCTTATGCCGGCTTTTTAGGCTACGGACAATCGGAAAGCGATTGTATTCAGATCGATCATCCATCGCGACCAAATTCCATTTACGGAAACAAACCCTGCCTTTGTGGTGTTGAAAGTTGTATAGACTTAATTAAGCCTGAAACCATTGTAAATAAAATTAAAGAGAAACTAAATGGCTAAACAATTACTTTTAGTTCGCCACGGAAAATCGGATTGGGGAAATCTGGATTTAAGAGATTTCGACCGCCCGTTAAATAAACGCGGTAAGGAGAATGCACCGGAAATGGCCGAAAGATTGATTAACCGCGGCTTTAAAATCGATCAGATTGTGAGTAGCCCTGCAAAAAGGGCAAAATCTACTGCAAAATATTTCGCCGAAGCTTACCAAATCGATCAGATTCAATTCGAAGAATCTATTTACGAAGCCAATACAACCGCTCTGCTCAAAGTAGTTAATGGTTTAAATGATGCTGCCGATCAAGTGGTAATGTTTGGCCATAACCCAGGCTTTACCGATTTCGCTAATGAGCTAAGCGGAGCCGATATTTACAATATCCCAACTGCGGGTATGGTTTTAATTTCCTTCCCTTTTGATTCGTGGCAGATGGTAAGTAAGGGCACGGGCGACCTGGTGTTTTTTGATTACCCGAAAAATAGTGATGAGATTTAGAGTTATCGCTAAATATTAAAGATTATTTTTTAATCACCAATTCCCAATTAACCGATTAACCTATCAGCCACGGATTCACAGATTAACAACGGAAACTACTTAAATTTACTTGTTAATTCTTTACAGTTGACTTCAGTCAACTGATTATTAACTTTTAAAAAACATCACAAATCAAATAATTTTATTAACTTTGAACATATAACACGAAAATCTGGCAATAGACATTTCGGTGAATTCATAACCTAAACTCTTCTGGTTATTTCATAATTCGTATCGCCAGAAAATTTATCCATTAATTTATCTGTACATGAATTTTGATTATAATACTACGCGTAGCCATTTAATTTTATCTGAATATGGCCGTAACGTACAAAACATGGTGAAGTATATCTGCGAATTGCCAACCATAGAAGAACGTAATAAATATGCCCAGGCGGTAATTGACCTGATGGGATTTTTGCAACCACATTTACGTGATGTTGCCGATTTTAAACACAAACTCTGGGATCACCTGCACATTATTTCGGGTTACCAGATTGATGTGGATAGCCCTTATCCAAAGCCATTGATCGAGAATGCATATATCAAACCAGAGCCTCTTGCCTACCCTCAACAACGCATTACCTATAAACATTATGGTAAAACGGTTGAAAACCTGATTGAAAAAGCAATGCGTGAGGAAGATGCCGAAATTAAAAAGGCAATGGTGCAGAGCATTGCAAACTTTATGAAAATGGCCTACGTTACCTGGAATAAGGACAATGTAAGTGATGATACCATTATCAAAGATTTAAAATATCTTTCTGGCGGATTATTGTCGCTTGATGAAGGTGTTAACCTAGCCAAAGTTGAATTCAGGGCCCAAAATCCGCGTCAAAATAATAATAACAACAATAACCGCGGCAGAAGCAACAACAATAACAACAACGGAAAAAACCGTCAGAATAACAATAACAACAATAATCGTCAGCGTAATAACAACAAACCTAAATATTAATAACCATACGTCATTCTGAACTTGATTCAGAATCTTTAAGACAGATGCTGATCCCGAAGTTTCGGGACAGCATGATGAAAGGGTTAGCAAAAGAAAAATATATGAACGCATTTGAAATAACAGGCGGAATTAAATTAAAAGGCGAAATCACTCCACAAGGTGCCAAAAATGAGGCTTTACAGATTTTATCTGCTGTATTGCTTACCAAAGAAAAAGTAACCATCAGCAATATCCCTGATATTAAAGATGTAAATAAACTGATCGAATTATTGGGCGATTTAGGTGTTGCCGTTGAGCGTATTAATAAAGACACTTATACCTTTGAAGCTAAAAATATCGATTTAAATTTCTTTGAGTCTGATACTTTTAAAGCTAAAGGCGGTGGTTTACGTGGCTCGATTATGATTGTGGGGCCATTGCTGGCACGTTTTGGTAAAGCAGCCATCCCTAAACCCGGAGGTGATAAAATCGGCAGGAGAAGGCTGGATACCCACTTTATAGGTTTCGAAAAATTAGGTGCAAAATTCGTGTACGACAGCAAAAAAGCTTTCTTTAATGTTGATGCCACCAATTTACAGGGCGCTTATATCCTGTTAGATGAAGCATCGGTAACAGGAACCGCAAATATAATAATGGCCGCTGTTTTGGCTAAAGGCACCACCACCATTTATAATGCAGCCTGCGAACCTTATTTGCAGCAGCTTTGCAAAATGCTTAACCGCATGGGCGCAAAAATTTCGGGCATTGGTTCTAATTTATTAACCATCGAAGGGGGTACCGTTTTAGGTGGAACCGAGCACAGGATGTTGCCTGATATGATTGAAATTGGTTCTTTCATCGGTATGGCAGCAATGACAGAGTCGGAAATTACCATTAAAAATGTTTGTTATGATGAGCTTGGCGTAATTCCGGAAGTTTTCAAAAAACTGGGTATTAAATTGGAGCGCCGTGGCGACGATATTTATGTTCCTTCTCAAAAACATTATGAAATTGATACTTTTATTGATGGATCGATTTTAACCATTGCCGATTCTCCATGGCCAGGTTTTACGCCTGATTTATTGAGTATCGTTTTGGTTGTGGCCACACAAGCAAAAGGAAATGTTTTAATCCACCAGAAAATGTTCGAAAGCCGTTTATTCTTCGTGGATAAACTGATCGATATGGGTGCACAGATTATCCTTTGCGATCCGCACCGTGCAACGGTTAACGGTATCGACAAAAAATACAAATTACGCGGCATCAGCATGACTTCTCCTGATATCAGGGCTGGAGTTTCATTATTGATTGCAGCTTTATCTGCAGAAGGCAAATCAACCATTTATAACATCGAACAGATTGAACGTGGCTATCAGGATATCGATACCCGTTTACGTGCCTTAGGTGCGCAGATTAAGCGTGTAAATGCTGATGCGCCGAGTCATTAATAAGATAGAAGGCAGAAGGTTTAAGGCTTAAGGTAAAACCAAAGCGAAAATAGCATAACGAAAAAACGCCCCGGTAAAAATTTACCAGGGCGTTTTTTTGAGACTCCATTAAAATGTCGTAATCTCGGACTGCCTTGCACTACGCTACCCATTGAAAGAGTTAAAAACGTAGCGTCATCTCGACTGGAACACAGTGAAATGGAGAGATCTATCTAAATAGATTTTCGTTAGTCGGGATGCAATCCCATCTTTTGAACAAAGGATTTTTAATCCTTAAGATGAATTGAAAATTCATTAACCCAGCGGTCGAGATTACAAATCCTGACTAATGCGAGGCGTCATCTCGACCGAAACGCAGTGGAGTGGAGAGATCTACCTCGAGATAGATTTCTCGACTTCGTTGCACTCCGCTCGAAATGACGGTAAATTAGATGTTAAGTATCGAAACTTTCTGTAGTTCATCTCACATCCTCCCTCTTACATCCCCCTAGCCTGATATTGCATTAATAATATCGTACTGTGTGATAATTTCAATCTTACCGGTTTCATCTTCTACCAATACGGCCGAATTTTCTTTATTGATCAGCGAAGAAATTTTGTCAATCGACGTATTCAGATCAACAAACGGAAAGGTAGCCGTCATGATTTCTGAAATTGGCGCAGATTTTAAACCCGGATTTTCCAATAAGGCGCTTAAAATATCACTTTCTGCAATTTTACCTACAATCATTCCCTGTTGCGTAACCGGAATTTGAGATATATTCATTGATTTAATCGTATTTATCGCTTCCAATACCGATTTTTGAGTATCTAAGGTCACAATTTCAGTATTTTCTTTCTTAGCGAGGATTGATTTTGCAGTCAATTTCTCATCCTGTAAAAATCCACGTTCACGTAACCAGTCTTCGTTATACATTTTACCCATATAACGGCTACCATGATCGTGAAAAATCACCACCACTACATCTTCGGGTTTTAATTTATCTTTTAACTGGATCAATCCGCCAATAGCAGCACCAGCGGAGTTACCTACAAAAATCCCTTCTTTACGGGCGATATCACGCGTCATTAAAGCAGCATCTTTATCCGTAACTTTTTCGAACAGATCAATCACATCAAAGTTTACGTTTGCAGGCAGAAAATCTTCGCCAATTCCTTCGGTGATGTAAGGATAAATCTCATCTTTATCAAAAATGCCTGTTTCTTTGTATTTCTTGAAAACCGAACCATAGGTATCAATTCCCCAGATTTTAATATTTGGATTTTTCTCTTTTAAGTATTTTCCAGTTCCTGAAATGGTACCACCAGTACCCACACCAACCACTAAATGCGTAATTTTACCTTCTGTCTGCTCCCAGATTTCAGGACCGGTTTGTTCGTAATGTGCCTGAGAATTTGCTAAGTTATCGTATTGGTTAGGTTTCCATGAATTTGGAACTTCACGCTCTAAACGCGATGAAACTGAATAGTACGAACGCGGATCTTCCGGCTCTACGTTTGTAGGACAAACAATTACTTCAGCGCCGAATGCACGCAAGGCATCAACCTTTTCTTTCGATTGTTTATCAGTTGTGGTGAAAATACATTTGTAACCTTTAATAATGGCCGCCATGGCCAGGCCCATGCCTGTATTTCCTGATGTTCCTTCAATAATGGTTCCGCCTGGTTTTAACTTCCCGCTTTTCTCCGCATCTTCGATCATTTTAACCGCCATACGGTCTTTAATCGAGTTGCCCGGATTAGTAGTCTCTATTTTGGCCAGGATTGTGCCCGGAACACCTTTTATAATCGTATTCAATTTTACCAATGGCGTATTACCAATGGTTTCTAAAATATTATTGTACCACATGATGCAAAATTAAGCAAAGGCATTAAGTATTTTATAAACTATATTTTATTTGAAACAAAATTTGTAAATTAAAAATAAAACAAAATTTAATTTCATAATCTATAATTATAATAGGCATTATAGATTGATTATTGGGCAAAACGCAATTTCAGATTAGGAGTTCGTCATTCCGACTGTAGCGTAACGAAATAGAAGATCTAACTGACAACCTAAATTACACCAGTTTATAAATCTTCCCTGGTAATGAAACAATGATCCCCTGCATTTCTAAAGTAAGTATTACTATGGATAATTTGCTTTGCTGAATATTTAACCGGATACAAAGCTCATCGATAGAAAGCTGACCATTTTGCAAAGCATTAACCACTTTTTCTTCGTTGGGTGTAAGACTTAACTGCAACGTAATTTGCGCATCCTTTTTCTTTTCCTTTATTTCATCATCCCAACCGAGATAATAAATCAGATCGTACGCATTATTGATTAAACCCGCCCTGTTGGTTTTTATCAGAAAATTACAGCCTTCCGAAAAAACGTCGGTTGTTCTGCCCGGAAATGCATAAACATCTTTATTATAAGAATTGGCAATTTCGGCAGTAATTAATGCACCGCCTTTTATCGAAGCTTCTACCACAATAGTGGCATCGGCAATGCCTGCAATGATCCGGTTACGTTGTGGAAAATTTGGCCGGTCTGGATTGGTCAAAATAGGAAACTCAGTTAATAAACCTCCATTCAGTACCATTTGCTGTGAAGTTGCAATATGGATCTTTGGGTATAAACGATCTAAACCATGTCCGAGTACTCCAACCGTAGGAATATTATTAGCCAAACATTCTTTATGGGTAGCTACATCTATTCCGTAAGCAAGTCCGCTTACAATGAGCACATTATAAGGTGCTAAGATTTCGCAGAGTTCTTTACAGAGGTTCTTTCCGTAAGCCGTTGCATTTCTGGTCCCAACAATACTGATGATACGTTTATGATTTAAATCGGCGGTTCCTTTGGCATAAAGCAGGATGGGCGAATCGTAACAGTTTTTTAAACGTTTGGGGTATTTTTCATCAGAGAAAAACAATACGTCTATTCCATGTTTTTCTACAAAATCCAACTCCTGCTGTGCCCTCGTTAAAGCATCGGTTCCACGAATGGCTTCGATAGTCTTCTCGCCTACACCCGGAATCTGCAATAGCTGTTTTTTTGATGCCGAAAATATATTTTCTGCACTTCCGCAGTAGGCCAGAAGGTTTTTGGCTGTTACAGGGCCAATTGATTTAATAAAAGTTAAGGCAATTTTGTGCAGCGTGCTCATATTTTATAAGGTTAAATAAATGCGGGATGATTTATTTCCTTAAAGCAAGCCTAAAAATCGATGTCAATTAAACTTTTCAGTGGAATATGGATATTATTTTTGAGTTGTATATATTTTTCAGTAACAGACCAAACGGTGGTATCAACGCGTTTTGGACCTATGGTGGTATTGAATGTGATAACAGCTTTAGATTTAAATTCGTTACCAAGTCGCTGCGCTTCATCAAGTTTTGATTTTAGTTCAACGGTGTGGTCTTCTTTTGCATTGATGATGTTTAAATAACTGATGTGTTCCTTTTCTACAATTTCTATTGGCATGGTGTCTCTTTAACGATTAATGTTAAACAAGCTTATCAATTTTTTAGAAAAAATGCAACTCTTATTTATTCATTTATTGTAAATTAATACATTAAAAAAGGCCGGTTTTGAACTACAAAACCGGCCTTTTATGTTATAAAATAGGTTAACTACTTAAATTTCAATGCCCTGGTTTCAACCATTCCTTTAAACTCATGGTCGAGCTTTTCGTTTGCAGCATCTATCTGACCTCTTGTAGCTCCTGAAGTGCTGCTTAAGTTATTATCTCTTGCAAGGGCTGTAAAATTATTATTTGCAGAATAATATAGAGCCTGTGCTAGCATTTTTTCAGATGGATCTCCGAAATCCTTAGATAAATCATCTGCTACATCTTTATCAACAGTCATACCTGAAAAATAATTGCCTTGATCTAATTGATTTTTAGTCTGGAATTGTGGGATATAAAGGTCATTTTTATCAATTCTGATAGAGAAAAAGCCAACAGGTTTGCCATAGGTGGTTTTACCAATTAGTTTCACATCTATAACAGGCTTTAAGTTATTGATTAATAATTCGCTTGCTGAAGCTGTACCACCGGTAACCAGAAAATAAACTCTTGTTAAGCCATTTAACGTACCTCTTTTAGCAAAACTTTCCTGATTTCCGGCTGCCAATGTTGGTTTATATGAATAATCGGCATAAGAATATAGTCTTGTTACACCATCGTTGCCTTTGGCATAAAATTTCTGGTTTTGCAAAATGGTTGCTGCTCCATCCTGCATGGTTTTGGTCCAGTAGGTAGTGTACATCACTTTTCCGTTTTGCGAAGGAGGTGCAATTAAATTTGTAAACGTTTCAGACGTAGCTACAGAACCTCCGCCGTTATACCTTAAATCTACAACAAGTTCGGTTACACCATCTGTTGTAAATTTTGCAAAAGCAGCATCCAAAGCAGGAACTGCATTTGTGGTAAAACTGTTAAATACAATATAACCTATCTTTTTCGCACCAACTGTGTAAGTATTGGTATATAAAACAGGATTTATATTGTAGGTGCCCCGGGTAACAGTAACATCGCTTGAAACTTTATTTTTCTCTATCGTTAAAGTAACAGCGGCATTATCTCCGAAAATGGCATTGTTCAGATAGTCTAATTCTGCTGATGAGGCTCTTGACACGACTCTTCCATTTACTCTTTTAATTTTATCTCCCCTTGTTAAACCTGCTGCAGCTGCAGGAGAACCAGCATATACATACTTAACGCGAAGTGTGTCGGTGTTGCCTTCAAAATTGGCAGAGAAGCCATAATCGCCACCTACCCCACCAAGCTGACTGGCAACACTGCCATCATCTATAAAAGAATATTTATCTTTTCCACCTGTGCTGGGCAAAGCTTTAATGGCATTTAAAACAGCATTATTTGACGTATATTGTCTCGGGTTAAAAGAAGAGTAGCTCGGCATCCCCACGTTCCAAAAGTAAGTTTGCTGTGCATACAGGTAAATCGAATCTTTGGTTAATTCATCCCTGGTTCCCGAAGCACCCTGCGATACCCCATTTGCATCAGTATTGTTTGAAGATTTCTTACAGGATACCGTAAACCCAACCACAACAAGCAAAGCGTATAAAAATGCGTTTTGCGAAGTCAATCTTTTTAGCATATTTTATTTGTAAATTTCTAGTGACACAATATACGGCAAATTAATTAATTTAGATTGTTGCTCATCAAAATTATTTGCACCAACAACTAACGCCTGATCAGGCGATAAATTATTGTTGTTTAGTATGTTCTGAAAAATTTCTGCTTTTGACTGTCCAAGTTCTTCGGTAAAGTAAACGGTGAGGTATTGCTCCAATCCGTTCCACTCTGTTTGCTTAATTTTATTGAGTTGTTGTTCCGGATTACCGGCCGTTACAATAAAAATCTGTTTCCGGTTTACAACAAGCTCCTGCATAAACTCAAGTATGTTTTTATAAAGCAGTAACTTTAATGGCAAACGCGCATTTAAGTGCAGGAGATCGAAATTGTATTTATATTTCTCATCAATCCCGAATTGCTTAGCTGTTTTTTCAAAAAGACCTTCTGTTCCGTTATTTTCATATTCAGCCTGCATAAAGCCGATGATAGGCTGCGCATTTTTTTGTTCGGTATATTCTATAAACTGTGCAAACAGGTAATAAACCTGCAACAAATAGTCTTTTTCTGGAAAAAGCACATTGTCTAACTCAAAAATGACAAGCTGTTTATCTTCAACGTATTGATATGCGTCCATATTAAATTGTAAAAAGTTTTAGGTCATCAGCATTGTTATAGCCAAATACACCATTAAATGTAGGAGAAACTTTTTTAAGCGCTGAATTTTCTTCACTGGAGAAAATGCAGTCGCCATGGATAAATACAGCAAAATACTGAAAAACAGCGCCATCTTTATCTATATAATCTGTAATGTTATCCGCTTCAGGAAGCAAAACCTGAATACCATATTCTCCAAAAAGTACAGCTGATTTTGCCAGAGGCTCAATTTCATAATCATGCAGAGGAATGATACAATCTATGGCTTCGGTAATGCAGAAATTGAGTAAAATATGGGCGATACTGTCTTTATTCAGGATACCTAAAGATGAAAAGGCATATTTTTCGGTTATGATACCCGGCACATCGCCATAATCGGCCAGTAGAACAAAATGGCTTGGGAATGCTTTCATCAGCTTTAAGGCTTTAGCATTGTTTCCGCCGGTAATGAGTATTTTCAAGATTTAATTATTGAATGAATAAATTAGTGAATGAATAAATTAGTGAATGAATAAATTAGTGAATAATTGAATGATTGAATGTCTGTTTTTATTTCCAAAAAATCATACATCATTTAATCCTAGCTTTTATACGATTAGTCCATCCTTCATGCTTACTACCCTGTCGCTGGTTTTGGCAAGGTGTTCGTTATGGGTAACAATTACAAAAGTCTGATTGAAATTATCGCGAAGGGTTACGAATAATTGATGCAATCCCGCAGCATTTTCAGAGTCTAAATTTCCTGAAGGTTCATCGGCCAGTATAATAGATGGATTATTGATTAGCGCCCTTGCAATGGCAACACGCTGCTGCTCACCGCCTGATAACTGATTGGGTTTATGCTGTGCCCTGTCTTTCAACCCAAAAAGATCCAAAAGCTCTAACGCCCTGGTTTCGGCTTGCTTTTTATTCGTTTTTGCAATAAATGCCGGAATACAGATATTTTCGATGGCGCTAAATTCAGGCAATAAATGATGAAACTGAAATACAAAACCAATATTCTGGTTCCTGAAAGCACTCAAGAGGTCGCCGCTTAGTTTATTGATTACAGTTCCCTTTAACTCTACCGCGCCATCATCAGGTTTATCCAGTGTGCCTAAAATATGCAGCAAGGTACTTTTTCCGGCACCAGATGGACCAATTATACTGACAATCTCCCCTTTTTGTACTTCAAAATTTACACCTTTTAATATTTGCAGATTTCCGTACGATTTTCTTATTCCAGTGGCTTTTAGCATGGTTCAAATTTAGTAAAAAAGCTTAAAGGGCAAAGACCAAAGACTTAAAGGCAAAATACAAATACTAAAGCATAAAGGGCAAAGCATTAATAAAATCTGCGTAATCCAATATCTGTGTAATCATATTTATTAAAAAAAGATTTGCAGATATCAATTTTCTATTTAACTTTGAAAAACAAAGCACTTTTAAAATGAGCAATCAGGAAGAACAATTAAATGCCTTAAAAGATATCAGACAAATGATGGACAGGTCATCGAGATTTATCTCTTTGAGTGGCTTGTCTGGTGTTTTTGCGGGGGTGATTGCATTAATCGGTGCCTATTTTGCCAATGATGAAATTAATAAGTTTATAAATAAACGTGGTTATGGGTATGGTGTAGATGGAGAAATGGACCTGGAATTTAACCTGATTAAACTGGGTGTTTTCGTGTTGATTATCGCCTTGGCTGGCGGAATTTTGTTTACTTACAGGAAAAGTCAGAAAAATAACCTGCCGATCTGGGATAAAACTTCTAAATCACTTTTATTCAACCTATTTGTTCCTTTGGCAGCAGGAGGTTTATTCATTATTGCTTTATTGATTAACCACCCGAATACCTATAGCATTATTACCCCAAGTTGCCTTATTTTTTATGGTTTAGCGCTGATCAATGCCAGTAAATATACTTATAGTGATATCCGTTATTTAGGCTTTTGCGAAGTAATATTAGGTTTAATCTGTATGTTTTATATAGGTTATGGCTTAATTTTCTGGGCATTTGGCTTTGGTGTTTTGCACATCGTTTATGGTCTTTTAATGTATTTTAAATATGAGAGAGGTCAGTAAGGATGAAAAACCCGATAGCAGATTTAAATAAAATATTCGATAGCCGGATCAGGCTCGGCGTAATGTCGATGCTGGTAGTAAATGACGAAATTGGTTTTAACGACCTGAAACAAATGCTTGAGTTAACAGACGGCAATCTTGCCTCACACCTGAACACCTTAGAGCAGGCCGAATTTATTAAAGTGCACAAAGGTTTTATCGGCAGAAAAACCAGTACCACCTACTCTATCACGGCTTTAGGCAAACAAGCCTTTAAGGCGCACCTGGATGCACTAGAAAAAATGATAAAGGAATTATAAGCTATTTTTTTTAACTATTTACTTTGAAATACAAAGCACTTTTAAAATATAAATATGAAAGAAACCACAGAACCTCAAATGATTTATGTCGGCAAAAAACTTGCTTATTATTCTGCTGTTATCGGAACCATCATCTTAATAACCTATCTGATATCACACGCCAATTATTTAATTGAGCTAGGACTAATTTACGTCCTGTTAGCATTTGTAGTAAATGGTATCTTTTTATTGGTTCTTTTATTAGAACTTATTTATAACCGCGCTTATTGGAAAAGTTATATGGCAACGATCATTGCTATGCTACTGAACATCCCTTTAAGTCTTTTATATATTTCTCTCGCAACTCACCACATTTTTTAGACAAAATTATAAAATGAAAAATAAATCGAACCTTTTACTCCTCTCTGCCCTATCTGGCGGTTTGCTATTTACGCTCCTTTTTTGGGAAGAGCGGCTAGCCCTTAACTTGCTTATTTACAGCATTTACCTGCTGATCGTTACTTTTATCAATCCAGATGTGGTAAAAAGCACTAAACTTAAAATTTATGGCTTAGCACATTTACTGGCCGCAGTGCTGGTGGTAATCAACAATTCCGATTTATCAGTGGCAGCTTACTACATCAGTCTGTTGCTGTTTATTGGTTTTAGTCATAATCAACAGATCAGAACAATTTTCACCGCTTTTCTTGCGGCCATTTTACAAATGGTAACTGTTCCGTTTAATGCGATTCAAAACTTAAGTAAAATCAGCATCGGTAATTTTAAACTGAAGCCTGTTTTCACCTTAATCAAATACATTTTTATCCCGGTAATCATTGTAACCATTTTTGCCTGCTTATATGCCGCAGCCAGCAATGTTTTTGCTCATTATGCAGAGGCGCTACTCACCAGCATTGGTAATTTCTTTGAAAATATGCTCCATTTCTTTTTCAAGGATTTAAGTATCCGACGTATTATGCACTTCTTTTTTGGCCTGATTTTAACCAGTGGTTTATTGCTGGCATTTTTTAATAAAAGCCTGGAGAAAGCAGAATTGAAATGCAGAGAGCAATTGGTACGCACTAGACTAGGTTTAGGACATAAATCATTATGGTACAATATTATAGAAACATTTACAGGCAACCTGTTAACAAGAAAAATGGCATTAAAAACGGAATACATTGTTGGTATTATTTCGTTTGCTGCACTTAACCTGCTATTGTTATTGCTAAATATCATTGATATTACCACACTTTGGTTTGGCTGCGAACCTACCGGCAATTTCTCCGGAGAACTGCATCAGGGCACAAATTCCTTAATTTTCAGTATTGTAATGGCCATGGCCGTAATCCTCTATTATTTTAGGGGCAACTTAAACTTTTACCATAAAAGTAAAACGTTAAGGCTGTTGGCCTATACCTGGATGGTTCAGAATTTCATCCTGATCATATCTGTATTTATCCGTGATGGTTATTACATCGAATTTCATGGCCTTACCCATAAAAGAATCGGTGTTTTGGTATTTGCCACACTTTGTATCATAGGTCTCGCTACAGTTTATTTCAAGGTAGCCAGACAGAAAACGATTTTCTATCTCTTCAAGGTAAATGGAAATATCTGGTTTGCATTATTGTTAACTTTTAGCCTCATCAACTGGGATGTTTTAATTGTGAAATATAATTTAAACCATGTTGATGCTGTTTCCATCGATCCTTATTATCTAACATCCTTATCAGAAAAAACTCTTCCTTTTCTGGATAAAAACAGGGCAAAAATCCATCCTTCTACCAATAACGACTCGGAAGTTGCTAAGGTAGACAGGCCAGAAGAAGCATTAATGAGAAAACTGGATAACAGAATTGACTATTTCAAAACGCGTTACGAAGGATCGAGCTGGTTATCGTGGAATTTACAGGACTGGAATACAGCAGAATATTTTGGACTGAATAAATAAAAGCAAAATGGATAAAAGATATAAAGTAATGGCAATGGCGTCGGCATTAATTGCATTAGCCTGGTTTGTTTTAAACCGTGCGGTTCACAAAATTTTCAACCTATACACCAACTGAAGTATAAGCTAATCTGCAATATCATGAAAATACAAACCTCGGCATATTGGGTGAATCAATTCTCGAATAACAGCAAAATTAACAGGATTGACTGGACACTTAAACCTGAAATTTCGGAGCCGGAAAAACAAAATATCCTAAAATCGCTGCAGGCCTGGCAGCTTGGCGAAACATCAGAAGGAACGCATTTGATTAACGCCTCAAAAAAATATGCGAAATCTATAAATGATGAAGAGTATCTGGAAGCGGTTAAGCTTTTCATCAAAGAGGAGCAAAAACATGGCAACAACTTAGGTAAATACCTCGATTTAATTAGTGAACAGCGAATTAAAAAAGATTGGGGCGACAGCTTATTCCGGAAAATAAGATACTTTAATACCAACATGGAGCTTTGGACGATTGCTGTAATTACGGTTGAAAGTGCTGCACAGGTATTCTATCAGGCATTAAAAGATGCAACAAATTGTGCTTTGTTAAAACAGATCTGTACGGATATTTTAATTGATGAAGCCTCGCACATTACTTTTCAAAAAGAACGCCTGTACATTATTTTTAATCAAAAAAGTGCCTTTTCAAAGTGGGTTTCTTACCATGCCTACTCCTGCTTTTTTATCTGCACCAATCTGATTATCTGGTTTGCACACAAAAAGTTATTCAAGGCCGGCAAATTAAATTTTAGCAGATACATGACTAAAATATGGTTTAAACTCAAAAAAGTAACGGGTAAAGTAGTACTATATGATCGTGAAGAAGTTTTTAAGCCAGCAATGAATATGAATGAAGTTCTTTAATAATTAACCGCTCCACCACTCCAGCTCCGGCTGGATTTCTCCTGATGCAAAAATGTATCGGGAGAATTAAAAATTAATTTTTAATCAGTAAATTACATAAAATCATGAAAATTCAGGAAACATTAAATTCTGGTAAACTAAGAATTATCGCTGTTTTAACACTAACAGCCGCATTATTGGCTATTCCATTAATAGCTATGCAGTTTAGCAACGAGGTAAAATGGACATTAACCGATTTTGCGACTGCGGGCGCACTATTGCTCAGTACAGGTTTGGCCATCGAACTGGTAATCAGAAACCTTAAAACAGGTACGTTAAGAACAGTAATTCTGGTTGTTATTTTATTAGCGCTGTTTTTAATTTGGGCAGAGCTTGCTGTGGGAATCTTCGGAACGCCCTTAGCAGGTAGTTAACAGAAGCTATTAACCATTCTGTTGCCGCAGATTTAAGATGATTAGCGTAGAGGAATATTTTTTTGCACCTGACAGTAACAAACATTGTTTTTAAGCCTGATTGCAGCGGTAAGCCCGGAGCGTAGTGAGGACTTGTAGCGTAAAGCAGGACTACCAGCCGCCACGAAGAACCGGCCCCTCACTTTCAAATAAAAAATATCTGCGAAATCAAGCATGACATCATAAACCAGTGCCCATTACAGGCACTAATTTCCCGATTAACATAAAACGTTCATTTTCTGAAAAAATCGGCATTTGCTATTTGTTTAAAGGGTTTGAAATTGTAGCTTTGGGCAAATTTTGTAGCAAATGAACCCGATATGATTAAAATAATTATTTTGATTATATGAGGCTCCATCTGACAGATAAAGATAAAAATATAAACAGATGAATATTCACGAATACCAGGGTAAACAGATATTAAAAAGTTTCGGTGTTAACGTTCAAGAAGGAATTGTTGCCGATACTCCTGAGCAAGCTGTTGAGGCTGCTAAACAACTGAAAGTAGATTACAATTCTGACTGGGTTGTAATTAAAGCGCAAATCCACGCTGGTGGTCGCGGTAAAGGTGGTGGTGTTAAACTGGCCAAAAACCTTGATGAAGTTAAACAACGTGCAACCGATATTATTGGCATGCAATTGGTTACACCTCAAACCGGTCCGGAAGGTAAAAAAGTGAACAAAATTTTAGTGGCTCAGGATGTTTATTATCCGGGTGCTTCTGAAACTAAAGAATTCTACATCTCAGTATTGTTAGATCGTGCAAAAGGCCGCAACATCATCATGTACAGTACCGAAGGTGGTATGGACATCGAAGAAGTTGCTGAGCATACACCACACCTGATCTTCAAAGAAGAAATTGATCCTAAAGTTGGTTTGCAAGGTTTCCAGGCACGTAAAATTGCTTTCAACCTTGGTGTTAGCGGTAACGCTTTTAAAGAAATGGTGAAATTCGTTTCGGCATTATATAAAGCTTACGAAGCAACCGACTCTTCAATGTTCGAAATCAACCCGGTTTTAAAAACATCTGATGATAAGGTAATTGCAGTTGATGCTAAAGTTAACCTGGATGAAAACGGTTTATTCCGCCACCCTGATTATGCAGCAATGCGTGATGTAACTGAAGAAGATCCAATGGAAGTTGAAGCAAGTGCATCTAACTTAAACTTCGTTAACCTTGATGGTAACGTAGGTTGTATGGTTAACGGTGCCGGTTTAGCAATGGCTACCATGGATATCATCAAACTTGCCGGTGGTGAGCCTGCAAACTTCTTAGACGTTGGCGGAACTGCAAATGCTCAAACCGTTAAAGCAGCTTTCAACATCATCCTAAAAGATCCTAACGTTAAAGCTATCTTAATTAATATTTTTGGTGGTATTGTGCGTTGCGACCGTGTTGCCCAAGGTGTAATTGATGCTTATAAAGAAATCGGTAACATTCCGGTGCCAATCATCTGCCGTTTACAAGGTACAAATGCCGAAGAAGCTAAAAAATTAATCGATGAGTCTGGCTTACAGGTGTACTCTGCAATTGCTTTAAAAGAAGCAGCAGATTTAGTAACCAAAGTTTTGGCAGAACAAGCATAATTTTTAACGACTAAAGTTTAAGCAATATTATATTTGAAGCCTTTCAGTGAAAACTGGAAGGCTTTTTTATTCCTCCTCTTTCAGAGGGGTGTCCGCAGGACGGAGTGTTCCTTAATACTATCTATACCAGCAATTCAATGGTAATACGACTTAAATGTACTAAGGCGCATCAGGTGGCTATCTTTTTTTTGAAAAGCAAGTTTCTGCACATTTCGGTTCCGCAAGCCCTGCTATCACTTCAATCTTTTTAAACAACAGCCGTTATGCTGAGGCACTAAACATCTGTTTCATCGGTTGCAGATGCTTCGTACCTCAGCATGACAATAAAATTTAGGGTTGCTGCAATTAAAAAGTATTTTCGTTCTATCAGGTTTATTTAACCAGGGTTTGTGGTGCTTAGGCCGATCAAACGCAGGTTTATCTTATTACCCTCCCCGAAATTCGAGTATATCGCCCGGCTGGCAATCCAGAACCGCGCAGATGGCCTCGAGTGTTTCTAAACGGATGGCCTTTGCCTTACCGGTTTTTAGTATCGATAAATTAGACATCGTAATCCCTACCCGCTCACTCAATTCGGTTAGCGACATTTTACGTCGGGCAAGCATTACATCTAAGTTAATTATTATAGGCATTTGGATCGGTAAAGTTAGGAATGTTTTCAGTTAACCTAGATGGTTAAATCATTTTCTTGTTTAAGCTCAATTCCCTTTTTAAATACAAAAGCTATTGTTAAAAGCGTTAAGCCAAAAATCAGCAACCAGATCTGGAAGTCTACATTTTGAGCGATTTTAAATATTAAACCTTCATTATTATTTGACGAATGAACATAATCCATTGCATTAAAAATAAACAGCAGAAACGGAATAGCAGTACAATACCAGCCCATCCGCTTTAAACGGTTTGTATTTTCTTCACTAAAAACATTACCTACCTGAACCGAATCGATAAAGCGGTACAGGTATATTAGTACCCTCGCACTGAAGAAAGTAATTGTTAAGATAAGCGTGCCATGTACGAAACCAAATATCCCTCCATTACCTCTGTCAGTATAACCATCTTCAAAACCACGGGACATATCTTTAAGCGAAAATAGCAATACAGCTACGAGCGTAGCTACGTAACCAAGTTTAATCAGCCTGATTTGATTTTGCGTTTTCATATTATATCGTTAAATCGTTTTCTAATTTTAGTTTTCTCGTGTACACAATAAACTGATAGGTTGCATTGGCGAGTATAATCAACCCCATTCCGAACAGACTGGAAAAACCGTTTAAATCATCATGATACTTAAAGGCACCATTTGTTAACGTCTCTACATAATTATCCATGATGTACTTCCCACCGATGGTGACAGCAAAAAACAGGAACATTACAGCAACCAATAGCTGATAAATAAGCCATTCATCTATCGCATAAATATTGATAGTTTTAAACTTTAATACCAGCATAATCGCCGTACCCAGTAATAAATAAAAAACCATACTTGCACCGCCATCACTAAAGCTCCATTTTCTAACACGATTGCCTGTGATAGACTGGGTTTTATGTTAATTACGCCTATTTCTTGTCCAGTAAATGTGAAACCGTTTACTTTACGGGTTACATCAGGCAGCGTACGGGAAACATTAAAACTCAAAGTACCCTTATTATAATCGATCACGGCATAAACAATATGCGATATTGCTGACACCACGGCGTAAAAAATAAGGCTATATGCGCATCCTTTCAAAATTTTCACTGTATTACTCATTTTTTAAATGGTTTAATTGCTTTCTTTTTTTAAGTTGTTTATAGGGATAGAAATAATTTCAACATACAATTCAATTCAAATTGAATGAGCACTGCAAACAACAAAATCTGACAGAAATTCTTAACTCCAAAACCTTCCTGAGATTAGGTGAATTATTTTTTAGCTTAAAAAATAGAAACTTGAGAAACGTCATATTTATTTAATTATTTATAGAACAAACATAGAAAATAAATTATTACAAATCAAAATAAATTTATTGATTTACAATAAATAATAATTGAATATCAACTATAACCTCTAAAAGCTGGCAAATAGCGACAGGATTTTATTTGGAATGATTTTTGTTGTAAGTAAAACTGTAAAAAAATTGTGCAAACGGCAACATTTTCAGCATTTTATCCTTTCAGAATGCCATACAATTTCGTAACTTTGCACACTCAATAATTAAAGAGCACACAATTCGTATAAATGAGACAACTCAAGATAACGCAATCTATTACCAACCGTGAAAGTCAATCCCTGGATAAATATCTGCACGAAATTGGTAAAGTAGATTTAATAACAGCAGAAGAGGAAGTAATTTTAGCAAGAAAGATTCGTGAGGGCGATCAGGCTGCATTAGAGCGATTGACTAAAACCAACTTACGTTTCGTTGTATCTGTTGCAAAACAATATCAAAATCAAGGTTTAACTTTAGGAGACTTAATTAACGAAGGTAACTTGGGTTTAATTAAAGCGGCGAAACGTTTTGACGAGACCAAAGGTTTCAAATTCATTTCTTATGCTGTTTGGTGGATCCGTCAATCAATTTTGCAGGCAATTGCTGAGCAAAGCCGTATTGTGCGTTTACCATTAAACCAGGTAGGTTCGTTAAGCAAAATCAGTAAAGCTTTCTCTAAATTAGAGCAGGAATACGAGCGTGAACCTTCTCCGGAAGAACTGGCTGACATTTTAGAAACTACAGTGGACAAAATTTCAGACACACTGAGCAACTCTGGCCGTCACGTATCCATGGATGCTCCTTTTGTTCAGGGCGAAGAAAATACATTACTGGATGTATTGGAAAACCACGAACCAAACACAGACAGTTCATTAATCAACGAATCGTTATCGGAAGAAATTAAACGTTCTTTATCTACCTTAACAGAGAGAGAAAGAGAAATTATTGTTTTATTCTTCGGATTAGGTTCTAACCACCCACTTTCTTTAGAGGAAATTGGTGAGAAATTTAACTTAACACGCGAGCGTGTTCGTCAGATTAAAGATAAAGCGCTACAACGCTTACGTCATACTTCAAGAAGTAAAATCTTAAAATCTTATTTAGGATAAGAGAATAGATTTACAAAAATATTAAAAGATCGGCTAACGCTGGTCTTTTTTGTTTACTAGTGGTATATAATAACAAGATCGTCATCTCGACCGGAGCATCGCGGAGTGGAGAGATCTGCCTCGATAGATTTCTCGACTGCGTTGCACTCCGCTCGAAATGACGAAACTCTTAATACTCAACTTACAAGCAAAAGCCTTAAAAAAGGGCAGAATGATAAAACTCTACATAGGACTTCTAATGGACGTTTAGAAGCAAGATGATTATTAACAATATCGAATCTTACGGCAACAGCCATTGCGAAACCAATTTTTCATTGAATGAAGCGATCTTAATGTGCTTGTTTATAGCGATAGCTTTAAGATTGCCTCGTGCCTAGCAATGACGACTTAGCTACTTAAAACCCTTTTATTAATAATTTATTTTAGCTTCTAATTTACAAAAACAAATTATTAATAGACCTTGAACATGTTTGAGGGACGGAACTCTAAAATAATATACCCAAATTAAAACAACAAGTGTTTCACAGTTAATCCGTTATTGATCAATTGTTTTAACGAATCGATACCAATACGTAAATGTGTTTCTACATATCTTTCGGTTACAGTGCTGTCGCTTTCCGCAGTTTTAACACCTTCAGGGATCATGGGTTGATCAGAAACCAGAAGCAATGCCCCTGCCGGAATTTTATTTGCAAATGCGGTAGTAAAAATCGTTGCGGTTTCCATATCAACAGCCATTGCACGTAAAGTTTTTAAATATTTTTTAAATTCTTTATCGTGTTCCCAAACCCTGCGGTTGGTGGTGTAACAGGTTCCGGTCCAGTAATCCCTGCCATGGTCACGAATTGTTGTAGAAATTGCTTTCTGCAAAGCAAACGCCGGCAATGCCGGCACTTCTGCAGGAAGGTAATCGTTTGATGTACCTTCCCCCCTGATGGCCGCAATTGGCAGGATTAAATCACCTAGCTGGTTTTTCTTTTTTAAACCACCGCATTTACCCAAAAACAGCACCGCTTTAGGTTTAATGGCTGTTAATAAATCCATCATAGTAGCTGCCAGCGGACTTCCCATACCGAAGTTGATGATGGTGATCCCGTTTGCAGTAACACTTTGCATAGGTTTATCTAAACCCATAATTGGTGCATTATCGTTCCACTCTGAAAACATGGATACATACTTGCTGAAATTGGTCAACAGGATATAATCACCAAATTGATCTAATGGCCGGCCGGTATAACGTGGCAACCAGTTTTTAACAATTTCATCTTTGGATTTCAATCCAGATTTAACAGGAGATTCTACCTCTTTTATTTTTTTTGATTTTTCTACAATTTCCTCGTCTTTTTTTACGTCTTTTTCTTCGTTCATATCATTTAGTTTAGAGCCTGGCGCATGGCGCACAGCGTTAACAATACTATATTACAAAAAATCCCTCCCGAATTACGGGAAGGATTTGATTTTTTAGGCGGCCTGCAACTTTTTAAAGTCGGCCTTTTCAAATTTCTCTATCGCGTAATCGAGATTGATATGCAACTCCCTGACATCCGTCTGCGTTGGCGTATCAAACATCGCATCGAGCATAATCGCTTCACAGATCGATCTTAAACCACGTGCCCCCAATTTATATTCCATTGCTTTGTCTACAATAAAATCTAAAACGTCTTCATCGAAAACAAGCTTTACATCTTCATAAGCAAAAAGCTTAACATATTGCTTGATCAATGAGTTTTTAGGTGCGGTTAAAATGTTTCTTAAAGATTCCTTATCCAATGGGTTTAAATGCGAAAGAACCGGAATACGACCAATTAATTCGGGAATTAATCCAAAAGATTTTAAATCCTGAGGGGTAATATACTTATAAAGATTTTTAAGATCCAATACGGTCTCATCTTTCTTTACCCTGTAACCTACAGCCTGGGTGCGTAAACGGTTGGCGATTTTGCGTTCTATGCCATCAAATGCACCACCACAGATAAATAAAATGTTATTGGTATTTACCGGGATCATTTTCTGATCCGGGTGCTTACGTCCGCCCTGAGGTGGAACGTTAACCACAGTACCTTCTAAAATCTTTAACAATGCCTGTTGCACACCTTCTCCTGATACATCACGGGTAATAGACGGGTTATCGCTTTTACGCGCAACCTTATCCACCTCATCAATGTACACAATACCACGTTCTGCTGCTGTTACGTCATAATCTGCCGCCTGTAATAAACGCGTTAAGATGCTCTCCACATCCTCTCCCACGTAACCTGCTTCTGTTAATACAGTTGCATCGCAGATACAGAAAGGCACATGCAAAATTTTAGCAATGGTTTTCGCCAAAAGTGTTTTACCTGTACCAGTTTCACCCACCAACATGATGTTCGATTTTTCAATCTCGATCTCGTCTTTATCAACCTTTTGGTTTAAACGTTTATAGTGGTTGTAAACGGCAACGGAAAGTACCTTTTTAGCATCATCCTGACCAATTACATACTGATCAAGGTGTTGTTTAATTTCAAGAGGCTTTAATAAGTTTATCGCCTCCTGAATATTTTTTGTCCCTTTGGTTCCTAATTCCTGCGCAAGTAACTGGTTGGCCTGGGTAACGCATTTATCGCAGATAAATGCATCCATACCTTCAATCAACATTAAAGTTTCATGCTTGCCAGAATGGCAGAATGAGCAACGGGATTCTTTATTTTGTTTCGCCATCTTTCTTTGCGTTTCTCGATAATACTTCGTCAACCATACCAAATCCTTTTGCCTCATCGGCAGTCATCCAGTAATCGCGGTCTGAAGCTTTCTCTACCCAGTCGTAAGTCTGGCCAGAGTGCTCTGAAATAATATCGTATAATTCTTTTTTCAATTTCAACATCTCTCTCAAGTTGATCTCCATATCAGATGCCACACCTTGTGCACCTCCTGATGGCTGGTGGATCATTACCCTTGAGTGAGGTAAAGCAGCACGTTTTCCTTTAGCACCTGCAACCAATAAAACAGCACCCATTGAAGCGGCCATACCAGTACAGATCGTTGCTACATCTGGCTGGATATACTGCATGGTATCATAAATACCTAAACCTGCATAAACCGAACCACCTGGCGAGTTAATGTAGATCTGAATGTCACGATCTGCATCTGCTGACTGTAAAAACAACAACTGCGCCTGGATAATATTGGCATTCTGATCATAAATGGCATCACCTAAAAAGATGATACGGTCCATCATCAACCTTGAAAAAACATCCATCTGAGCTACGTTCAACTGGCGTTCTTCGATGATATATGGTGTCATGCTCTTAGGGTTCAAATTAGCTTGAGCAATAAATTTATCTACGTGTAAACCGCCAATCCCCTGATGTTTAACGGCAAATTTTCTGAATTCTTGTGAATCTATGTTCATGAGTTATGAGTTTTTTAGCAGAGGGCATAGAGTTTTGAGCTCCAGTTCCCCATAGTTTCGTGAATAATAAAAAACCAAAATATAAATAATATTTCAATTATATTGGTTTAGACAAAGAGCATACCATATCAGAATCTATGACAATATAGCACACTCACTATTTCAAACTTTTAGAAAAGCTGGAAATCATCCTTGCTAAAATATCTAAATCTTCTAACAAATCTGCCAAATCCTTGTCAGAAACTAGTAATCTTAAATTTAATACTAAAAGAATATTAGCATTTTCGAAAATAGACCGATGTGCAAAGTTTAAGAACCGTCGAAAATCGGGCGTGGAATTGGAGCCAGATCCTTCTGCAATATTATTAGATACGCTAAGAGCAGCTCCTCGAAGCTGCTCTGCGAATCTAAACTTTTTTATTTCTTCTAATTTTTCAGAAATATCAATTAACTTATTACCTACCGTTATGGCTCTCTGCCAAATTAGCAAGTCTTGAAATCTAAATTTTGCCATATAGCAAAATAAGATTTTTTATTATGATATTAAAATCACCTGGCGCTATGCCCTATGCTTTCTTCTCTACCAGCGCAACAAACTTGTCGTAATCAATATCCTTTTGCTCCAAAGTAACAACAGATTTGATTTGCTCGAAAGTTTTTAATGCTTTTACTTCTTCGAAAACACGGTTTGCATTTTCTTTATCCTGTAAAAACTGAACAGCGTATTGAGCTAACTGATCTTCAGGAAGCGGACTTGGGCTGTACATTCTGAACTGTGCATCTAATTTTGCCTTAGCTGCCTGAACTACATCCTCATATTTGATTTCGATGCTGTTATCTTTAATGATTTTATTTTCGATTAAAGTCCATTTCAGGTTTTTAGCAAAATCATCATAACCTTCTGCCAGTTCTTCGTCGGTTAATTTTTCGTTGGTTGCTTTTAACCAGCGGCGTAAAAATTCGTCAGGTAATTCGAAGTTGTGTTTAACTAATAATGCTTCATAAATATCGTTCGATAATTTACGCTCAGCATCCTGTTTAAACATACTTTCTACTTCTTCGGTAATTTTTGCCCTGAAACCAGCTTCGTCAGTAACTACACCTTCGCCAAATAATTTATCAAAAAACTCCTGGTTTAAGTCTGATTCTTCTAAACGGTTAACGTTTTTAACGTGAAGTTTGAAATTTGCCTTTAATTCTGCAGCTTCTTCCTCCGAAATATTTAAAGCTTTTGAAATTACTGCAGCATCTTCAAGCGCTTTTTGAATATCGATGGTCACTTCATCATCTTTCTTTAAACCGATTAACGATTTAAGGATTTTCTTATCTTTAACCTGATCTAAGCGGATTGTAGCAGTACTGGTAATGCCACCTTCTACCGCAGTTCCATCAGTATCTACCTGGGTTAATTCGGTATATAAAACATCATCTTCAGCCGAAACCTCAGGATTTGTCATTTTACCATAGCTGCGACGGATATTTTTGATGCGGCTTTCTAAAGTTTCCTGATCAGCTTTAACTACATACTCGGTAAATTTATCTTTAGATGAAACGTTTACATCAAAAGCAGGTGCTAAACCTAGCTCGTAATCAAATTCGAAATCATCTGTATTATCCCATTTAAATTCGCGCTCATCATCCATTTTAGGAAGTGGCTGACCTAATATTTCTAATTTTTGCTCAGCAATGTAGTTAGATAGGGTATCGTTTAACAAATTATTCACCTCTTCTACCAAAATACTTTTGCCGTACATTTTTTTAATGTGAGCCGCAGGAACCATTCCTTTACGGAAACCAGGTAATTGTGCTTTTTTGGCCTGATCTTTAATTGCTTTATCTACTTTAGCAGTGTAATCAGCAGGTGCGATCTTGATTTTTACAACAGCATTTAAGTTGCCGGTTTTTTCCTGTGTAATATTCATTTTTATGAGATTGAGTATTGAGATGTGAGATGTGAGACCTTTTTCAAGCTCTAATTCCACATCAATTTTTATTAATCAATGTTTTTAAAAACAAAACCGTTTCGATGTTTAAATCGAAACGGCCTTTATCTTGTTGTGCGGAAGAAGGGACTCGAACCCCCACGCCGTGAAGCGCCAGATCCTAAGTCTGGTGCGGCTACCAATTACGCCACTTCCGCAGTTAGGATGTTGTAAGGACTGCAAAGATAGAAACAAGATTGAATAATCAAAAGGCCTCGGCAATATTTTATTGATTATTTTGATCAAAAAACGATAACTATTTAGTTTTTAAGGAGAAAAAATTACCAAAAAAGATTTTCTGGAGCTTTTGCGATGGTTTGTGGAGACACAAACCATGGGGACAGACTTTATTTTTTGGAAAGCAGGTTCAGTAGCGCTTAGGATGATACATTCCCGCTGTACGCTTTATCCCGATTTAAAATCGGGAGGTACCGCTTCCATCGGGTTTAGTTGGCAGGGCCTAATAGTACTATTTATGTGTAAACACCAAACGTTCCTACGGAACGAAAACGCCAATTTTTCAATTTGGCTACCTATCAGTCGTCCTTACAGGACGATTTAGATTTTTTTAGATGGTTTGTGGAGACACAAACCATGGGGACGCAAACCATGGGAACACAAACCATGCAATTCGGGCATAAAAAAACCGTTCTGATTTTAAATCGGAACGGTTTATCGTGTTGTGCGGAAGAAGGGACTCGAACCCCCACGCCGTGAAGCGCCAGATCCTAAGTCTGGTGCGGCTACCAATTACGCCACTTCCGCATTAGGATGTTTTAAGGACTGCAAAGATAGAAACTAAATTGAATAATCAAATTTTTAAGGTGTTTTGTTTAAGCATAAATTTGATTATTTATTGATGGATGAACTTGACCTGCCGCACATCATCCATCTTACATTTTCCATTTTACATATTTCCCATCTCTAAAACTCAACCAGTGTTACATCAACCAGCTCCGGACCACCATCTATTGGGTAGCCTTTAACTTTTCTTCCTTTAATCTTAACTTTTCTATCTAAATAGGTATCAAGATTTATAGAGCCACTTTTTAAAGCATAAGTTTTATTATCGGCTTTTAACAGGTGTGTACCATATTGAAAGGTTGTCATTCCAAGTTTTTGAATAGTTCCGCTTGCGGTAACAGAGCCGGTGTGGTTTGCATCTTTTAAGGGGCTACAGCCAGAAATCACAGCAACAAACAGGGATAATATTAATATTTTTTTCATGATAGTTTAAACGGAGTGATTTAATTTTATGCTACAATTTACAACAATTAAAACGGTATGCTTAATAAAGTTGTTTTTGGAATTCGAAAAAATACTGAACGGCTTTAACCAGCCTGCTGCCATACCAGCTGAACATTTCACCATCAACCAATATAATTTTGACTCCAGGTATTGCTGATTGGATTTCTTCGATGTGTTTTTCTCTGAAAGGATACGGCTCTGATGAAAGTAAAATCAGCTCACAGCTAGAAGTTTTTAGTTGTTCTAATGTTACAATAGGATAACGATCCTCTTTAATTACATTCATCATGCCGTTTGTAAGCAAAATATCATCAATAAAGGTATTTTTTCCGGCGGCCATATAGGGTTTGCGCCAGATGAGGTAAGCTACCTTTTTTTCAATATGGTGCTGTAATGCAAGTGTTTTCAGGTCGTTAAATCCGGCAGAAATCAGGTGGTTCAGGTAACTGGCTTCAGGTTCACGATCTACCAGCGCCCCTATTGCGGCAATGGCTTTCGTGGCATTGTCAAGGGTAAAAATATCGCTCATCCAAACAGGAAAATATTCGGCAAGTTCTTCTATATCACCCTGAGTATTTTCTTCTTTGTTGCCGATAATGAGATCTGGCTTTAAATCTTTAATTAAATCGATATTGAGCTTTTTCGTCCCTCCTACTTTGGTGCGCGTTGCAAACTTTTCTATCGGATGGATGCAAAATTTGGTTAATCCGATAATTTCCTGATTTAAGCCTAAATCGAACAAAAGCTCTGTTTGTGAGGGCACAATAGAAATAATCCGTTTAGGAGGGAAATTGATGGTAATCTCCCTACCCATCTGATCGGTAAACGTTTTTTGCATGAAGCAAAGGTAAGGTTTAGGGATGAAACTACACACGTCGTCCTTCGAGCGGAGTGCAACGTAGCCGAGATATCTGTCTCGAGATAGATCTCTCGCCCGAACATTCGGGACGTTTTCGGTCGAGATGAGGACGCTATTATAAATAAGATCTACGCACCATTCTTTTTCTGTTCTACATAAGCATCGTTATAAAAATGATTCGGTTTAAGGTAAACTGCATTATTCTGGAAATCGAGAAAGGTATTAAACCGCTTTAAAACTTCGTTGCCTAAAATGTGGATATTTGCGCCCCTTAGTGGTTTGTTACCTGTTATTAGTTGTACAGGTAAATTTTTCAGGTTGTATTTGCCCAATTTAAGCGTTTGCAGGTTTGAAGTAATTACAGGCACTTCGTTTCCTGTTGCACCATGCATCATTACTTTTTTAATCACTTCCATTTTATCTGTAGGAAATTTGCCTGTTTTTAGCAAGTCGTTATCCAACATGGCTGTGCGATGGTAGCCGGTATCGAAAAGGAACCAATCGGTGTTTTTTGTTCCACTCTGCTCAATAGTGCTTTCTACCAGAAGAAGTTCCGCAAAATATTTAATGTTTAATTTCGTAAAGCTTTTATCCTTTGCCACATTTTTAGGCATAACGGAATGAACAACCATCAGGTTTTGATCGTAATTGAGTTCGACAATTTTTCCATCGAACAAATCCCAGCCAAACCTTCCATCGGTACCCGCACCGGTGAGCTCGGCCGGATAAAGCTTAGTTTTATAATCACTGCTGCCTAATTTGAGGTTATAAGTAGTATTGTATAACTGAGGTTTAGATTTTACTTTACTTTTTAATACTTCGTTGGTAAACACCAGTTCTGTAGTTCCGCTATCGAAATTTAAATTAAGCGTGTCTATCTGGTTGAAAATAGATTTGACATAGATGGTACTTTCGCTATTGATAAACAGTGGAATACTGTCGTGGATTTCGGGTTTTATTTTGCCAAAATTTTTAATATCAGGACTTGCAATTTGTGTATAACAACTATCCTTTCCATCTAACAGCACAATGAAATCCTTTTTTTCACCTGGTTTGATTTTTAGGGTGATTGAATCGATATCAGTTTTAAATTTAACCGTTTTGGCTTTTATTAGTTTTGAAGTTGTAAAAATATCGGGTTTTGCCTTCAGATTGATATTCCAGCCTTTAGTAAGACCATCTTCTTCGTAAATTTTGGCTGTTTTGGCATTTGCTTTAACAATCGGGAGCTTTTTTTGTGCAAATGTTGTTACTGAAAGGCAAGTGAGGGCGATAATCAGAATCTGTTTCATTAAAATGGTTTTATAAAACGAATTTAACAATTAACTATAGCATTAGGTATTAAAAAATGTTTTTATTCGGGATGCGCTTTATGCTACAACCCGAATATTTATTTAGTTTGTTTTTAAACCACAGATGCACACAGATAAACACAGATTTTATATTGGATGAGTCCTGATCTTCCACCAAACAATGTTTTCTTTACCTGAGATTTAAGTAATAGCAACATCTTCTTTTACCACGCCATCGGCAATGTGTAAAATCCGGTTGCCATATTGTGCATTTTTTTCTGAATGGGTAACCTGGATAATGGTAATGCCATCTTCCTGATTCAATTTTTTAAATAAGGCCATAATTTCTTCTGCCTGTGCCGATTGCAGATTACCTGTTGGCTCATCGGCGAGGATTATTGATGGTTGTGCAGCCAATGCCCTGGCAATCCCCACCAATTGTTGTTGTCCGCCTGAAAGTTGATTTGGGAATAAATCTTTTTTGGCCACAATGTTAAAACGATCTAACAGATCGGCAATTCTGCTCGCCCTTTCGGAGCTACCTACTTTTTTATATAATAAGGGTGCTTCGATATTTTCATAAACCGTCATTTCGTCTATTAAATGATAAGCCTGAAACACAAAGCCGATGTGGTTGCGGTAAAGTTCGATGCGTTTACGTTCGTTTAGCGAGGTTACATTTTCTCCCAGAAACTCATAAGTACCGTAAGTGGGTTCTTCGAGCATGCCGATAATATTGAGCAGTGTAGATTTTCCGGCACCCGATGGCCCCATAATGGAAACAAATTCCCCTTGTTTAATGGTTGTGGTGACCAGGCGGAGCACATAATTTTTAACGCCTTTGTTTGCGTAGTATTTTTCGATGTTGGTTAATTGTATCATATTTTTAGCGTTGGGCGAATAGCGTTTGGCGGTTAGCAGAAAATCAACGCTGAACGCCAAACGCTGTCCGCAGGTGTTATTCGTATTTTAAAGCATCAATGGTATTGGCAACCGCAGCTTTGTAAGAGCGGATGCTTACGGTAATAAGGGTTATCGTCATAGAGATAATCATTGCGAGAATAAAAGGCCATACATTCACCTCTATCCGGTAGGTAAAGGTAGCCAGCCATTTGGAAACAAATAAATAAGCCAAAGGCCATGCAACTAAATTGGCAATAAAAACCATCATCAGGAATGAGCCGTTGAGCATTTTAACCAGTTCTACGGTTGAGGCGCCCAGTACTTTTCTAATGGCTACTTCGCGGGTACGTTGTGTGGCTACAAAAGAAATCAGCCCAAATAAGCCAATAAAGGAAATAAAGATAATTACGCCTGCAAATACTTTAAAAAGAGCACCCATTATTTTTTCCGTCTGGTAATATTCGCTGATTTTATCATCCATAAAATTAGCGCCATACACATATTCCGGCAACACATTGTTCCAGGTTTTTTCGATGGCCTGCATAGCGGGCAAAATACTTTTACTATCCAGTTTTACTGCAATAGTGTTATAGGACTCTTTATCGCTGTTTAAAATAATAGGCGAAATTGGCTCATGCAGGCTTCTGTTGTTAAAATCTTTAACCACTCCAACAATAGTCCCGGTTTTACCATGTACCCTAATGGTTTTACCAAGCGCTTCGTTATAATTAATTACATTTAGTTTTTTCAACAGGGTTTCGTTTACCACAAAATTTTTAACGGTATCGCTTTTAGCTAAACCTTTTCCGGCAATAATTGCTAAACCAAATGTTTTAAAATAGTTTTCGTCGCCGGTTTTGGTATTGGCCTGAAAATTTGCATTTACAGTGCTATTGTATCTGAAATTACTTTCGTTATTAAAATCGGATGATGGTGCAGCACTGCAATAACTGGTAGATAATACTCCAGGGATTTTATTGATCTGATCCTGCAGGGTATGGTAGCGTGTAATCGCCATGCTATCAGAAGGAATGTCGACCAAAGCTACAGCGGTTGGAATAAAACCAAGCGGTTTCTCACGCATATAACTCATTTGCCTAAGTACAACCAAAGTACCGATAATGAGTATAATGGTAATGGCAAATTGCACCACAACCAGAATTTTACGTAAACTTAAACCTCCGGCATTTGCGGTAATTTTATTTTTTATTGCCAGTGCAGGACTATAGCCTGACATCACCATGGCAGGATAAAAACCTGCCAAAAAGCTTACTAACATTACCAAAACAAGCATAAACACCAGTATAATGGGATGCTCAATGATACTAAAAGAAATATGATCTTTAAATAAACTTTGCATGCCAGGCAGCGCAATTTCGGTTAAAACGCAACCCACCAGTAAAGAAAGAACCGTTATTGTTAAAGTTTCGGTTAAAAACTGAACGATTAATTGCCTGCGTAAGCTACCCATTACCTTACGTACACCAACTTCTTTACCCCTGCTTACCGCCTGTGCAGTAGCAAGATTAATGAAATTTATACAAGCGGTTAGCAATAAAAAAACGCCGATAATAGCCAAGCCGTAAAGTTCTTTTTTAGAAATAACCTTATTTGCAAAATTACCAAGCTCTTCATTGTAATGTATGTCCTTTAAGGGTTGAAAACGGTGCCCCTCTTTAGAAATATCATCTTTCTGATAATATTTATCTATAAACTGAGGAATATTTCTGTTTACTTCTTCTATAGAAACACCTTTTTTTAACAAGACATAACATTCGGATGATGAAGAAACCGAACCCCAGCTGGTTAGCTCTGGTCCGGCCAGGTTTTGATAAGTTTTGTAAGAAATTACAATTCTAAGTGGAAACGAACTGTTTTCTGGTGTTTTTTCTATAATTCCGGTTACTTTAAGGTCTAGTTTATTTTTAAAGTTGATGCTTTGCCCCACCGCTTTGTGCCAATCGCCAAAAAGTTTATCGCCCATTTCATCAGATAAAACAACTGTATTCGGCTGACTTAATGATTGACGCGGGTTGCCTTCCAGCCATTTAAAATCAAGGATTTCGAAAAAATCAGGATCTGCATATTGCACATCCTCTGCGGTTTTAATGCTTTCTTTCCCTGATGCATCTTTTACCTTAATAATTCCACCACCGCCCTGAATGGCTCCTACCTTATCAAATTGTTGACTAAAATCGTTCCGCATAGCAGCCGGAAGTGGCCTGGCCGTACCTGGAGATTCAAAAAAACTATCAGGAGTAGTCCAGCTGGTTATTACCCGATAGATTCTGCTTTCGTTTTTAAAATTTTCATCAAAACTGAGCTGATAACGGATAAAAATAAAAATGAGGATACAACTGGCCATTCCGATAGAAAGGCCGAGGATATTGATCAGGGTATAACCTTTGTTTTTCCAAAGGTTCCGCCAGGCGATTTTTAAATTAAGTTTTAACATGTTTAGTATGTTTTAGCGAGAAGCATTTAGCGGTCAGCGGTAAATTCACGCTAACCGCCAAACACCATCCGCAGGTCTTTATTCGTATTTTAGCGCATCAACAGCATTTGCTTTAGCTACCTTGAAAGTTTGCAGGCTTACCGTTAAAATGGCAATAATTACCGAGGTCAACAACGCGAGCAAAAATGGCCAAAGGTTTACCGTTATTTTATAATCGTATTTTTCGAGCCATTTGGCAAGCAGAATGTAAGCCACCGGAATGGCAATAATATTGGAGATAATTACCAGTTTCATAAAATCTTTGTTCAGCAGGATCAGAATATCCGAAAGATTGGCACCCAGCACCTTGCGGATACTGATTTCTTTGCTACGCTGCTCGGCAGTATAGAGGGCCAAACCCAATAAACCAAGACAGGAGATGAAAATGGCAAAGCCTCCAAAAATGTTCGAGAGTACACTGAGTAACCTTTCACTGCGGAGTTTTTCGGCCATACCCTGACTAACCATCTTTATTTCTATAGGATAGGCCGGATTTAAACTTTGACTTACCGATTTTATTTTTTCGATAGAGGCAGACAGCGATTGCTTTGGATTTAGTTTAAGCAAGAGAACCTTACTTGTTTTAATATTATAATAATAAACCGTTGGCTGTATTTTTGAAGCAAGCGATTCGCTCGAATAATCCTGTACCACACCTACAACTTTAAGTGGTGGGTTATCGCCCCAATGTATAATGGTACCAACAGGATTTTTTAAACCCATTATTTTAACGGCACTTTGGTTCAGCAAAAGCGATGTGGAGGTATCAGCCGAAAATTTAGGATCAAAATCCCGTCCTTCTATAATTTTAACACCGGTAGTTTTGGCAAAATCGAAACCAGTGCTCCTGTAATTGATAATAGATACATCATTTTTAGGTTTGCCCGGCCATTGGATATCGCCGGTAATAGAACCGCTGCTGGTAAAAGAACCTGCATATTCAGTAGAAGCCACTATGGCACCTGCTCTTTCCAGTTCGTTTTTAAAAGTATGTAGTTTCTCTGGTTTTGTCCATTCGCCTTCCAGATCTATCTGTGCCAATGCAGTTTCATCAAAACCCAGGGGCTTATTTTTAAGGTGCTGAATCTGGCTGTAAATTACAATTGCCGAAATAATCATACAGATAGAAAGGCTAAACTGCACCACTACCAATGTTTTACGGATGGATAAAGAACCCGTTGAACCTTTAAATCCTTTTAAAACTTTTACCGGGATAAAAGATGACAGGTAAAATGCAGGATAACTTCCCGCCAGGATACCGGTGAATAATACCATTGAAAGCAAAACCGCCCAAAATCCAATTGAACTATAGTTGATTTTAATCGAAATATCGAGCAGATTATTAAAGTAAGGCAAAGAAACTTCGAGCATTGTAAAGGCAATTAACATGGCCAAAAACGACAACAAAAGCGATTCTATCATAAACTGCCCCATGATGGTATTCCGTGTAGAACCCAAAGCTTTTCTCACACCAACTTCTCTTGCCCGTTTTTCCGATTTGGCGGTAGAAAGGTTCATGTAATTGATACAGGCGATAAACAGCACGCATATCGCTAAGAAAACGAACAACCTTAACTGATCGATTTTACCACCGACCACTTTACCGTTATCAAAATCATCATACAAGTGCAATTTGCTTAAAGGAAAAAGAAAAGGCTGGTAGGTCATTTCTTTTAAATCAGGCTCTTTATTTACAATAAAATGTTTCAAGGCTGCATTTGTAGCTTCTAATGAAGCGTTATCTTTAAGCTGGAATAAAGTTAAACAGGTAATCGATCCCCATCCATTTTCCTTCTCCGAAGGATTTTCCTGTTCAAAGAAGGCCCAGGGCTGCAACACATCAAACCGGATACTCTGGTTTTTAGGGAGATCTTCTATTACGGCACTCACTTTTAAATTAATACGGTTATCGTATTTAATGCTTTGCCCGACCGGATTCTCCTCGCCAAACAGTTTCTTAGCCGTAGATTGGTTAATAAGTACATTATTTGGTTCGGTTAAGGCCGTGTTCGGATCTCCATAAATGAATTTATAATCGAGCATTTTCAAAAAATCGGGATCAACATCAATGCTTTTCAGTTTAAAATTTTGCTGGTTTCGGCTGTATAATTTCTGTCCGTTATTCATTGAGATGCGTGCGGCACTCTTAATGCCCGGCAGTTCTGAAGCTCCGGCTTTGGCCAGTTTATTCGGAACCGCCATAGTAGTAGCCAGTTTGCCGTTAAACTTTAAATTCAGGGCTGATAAATACACTTTATCGGCATTTTTATATTGCTTATCGAAGCTCCATTCGTAATACACATATAACAGCAGCATTAAACAACAGGCCATACCAATTGCCAGTCCACCAACATTGATTAATGTAAAACCTTTGTTTTTCCAAAGGTTACGCAGTGCTATTTTTAAATTTAATCTGAACATGATAGGCTAACTGTATAAATTGTTAAATTGGTTAATTGTTAACTTGATAACTGAAAACTGCCAACTGGTTTACTCGTATTTAAGTGCATCAACAGGATTCGCATTTGCAACCCTAAACGATTGTAAACTCACAATAACAACCGTAAGAAAAAGCGTAATCAATCCAGATAAAATAAAAGGCAAAACAGGCATGGCTATTCTAAAGGCGAAACCGTTAAGCCATTCTCTCAATATAAAATAGGCAACCGGCCAGGCAATTAAATTCGCCAGAACAACAAGTTTGGCAAATCCTTTATTTAAAAGCCCCAGGATATCAAAAATTGAGGCACCGAGAACTTTTCTGATATTAATTTCTTTACTTCTGCGCTGCGTGGTAAATGTAGCTATGGCAAAAATCCCCATTAAAGCAAGCGCAACCGTAATGATGGATAAAAATGCAACAACACTTCGGAGTTGCATCTGTTTTTGCAGCAGCTTTTCGAATGATCTATCCAACAAAGTATATTTAATCGGAAAATCGGGCTCGAGTTTTGTCCATTCTTTTTCAATCTGTGCGATAACCTCAGCCGATTTTTGCGCAGAAACATTAACCAGAACATACCGCAGCGGATTCCCTTTAATAAACTGAAAAACAATAGGTTGATACGATTTTTCAGGACTGTAATGATTAAAATCCTTTACCAGACCGATCACTTTCACATCCCTGGTATGGAATTTAATCATTTTCCCAACCGGATTTTGAAGGTTAAAAGTTTTCGCTGCGGTTTCGGTCAGTATCAGTGAATTTAAAGTATCGGTTGCTGTTGCAGCACTAAATGGTCTTCCTTCTGCAATCTTCATCCCCATCGTATTAAAATAATCTACATCAATAGAAATGAAATTGGCACTATAGGTTTTTCCCTGGTTCACGTAGCTATTTCCACCCATGTCTTCACCGGGAATATGGTCGGCCCTGCTTATGCTGTTTATACCACTGATATTTTTCAGTGTATTTTTTACTTTCTGGTAATGCGCCTCACTATCGTTTTGTAAATTAATGGCCATTACCTGCTGTGGCTTATAGCCTAAGTCCCGCTGTTGCATGTAGTTCAACTGATTATTGATGATCCAAATGCCCGAAATAAATAAAACCGCAATAGCAAACTGAAGTACAATTAACCCGTTTCTGATCCAATAACCATTATTGCTGTTCGCAAAATTTCCTTTTAACACCCTGGCAGGGATAATATTACTGATGAGCAATGCCGGATAAAGCCCTACGATTAAGGTTATGGTTAAGAGCAACAATAAAATCTGACCGGCTATCTGGCTATAATCAGGAAAGTTACTGAGCTGGATAGCCGAGCCAATCGTGTTATTGAAAGCAGGCAAGAAGAGCTCTACCATAATAATGGCAACAACCAGGCTTAATAAGCACTGAAAGGCTGTTTCTAAGATAAACTGCACACCAATCTGCATTTTATGGGCACCCAAAACTTTTCGTACTCCGGTTTCTTTAGCCCTTCTTGTAGCAATGGTAATGGATAAATTGGTAAAGTTGACAGCTGCGATAATCAATACCAGTGTAGCCACTATAAACATCAGGTACATGTAACGCCCTATTCCGTTACCTGCAAATTCGTACTCAACACTGGCTTTAGTTAAGTGTATGGTTTTTACAGGTTGCAGATAAAGTTTATTTTGGGTAATGAATTCAGAAAAGCCACTTTTTTCTTCGTTTGGTAATTTGGCCAGTTCGGCGTTTAATATTTCTGTGCGGTTCTTATTTAATAAACCTTCTGTTTGTGCTACATCACTGTTTTCATTTAATTTAACATAGGTATAAAAGTTATTGCTGTAATACTCATCGCTGGCACTTTTTTTAAATCTGCGGATGAGTTTAAAATGAAAATGTGAAGGAAATCGGGCTTCATCTACCACGGCTGTTACCGTGCAGGGCAATGTTTGATCGAGTATAATGGTTTCACCAACCGGATTTACCCCGCTTCCAAAAAGCGTTTCGCTCATTGTTTTGCTTAAAATCAGCGTTTGTGGTTTACTAAATGCCGTTTCGGCGTTGCCATAAACCAATGGGTAATTAAATACCTTTAAAAAATTGCTGTCGGCAAGCAAAACATCGTTTACATATAAACTTTTTGTTTTTGTTTTGAGCAGCAGATCTCCAAACCAGTAATCCTGTATCCGCGTTGCGGCTTCAACCGCAGGAATTTTCTCTTTACTCACTGTTGCCATATTGCCTGGGCTTAAAGCAACATTTTCAGTTGATGACTTATAATTTACGCGATAAATGTGTTCATACCCTGAATTCCATGAATCAAATCCTTTTTCATAATTCGCATATAACATGGTTAAAATAAAAATGGTTAAGGCCACGGCCAAACCAAATATGCTGATCAAAGCATAACTTTTATTTTTCCAAAGGTTACGTAGTGCTATTTTTAAGTTTAATCTGAACATGATAGGTTAACTGTATAAATTGTTAAATAGGTTTATTGTTAAATAAATAACTTAAAACTGCCAACTGGTTTACTCGTATTTAAGCGCGTCTACAGGGTTTGCCTTTGCAACTTTAACTGATTGTACGCTTACCGTAAGTATTGCTATAATAACAGAAAGGCTTATGGCGGCAATAAATGGCAATGCTGAAACCGAAATGCGATATTCGTAACCCGAAAGCCATTTACTGATAATAATATAAGCCAGGGGAAATGCAATCAGGTTGGCAATGGCAACCAGTTTTATAAAATCTTTGTTCAATAAAGTAAGGATGTTGGCTGTACTTGCCCCTAAAACTTTACGGATGCTGATTTCTTTTTTACGCTGCTCGGCCATAAATAAGGCTAATCCTAACAAACCTAAGCAGGAAATGAAGATGGCAAAACCACCAAACCAGTTCGAAAGTGTTCCCAGCAGTTTTTCATCCCTGAATTTCCGTTCGAAGTTATCATCAACAAATTTTATCTCGGTTGGGTATGATGGATTTAACCTTTTTACCGCTTCATTAATCTGGTTAATGGATGTTGTAATGTTGTTTTTATCATTTAACCGCATAATAATGGTAGTGGCGCGACTGGTGTTTTGAGCAATAAGCAATGGAGCAGCTTTTTGATAAGGCGATTCCATTACATAATCTTTCAGTACGCCGATAATCCTCAATGGCCGGTCCCAGGTGACCATTTTACCCACAGGATCTTTCATGCCCATTACCTTAACCAGTGCCTCGTTAACGATCACATTGGCGGTATCGGCAAAATCTTTGGAGAAATCCCTGCCCTGTAAAATTTCCATGCCGGTAGTTTTGGTCAGGTCGAGGTTGGTAAACCTGAAATTGACCAGGATTTTATCTTTTTCATTTTTGCCGGGCCAGCTCACACCGTAAGTGTTGTTCCCTCCGGAAGTTAATGACATGCTATATTCTGTAGAGGCAGTTATTGCGCCAGCTTTCAGCAGTTCATCCTTTAAGATTTCGCGTTTTTCTTTTTTAGAAAATTCACCCTCGGTAGAAATCTGCACCAGGTTTGCCCGGTTGTAACCAATGGGTTTATTTTTAATATAATTTAACTGCTGATAAATTACAGCCGTACAAACAATTAAACAGGCGGCAAAAACAAACTGAAAAATCACCAGAAATTTACGGATAGATAAGGTAGAACCTCCTGAGATTTTAAAGCCTTTTAAAACCTTAACCGGATCGAAAGAAGACAGGTAAAATGCGGGATAACTTCCGGCAATAAAGGCAGTTAACAGGGTTAAACCTAAAAATACCGCCCAGAATTTATAATCGCTGTAATTAATATCGAGGGTAATTCCCAGCAGGTTATTAAAGTACGGCAAACTTATTTCGATCAGCACAAAAGCCAGCAGCATACTTAAACTGGTAAGTAATACTGATTCGAACATAAACTGACCGACTAAATTTTTCCTTGAAGAACCAATGGCTTTACGCACACCCACCTCCCGCGACCTCTTTTCTGATTTTGCGGTAGAAAGGTTCATAAAATTAACGCAGGCAATTAACAGGATACAAAAAGCCAAAAGGAAAAAAATCCTCAGCTGATCAATCTTTCCGCCTACATTTTTGCCATTTTCAAATTTATCGTATAAATGCCATTTGGATAAAGGATGCATAAAAGGTTCGCCATTGGCTTCTTTATCATGCGCCTTAATCATGCCTTTCAGCTGGTTATTGGCACGGTCGAAAAAGGAATTATCCTGAAGCTGCGCAAACAACATGCAATAATTGTTGCCCCAGCCACTTTCTTTAGTCCATGGATTTAATTTTTCATACAATTTCCACGACATGACATAGTCCAGCTGAATGGTCGAATTTTTAGGCGAATCTTCGATTACCCCTTCTACCCGCAAATTTTCTTTTTCATCGAGTTTTACGCTCTTGTTAATCGGATCTTCATTTCCGAACAGGCTTTTCGCCAGTGTTTCTGTCAGAACTACTCCATCAACACTATTCAGCATGGTATTTTTATCGCCTTTTAAAACTTTATAATCGAACATTTTCATAAAATCAGGATCACTGAAAACGGCGTTCTTTTTAAAATTGTTATGGTTATAAGAAATGAGCATCTGTTCTGCATACGATAAACGGCTCACTTTGGCAATGCCTGGTACTTTATCTTTTATTTCATCTCTCAACTGACCAGGAAAGGCCATAAAACTAAAAGTTTCTGTAGCGGTTTTCTGGTTATTGTAAAGCACATAGGTTTTATCATAATCCGTAAACTGCTTATCGTAGCCATATTCGTAAGCCACATATAATAATAAAATCATGCAGCTGGCCAAACCGATGGCCAATCCACCCAGATTAATCAGCGTAAAGCCTTTGTTGCGCCACAGGTTGCGTAATGCTATTTTAAGGTTGAGTTTAAACATTGTAGGGTTAACTGTATAAATTGTTAAACTGGTTAATTGTTAAATTGCCAACTGGATTACTCGTATTTTAGTGCATCAATAGGGTTTGCTTTTGCCACTTTAACAGACTGGACACTAACGGTAAGTATGGCAATAAGTACCGACAAGGCAATGGCTACAATAAACGGCAATGCAGATATAGAGATGCGGTATTCGAAAGATGAGAGCCATTTGTTTACTATAATATAAGCCAACGGGAACGCGATGAGATTGGCTATGGCCACCAGTTTTATAAAATCTTTATTTAGCAACACGAGGATATTGCCGGTGCTGGCACCCAAAACCTTACGGATGCTGATTTCTTTTTTGCGTTGCTCTGCCATAAAAAGCGCCAGGCCTAATAATCCTAAACAAGAAATAAAAATGGCGAAACCGCCAAACCAGTTTGAAAGTGAGCCTAAAAGTTTTTCATTTTTAAATTTCACTTCAAAAGATTCGTTTACAAATTTGCGGTTAACAGGATAATTAGGTTCCATTTGTTTTACCAGCTCGTCAATTTTGGCCAGCGATGTACTAATGTTTTGATTTGGATTTAAACGCGCAATGATAACCCTAGCATCGTACTTTCCATTTGACCTGAAAATCATCGGAGATACTCTCTGGTAAACACTTTCTACCACAAAATCTTTTACTATACCAACTATAGTTAGTTTATTACCCCAGAAAGTAATTACTTTGCCAATTGGATTTTTTAACTGCATCATTCTTACAGCCGCTTCATTTAACAATACGCTGGCTGTATCATTAGGAAATTTCGCAGAAAACTCCCTACCACTAATCATTTTAGTACCTATTGTTTCAACAAAATCATACCCTATTGTTCTATGGTTAAAAGAAATTTTCTCGTTCGGATTTTTACCTTCCCAATCTATGCCCGTTGTATTATCTCCACCTTCAGTAAAATCGGTACTAAAAGAAGTAACCTGAGTTGTTGCACCAGCTGCTATGAGTTGTGTTTTAAGCAATTCCAGCTTAGCGGCATCGTTCATTGTGCCAACTACTGCAATTTGAATTAAATTGGATTGATCATAACCAACAGGCTTGTTTTTAATGTAGTTAAGTTGCTGGTAAATTACTGCTGTACAAATAATTAAACATGCAGCAAAAACGAACTGGCCAACTACCAATACTTTCCTTACCGACGTGGATGAATCTGCTTTAAGTGTGAAACCTTTTAGCACCTTAATCGGTTCGAAAGACGATAGATAAAGTGCCGGATAACTTCCGGCAATTAATCCGGTTAAAATCATTAGCCCAATAAGTGTTAACCAAAACAGGCTGTTATGATAATCTATTGTTAATTTAATATCTAACAAACTGTTAAAATATGGCAAACTCACCTCAATTAAAATAAAAGCGAAAACGGTGGCAATAAATGTGATAAGCAGGGATTCTAAAAAAAACTGATTAATTAACGATTTACGTGTTGATCCGATTGCTTTACGAACGCCAACTTCTTTTGCCCTGCGCTCTGAGCGTGCCGTAGATAAATTCATAAAATTTACACAGGCAATTAGCAAGATGCAAAAGGCCAGCAATAAAAATATTTTAAGCTGATCTATTTTTCCACCTACCGATTTACCGTTTTGAAAATCATCGTATAAATGCCATTTGGTTAAAGGATGTAATAAAGCTACTGATGTGTTATCTTTTTGATTGCGTTTGTAAATGCCGTGCATCAAATTATTTGCAGTAGTGAAAAAGCTATTATCCTTTAACTGAACAAGTGTTAAACACATGTTATTGCCCCAGTTGCCTTCCTTTACCCAGGTTTCTCGTTTTTCGAACAATGCCCAAGGCATAATACATTCAAAAATTAAGCTGCTATTTGCAGGAGCATCTTCTATTACCGCTTCTACTTTTAATACTACCTCGTTTTCGAGCTTTACGGTCTTATTAATGGGATCTTCATTTCCAAATAATTTTGTTGCAAAGGACCGGGTCAGAATAATGGTATTTACATCTTTTAAAACCGTGGCTACATTACCTTCAAGAAATTTATAATCCAATATTTTAATCAAATTCTGATCGGCAAATATGGCGTTGCTATTGATCTTATTATCGCCAACAGTAATGAGTTGTTTTCTTGGATAAGTAGTATGAGAAGCATATTTAACGCCAGGGATTTTTTCCTGCACTTCTTTAGCCATTACATTTGGTGTCCACGCCCAGCTAAAAGTTTTGCCGCTTGCCTCCATATTCTGATAAACTACATAAGTTTTATCGTGATTGGAGAACTGTTTATCGTAGCTCCACTCGTAAGCAACATAGAGCAATAAAACCATACAACTGGCTAAACCAATGGCCAGTCCTCCAATATTAATTAAGGAGAAGCCCTTGTTTTTCCAAAGGTTACGTAAGGCTATTTTAAGGTTTAATTTGAACATATTTTTAAGGTTAAGGGTTGGAAGGTTAAAAGGTTGAAGACTTTAGTGCGTTAGACCTAAAGTTTAAAATCTTACCTCGCCAATGCCGATCCAAAATCCCCCCATCCGGGGAAGATTGTTGGCGGCTATTATTAACTAAACTAAAATCTTTTTTGAGGTTGAAGGTTGGAAGGTGAAGTTTAAAGGCTGATATATCCCGACCTTTTACCTTAAAACCTTCAGCCTTTTACCCTTAAATCAGCTCCTCGTTCCGGCTTTTGTTGATCTTTTCCGAAATCACATGACCATCTTTCAGGTTAATGATCCGGTTGGAGAAACTCGCATCGTGGCTGGAGTGGGTAACCATTACAATGGTGGTTCCGGTTTCGTTCAGTTCGCAGAGCAATTCCATTACTTCGTTACCGTGCGAGCTATCGAGGTTTCCGGTAGGCTCATCGGCCAAAACGAGTTTGGGTTTGGTTACCAGGGCCCTAGCCACGGCCACACGCTGCTGCTGTCCACCTGATAACTGCTGAGGGAAGTGTCCGCTACGGTTTACGATGTTCATCCGTTCAATAATTTCGTTTACCAGTTTCTTGCGTTCGCCAGCGGCAACTTTATTATAGATTAATGGCAGTTCGATGTTTTCGAAAACGGTTAGCTCATCAATCAGGTTAAAATTCTGGAAAACAAAACCCATATTCCGCTTACGGAAATTAGAGCGTTCCCTGTCGTTCAGCGTTAAAAGTTCCGTATCGATAAATTTATAACTTCCGCTTTCAGGCTTATCCAATAAACCCATCACATTTAACAGGGTAGATTTTCCGCAGCCCGATGGCCCCATAATGGAAACAAATTCGCCTGCAGCCACATGAAGGTTAATTCCGTTAAGCGCAGTAGTTTCTACTTCTTCAGTTTTGTAAACTTTTTCCAGATTTTCTATTTTAATCATTGTATCAAGTGTTTTTTTAGTATCAAGTGTTTAGTATCAGGCATTTAGTATCAAGTATTAAGACCTGATTATATTATTGATTAACTTTACTTCCCATTTTTAACAAACTCCAAACTCCAAACTCCAAACTTATTTATTAATTACCACCTGATCGTACTGGTTAAACTGGTCGTATGAAGATGTGATTACTTCGTCGCCTTTTTGTAAACCATCTAGTATTTCGTAGTACAGGTAATTTTTTCTGCCGATTTTTACGTTTTTCTTGGTTGCTTTGCCATTATTTACCACGAATACCCATGAGCCGCCTGTGCTTTGAAAAAATTGTCCCTGTGCCAAAAGCAACGATTTGCTGTTATCAGATAACGTCAATTTGGTTTGTAAAGATAAACCACGGCGTAAACCTTCAGGTGCAGGGCCTTTAAAAACCATTTCTACCTGAAACTGACCTGCAGTAACCTCCGGAATTACTTTACTCACCGTTAAGTTATAGGTTTTGCCATTAAATTCGCAGTTAGCAGTCTGCCCTTCTTTAACCCTGTTGATATAATATTCATCCACACCTGCCTGAAGTTTATAGCCCTGTAATACATCAATTTTGCCGATCATCTCATTTGAATTGTACGATTTACCGATTACCGGATCGTAAGACGATAATTTACCTGAAACAGGTGCCTTGATGGTCATGTTTTCAATGTTTTTGCGGATCATTTCCAAACTTTCGTTCATCTGGCCCATCGACTGATCGATTTGTGCCAACTGCATTTTTCTACTCTGGTTTTCCTGTTTAACCGCCTGACGCACAATTTTCAGTTTGCCCTGGTAATATTCAAAATCCTGACTCGATTTGTTAAATTCCTGTAGCGTAATTACTTTTTTGGCAAATAAAGAGCTATCTAACCTGTATTGGCGGGTAGCTGTTCTTAAACTGTTTTCTACATCCAGCACATCCTGATTAAGTACCCTTTGATTTTGCTCTAAATCCAGTCTGGATTTACGTAACTGGTTAATCTGCTCGGTAGCAGCAGTTTGACTGGAAGTGTAACTCAACATCGCATTTGAATTGGATATTCTCAATAACGGTGTTCCTTTTACAACCGAAGCACCGTTTTCGGTAAAAATTTCGGCAACGGTACCACCCTCTGATGAACTTACAATTACCGAAGTTAATGGAACAACACTGGCATTAAGCAAAACTACATCTTCAAAATCGCCATATGCTACCTTACTGATGGTTAATTTATCAGCATCGGCGCTGTAAACTTTTTTAAGTGATAAAGTGTAGCCATAAATTACAACGGCTACAAAAGCAATTGCGCCACCAATAATTAACAAGGTTTTAGTGCTAAATCTTTTTTTCTCTATTTTCTTATCCATGTGTTCGGTTGTACTGTTCGGTTTGCCTTATGCCAAGCTTGTGCCAAAAGCCAGAAACACATTTAAAGTACTGATAATCAATAAATTAAAATTTTTAATCATTTTCACCTGTTCATTATCGGACAGTTAATGTGCGGGAGCGGACAGTTTTAGTATTTTTGCCCCACCCCTTCATCCCCTCCCCTTGAGGAGAGGGGGCGGGGAGGTGATTACAGGGTGCAGATTTTTGTTTATCGCTTTCTTTTGGGAGGATAAATAGCTTAAAACCATTATATTTAATAGGCTAAGTAAGTCTATTAGATATGGAGGATTATAAGAACAACCTATTTCATGGTGCCAATTCGAAGCTTTTTGAATTTTCGAAGGCATTACGGAGAAACAAACAGACGCTGAAGAAATGATGTGGCAATGTTTGAGGAACAAAAAAATCCTGAATTTTAAATTCAGAAGGCAGCATCCATTACATCAATATATTGCAGATTTTTACTGCCATGAGGCTAAATTAATCATTGAAATTGACGGAGGAATACACAACAATCCCGAAAATCAAGAATATGATCAAAATCGCACTGTTGAACTTATGAAGATTGGTATAACGGTAATCCGGTTTACGAATGAAGATGTAAACAATAATCTCGATGAGGTTATAAAAGTTATTAAAGATCACCTTTTGCGCTGAAATAAATGTCAGGGCAAAAATATAGAACTAAATAAGAATTGTGGGTTCAAACCACTGAAACAAAATTCCATCTCCTACAGGAGAGGGAGAGCAAAAAAGAATAAATAATACTAACTTTAACAGGGAGAGGTTATGCTAGACGCTACAGTTTTAATTATTGATGACGACGACGATATCCTGCTAAGTGCCCGTTTGTTTCTAAAACAGCAGGTAAAGCAGGTAATTACCTGTAAATCGCCAAAAGAAATCAATGTTTTATTGAGTAAAAATGAAGTAGATATCATTCTGCTTGATATGAATTACCAAAAAGGTGCAAGTGATGGTCGCGAGGGTTTGTACTGGCTAGAACATATTTTATCCATCGATAAAGATTATGTGGTCATCTTGATGACGGCCTTTGGAAACGTAGAACTGGCTGTTAAAGCAATAAAAAAAGGAGCTACAGATTTTATTTTGAAACCCTGGGAAAACGAAAAACTTTTCGCCACCATTTCTGCAGCATCCAAACTCCGCGAATCGACCAGAAAGGTTAAAAAACTCGAAAAAATACATTCTTCCTTACAAAAAGACCTCACAAGGGGTTTTGAAAACATTGTTGGTCAGGCCGATGGGATAAAACAGCTACAGGCTACTTTGCTCAAAGTGGCACCAACTGATGCCAATGTGCTGATTTTAGGTGAAAACGGAACGGGTAAACAGGTTTTTGCCTATGAAATCCATGGAAATTCGCAACGCAAAAACCAGGTTTTTATGCACGTTGATCTAGGCTCTTTAAACGAAAATTTATTCGAAAGTGAACTATTTGGTTATGCCAAAGGTGCTTTTACCGACGCCAAAGAAGATAAACCCGGCCGTTTCGAGCTGGCAGATGGCGGAACAATTTTTTTAGATGAGATTGGCAATTTAACCTTACCACTTCAGGCCAAGTTATTGAGCGTTTTACAAAACCGCACGGTTACACGCCTTGGCGAAAGTAAAGAACGGAAAGTGAATGTGCGCCTGATTACCGCAACCAATATGCCTTTGAATGAAATGGTGGCTAAAAATACCTTCCGGCAGGATTTACTTTTCCGTATTAACACGGTTGAACTGTTATTGCCACCTTTACGCAAACGCGGAACGGATATTTTACTGCTGGCCAATCATTTTATGCAAAGTTTCAGTTCTAAATATCACAAAGAAATCCGTAAATTAAGCCATAAAGCAGAAGAAGTGCTGTTAAATTATAAATGGCCAGGCAACGTGCGCGAATTGCAGCATGTGCTGGAGCGGGCCGTAATTATGAGTGACGGAAACGAGATTTCGGAAGAAGATTTACAATTAAGTCATCAGCGCTTTGCTCAGAGCAACGCAATGCCTGACGAGATGGCACTCGAGGACATGGAGAAAATGATGGTGCAAAAAGCCATCGAAAAGCACAAAGGCAATATATCAAAAGCTGCTGCCGAACTTGGTTTAACCCGGGCTGCACTGTATAGAAGAATCGAGAAATTTGGAATATAAGCTTAAAGTCTAAAGACCAAAGGTTAAAGCTTTAGTCTTTCAGCTTTTAGCTTTCAGCTTAAAAAACATGTTTTACCAACGCTTTACCTTTCGTTTAATATTCCGCCTGGTGATTATCAATCTGCTGGGTTATCTCTTATTTTACCTGATTAAAAACACGCAACTCTGGTTTACCATTATTGGTGTTTCATTGATATTATTAGGGACCATTATTTCACTTTATTATTACATTAACCAGATCCGGTCGGATATTAACCGTTTCATATTGGCGGTTAAAACACGGGATCATACCCTAAATTTCAAAAATAAAGTAACCAAAGGCAGTTTTCCAGAGCTTTATGAATCATTTAGTGATATTTTACAGGTACATAAACAGATCAGGCTGGAGCAGGAAGCCATGTTTCAGCTCATCAAAACCATTCTGGAGCAGGTTCCTGTTGGCGTAATCGTAGTAAACAATACAACAGGAGAAAAGGATGAGGAAATCGCCTTCTTTAACCAGGCAGCTTCAAATCTTCTGGCTGTGCCGGCCTACAAATACTGGCATCGGTTAAAACAGCATCTTCCGGCATTTGCAATGGAAATAGAGCATATTTTAACAGGCGGAAAGCGGTTTCTGGAACTAAAAATCCAGGATAAACTGATTCAGTTATCAACGGAGGTCATCCCCTTAAATCTTTACGGGAAAAATTATACGATCATCAGTTTTCAGAATATTAAGGACGAAATTGAGCAGAAAGAAACCGAGGCCTGGAATCGATTAATTGGCGTGATTTCGCACGAAATTTTAAATTCCATTACTCCTATCAGCTCATTATCGGATACGATTAATAAAATGGTAACCGACAAAAAGAACCTCACAGAAGATGAAATGGACGACCTGAAAACAGCCTTACAAACCATTCAAAGACGCTCGTCGGGTTTACTGGATTTTGTAAAAGATTACCGCTTAATTGCTGAACTGCCAACACCAAACCTCGAATCACATACCATTGGCGAAATATTGAAACACATTAAGGTTTTGATGCAGCCATTCGCCAAGGTTAAAAATGTGGTACTTGATGTGGAACAGACTTCTTCAAAAATTACGGTACAGCTTGATCTGAAACTGATAGAACAGGTATTGATCAACCTGATTACCAACAGCATTTATGCCGTCGAAAATAAAGAAATGCCCTATATCAATGTAAATTACCGCCTTGAAAACACGAAACTTTATATCGATGTTACAGATAACGGAAAAGGAATTGATGCGGGAGATTTGGAAAAGATTTTCGTTCCGTTTTATACCACGAGGAAAAACGGATCGGGCATTGGGTTAACCATTAGCCGCAACATTATGAAGATGCACAAGGGAAGTATTGAAGTAATTTCCACTCCGGATAGTGGTACTACTTTTTCGCTTTTATTTAATTACGTTTAATCATTTGAATGTTTTTTTGGGCTAAAAATCCAAACAAAACCAATTTGATATGCTTTTAATGATGTAGATACATCAAATACAAGCATGAAGACAGTTATAATATCGAACAGACTACCCGTTAAAATCATTGAAGAAAACGACGAATACACGTTTATTCCCAGCGAGGGCGGACTTGCCACCGGCCTTGGCGACGTGTATAAATCAGGCAATTCCATCTGGATAGGATGGCCCGGAATCGAGGTTCCTGAAGAACGTCAGGAAGAAGTTACACAAAAACTCGCCGAATTAAATCTCTATCCGGTTTTTCTTACCCAAAACGAAATCAATTTATATTACGAAGGTTTTTCAAACGAGGTGTTATGGCCCGTATTTCATTACGTAGTTACTTACGCCCATTTTGAGCAAACTTATTGGGACTGCTACAAATCAGTAAACGAAAAATTTGCAAAAAGCGCCATGCAGGTGCTCCAAAGAAGAGATAAAATCTGGATCCAGGATTATCAGCTGCTCCTTTTACCGGGCATTCTGAGAGCAAAACTACCAAATGCTACCATTGGTTTCTTTCAGCATATCCCCTTCCCTTCTTACGAAATATTCAGGTTAATCCCATGGCGCGAAGAAATCTTAAACGGATTAACCGGCGCCGATTTAATCGGTTTCCATACTTACGATGATGTACGCCATTTTATCAGCACGGCAACACGATTGCTCCCGGTAAATTCATCGTCAAACGTGCTCAACAGCAATGAAAGGCAAATCGTAGTAGAAGCTTTCCCGATGGGAATTGATTATGATAAATTTTCTGATTTAACCCAAACGGAAGAAGTTAAAAAAGAAATCGATTATTTCAGGACCGGAAAAGAAGATATGAAAGTAATCCTTTCCATCGACCGCTTAGATTACAGCAAAGGCATTTTAGAACGCTTAAAAGCTTTAGAACTACTGTTGCAGCTTCATCCTGAATATATCGGCAAGATTGAGCTTTTTATGATTGTGGTTCCCTCACGCGATACGGTACCGCAATACAGCGACCTGAGGGATCAGATTGACCAGTTTGTGGGCAATTTAAATGCACGTTATCGCTCCATCAACTGGATTCCGGTTAATTATTTTTACCGTTCCTTCCCTATTGAAGTATTATCGTCACTTTATGCTACCGCAGACATCTGTCTGGTTACGCCGATGCGTGATGGAATGAATTTGGTGAGTAAGGAATATGTGGCCAGCAGGAATAACAACGATGGTGTACTGATTCTCAGCGAGATGGCTGGTGCATCCAAAGAGTTAACAGATGCGGTAATTGTGAACCCGAATAACCTGGGCGACATTATGGAAGCCATAGTAACCGCATTAAAAATGCCTTTGGAAGAACAAGAACAGCGTATGACCGCCATGCGTGCAACTGTAGAAAAATTCAATGTAAAGCATTGGGTAAATAATTTTATTTTAAGATTAAACGAAGTGAAAGATTCTCAAAAATCGTTACTAACAAAACATGCCGTAAATACCATTAACGAGGTAATTGCCGCAAAATATGCTAAAACATCCGACAGGGTTCTATTTTTGGACTATGATGGTACACTGGTAGATTTTACCGGAAATATTGATGATGCCTCTCCGGATGCCGAACTTTATGATTTAATCGAAAACCTGACACTTGATAAGGCCAATAAGGTTGTTATTATTAGTGGAAGGAGGCATGAAACTTTAGAAAACTGGTTTGGCCATTTAAAGGTCGACCTGATTGCCGAGCATGGCGCCTGGCAAAAATCATACGGAGATAAATGGAATAGTCTCCCCCTACTTACCGATCAGTGGAAACAGGAAATCAGAACTTTGTTGGAAACCTATACCGACCGCACCCCGGGATCGTTTATTGAAGAAAAAAGTTATTCTTTAGTTTGGCACTACCGCAAAGCAGAAGAAGGTTTGGGCGATTTAAGGGCCAATGAAATTATCAGCCACATGAAAATCCTCGCAGCAGATAAGGGTCTGCAACTGATGCCGGGTAACAAGGTAATTGAGTTTAAAAATATGGAGGTAAATAAAGGAAAAGCTGCTTTAAACTGGCTATACGATAAAGATCCTGATTTTATTCTCGCGCTCGGCGATGACCATACTGATGAAGATATCTTCAGGGCGCTACCGGATGAAGCTTTTACTATTAAGGTAGGCAACAACATTTCTGAAGCTAAATATTACCTGAACGACTTTAAGGAAGTAAGAAAATTACTGTGGAGTTTGGTGAAGGAAGAGTTTGTGGAGCGCGGTTAAATAAATCTTCATTTCGAGCGAAACGCAGTGAAGTCTAACACAAAGGTCTGTGTCCCCACAGACCTTTTTTATAATAACTTGGACAACTTTAATGCATTGTGTATAATTAAAGTTGTCAAAGCTTTATGTTAATTAGAATTTAACACCAAGGTCTGTGTCCCCACAGACCCTTTTTAATACTAATCTATTTTCCTTCGGTGTGACACCTAATGATAGGATTAAATAGCAAAAATAATTTAACCACAGATAAAAAGAATGCACACAGATAAAAATCCGTGTTAATCTGTCTACATCTGTGGTTAAAACCCTAACATAACTAATGAAAAAAGGTATTGATTACAAAAATATCGGTCTATCCAGTTTAATTGCAATACGGTAAGCCGCATTCATCAATCCCATATGGCTATAAGCCTATACCAAGGTCTGTGTCCCCACAGACCTTTTTTAATATTAATCTGTTTTCCTTCGGTGTGACACCTACCGATATGATTAAAAAGCTAAAATAATTTAACCACAGATAAAAAGAATGCACACAGATAAAAATCCGTGTTAATCTATGTACATCTGTGGTTAAAAACCTAACATACTAATGAAAAAAGGTATTGATTACAAAAATATCGGTCTATCCAGTTTAATTGCAATACGGTAAGCCGCATTCATCAATCCCACATGGCTATAAGCCTGCGGAAAGTTTCCCCACTGACTACCGGTTTTTGCATCAACATCTTCACTAAACAATAGCAAATGATTACAATATTTAATGATGTTTTCAAACTCCTTAATTGCCTCATCAGTCCGGCCTACGCAAGCTAATGCTTCTACATACCAGAACGCACAGATTAAAAACGTAGTTTTCGGTTTCCCAAAATCATCGGCATGCAGGTAACGGTAAAATAAACCATCCTCGGTTTTTAATTCCTTTTCTAATGCAATTAAATGGTCTTTTGCACGGTCTGAAGCCGGATCAAGGTAGTTCATCATAATCAGCTGCAAAGTACTGGCATCTAAATGCGAACTTCCTACAGCATTGGTATAAACTTTTCTTTCCGGATCGTAACAGGCTTCGATGTGTGCTGCAGCTTTATCAATTAACACCTGTGCACGTTTTTCAAAATCTGCATTACCAATGGTTTTCGCCATTTTCAAAGCAGCCTGTGCACCAGCCCACTGAAACAAATTACTGTAGCAATGCACATTGGCAATATTCCTGAACTCCCAGATCCCCGCATCCTTTTCATCAATGGTCCGTTCAATTTTAGAGAGTACACTTTCTATCCATTTTACCGAATCGCTACGTTCTGAAAATACAAAACGGTGATCGGTATAAAGTGGCAGCATCGAAATTAAAACCTGGCCGTAAATATCATTCTGAATATGCTCGTAAGCCTGGTTTCCAATTCTGATCGGTTGTTCGCCCTTGTAACCTTCCAAATGATCTAAAGTGCGTTCCGTAATTTCCCGTTCACCCGCTATACCATATAAAGGTTGGTATCGTGTATCCTCTGCGTGCGAAATATCAGAAAGGTAATTAAAATACTTTTCCATCTCTTCAAAATGGCCGATGTGGTTTAACGAAGTTAATACATAATGCGAGTCGCGTAACCAGCAATAACGGTAATCCCAGTTTCGGGTACTTCCGGGCGATTCGGGCAAACTCGTGGTACTGGCTGCGATGATAGCGCCCGTATCTTCATACTGATGGATTTTTAAAACCAGGGCCGAGCGGATTACAAAAGGTTGATAAAAGCCGGCAATGGATGAATGTTTAATCCATAACCTCCAGTAAGCAATGGTTTCACGAAGAAAATTTTCGGCCGTACTCACTACTGGGGCTTCCAGGTTTTGTCCGTAAGTCATGATGAGGTATTTGGCTTCGTTCAATACAAAAGCTTTTTCATCGATGATATAGGTAAGCGAAACATTGGTACTTAAACGGATATTTTCATCACAACCCAAATAATCGATATGGTTACTTCCCCTGCTCGATTTCATTTTCCCTTTTCCATAATCGCAAACCGGCTCACATTTTATTGTGATACGCGGATTTCCTTCCAGAGGTTCAATTTTTCTGATGAACATTAAAGGTTTAAAATAGCGTTCGTAAAGGTGAAAACGCGGTGCAAAATCAGTTATCCGGTATTTTCCGTCTTCAGCGGTTATTTCTGTGCGTAAAACATTGGTATTTTCGATATAATATTGGTTAGAGGTAAATTCGCCCTGTGGCAGGATTGAAAATTCACCTCCTTTTTTCTTATCCAATAAACTCCCAAAAACAAACGGACTATCGAAACGTGGCCAGCAAAGCCATGAGATATCAGTATTTTTATTTACGTGTGCAATGAAAGCGCAATTTCCTATAATTCCTGTTTGATAAAGGTGCTGTTCGGCCATAAGCTATTTTTGTTTATTTTACTAACAAGCTTATGGGGAAAATGTTGGATAGAAAACGAAAAAGACCTGGCAGGGTTTAACTAAGGCTGTCATTCTGAGTGCACCGAAGAATCTGAAAGCCAAGAACCACAGAATTGACCTCACAATATTATTTAGGCATTTTGCTTTTAAAGATTCTTCACTTCGTTCAGAATGACAAAAAAAGACTGAACGAAAAGACCTCGCAGGTTTTAACTAAAGCTGTCATTCTGAGTGCAACGAAGAATCTGCAAGCCAAGAACCACACAATTGACCTCACAATATTATTTAGGCATTTTGCTTTTAAAGATTCTTCACTTCGTTCAGAATGACAAAAAAAGACTGAACGAAAAGACCTCGCAGGTTTTAACTAAAGCTGTCATTCTGAGTACAACGAAGAATCTGCAAGCCAAGACCCACAGAATTGACCTCAAAATAGTATTTAGATATTTTGCTTTTAAAGATTCTTCACTTCGTTCAGAATGACAAAAAAAGACTGAACGAAAAGACCTCGCAGGTTTTATCTAAGGCTGTCATTCTGAGTGCAACGAAGAATCTGCAAGCCTAGAACCACACAATTGACCTCACAGTATTATCTAGACATTTTGCTTTTAAAGATTCTTCACTTCGTTCAGAATGATAATCCGATAGTGAAAAAAACCCAGTCACGAAAAAATCGCGACTGGCTCAGTTAATGATAATGATTATCTTAAATTACTGTTCCACTTGGTACAACAGCGCCCTTTTTAATTACCACAATACCATCTTTAACGGCATAAAGTTCAAAATCTCCATCTTCTAAATGGTCGCCGCCGTTAATTTTTACATCGTTACCAATGCGGCAGTTTTTATCGATGATGGCGTTATTAATAAAACAACGATCACCAATACCGATTAAAGAATTTCCTTTATTATTCTCTTCCTGTATCTCTTCCAGCGTCTGGTACCTGTCGCTGCCCATAATATAGGCATTGGTAATTACCGTATCTTTTCCAATCCTCGAACGGATACCCAAAACAGCATGTTCTACCTTGCTGGCCTGAATAATACAACCCTCGGCAATAATGGTTTTGTCTAAAGTAGTACCCGAAATTTTCGAAGGCGGCAACATCCTCGCCCTGGTAAAGATGGCGTGGTTGCTATCGAACATATTAAACTTAGGAATTTCGTCCGTTAAGCCTAAATTGGCTTCAAAGAAAGATGAGATATTACCGATATCAGTCCAATAACCTTCGTACTGATAGCTTAAAACCCTGCTCTGAGTAATTGCCCTTGGCAAAATTTCTTTACCAAAATCTTTTTCCTCTTCGTTTTCATTTAAGATATTGATCAGGTATTCGCGGTTAAAAACATAAATACCCATCGAGGCCAGGAAATTACGGCCTTCGCCCTGCATCTCTTCGCCTGTATCCGAAACCCAGTCTTCCAAACCCGTTTTTGGTTTTTCGATAAAAGAAGTGATCATGTTTTCATCATCAGCCTTTAATATACCAAAATCAGTAGCATCTTTTGCTGTAACCGGAATGGTTGCAATGGTAATTTCCGCATTCGCTTCGATATGTTTTTCGATCATATCTTTAAAATCCATCTGGTACAACTGATCTCCTGATAAGATTAAAATGTAATCGAACTCATGCGAAACAATGTGATGCATACACTGACGGACTGCATCTGCTGTACCTTGAAACCAACCTGAGTTTTGTACAGTTTGTTCAGCCGCCAAAATATCAACAAAAGCCGTACTAAAATGGCTAAAGTGATACGTGTTTTTAATGTGCTTGTTTAGGGATGCCGAATTAAACTGTGTTAACACAAACATACGGTGGATACCCGAATTAAGACAGTTCGAAATTGGAATGTCTACCAAACGGTATTTACCTGCAATCGGAACTGCCGGTTTTGAACGTGTTTGTGTTAGTGGCGATAATCTAGAGCCCTGGCCACCGCCAAGGATAACGCCTAAAACTTTGTCAGTCATGCTTAAGCTTATTTTAATTTTTGGTATAATTCTATATAATTTAATGCTGCCCTATCCCAAGAATGATCGATTTTCATCATTGTTTTTCTAACAGCTTTAAAAGCTTTTTTATCATTGTAAAATCCAACGGCGCGGTTTATTGAATGCGTTACATCCCATATACTCGTTTGATCGTGGCAGATGCCGAAACCATTGTCGCCTATATCAATTACTGTATCTCTTAATCCTCCAACCCTGCGTACAATTGGCACGGTTCCGTAACGCAAAGCGTAAAGCTGGTTTAGTCCGCATGGCTCAACCCTCGATGGCATGAGCAGGAAATCTGCCCCGGCATACATCTCGTGCGATACCTGTTCATTGTAACCGATGTAAACATTGTATCTGCCACCAAAAAGATCCTTTAACTGGTTTAATCGTCCTTCAACCCAATTCTCTCCCGAGCCTAAAACCAGAATATTAATGTTATCGCCATGTTGCTGCAGCGCGGTGTAAAAAATATCTGGTAGAATGTCAGCTCCCTTTTCATCGACCAGTCTGCCTATAAAAGTAAATAGCGGTTTAGACGGATCTAATTGAAAAACATTGCAGAGGGCTGTTTTGTTTGCCAGTTTTCCAGCTTCTACTGTTTTTAGATTGTAATTTTTACCCAGCATCGGGTCAGTTTCAGGATTCCATACTTCGCTGTCGATCCCATTTAAAATTCCGACTGATTTCCAGCGCTCCTGCCTCAATAAACTTTCCAGTCCGCGGGCATTACCCATCATTTCTTCCAGGTAAGTTGGCGAAACGGTAGTTACCCCCCAGGCACATTTAATGGCCGAAGCCAATGGGTTAATTGCATCTTCCCAACCCAATAAACCACCTTTCCATAAATCGAAAGCTGGCAGGTAGTATAATTTATCCCATCCAAACTGTCCCTGATATTGCGCATTATGGATGGTTAAAACCGTTGGAACGCCACTAATGGGCTTGTATTTTACAGAATTAGAAACCATAAACGGAATTAAACCCGTATGGTGATCGTGACAGTGAATTATATCCGGACGGTGTTCCCATTGCACAATCCAATCGAGTGTAGCAATCTGAAAGGCAATAAAACGTTCGGTATCATCACCATAGCCATAAACATTCGGGCGATCGGTTAATCCCTGAATATGGATCACGTATAAATCGAACCCAAGTTTATTGGTTTTTTCTTTTAAAATGCGGTATTGAAAATGGTGGTTGCCATAGTTTGCCCAGGCATCGTAAGTAACTTCAAATTCACTTTCGCGGATAAATTTTGTATCGTAAGCCGGCACAACCACTTTGGCTATATGGCCCAGTTTATTCTGGTATTTTGGTAAGGCCCCTACCACATCGGCTAATCCGCCAACTTTTGCAACAGGGTAACACTCGGCGCTTATATGTATAATTTCCATCAACTATTTGGTGTAGATAACCCAAGTAAGTTACTAATTGTTTTGAGCTTTGCAAATAATGTAAATTATATTATTAGTTGTTATTTTAAAGGAAAAATAGTCGTCCTTACCGGCGCAAAGCAGAGAAATCTGATTCATACCAATTACTTAGCTTTTTTATTAGAAAGTGAGTGGTAGATTTCTCCGTGGCGGAAGGTAGTCCTGCTTTCCACTGCAAGTCCTCGCTGCGCTGTGGGCTTTACGTTTCAATCAGGCTTAACAACATCGTAAGTTCTAAGAAAGATCCAGAAAGTATGCTCTGCGGTAATTATCTTATATCTGCGGAACATCAAAACGAAAAAACCGCTTAAATCCATAAGCGGTTTTTAACAACAAAACAAATATATTTTTGGTTTAAAAATATCTAGTACTCTTCTGCGATGATTTCGTAAAAATCGCGGATCGGTTGAAACTGAGGGTGAAGTGAAACCACATCACCAAAAACCAATAACGCAGGCGCATCAATTTTTTTATCTTCAACAATTTCGGCAATGGTATCTACAATACCTATTGCAATTTTTTCCTGTGGCGTAGAGCCGTTCTGGATTACCGCAACAGGCAACAGGTTTTTATTTTCTGCCTGAAAAATCGCAGCAATTTCTTTTACTTTTTCAATTCCGTTTAAAACTACAATGGTCGCTTTGGTTTTTGCAGCAATATATAAATCCTCAGAAATTTCGCCCCTGCCATTTGTTCCGGTTACTGCCCAGAAACTTTCGCTTAGGTCTTTGTAAATCATCGGGATTTTTTGCAAACTCGGTGCGCCGGTTGCACTCGAAATACCCGGGATAATTTCGGTTGGAATGCTGTACGATTCTGCTGCATCTATTTCCTCATATCCTTTTGCAAAGAAAAACGGATCGCCGCTTTTTAAACGTACCACATGGCCATAGTTTAAAGCATAATCAATAATCAGCTTGTTTACCGCATCCTGAGAGAAAGATTCATCATCAGAACGTTTGCCCACATAAACTTTCGGAATACCATCTGGCGCATGACATAATAAAGCTTCGTTCACATTTGCATCATATAAAACAACATCAGCTGTTTTTAAAGCTTTAACACCTTTTAAACTAAATAAATCCGGATCGCCAGGACCAGCACCTATTAAAGTAATTTTTGGTTCAATGTTCGCTTTTTCTACTTTATTCAAAATCATAACAGAAAGTTTATGCTCGTTATACGTTTGTTTAATTATACAAATATATAAAGTCTATAGGAATTGTCGTAATTTATTTTAAAATAATTTTTAGCTGTCATTCTGAACGTGATTAAGAGTCTTCAAATAGTCGTCATCTCGACTGGAACGCAGTCCCGAATATTCGGGAGAGAGATCTACCTTGAGGCTAGATTTAGCTTCGCTGAGCACTTACGTGGTTCTCGATTGCGTTGCACTCCGCTGCCATTGACAGATGATAAGGAAAGTCGTCATTGCGAATAGGTACGACGAAGCAATCTTTCCTACTGGCGATTATTGCAATAAAGATTGCTTCGTCGGCTGAAAAAGCCTTCTCCCAATGACGACACCTCTCTTGAATATACTTTGAAAAAAAGATTTTAAAGATCCTTCACTGCGTCCAGGATGACAAACCGGAAATTTATTTACAGTTTACTTCTGCAAAAGTAAATTTGCCGGCTTCGTAATTAATCGGTTTGCCTTTAACAAAATACGACCGGCCCAATGTGGTTTCAATCTGTGCAACGCCCATAATGAGTTTACCATCTTTCTTTAAAAAAGCTAATGGATTGGTAAAAGCTTTAGTGGTATCGCCTCCGGTATTAAAGCGATAATCAACCAATAATGTATCGCCACTAAACTTGCCAGTTATCTTTCCATTATTCTGCGGTTTATCTGCATATTTTACCAATAGCGATCCCGTTACCTTGCCGGATGACATGGTTTTCACAATCATAGCGGCACTATCTTTCTCAAAAAAAGCAGCATAACAGCTTTGATTCATAACAGAATCCTTTTTTGCGGTATCGGCCTTTTTCTCTGATGAGTTACAGGCAAAAACAAATGGAACAGCGGCAAAAACGAGGTATAAAAGATTTCTTTTCATGTTTTCAGGATTAAGTTATAACAGGAAGATGAGCTTTTAGGAACATTTCCATAATAAAGATACAAAAAACCTTAAACGAAAAATGGGGCTAACCATTTGGCACCCCATCGAAATTGCTTTCACTTCAGATCAATCTAAAGCTTTCATTATTATATTTGGTTGTGGTTCTAAATTAGGATTTTCAGGATTTTATGATTTTAGGATCAAGAATTTATTGATCGTTTTCCATACTCAATTCTTCCAACATTAACAACATTAAGGATTTAACACGGCCAAAAAATCCTTCGATTCCGCTCAGGATGACCAACCACTCTAGATTTTCCACGTTAACAATCTTTGTGGCTAACTTTTAAAACAATGGCTAATTGATCATTGAAAATTGGTTATTGTTTATTCCTCCATCATCCATCCTACATCATCCATTTTACATCTTACATCTTACTCCACTGCCGCCCTGAACATTAAAGCGCCTACAGTTAAATTGGTGCGTGGATCAACTAGTATGGCAGAACCGTTTGCACGGTTATCGTCGTATAAATCAAAGGCCAAAGCATCAGCGGTTTTAACAATTACGCGGCCAATGTCATTTAATTTAAATTCGTCGGCAGCATGTTTCTCCAGTGTGTTGATGTCAACCTTATGCAAAATTTCGCTGATTTTACACTTCGTAATCTTGCTGTTATGCTGAATGTTGTACATAATTGAAGTATCGAGTGCACGGGTATCCATCCAGCAAAGGTCGGCCTCGATCAGTTTTGATTCCTGGGGTAAAGCAGAGGCATTTACAATGCTATCACCACGGCTAATATCCACATCATCTTTTAAATGGATAATCACCGACTGACCAGCATGTGCAGCATCAAGTGTTTGATCAAAAAAATCGATTTTTTCTACGGTAGAACTGGCTCCTGATGGAAGAACTGTAACCTTATCATTTATGTTAAAGGTTCCGCTTAAAACCCGGCCGGCATAACCGCGGTAATCGTGCAGTTCATCCGTTTGTGGTCTTACTACCCATTGTACAGGCATACGTGCCAGTTGCGATTTGTCTAAGCTATCGGTATCTACTTTCTCTAAGAAATGCAGCAAGCTTTCGCCTTCGTACCAATCCATATGCTCAGAAGCCTGCACCACATTATCGCCTTTTAAAGCACTCACAGGAATATAAGTGATATCAGCCAGTTTTAATTGCTGCGCCAGGATTTTGTATTTCTCTATAATCGAACTGTAAACGGTTTCGCTGTAATCAACCATATCCATTTTGTTGATACAAACCACCACATGTTTAATGCCCAATAAGGAAACAATATACGAGTGACGGATGGTTTGCTCAACCACACCGTTTCGGGCATCGATTAAAATAATGGCCAGATTAGCCGTAGAAGCTCCTGTAACCATGTTCCTGGTGTACTGGATATGCCCCGGGGTATCGGCTATAATGAATTTACGTTTTTCTGTTTGAAAGTATTTATAGGCTACATCAATGGTGATGCCCTGCTCGCGCTCTGCTCTTAAACCATCGGTAAGAATGGCAAGATCTATGGATCCATCGTCGTTTTTGCGGTTAGAACTCTGTAAAGCTTCTAACTGATCGGCTAAAATAGAATCGGTATCGTATAACAAACGGCCAATCAGGGTACTTTTACCATCATCTACGCTGCCTGCTGTGAAAAATTTTAATATGTTCATTTTTTTTTTAGATTTGAGATAATAGATAATAGATATGAGATAGATGCAAGATTCTAAAATCTCACATCTAAAATCTAACGTCTCCTTTAAAAATACCCTCCCTTTTTCCTGTCTTCCATTGCGGCTTCAGAAACTTTATCATCCATACGGGCACCACGTTCTGAAATTTTAGAGGCACTGATTTCCGAAATAATATCGTCGATCAAAAATGCATCCGATTCAACAGCAGCTGTGCACGACATATCGCCAACTGTACGGAAACGCACCTGTTTACGCTCAACAATATCCTCATCATCCATATTTAAAAACGGAGAAGCAGCCATTAATTGTCCATTTCTGGTAATACAATCGCGTTCGTGTGAAAAATAAATACTTGGCAGATCGATTTTCTCCCTGCGGATATAATTCCAGACATCTAATTCTGTCCAGTTGCTGATCGGGAACACCCGGATATTTTCACCTTTATGGATCTTACCGTTATAAATGTTCCAAAGTTCCGGGCGCTGACGTTTTGGATCCCACTGACCGAATTCGTCACGAACAGAAAAAATACGTTCTTTAGCCCTTGCTTTTTCTTCATCCCTGCGGGCACCGCCAATACAGGCATCAAAACCGTATTCTGCAATGGTATCGAGCAGGGTTACCGTTTGTAAAGCATTTCTACTGGCATTTTTACCGGTTTGCTCTACCACTTTACCCTGATCTATCGATTCCTGCACTGAACCAATGATTAATTTTTCGCCAATTCTTTCTACCATTTGGTCACGGTAAGTAATGGTTTCTTCGAAATTATGGCCGGTGTCTATGTGTACCAAAGGAAAAGGAAATTTCCCCGGGCGGAATGCTTTTTCTGCTAAACGAACTAAAGTAATCGAATCTTTCCCACCCGAAAATAACAGGGCCGGTTTTTCAAACTGACCTGCTACTTCACGCAAAATGTGAATGGCCTCGGCCTCCAGTTCATCTAAATAATCAAAATTATATGTACTCATTATCAAATGTTGAATGATTGAATAATTGAATGACTCAATGAGAGAATGACTGAATGTCATCAATATTCAAAGTTATATTTGTTATTGTGTTGTTGTTAAAAATTGTTGGAAAGTTTAAGGTTGGAAGGTTGCCGTGCGATCGCTCAAATACACAGTTCCCCATCATCCATTTCACATCTTCCATTTTACATTTTCCCTCAGGAAGCGGCATGTAAACCACATTCTTTCTTGCTCTGGTCTTCCCACCACCATCTTCCGGCCCTAAAATCTTCGCCCGGTTGTACTGCTCTTGTACATGGGGCGCATCCTATGCTCGGGAAACCTTTATCGTGCAAGGTATTGTACACAATGTTATTTTCTTTGATGTAGGTCTTCACATCATCTAAAGTCCAGTCGAATATGGGATGGAATTTAACCAGTTGATTGCCTTCATCCCATTCTAGATCGTGCATGTCCTCACGATTGGCACTCTGATCGGCCCTTATTCCTGTTATCCAGATTTCATTCCCTAGTAATGCTCTTTTTAAGGGTTCGATTTTACGGATGTAACAGCACTCCTTCCTGTTTTCTACCGATTCGTAAAAGCTGCTCGGTCCTTTGGTGTTCACCATATCCTGCAACAGCTCATTTTGCGGATAATAGGCATGGATCGGCTTGTTATAAATTTCGAGGGTACGGTTCCAAACGTAATAAGTTTCGGGGAACAGGCGACCAGTTTCTAAGGTAAAAACTTTAATCGGAATGTTATTGGCAAAAATCAAGTGCGTAATGGCCTGGTCTTCCCAGCCAAAACTGGTCGAAAATATAATGCGACCGGCATATTGATCTGCCAAAAACTTTAATTTATCAATTGTACTTAAACCTGCCAGTGCTGCTTTTATCTCCTCAAGGTTATCCATCACTAAATTAATTTTAAAATAAACATAATTACACTGCGCAAGCTTACAATCATTACGATAATTCCAACAGCTACCATAATGGTTTTTGCCGAAATTTTGTTCGATACTTTTGCAGCAATCGGCGATGCAATTGCACTACCGATAATTAACCCTACAACTGCTTCCCAGTGTTTGCCACCAAGCATGGTAAAAAAGGTAAGCGAACTGAGGGTAGCAATAAAAAAACGGCTTATTTTTACAGTTCCCAACGAAAACAAAGGGTGACGACCGCCGGCAATCAAACTCGATAAAACGATCGATCCCCAGCCACCACCAAAAGCTGCATCGATAAAACCACCAAAAAAACCCAATAAACCTATTTTCTTGATTTTCTGGTCAGCTTTTTTTCTTTTAATGTTAAAGGCTTTCATTAAAATAACAGCACCTAAAAATAAGGTGTAAACCGCAACAACCGGTTTAACATAACTGCTATAATGTTCTAATGAAGATAAAATATAGGCACCTAATACCGCACCAATGATGGCCGGAAGAATTAATATCTTAAAAAGCTTCCAGTTTACGTTACCCATGCGGTAATGCATCCAGCCGGCAATCCCGTTGCTCATTACTTCCGAAATATGGATCGCCATACTGGCCGATGCCGGTGGTAAACCCATGGCCAGCGAAAAAGATGCCGTAGTAACGCCATACGACATACCGATTGCGCCATCAATTAAGGCAAATAAAAACCCTGCCCCTAAAAACCAGTAGAATAATGGATCTATATTAATCAGGAATGACTGAAACTCCGGCTCGGTATTCCAAAGGGATAGCCCAATTGCCCCAAGCAGTAAAACTGCAGCCATCCAGATTAACCATTTAATATTACGCTCCGCAAAACTCTTTTTAGGATTGATTAAACTCTGGGTAACTTTATTAAGTTTTTTAACTTTTGCAGAAAAATCACCGTTTAAAGTCTGACGCAAAGCACTCATATTCTGTAGTGTTTCGTCCAGTTCTTCAGGCAAACCCTCATTCAAAATCTGCTTTAAACGTTTGGCAATGGTAGGCGATTTTCCGTTTGTAGAAATCGCAATTTTTAAATCTCCTTTTTGAACGATTGATCCCAGATAGAAATCGCAAAGTTCGGGTTTATCGGCTACATTGATCAGCAAACCACGCTCGTGCGTTACCTTTCTGATCTCTTCATTTAAAATATTATTATTGGTTGCCGCGAAAACAATATCGACATCATCCAGGTCGTTGATATCAAAACTTTTCTGCTTTACCTTTATCAGCGGGTAATTTGCAATAAGTGCATAAACCTCAGGCGATACGATTTCTGCAACAATGGTAATGGTAGCACTGTGGCTATTATTTACAATCGCTGTTAATTTCTCGAGCCCGATATTACCTGCCCCAATTAATAATGTACGCAGCGTATTCAGCTTTACAAAAACTGGAAAAAGCTGGTTGCCTTTTTCTTCCTCCGAAAAAGATTCTACATTATCAGGTTGGTTAGGCAATACTTGCATATTGTTTAATTAAGTTCTTAAATGACGGATGTAATGATACAACTTCTCCAAAAATTAATAAAGCCGGGGCCTTAATATTTTCCTGTTGCACTAAACTTTCGATGGTTTCTACTACGCCTACAACTAATCGTTCATCCTCTGCCGATCCGTTCTGCACTACGGCTGTTGGCAAATTGTGTTTGCCTGCAGCTTTAAAAATCTCTACAATTTTAGGCAGTTTTTTTAATCCCATCAGCACCACTACAGTAGCGTTAGATTGCGCTGCCTGGTAAATATCGGCTGAAACCTCTCCAGAAGTAGTAGTCCCGGTGATTACCCAAAAGCTTTCGCTCATGCCACGGTGCGTAACCGGAATCTGCTGTAAACCCGGTACACCGATCGAACTCGAAATACCCGGAATTACACTTACCGGAATGCTGTATGATGCGGCATAATCAAGCTCTTCGTAACCTCTGCCAAAAACAAAAGGATCGCCACCTTTTAACCGCACCACATGTCCGTAATTTAAAGCGTAATCGATCATTAATTTATTGATGGTATCCTGCGGATAAGAATGCTCACCCGAACGTTTTCCTACATAAACTTTAATGGCTTCTGCCGGGGCATGCTCCAATAAAGCTTCGTTGGTTAAGGCATCATACAATACCACATCAGCAGTTTGCAATGCTTTTACGCCTTTTAAAGTCAGTAAATCCGGATCGCCGGGACCTGCGCCTAAAAGAGTAATTCTTGATTCTATATTTAATTTCTGATCGCTCATCTTGTGTTTTAAATTTTGAATGATTAGATGAAGAGTTGTTTGGCGCATGGCGTTTAGCGTCTGCAGTTCTCAAATCTCATATCTATTGTCTTAAATCTCATTTCGCTAATACCGCTCTTTTCTCCTTAATCTGATTTAAAAATTGACTGGCTTCCTCAAAATATTTCTTTGCAAACTCCTCAGTCGGTTCGTTTTTGTTAATCTGTAAAACCAGGTCCGAGAAATTGGTCGGTAAATTAAATTCTCCTGTTTCTACGTAGTGGTTATCAAATTCGCGGATCACGCCAACCTGTGTACTGCTGTTTACGCCTTTATCCAACAATAAAGATTTTGCTGCGCTTACAAAAGTGCTGTAAGTATGGTAAATGGCATCGGCAAAAGCGGCTTTGTCCAGATTTTGTTTTGCCCAGCCAAATTTTTCGTCGGCTTCTAATAATAAAGTAGCTACTAAATCGATCACTACACCGGCACATTCACCCACACCAATCGCAGTTACAAATTCTTCAACGTGGCCCCAGTCTACAAACTCTTCTGTTTGCAGGTTGGTTAAATCGGCTAGTGGTTTTAACAGCTGATAAAAATAGTCTTTACCTTTTCTGTCATAATATTGGTGGAAGTTTTCATCTTCCTGGTTATTGGCTTTAAAATCATTTAAAATGAAATGTAAAACACTTGTTGCCCTTTTTGAAGGCACTTTGATTACGCGTTCGGCCACTCTACCAACTCCATTCCCCACTGTACCACCACCAAGCATTACCTGTACTGCAGGAACCACTTTTCCTTCAGCTTTTACCGAACTTCCGTGGAAACCAATTTCGGCCAAACCATGCTGACCGCAAGAGTTCATGCAACCACTGATTTTGATCTTAATGTTTTTCTCGTAGATAAATTCAGGGAAATCGGTATAAATTACTTCCTCTAAAACCTCTGCAAGTGTCATGGAGTTCGAAATACCCAAATTACAGGTATCCGTACCCGGGCAAGTGGTAATATCAGCCAAGCTATCAAAGCCGGCTGTGGTAAAACCAATTTTATTTAAAGCAGCGTACAAAGAAGGTAATGCTTCCTTACGCACAAATTTTAATAATAATCCCTGGTTTTGGGTTATCCTGATTTCATCAGCAACATATAACCTGATGGCATCAACAAAAGCCCTTGCCTTATCGGTTTTGATATCGCCAACCTGAACTTTTATATACACGCCATAAAATCCGGCCTGCTTTTGTTCAATTACGTTGGTAGCTAACCAGTGTTTATAATGTGCCTCATTCAATATTTCTACTGCCGGATATTCCTGTTCTAAAGGCAAAGTTGGTTGAGGAACAGTATTAAGATCTATTTTAAAAGTTTTCACCTTATTGGCAATACGCTCTTCGGCAACCAAACGCAACACTTCTTCCAATCCTAATTTCTGAACCAGGTATTTTAAACGTGCTTTGTTACGGTTAGTGCGTTCGCCATAACGATCGAACACACGGAGCACAGATTCGGTAAAAGGAATTAGTTGATCTTCAGGCAAAAATTCATGAACCGCATTTGCCAGAAAAGGCTGTGCACCTAAACCACCGGCAAATAAAACCTTAAACCCACGTTCGCCATTTTCGTTAATTTTCGGAATAAAACCTAAATCGTGGATATAGCTGAAAGCCGTATCCCTATCGCTCGAAGAAAAGGAAATTTTAATCTTGCGGCCCATTTCCTGACAGATTGGATTACGCAAAAAGTAAGCAAAAACTGCCTGTGCATAAGGCGAAACATCAAAAGGTTCTTCTGCATCGATGCCTGAATTCGGAGAAGCGGTTACATTACGTACCGTATTTCCGCAGGCTTCGCGCAGTGTAATATCATCCTGCTCCAGTTTGGCCCAAAGCTCGGGTGTTCTATCTAAACTCACATAATGGATCTGGATATCCTGACGCGTGGTTAAGTGCAGGTTACCGCTTCCGTATTCATCGGCAATATCGGCAATGCGCAATAACTGCTTAAAAGTTACCTTACCAAATGGCAGTTTAATGCGCACCATTTGTACGCCTGGCTGCCTTTGTCCGTAAACACCACGGGCCAAACGGAGGCTCCTAAACTTTTCGTCGTGGATGGTTCCATCTCTAAAAGCTTTAATCTTATTCTCTAAATCGATGATGTCCTGCTCGACGATCGGATTTTCGAGTTCTGTTCTGAAACTTTGCATATGTGTTGTTAGCTTTATTCAAAAAATGCCTCCCTGTTACCGAGAAGCATTCAATATTTTATACATAAAATTATCTGTAGGCTCCTGTTACTGCGTTTTACAACAACAGCACATCATTTGCTTAGCGGTTAATTGTTTAGGTATAAAATTGAAGTTCATACGCCAAATATATAAAGTATATAGGAATAGTCGTAATTTATTATGAAAAAATTTACATTAAAGAAACGTCATTTCTACCGGAGGGTACCTGAATGGAGAAATATATGTGTTAAAAGGCTTAATAATAAAGTTAAAACTGCCAACCGAAAATTGAAAACTGATAATTGATAACTGCAAACTGACAATTGATTCGGGCGTTCCCCAAGGGTCGGGCTTTTCAGGGCTGCGCTTCGCTCCGATACCGATGAAGGATCGGTACTGAACCCTTACAATCCCTAACGCAACTGCCTCTGTTAAATAAACCCGATTGAAGTGAACATTCCGATTCTTTACCGATAAATCGGCACTAAATTAGCATCGGAATAAAACGGAAAGCGGGACTGAAACCCCCTATGAAAAACTGAACTTTCATTTACAAAAAAATCCTAGATTCGATAAACGAATTTGGGATTAATATTTTGAAATCTAGTGCTAACGCTCGTTTCTAACAAGCGTTGTATAATTTATCGTTTACAAACGATAAAATCGTATAGCTATTAATGCACTCGTTTGAAAACGAATGCAAGCGTTTCCTTGAAAATAAATATTATAAATTAATAACCCCGATTTTCAGGTTATCCTCGCGACCAATTACATCTGCAATGCTGGTTTCGGTTAAAACCTTTAGTGTGGCATCCCTTACATCAATAAAAGCACTTCTGATGCCGCAGGTTTTCTCATCCACGCACTCATCACATTTATGGTAAAAGTTTAAACTTGCACATGGCACCATTGCGATAGGGCCATCGGTTACACGCATTACGTGCACCAATAAAATCTCTTCAGGTTTTTTGTTTAAGCTGTAGCCACCGCCTGCTCCTTTTTTACTGTATAAAAAGCCGGCATTGCGCAGATCAAGAAGGATCTGTTCCAGGAATTTTTTTGGGATATGCTCCTCCTCTGCAATTTTCGAAATCTGCATTGGTGGTTTATCTAAATTTTTACCTAGCGCAACAAGCGCTTTAATGGCATATTTTGTTTTTTTGGACAGCATATTCGCACAAAGCTAATAAAAGAAAGTAAATTATAAAATATGCAACAGGAAGTTGATTTTAATTCAACAAACTATCATATTCATAAATATAACGCATTAAAACAGAAATTGCTTTAATCAAAGAAGCGTAAAAATAGCTGTCAACCGTAACAGTAGGTAATTCTATTCGTTTAAATTCTATTTTTACCACATATACTGATTACAGATTTTTAACAATGAGAAGAAAACTCAATCTATTGCCGCTCCTGATAGTTGCAATTATATATTTTGCCTTAAATGCCTATGTATTATCGGGCCTGGGCACCATTAATCAATCAAGTTTGCTTAGCCCAATATTCTGGGTATTTATTATCGGTTTAACTTTTGCCTTGTTTTTCGCCATTCAACAAATGCGGATTCAGGGAATAAATAAGTTCTTTCAGATTGTTAGTCACGCTTTTTTGATTGTTTTTGCCTCAGAAATTGTTTTCGCCTTTTTTCTGCTTCTTGGCGATATTTACCGCTTACTTATAGGCTTAGCCACTAATTTCGAACCGGGAGGCTTTCATATTGCCGGCCGCAGCAGCTATTGGGTCGATTTTGCCTTTATCATGTTCTGTTTAACCATCGCTTTATTTGCCTATGGCATTACCCAGGGTAAATATGCCTATCGCGTAATTAAACATACCCTGTATTTCGATGATCTACCCGCGGCCTTTGACGGTTTTACACTCACACAAATTTCGGATGTACACTCAGGTAGTTTTACCAACCCTAAAGCAGTACAAAAAGGAATCGACATGATTAACGCTCAAAAAAGCGACCTCTTTGTTTTCACCGGAGATTTGGTGAATAATGCTTCTTCAGAAATTGTGCCTTATATCGGTCATTTCTCGCAGATTAAAGCTCCATTCGGACAGTTTTCTGTTTTAGGCAACCACGATTACGGCGATTATATCAAATGGCCAAGTGAAGCAGAAAAAATCCAGAATTTAAACCAACTGAAAGCTTACCACAAAGAACTGGGCTTTAAACTTTTACTGGATGAACATGTAGAGCTGCATAAAAACGGTGAGAAAATTATCCTTGCGGGAATAGAAAACTGGGGAATCGGTTTCGGGGAACGCGGCGACTTGAATAAAGCGCTTCAAAATACAAATGTGAATGATTTTAAAATTCTTTTATCTCACGACCCATCGCATTGGGATGCACAGGTAAAAAACTATCCTTCTAAAATCCAGCTTTCCTTAGCAGGCCATACGCACGGTATGCAATTCGGAATCGAAGCTTTTGGGATTAAATGGAGCCCGGTAAAATACCGTTATAAACACTGGGCAGGCATTAAAACCGAAAATGGCCGCTATTTAAATGTGAACCGCGGTTTTGGTTTCCTCGGTTTTTCAGGCCGGATCGGGATCTGGCCGGAGATTACGGTAATTGAGCTGAAAAGGAAGTAAAAATCGTCATTGCCTACTATTCTTTCCAACAAAAAGGTCGTCATCTCGACTGAAACGCAGTGGAATGGAGAGATCTACCTAGATAGATTTTGCTTCGCAGAGCCTTCGGGTTCTCGACTTCGTTGCACTTCGCTCGAAATGACGACCTATAAAAATAAATGCCGTGGTCTGTGTCCCCACAGATCACTTGAAATAAAATCTGGATTGGTTGGTGAGACACCAACCAAGGAGTCTATCTAGTAATTAAGCGTATATGTTAAATTATATGTACGGCCGCGTCCTGCATAATAAAATGTTTCTGGTTTTGCCAAAGCTTGGTATAACAATACCGAACGTTGGCTCCAAATGGTTTGATACTCTTTATTCAACAGATTTTGTACACCAATTGATAAGCTTCCGGTAAATATTTTAACCGATCCCAATAAATCAACAGTGGTGTATCCTTTTAACTCATATTCTACCGGCTTATTTTGAACAACAGAAATACCTTTCGAATCAAATGAATGGAAAATCTGTGCTTTTAAGCCGAATACTTTTCCATTATAGCCTAAATAACCAGCCAGTTTAGATGGACTAGCCACGGTAACATCCTGTAAAGACCAGGTTCCATCGGTATTCTGTTTCTGTGTTTTAATATACAAACCATTTGCTCCTGCCTCGAAACCATTTTTCAGGTTTAGCGATAATGAACCTTCAACACCGATATTTCTTACTTTTTCGTCAAAAACTTCAATATTGAAAGTGCTGTTGGTTTTCACATTTTTATCAGATAAAGCATAAAAACCAGCTACCTGTGCATTAAATACACCTGTACGGTAACGGTAACCGGCTTCATATTGTTCTGTTTTAATACCCGTTAAAGGAGAACTGGCCACATTGATAGAGTTACCCAAATTAAAGTTGGTACCTACCAAAGTGTAACTTCCCTGTCCATAATATTTTGCAGGATCGGCTAAGTTAAAGCCTTGCGAAAAGTTAACCCAAACCTGTTGTGGCGCGTTGATTTTTACCACTAAACCACCATTTAGCAGGTTTACATCGTAATGGTTTTTACCACCTGCAATTGGTGTAGCTGTTCTGCCTACACCATAAGCCAAAGGCACTGAAGCTGTAGTACCTACAAAATCGCCTACTTTAACAAACATACGTTGCTGACGCACACCTCCTGATAAACTTAAAAAGTCAGTTACTTTAACCTGTGCCTGTAAAAAGCCAGATAAACCGTTCACCCTGAAATTAGGATAACGTGCAATGGTTGCCACGGTGGCATTGGTAAGTCCGCCTGATGTAGCAGCCTTTACCCTATCAAACAAGGCTTGTTGTGCATTAAAGTTTTCGTTGTCGGCATCTATACCGTAGGTAAGGTTTACCCTGTTCCAATCTTTATTCAATACCAGTTTTAAGGCGCTATAATTGGTATTCTGGATGGATGAACCGCTGTAAAGTACACCTGGTATAGCCGCCTGCCCTGGGAATGGGTGGAAGCTAAACTGCTCATTTCTGGCAGCTGCCTGGATATAAAGCGTTTGTCCGCCTAAAATTTCGCTTGCCTGATAGTTGGCATTGATATTTGCCCTGCTTGTTTTTGGATCAACATCTGATGAATAACCATTTCTCATTTCCAAAACTGCCGGATTTGATAACAAACCAGCGTAGTTTGTGCCTAAAAACAAGTCTTTATCTCCGCGGTAACCCGAATTATAATACTGGCCGTTTACCGTTATTTTTTGATGATCGGTTAGTCTAAATTCGGTACTTCCGAAGAAATCGAACGATTGGTTATACTGTAAATCAGTTTGGGTAATATCGGTAAAAATCTGTTTTCCGTCTGCGCCATAAGCCGCGTTGTTTTTCTGGAAAGCCATACCTATACGTCCGTTCCAGTCTTTGCTCCCGCCCGAAATGGCTTGAGCTACACGTACATCATGATCACTTTTTTCTTTTAATCCGCTGCGAACACCAACCTGTGTAGTAAAACTCGGCTGACTGTCCTGCCCTTTTTTAGTGATTATATTGATGATCCCACCTGTTGCACCACCGCCATAAACAGCGCTTGCACCAGATAAAACCTCGATACGCTCAATGTTAAACGGATCAATCGATTCGAACTGACGGCTAACTCCACGGGTACTGTTTAACGATACCCCATCAATCATCACCAATGCATCTCTGCCACGTTGGTTTTGGCCATAATTGGTACGTCCTTCAGGTCCGGCATCTAAACTTGGGATCAATTGCGCCAAAGTTTGTTTTAAAGGAATACCTGCCCTCGCCTGCTCCTGGATTTTTGCACCATCTACCACCCAAACGGTACCCGGTATTTCGCTGATTTTGGTTGGTTTACGCGATGATACCACCACAACCTCCTGCATATTTGAGGTTGGGCTTAAGCTAAGGGTTAAGTTGACCGTTTGGTTATTAGCTAAATTAACTTTTTGTAATACAGTGGTATAACCTACATAACTTACCTGTAAAACGTAAGCACCTTCGGTTAATTTCAGTTCGAAAGTTCCATCTGCATTAGTTGTAGCGGAGTTGCCCTTTCCTTCCACTTTAATATTTGCCCCGGCCAAGGGAGCAGTTTCTCCAAGCACTTTACCAGTTACGGTCTGCGCTTTGCCTGTAAGGATAAACCCACAGATTAAGATTGCAATTAAGTATAGATTCTTCATTAATGATTATTTTTTTGCGCAAAGCAATCATTAATTTAGATTAAATCCAAATAAAATGAATTAATTTTTATCACAATGTACCTAACAAACGTTTGATAAAACCAATACAATAGACTTATTAACAATGTGTTAAAAATATTTACAATATTATTTTTAATCAATCTAAATAAACACATACCTTAGCAACCGAAATATTTTGCTAAAAACGATTACTAAGTTCGAAGCATCCTCCTAACTAATTATTCATACAAAGCTGGCTTTTAAAGCTGGGTGGTTATTGCCTTAAACCTTAAATTTTGAAAAAATAAAAAAATGTTTGCATCAGACCTCGAAAAACATGAGCTTATAGATTTCCTCACGGAAAGTCCGACGAAGGAAATCTTTCACCACGATAACGAAGAAGAATACCTCCATGCGGTAGGTAAGGTTACCCAGGCGGTAAAAAAATTCCTTCACAACAATCAAAAGCCATTTAGCGGGGTAACTCCTGTACAGTTAAGGCACTTGTTTGATGCGGTTGAATTTGAAAAAACGCACGACAATTACGATTCGCTGCTTAAAGAAGTAGAAGAACTTTACACGAACCATGCAGTTGCTTTCCACCATCCCGCCTACATTGCCCATTTAAACTGTCCGATTGTAATTCCGGCCGTAGCTGCTGAAGTGATGATTTCGTCGATCAATTCATCGATCGATACCTGGGACCAAAGCGCTGGCGGAACATTGATTGAACAAAAACTGATCGAATGGACCTGCGATCAGATTGGTTACAGCAAAAAAGCAGATGGTATTTTTACCAGTGGCGGTACTCAAAGTAATTTAATGGGACTTTTACTGGCGCGAGATCATTATGCCATTACCGTTCTAAACCACAACATTAAATTAAATGGTTTACCGCAGGAAGCCTCCAGATTCAGGATTTTTGTTTCGGAGAAGGCGCATTTCAGCATCCAGAAAAACGCTTCGCTGTTAGGTTTGGGTGAAAAATCGGTGATCAAAATTAAAACCGACCGGAGTTTCAGGATGAACACTGTTTTACTGGAAGATGCCATTAAACGTGAAATTGCGTTTGGCAATATTCCCATTGCGGTGGTGGGTACAGCAGGTACAACTGATTTCGGAAATGTAGATCCATTGAAAGAACTGGCTTCTATCAGCAAAAAATACAATACCTGGTTCCATATCGATGCGGCTTATGGCTGTGGTTTATTATTGACCGATAAATACCGCAGTTTGCTCAATGGCATCGAGCTGGCCCATTCGGTTACGGTTGATTACCATAAATCTTTCTTCCAGCCGGTAAGCAGTAGTGGTTTTTTGGTGAACGATAAAAAATATTTCAACCTGATTACCCACCACGCCGATTATTTAAATCCTAAAGACCATGATGAAGATGGTTTGCCAAACCAGGTGAATAAATCGATACAAACCACACGAAGGTTTGATGCATTAAAACTTTGGTTTACGCTCAGGATGATGGGCAGAAATAAACTGGGTGGCTATTTTGATACCATTATTGAAACCGCAGCCCAAATTGCCGACCGCTTAAATTTCGACAGTGATTTTGAACTGATGAATGAATCAGATATCAGTGCGCTGGTTTTCCGCTACCGTCCGAAAAATGTTCGTCTGGATGTTTGCGCCATGAACCAGTACATTAAAAAATCCATGTTCAGCGAAGGAAAAGCCTTAGTGGCAGGCACCAAAATTAACCAGCAATTCTACCTCAAATTTACCCTACTTAACCCGCTTACTACCATGAGCGATATTGAAAACATTATTAAAATTATTAAAAAACATGGAAACGAATATGTTAGACTCAACCAGGCTTCAGCAGATTTCAGAAGAAACTAATTTTAATGCCCTTTTAAACAGTTATTGCAGAGAATTTAGTAACTGGAGCCGTTATGTGGGCATTCCAAAATATGATGCTCCTCTCGCTAATTACCTGTTTACCACAACCGACCGTTTGCATATCAGGTTCGATTTCAGCTCCATTGGTTTTGAAGTATATGCACCGTTAAAATTTTACGCCGATAGCGGTCGCCATGTGTTTAATTTTCCGGTAATAGAACGCAATATTGCTACAGATGCAATCAATCCGATCAGCATTTACCGCTTTATGGAACTGGCTATTCAGTTTAGTGCCGAAGAATTTCCTAACGCCAATACTAAGATTATTAACGAACGTTTAACCAACAGTGTTGAAAATATGGAGGCATTTCTATCGTATTTTAAACAAAATGGCAAGCCAGTAAATTTTCCTAAAATGAGTTTTATTGAGGCCGAGCAATCCTTATTTTTAGGTCACAATGCCCATCCCCTGCCAAAAGGCAGAGCTGGTTTTAACAGCAAGGACGAACTTTTCAAATTTTCACCAGAAACCCAGGGCAAATTCCAACTGGCCTATTTTTTAATTGCCGGCGATAACATTACCGAGAAAAATGCAGAAGGTTTCGATATCACCGATCTTTTCAGGATTGAACTGTTAGATAGTGGAAATGCAGATTTGATTGCTTTATTGGATCAGCATCCCAACCATAAAATAGTACCGATGCATCCCTGGGAGGCAGATTATCTGCTAACATTGCCAACGGTGCAGGCCATGGAAGATGAAAAATTATTGTTCTACCTGGGCTGTTTTGGAGAACTGTACACACCAACTTCTTCGGTAAGAACCGTTTACAATGCAGCGAGCGATTGGATGCTGAAGTTTTCCTTACATGTAAAAATCACCAACTCACAGCGGGTTAACCTGGTAAGGGAACTTCACCGTGGTTATGATGTAAGTAAATTATTAAAAACAGAATACGGCAAAGCAGCTAAAGCCGAATTTCCGGAGATTGAATTTATTACCGATCCTGCATTTATCACCGTAAACTATCAGGGCGAAACCATTGATGGTTTTAACATCAGCATTAGGCATAATCCTTTTAAGGGAGAAGATGCCGGCAAAAATGTAAGCCTATTGGCGGCGCTTTGTCAGGATGGTTTACCCGGACAAAAACCGAGGATTGTTCACATTATTGAAGAGGCTTCAATCAATAAAAACAAAACAGTTGCCCATACGGCTGTAAACTGGTTTAAACAATACCTTCACCTTTGTGTGGCTCCAATTGTTGGCCTTTACAACAATTTTGGGATGGCTTTCGAGTTTCACCAGCAAAATGTGATGCTAGAACTGGATAAGGATTTTTATCCTGCCAAATTTTATTTCAGGGATAACCAGGGTTATTTCTTCAGCGACGCTAAAGCCGAAGCCTTAGAAGCCGTTTATCCGGGAATTGCCGCAGAAAGCGGATCGATTGTTCCGAACGAATATATTATTCCTAAATTAACCTATTATCTGCTCATCAACAACATTTTAGGTGTAGTAAATGCTCTTGCCAGTAATGGTTTGGCTGATGAAAAAACTTTGATCGATCTGGTTTACCTGGAGTTTAAACAATTTGAGAACAGCGATACCACCGGTCTGGTCGATTATATCATTAACCGCCGCAGCTGGGAAGTAAAGGGTAATTTATTAACCAATCTTTGCAACATCGACGAAGCCAGTGCTCCTATCGATAATCCGGCTATTTACCGTGAATTTCCAAACCCGCTGTCTAAATATTTCTTTTCTAAAAACCTGATCAAACCAAAAAGCAATGAGGTTTTATACAGCAGGTTTTTTCCGAAAGAAAATATAACGATCAACATCCGTCCGTTCAACATCGACCGCGATCTGGAAATGGTGCATGATTGGTTTAACCAGGAACATGCCAAACCGATCTGGAAAATGGATGGCCCGATTAAAGGTCTGGAATTATTTTACAGAACGCTGTTGCCTAACGATGCCTCGCACAGTTTTATCGGCGAAATTAATGGTGAACCTACCTTTACGATAGAGCCTTACTGGCCAATGCGCGATGGTGTAGGTGCCTGTTATGAAGCCCTTATGACCGATTATGGCGCACATTTATTGATAGCCCCTACTGATAAAGACAAGAAATTTAGTTTCGAAACCGGACAAGCCTTAATGGATTTCATTTTCGAACAGCCGGAAGTAGGCAAATGTATCGGTGAGGCCGCAGTTGAAAGCCGTGCGATGCACATTTTTGTAACCAGATTGGGTTTCAAATTGGAGAAAGTAATCCAGATGCCTTATAAAATGGCCAACCTGACTTTTTGTTACCGCGATTGGTATTGGGATAAATTTCCTGAAGCCAAGGCTTACGCCATGATGAAAACAGCACAATTTGAAACGGAGGAAATATAATGCAGGAACAGAAAATATATGATATTGTTGGGATTGGAATCGGTCCATTTAATTTAGGTCTGGCCGCTTTATGTGCCCCTATAGAGAGTTTATCGACGCTATTTTTAGATCAGGCGAGCGAATTTAACTGGCACCCGGGCATGATGTTGAGCGATGCGACTTTACAGGTGCCTTTTATGGCCGACCTGGTTACCATGGCCGACCCAACCAGTTCGTACAGCTTTTTAAACTACCTGAAACAAACCGATCGTCTTTATAAATTTTACATCAGGGAAGATTTTTTCGTGCTGCGTAAAGAATATAACGCTTATTGTAAATGGGCCATCAGCCATTTAAAAAACTGCCATTTCGGACAAAAAGTAAATAATATAAACTATGCAGATGGTATTTATCAGATCGACAAAACAGATCAGACCACCGGAGCGACCGAAACCATTTATGCTAAAAAAATTGTGCTCGGAACAGGAACTGCGCCTAAAGTGCCTGCTTTTATTGATCCAACCGTTCATCAATATGCCATACACTCGTCAGAATATTTAAAGTTTAAACAGACTTTACTGGAACAAAAAACGGTAACTGTTATCGGTTCGGGACAAAGTGCCGCAGAAATTTTCTACGATCTGTTGCCTGAAACGGAGAATGGTTTAAAATTGAAATGGTTTACCCGTCCGGATCGTTTTTTCCCAATGGAATATTCGAAGTTGACTTTAGAACTTACTTCGCCAGAATATGTAGATCATTTCTACAATTTAAGCGATGCCAAACGGAAACAACTTTTAAGCAAACAGAATTCATTATTCAAAGGAATCAATTTTGAACTGATCAATCAGATTTTCGATAAACTTTACGAATTAAGCGTTGATGGTGAAAAAATCAATGCCGAACTAATGCCGAACTGCCAGTTAAACAACCTGAATATAAATAATGATGGCAACTACCAGCTCGATTTTTATCACACTGAAAGCGAAAAAGATTTTACGGTTGATACAGATGCTGTGGTATTGGCAACGGGTTATAAATATAATGAGCCGGGATTTTTATCGGCCATTAACGACCGGATTGCACGCAATGCCGATGGACTTTTTCAGGTGCACCGCAATTATGCCATTGATGTAAATGGAAACGAAATCTTTGTTCAAAACGCCGAACTGCACACGCACGGATTTGTAACGCCTGATCTGGGTATGGGTGCTTATCGCAATGCATCTATCATCAATGCCATTTTAGGCTTCGAGATTTATCCGGTAGAAAAACGGATCGCTTTCCAGCAGTTTAGTGTAAATGGAGAGGAAGAGAAAGTGGAATTTACTGAAGCGGATTTACAATTGGCTGGTCGGGATTTGTAATGTTTATATGCCGGATTTAAAATCCGGAGTATAATAGGGTCCCGATTGCAAATCGGGACCAACAAGACCACGTTGGTCGGGATTTATAATCCCGACCATTGAGAACCGGATTTGAAATCCGGGGTACAACAAGTCCGGATTGCAAATCCGGACTAACAACTTAAAAAATTAAATACCATGAGTTACAACAATTTCAATCACATAAAACCTTTAAAAAAAGAAGTTTGGGATAAGGTAAACCTAAACTATATTGCAAAATCGATCGTGGAACTGATGCACGAGAAACTGGCAGAACCAACATTAGTGAATACAAATGAAGATGGTGTTCTCAATTTCCGTTTGGCTACTGATTCTGAGGATATTTACTATACTTTCTCTGGTCAGCAGCGCGCTTTGGATTACCTGCACATCGATAAACAGAGCATCAAAAAGTTTGTAAACGGCGAAAATGTAGCGGTAAACAATGCGCCTGCCTTTTACGCCGAATTACAGCAAACTTTTGGTATTAAACCATTTACCCTCGCCCATTTTATTGAAGAAACATTAAATACTTTATATGCTGATGCTTATATCCACGAAAAAGGCCGGTTAACCGCTGATGAACTGGCCAATGCCGACTATCAAACCATTGAGCATCAGATGGATGGTCATCCATGGGCTACGATCAACAAAGGCCGTATTGGCTTTAACCACAGCGATCAGGGCAAATATGCACCCGAAGCTGCACAGCGTACACAATTGGCCTGGTTGGCGGTACACCGATCAAGGGCACAATTTAAGAGCATCGAAAGCATTTCTCCTTTTTCTTTTTATAACGAAGAATTGAGTTTAAAACAGGTTCACGATTTTAACCAGGTATTGATCCGACAGGAATTAAATCCTGAAGATTATTTTTTTATCCCAGTACACGAATGGCAGTGGAACAATAAAATTGTATTGCAACTGGCGCATGATATTGCCCATCAGCTAATTGTACCTGTTGGCCTTGGTAACGACGAATACATGTGCCAGAACAGCATCCGTACTTTCTTTAATGTGAGCGAGCCTAAAAAACATTACGTAAAAACTGCTATTTCAATCTTAAATACCTCAATTTTCAGGGGATTATCACCTAAAAAACTGGCTATTGCACCAAAAGTTACCCAGTGGGCAAAAAACATGCTGCAGGGTGATGAATACCTGAAACAAACCCGCGTGGTTCTTCTAGGTGAAGTAGCTACGGTAGCCTATACCCATCCGCAATACAGTGAAATTCCGGGTTCGCCGTATCAGTACCAGGAATTTTTAGGTGCCATTTGGCGCGAAAGTGCTGAAAATTACCTGCTGGAGGGCGAAAACATCATGACGATGGCCAGTTTACTTTATGTGGATGATAATGGCAAAAGTATGGTGCAGGCACTGATCGAAAAATCTGGATTAGACGCTTCAAGCTGGTTAAACGCTTATTTATCGGCTTACTTGAAACCGGTGTTGAGGATTTTCTATAAACATGCCTTTTTCTTTAGTCCACATGGTGAAAATACGATTCTGGTCATGAAAAATGGTGTTCCGGAGCGCATTATCATTAAAGATTTTGTGGAAGAAATTGTATTAACAGAAGAATCGAAAGCTAAATTACCGAATGACCTTGTTGATGTTTTAAGAGAAATTAACGATGAACTGGCGCCATTATTTATCCTTTCAGGCATATTTGATGCGGTATTCAGGTATCTGGGCAATATTTTCCATAGTTATGTAGGAATGGACGAGAAACAGTTCTGGCGTCAGGTGGCTGATGTAATTTTAGAGTTTCAGCAGGAAAATCCAGAATTATCGCCAAAATTTGAAAAATTCGACCTATTTGTACCAGAATTTATCAGGGTTTGCATTAACAGGGTAAGGTTGTTAACCCATGGTTACAGCGAAAGCACGGATGTTCCTGTTCCTGAACTGATTGGTACTTTGGTTAATCCGGCCGCAGAGGCGCTGAAAGAGGATGTTTTGGCGTAGCTAAATTCATACTATTATCGTCATTTCGAGCGGAGCAAAGCGAAGTCGAGAAATCTGTCTCGAGTTAGATTTCTCCATTCCACTGCGTTCCAGTCGAGATGACGATTCTTTCTATAAACTATAAAAATAGTTAATTTCTTTAAATAATGTTATCTTGCTTTTAAATCCTTAAAGCATGAAAACATTACTATTTATCTTTTTATCAGCACTTTTATTCGAAACACCAACGATTGAAAAAGACCGCGATCGCTGGAAACCTTATTATACGGATGCGGCTCCTTTAAAAATCGCCGATCAATGGTATCTTCCGTTTGATGTGGCCAACCGTAAAAAGGTAAACAACATCAAAATCATCAGCATTTTTGGCGATCACCGCGATAGTTATGTTAAAGGGCATATCCACACGGCTATTGATATTAACCCTGCACAACCAAAGGCAAAACTGGTGAATGTTTACGCCATGGCCAATGGAATAGTATGTTCTGTTCATTTGAGCGAAAACCAGCGCACGGTTGTGGTTAAGCATAAATTACCGAACGGACAGATGATGTTTACCTCGTACAAACATTTAAAAGAAGTTTATGTAAGCAATGGTCAGGCGGTTGATCAGAATACCAAACTGGCCAGGTTATTTACCCCACAGGAAAGCAAAAAATACGGTGGCGATTATCATCATCTTCATTTGGAAATCAGAAAGAAATTTGATGATTTTGGCTGTGCCAGCTGGTTAACTTTTAACAATACGCAATTGAATGATCGGTTTTATAATCCGCAAAGCTTTATTAAGGAGCATGTAAAATAAAGTTTTGGTTGGTGGGCCACCAAGCAAGAGAATTGACACCAACCATAGAAGAGCGGTCTGTGGAGACACAGACCACGGCGGTAAAGACCACGGCCATTGGACCTTTAGTATTTTTGTCCGTGGGGACACGAACCATGGCGATAGTTTTGGTCGGTGAGACACCAACCAATAGAAGAACGGTCTGTGGAGACACAGACCACGGTGATATAGAAGTCAAATTTGAATAGCCACCCTGCCAATAAACTTGACTTCTCTTTTGAGAGGAAATAAGGAAAGTTTCAGTTGGTGAGACACCAACCGATAGAAAAATACTCATACCTGAAACCAAAACTCTTTGCTACTTGTTGATTAAGAAAACGCTCGTAACTAAAATTTGATTGTTATGTACGTAATCTTAGGCGCGTCTGGTCAGGTCGGATCAGCAATTATGGATCATTTATTGGCTAAAAAACTACCTGTTAAAGCTGTTATTCATCATCCTGAAAAAGCTTCAGAAATAAAAGAAAAGGGAGCCGAAGTGGCGGTAGCTGATGCTATGGATTTAAATTCTTTAACCGATGCTTTTAAAGGCGGAGATATACTATTCGTTTTAACACCTGAAACCGGAAAGAATGAGGATGTGTTGGGTGAAACTAAAACCATTCTCGAAAATTATCATAAAGCGATCCAACAATCTTCGATTAAAAAAGTGGTCGGTTTATCATCCATTGGTGCGCAATATGATAAAGGCACAGGGAATTTGTTAATGTCGCACATGCTGGAGCATGCTTTTGAAGATCTGGATATCCCACAGATATTTGTCAGGCCGGCTTATTACTATAGCAACTGGCTTTTACAAATGCCCGAAGCTAAAAAAAGCAGCATATTACCTACTTTTTACCCAACTGATTTAGCCATCCCGATGATTTCACCCATGGATGTTGCCGAATTTGTTGCTAATGTGTTGGTAAAAGATGATGAATCGAAAATCTACGAGATTGTTGGACCTGAAAAGTTAAGTTCGGATGATGTTGCTGCCGCATTTTCTACAGTTTTGAATAAAGAGGTAAAAGCAAAACAGATTCCGCATGAAAATTGGGATGAAACGCTGGAAAAGATAGGTTTTTCGCCGGATGCAAGGAAAAATTTTATCGAAATGACCGAAACTGTTGTGAACGGGAATACGGATCCTGAGAATAACGGAACAACACTGGTTAAGTTGAAAACAAGTATTTCGGAATATTTAGAAAATGTTGTTTGATTTTGATGGTGCCTGATGTTTCCATCTGACACCACTATTATCATATTACAATTTTAATCTTTGTTCCGCATGGATCCATTGCCATCTTTATGGCCCCATGTTAAACTTATAATCAGTACAATAGAGGTTAATGTGTAGAGCATCGTTTAGTTTATTTGGTTTGTTACCTTAAACGGGTGCTCCGATAAAAACGCTACAATTACTAAAAAAAACTTATAAAGCTGACCAGTATTCCACAGGTTTAAGCAATTTAGAATTTAATCTTTAACGTGCATTTTTTTCGGTTTTCATCGTTGGTCAAGCCATCAGGCAGGGTGATGCGCAACCCTTTTGTATCCTGCTTCCATTTTATTTTAAACCCTTCATCCTCCATAAACAATTCTTTTACTTTTAAAATGGCTGTAGACAGCGACTTAATAATCAGTTCGCCATAATTGAATTCCAAGAGTTCGATATTGAGTTCGTCTGCTTCGCCGGAGTAAAAGATAATTGGATTTACTTCATAAATATGAAGCTGATTACCGCTTTGCTCATCGGTTTTTAAAGCAATTTTTCTGCTTACAGCCATTTTTGATTGATTTAAGCTTAAAGTTTTAAACTTTTTTTAGCCGGAAAACTTTGGTTTCGTGAGCGGTCACTTCACCTGTCCACTTGTTATTTTTGCCAATCATTTTATGCTGCCATAAATCTTTAATTTCATATTGATCGGCTAAGCCCAGCTCCGCAAAATTTACTTTGGCATTTTGTGTGGATGCTGATTTATTTAAAATTGCAACGGCAAAATCGCCATTGGCCAACGGACGAAGAAAAACATCCCATATATCGGTTTTGATTTTTCTTTCGGCCTGTTTGCCCAAAACATCCTGATTTAAGGCAATTATTTCAGCATTGGTAAAAATATTTTTTGCTTCATCATCCATTTTACGGATATCGCAACTGGCATATAGCGGAGAATTAAGTATGCTATATAAACTCATCTGGCTCTGGTATTCGGCTTTTGTGCAGCCATTACCATTAAAAGCAGATGAAGGCCCTTTTGTACCATGCAATCCAGCCACCAACATATCGCCATCGTTCCACTTACCGGGACCTGAAAAACTCGCCAATCCCGCCATTTTATCAACCACGTTGTAAATGCCTACGCCTCCTTTCCCTTCAATATCCATCCATTTATCCCTGATATCAAAAGTGGTGCGCCAGCTTTGTCCGCCAACCTGTGCGCCCCAGTTCCAGGGTTCGCGTGGCCCCCACTCGCAGATGCCCAACACAATATCCCTTCCTGATTTACGCAGTGCCTTTGCTATGGTACCGTAACGTTTTTTAGCCGTTTCTACATCCTCAGGCGCATTGCAATAGTCGTATTTTAAATAATCGATATCCCAGGAGGCAAAGGTTTTGGCATCCTGTTCTTCAAAATTTAAACTTGCCGTATAACCGCCACAGGTTAAGGGTGCAGCATCAGAATATATACCCAGTTTCATGCCTTTACTATGGAGGTAATCGGCCAAAGCTTTAATGCCCGAAGGAAATTTCTTTGGATCAGCAATAATATTGTTTTTGTTGTCGCGGCCGCCCTGCCAGCAATCGTCCAGAAAGATATACTGATAACCTGCTTTTACCATTCCGCTGTTTACCATGGCATCAGCCATTTCTTTAATATCCTTTTCGTTCGGATTTTCTGACATGATGTTCCAGCTCATCCAGCCCATAGGCGGCGTTGCTGCTAATTTTGGCACTTGAGCATATACAGCAGCGCCAATTAAAAACATCAGAAGGGTTAATTTTAATTTCATAAGTAAATTGTTAGCAATGTAAAATGGATGATAGAATCACATCATCCATTTTACGTCATCCATTATTTAATCGGTTTAATATAATAACTATACTGGTAATCTTTAAATGGAATCTGATACTGAATTAAAGGCATGGAGCCCCAGCTGTCGATTCCCTGAACGCCCAGTTGCTGCAAATCCATATGTACATAAACCTGGTTGCGCTTTACCAGTTCGCCGGAGTGGTACTGCTTTTTCTCTGCTTCGGGATCAAGATCTTCTACGGCATAAGGCAGTGCATTAAAACTTAACAACTGATCTGCAAATTCGAAACGTAAACCTTTACCTGCTTTATTGGTGAAAGTTACCCAGCGTACTTCTGTTTTATTTCCACTCTCCTGCGGACGGGCGTAAGGAAAATACTGATCGGAAACGGTTGATTTATAGGTACCGATTAACGAAGCCGTTTTCCGGTCTGCATAATTCTCTCCCGGACCACGGCCATACCATTGAATATTGCTGAAATCGTTTTTCAGCTGCAGATCGTTACCGATGCGCATCAGGCTTTTATAATTACCGGTTACCGCTTTAAACTGATTGTTTACTTTGATGGTTCCATCGGCCAAAACATTAAATTCCTGCGTGGTTTCGGCATCGCCTTTCAATAAACTTGACTTAACGGTTAAGGTAAAACCATCAGCTGTTGAATTTACGGTAGATTTTATATTTGCTACATCGTTATCCTGATACACATTGCGCCACATGCGTAATCTGGTATTTAAACCCGCGCCGATGTCGTTATCGGTTGGTGCACGATAAAAGCCAGGCTGTGGTCCGGAGGCCAATAACTCCTGCCCTTTTGATAAATAACTGATTAATGTTCCTTTGGTTAAATCGAAAGTAATGGTAAAATCGCTTCCTTTAACTACTGCCCTATCGGCTGTTTGCTCAACTTTTAAAGCTTTTTTACCAGCAGCATAAACATTAGCTTTCGGCGTGCCGGCTAATGCAATCTGCTCGTAAGCAATCTCATAACCTTTTTCTAAAAATGGCTCAGGTGTTTTTAAACGGTAACGCACATTGAGGAAATATTCTTTTCCTGCAGCATAATTGGTTTTAAACGGTAAAGTTAATTGCTGTGTTTGGCGAGGACCAATATTCAGGTTGGTTACCACTCCTGTCTGGATTACTTTTCCATCTTCTACCAGTTCCCAGTTTAATTGTACATTACTGATATCTTTAAAGAAATAGCTGTTGTTTACATTGATCTGGTTGGTGCCGTTAAAGGTTGTTTTGATGTACTGATGTACTTTTTTCAATTCAACGGCCATTGGTGTCATCCCGCGGTATGCGGTTACCACACCTTTTACACAGAAATCGTTGTCACTGAAATTCTCGTCAACAGGACCGCTTAAAGGGAAATCGCCGCCATAAGCCATAATGCGTTTGCCATTTTTAACGGTATCAATCGCCTGATCGATCCATTCCCACACAAAACCGCCTTGTAGTTTAGGGTTATTTTCAATGGCATCCCAATATTCTTTAAAATTACCCAGACTGTTGCCCATAATGTGTGCATACTCGCTCATAATAAACGGACGGGTTTCTTTCTCCTGTTTTGAATAGCGCGGCAAATAATTTGGTGAAGGATACTGCGGAACGATCATATCGGTGTTGAAATCGCTCTCCGCTCTTTCGTACTGTACAGGTCGGATATCTTTTGCTTTAAGCCATTGGTAAGCTTCGTAAAAGTTAACACCATTACCGGCTTCGTTCCCTAAAGACCAGGTAATTACGGAAGCATGGTTTTTATCGCGCTCGTACATCCTTGTAATGCGTTCGAGATGTGGGTTTCTCCACTGTTTATCGTTGGCGAAAGTGGTTTCTAAGCTGTAATAACGTCCGTGCGATTCGATATTGGCTTCGTCAATTACATATAAGCCGTATTCATCACAAAGTTCCATCCAGTAAGGATCTGGCGGATAATGAGAATGACGAACGGCATTTACATTGAGCTTTTTCATCATTTCCATATCTTTTTCCATATCGGCGTGGGTTAAGGTATGGCCCTGGGTGGCATTATGTTCGTGCCTGTTTACGCCTTTCAGAAATACGCGTTTGCCGTTTACCAATAAGTCGCTTCCTTTAATTTCAACAGAACGGAAGCCGACACGTTGCGGAATAACCTCGATAATTTTATTGTTTTTATCTTTTAAGGTGATATAGAGGGTATATAAATAAGGGATTTCTGCAGACCAGTTTTTTACATTGCTGACCTGCGTTTTAAAAGAAAGATTGGTTTTATAGTTACCTAACACTTTTTGAAGCGTTGTTTCCTCTTTCCAAACCTTATTGCCTTTTGCATCAACCAGATCGAGTGCTACATAAAAACTATCGGGACGGCTGTGGTTGGTGCGCTGATCTATTTTATAATTTTCTACAGCTAAATCAACATTTAACAAGCCGTTGGTGTAAGTGGCATCTAGATTACCAATTACCTTAAAATCGCGGATATCCAGTTTTGGGGTAGAATAAAGATAAACCTCGCGTTCGATGCCCGAAATGCGCCACATGTCCTGGCATTCTAAATAACTTCCATCGCTCCACCTGTAAACCTGCAGTGCAATGGTATTTTCGCCGGGTTTAACAAATTTGGTGACATCAAATTCGGCGGCAAGCTTGCTGTCTTCACTATAACCCACTTTTTTGCCATTTACCCAGATGTAAAATGCCGATTTAACTGCACCCAAACTGATAAATACCTGTCTGCCATCCCAGTTTGCAGGAATATTGATTTTTTTACGGTAAGAACCTACCGGATTATTGTCTGCAGGAATATCGAATGGCGGGTTCATTTTTGCACCGGTTAACTGCCGGCCGGCAAATTCGTAAGGTTGATTTACGTAAATAGGCAGCCCGTAGCCATTCACTTCCCAATTGGCCGGAACTTTAAAATTATCCCAGGTTTTATCGTCAAAATCTACTTTATAAAAATCGGTTGGGCGTTTACGCGGATCTTTTACCCAGTTAAATTTCCAGGTTCCGTTTAAGGATAAAAAATAGGCTGATTTTTCTTTTGCTCTCTTAGCGGCCAGCTCCTGGTTTTCGAAGGCAAAGGCCGATGCGCGCATGGGTAAACGGTTTACCGAAACTACTTCTGGAGTTTGCAGCTCGGAAGGCAGATCCTGCGCGCTGATTTGCCCGGCGATAAATAATAATGTAAATAAAATGGTTAGCTTTTTTTTCATTTGTGTGTGTTAAAATTGGTCTCGTGGAACCAAATTACTGATGATTAGTTTAGGATGATGAAAATGTTTCTGCGCAAACGTTTGAGTTTTAAAGATGTTACGATGGGGTGAGTAGTGGTTTAACGTTTGACCATTAAGAATATTAATTTAAACTATGACAATCTTACGGGCATGATGCCGAAAGATTGCCAAGGTAAGTTTGATTAATGAATTAAGAACATTAGACTTTGGTTTTAGCTTTCACAATGACGAAATCCCAGCTTACTAATAGATTTAAAAAAAATGATATTTATTAAAAATTATAAGCAATAGACCCTGAAATGAATTTAAAGCGATCGCGATTACATATTAATTTAAACTTTGACAATCTTACGGGCATGATGCAGAAAGATTGTCAAAGTAAGTTAAGGAATTAAGAACATTAGACTTTGGTTTTAGCTTTCACAATGACGAAATCCCAGCTTACTAATCGATTTGCAATAGAACCTGAAATGAATTTAAAGCGATCGTGATAATCCATAGTAGTAAGATTGCTTCGTCGGCTGAAAAAGCTTTACCGCAATGATGATTTCTTACCAACTATTATCAGCATTAAACTAAAAAACCCTTTGCCACCTCCGGCGGCAAGGGTTTCACTAACTAAACTAACTACTATTTTAAAAATTCTAATTCGAACTGATTTAAGAAGGGGTTTCCATCTATACCAAAATCTGCTAAAATTTTGATATTCATCCAGTATAACATATTTGCACTAACGGTAGCAGGTGTTAATGCTATAGATTTACCCGAAGCATCAGCATCAGGTGTTACGGATGGTGGAGCATCGGTTCCCATAGCTTTCCAGGTAAAAGGGCCATATAAAGACATATCGTAGCCGCCCGGCGCTTTATTTCCTAAATAGGCATCGGTTCCTTCGTTATTTTGCCAATATCCAATCAGATTGGCATAATTGGGATGCTTGGTCATATCTTTTAAGCCAACATTTGCTTTTACTGTTGCAGCATCAAGTGCCGTATTAAAATAAGCCAGTTCTGCACCCTGAAAACTTAAACCGGTTCCGCCTGAAAACTGCTTATAGCCTAATGTTAATTTTTCTGATGTTGATAAACTTTTATGCGCACTAATATTTATAGATTGATTTGGGTTACCATCGGTATAAAGCGTTACTGTTCTGGTTGTTGCATTTACATATTTAACCGTCATGGTTAAAGTATGCCATCCGCCATCAAACACTACCCCACCGCCATTAACCTCCTGCCTGTTAATACCAGATCCGTTGGCGGTACCGCCAAAAGAAACATTCCATTTTTTAGAATCGGTTTGAAACCACATCCATCCTGTTTGCGTGGTGCCGCTGATTATGGTACTTTTAGATAGGAAACCAACATAATAATTCTCGGTATTAAATTTCGCCTGCATCTGCACGGTAAAATCTTTTGTTGATCCGGCATCATATAAACCATTATCATTATTAACCTGTGCGCCTATTGCGGTGGCATTAAACAGCGGAGTATTAAAGCCTCTTTTCTTTACTTCTTCTTCTTTTAAATTTTTATTTGAAGCAATTAAAAAACCAGATTGCGGATTTATACTACTGCCACCATGGATGGTAGTAACAATGACTAACCAATCTTCTGAAGCATAATTTTTTCTTGCTTTTAAAGCGGTTATGATATTGCCAACATACTCATCTGCCTTTAATATTGCATTTTTATAATTGCTGTTTGTTGCGATGAAACCACCGTTTAAACCTGCCGTTTCTACCTCTCTAAAATTAACAATAACTGCACCCACGCCTTCCTGCCTGGTTAAGATATTAACTGTACTGTCTTTAACAGCCACATCAGTACCCACCACAGGTGAAAAATCAGCATTTCTTAAATATCTCCGCAGATTATCCCATGGTGTAATTACTGCTGTTTTTGTTGATTTATATTGAGTAATGTAGTCTAAAACATTTCTATATGATTTAATTTCGGCATGTTCATCTGCATTAGGGTCTCTTAATCTTTCAAAATTATCGGTACCAATGGAGTGCTTGATGTAACTTACACCGGTTGTCATGGTTACCCAGGAAGATGCATCGTTACCTATTCCGCTTTTAAGCACTTCAAAAGAATATTTTGATGTTTTCTGTAACGCTGTTATGCTTGGTGGAGCGATGGTTTTAATTTCACTGCCGGTAACGCCATCGATACTAATGACTAAAACTTTGCGCTGTCCGACTGATTGTGGCTTTAATTCTTCATAAACTGCGGGCGGATTAGCATATTTTTTACAGCTGGTGTAACCCAGAATACTAATGGTACAAACACAAAGCAGTATCTTATATATTTTATTGTTGGTTTTCATAATGGTGCATTAAGGTTTGATCAGATTACATTCGGCTAAAGAGCAAAACACGGTGCTGGCGCCTGTTTTTATCAATACTTTTATAAATTTAGTGTTGACACTCCCCCCGGGAAAATTGAAATCGTATTTATTTGCATTCTGCGGTACTGTAGTGGTTCCTACGGATGTGTAACTAACATTATCATTACTTGCAAATATTTCAACATCTTTTATATAACCATTGTTGTTACTCGTTCTCTGATTAAATGTAATTCCTTTAACCGGTATAGCAGTACGGGTTCCGGTACCGATAATTACGGTAAAAGGAAAGGTTTCTGCAGCGGTTGGGGCCGGGCTATATTTAGAATGCCAAAATGTAGCCGTATTGCCATCAATTAAATTGGAACCCAGATCACTGGTGGTACTCTGCAAAGAACTTACTGAAATTACACGCGTCGGATCGTATGCGGCCGTTCCACCGGTTTTGTTTAGTGGATTATAGGTCCAGATGGCCTTATTTAACATTGGGTATTTAGCTGATACTTTTGCAATTACGGCATCACTAATCAAAATCCCCCATGCGTCGAAAAATGGGGCCAAATCAATTTTGGTATAATCAGAAAGCTTTTCGTAAACAAAGTTATGTTTGGTAATATCGTTGGTATTTAAACGATCAGCGTGGCGGGCTTCTTTATACAAATAAGTCATTGCACCATATCCGTATAATTCGAAAATTTGCACAAAAGGCGTCATTTTCATAAAGGGTGCTTCATCTACAGCATTCATCGCTGCATCGGTATCAAAATTTTTGGTTCCAACTGCTGTTGCATAAGCAATTGCTTTAGGAAAACCACTCGAAACCGCTGGATGCAGGATATTGTAATTGGCACCAATTCTATTGGCCACTTTAAAGCTAAACAGGTTATTGGTGGTTTCGCCTAAAGTACTCCAGCTCCAAACACTTCCTTGCTGACAATTGTGCCCAAATTCGTGATATGAACCCCATTGACCTTCGCTGGTGTTTAAACTTTTTACACTGGTAAAACTTCTGAACCATTCGCTATCATTGGTACCTACAAACGGGAATCCATTATGTCCGTATCCGTTAGTGAGCTGAATATCGAGCACGCCACGCCATTGACTTTGCGGACTACGGTCTCTGATATCCGGTGCATTATCTGATAAGCCCATCCAGGCGTTATAATCCAGATCAAAAACATCGTTCCACTTGGTCATGGCCAAAGTAGGATTGGTAAATGGCTCAGCAGAATTGAAGGTAGCCAAAACCTTATCTCTGGGAATAGTAAAAATTACACGTTTTGTTCGCAGCTCGAGCCATGGCACAGATGATGCTTTTACCCTGTTTATCCATTCTGTATCAGTAGATTGACCTAAAATAAAATCAGGCGATGCGCATGCTCCGGTTATGCTAAAAGTTACCGGACTTGCATAAGCAAAAGTTGCGAGGATGTAAATGTGGCCACCGTAAAGATTCCTGATATAATTTACACCCGAAACCAGTTTTTTCCTGTTGTAAATCACCGGATCGCGTAATAACGGAGATTTACCTGCCAGGTTATCGGTATGTGCACCAATCTGTACGGTTAAACCATCAATGCCGGCAGGAACCACAAGTTTGATCAACTCACCCGGAGCAGCGTAATACCCTGTACTATATTGTGGTGAGGGTGCTACGGAAATCCTTAAATTTTGTGCAGTTTGATCGGTAAAGTTTAAGTCTAAAGTAAACTGAGCATCTTTTACTCTCGGCTCTGATTGATCTACCAACCCTGGAAATACCCTTGCCTTGGCGTACATCGACTTATCGATCAGTTTCATGTTGGTATCGATGGTGCCGTCGGCTATGTTTTGAGAATCATCAGGATATCCATCCGGAACTTCATAGCCATACTTTTTACAGGCAGTAAATGCCACTAAAAGAGACAGGCCAAATATTTTAGTTAACTGATTAAATTTCATGTTATTAATATTTAAAGTTAATTAGTTGGTAATGCAACAGTTGGACTATACAACCTGCCTGTTAAACCCCATTGAGGCGAAACAGCAATATTTAACCAGTTGTAAATAAGCATTGGAATATCGACACCGTTAGGTACTGAAAGATAAGCTGCAGGTGAAATATCAGGTGAGATATTTGGCGAAATTTCTTCGAAACCTGCAAATGTTACGTTACTGCTGTAGGTAAAATTATTTCCTTTACCAGATTGATCGAGCATTTGGGTACCACTGGTTTCATTGCCAGGCCAAAAGCCAAGTAAGTTATTGTAAAAAGGTGTAGTTGTTTTAATCTGCGTCCTCATTACTGCAGCTACATCTGTTGCAGACATCGCTACGTTAAACAAGGCCACATCTCTGATTAAGATGTTGGTTTGTGTATCGCCATTGGTTCCAACGTCGCCGCCTAATCTGAGCGGGATGCTGTTATCAATGTTTCTTCCATTTACAGATCCTGAATACCTGGTTAAACCATCCACATATAAAGTAAGTGTTCTTACATTGTTTAATAAACCTATGGTAAAGGCTACGGTGTGCCAGCGTCCGTCGCGGATATCGATACCAAAGCCCGGACGGGGGTTGCCACCCCAATCTAACTGTGCAGAGTTTGCGCCGAACAAAAAGCCCCATCCGGTAGATGAAACCGAGTTAAAAGCGTTTCTTTTTGCAAGGAACATCGGATAGTAATTGGCCTGACCATAATCATCCCTAAATTTGAACATAAAGGTAAAATCGCCTGTGGTGCCAAAATTGCCGATTGAGGTGTTGTTTTGTATTGCTGTAACGTTCGAATTGGTTGTTGCAATAAAACGCGGACCAGTACCCACAAACGGATAGCTATTGGGATCTGGTTGTGAGATCATTACGGATGAAAAACGCGGGTTGTAAAAAGCGATATAGGCATTTCGCGACGGATCGTTAAAAATATTTGAACCTGGTGCGCCACCCGATGGACCACCGCCTTTATTTGATGCAATAACCACCAGCCAGTTTTCTCCTGAATATCCTTTTCTGGCTTTTAGTGCGGTTAATATTTCACCAATGTAACCATCAATACTTTTTATAGCGGCAGCATAAGCAGGCGTTGCAGCTGTATAGCCATTGGCGGCGCCAGCAATTTCTGCACTGTGAAACTGCGCGACCACCATTGATGGGTTATTGCTGCTTAATTCGGTAACTACTCCGGCTTTTACCGCAGCATCATCGGCTACGTTCTGTTTTACGGTTGCATCAGCTGCAAGTTTATCGTTAAACACTGTGGTTGAGGCGATTGAAACAGTCCGGGCATTATTTAACGAACTTTTAACCCGGGTAAAAATAGTAGGTGTATTTTGTAAGTTTAAACCGGCAAAATCTTCGGTTGTTACCTTATGCGTGGTATAATCGTAACCGGTTAACATGCTTGTCCAGGCTGATGCATTGGTAATTACATTGTATTTATTATCGGCCAAACCATCGTATGTGTAGGTAGCTTTTGCATTAATCTGAGCCAGATTGGTGGGCGCCAGTGCTTTTATTGCAGCCCCTGTTACACCATCCAATACAATGTATAATACTTTTTTTCCAGCACCTAAACCTAAGGTATCGTTTCTGAAACTCTGTGGCAATGTATTTTCAAAATCCTTATTACACCCGGCGGCCATAAGGAATAACCCGAATACGAGGCAAAGGCCCGGATATTTTAAGGTTGCAGTTAATGTAAATCCTTTTTTCATCTGTTATTATATTTGAAACTATATTGATCAATTAGCAAAATTGAGGCGTATGATGTTGTGTGGCAAAGTGCCATTAAAACGAAGGATATCGCCCACCAGAATCACCTTTGTACCTGTGGCAACTGTAGTTTCTGCCATGTCGTAAATTGCACCCTGAAAACCGCCCGTATTGTTGTAACCAACAGCTAAAGCTCCGTTGGCTTCTAAAACCATAAAACCCTGGCGCAGGTAATCGCCATATTTATTAAAAGAACCGCTTACAATAATTTTTCCGTTGTTAAGCTGGCCCACAAAGTTTGTGATACCGCCTGTTATGGGCTGGCCGGTAAAGGTTGTTACATTAGAACCATCGGCATTTAGCAGGTTAATACCCGAAGCTGTTTTACCATTAAAACTGGTAAATGTACCTCCCACTACAATTTTGTTGGTGGTGGCATTATATCTTATCGAAATAATGTCGCTGTTGGCACCTGAGCCTACATTAAAGCTGTTATCTACACTGCCATCAAGGTTTAACCTCACAATTCTGTTGGCCAGCGTTCCATTAAAGGTGCTGAATGTTCCTACCAGGATTAATTTCCCATCGCTCTGCATCATGGCATCTAAAATAATGCCGTTGGCACCTATTGCACTTTGGCGGGTAGATTTGTTGTAATGGAAGGTAGAATCCATGGTACCATCCATATTTACCCTGACCATCTGGCGCATCCGTGTATAATCGTACACTTTCTCATCGTAACTGGAATTGGGTAAGTACATCCGTTTGTAATTATTAAAATTACCTACAATGTACACCTGTTCGTTAAATACAAAGGTTTTTCTCACCACACCATCTACACCTGCGTTAAAAGTGGAAACTGTATCACCATTTTTATAGGTTTCCTGTGGTTTTGGGTTAATTACATCCCTGAGTATTAAACTATCCAATGAGCCATCGCCATTTAACCGGGCCACATTACTTAGGGTTTGGCGGTTAATACGTGTAGAGTTAAAGCTGGTAAAACTGCCGCCAATAATATATTTGCCAGCCTGTGATCCGGTTGAAATACGGGTAATTGAATAAATGGATTTATCGGCACCTCCTGCTCCTTTACCAAATTTAACCCCACTTGTAGTGTAGGCACCATCACCCGAAATTTGTGCGATCCCCCCGATAGGCAATTTTTCGGTTCCGTTTAATTCAAAATCATTAAATGCACCTCCAAGAAAATAATTACCGCCAGGTAAAGCCTCAATATCGTATATGGTACTGGAACTAAAACCATTGGTATTGTTTGTTGCGCCATTAACTACTTTCCAGCTGGCATCAACACTTACTTTACCACCCACTTTAACAACCGGACCAAAAAAACTTTGCCCCTGCGAGGTGATCCACATGCTGCCTGTGCTGGCCGTTAAAGGAACTTTGAACGTTAAGGTGCTATCGTTTGTAGATGCTTTAACCACTTCGGCTTCTATTTCATTTACAAATACTTTAAAATCGTTGATGTATTTGCTTAAGCCTTTTACCTTTACCGTTAAAACATCTCCGGCGTTTACCACATCTGGTTCGATCGTTTTAGAAACGAAAGTGAGATCCAGTGGTTTTTTACCGCCGGCATAAGGATCTTCTCCCAATCCTTTTTCCTTTTGGCAGGAAACCAATGCTGCTGTCAGGCATGTTGCCCCGAACAAAAACAGCTTAAATTTATATTTTATGTTAGTTAACATTTTTAGTCAATTTATGGATGAGATAATAAACCTATGGTGTTGGCGGATTAATACCGGCGGATATGGCCTGTTCGATAAAAACATTTGTATTAAAGCCAAAATTATGCGTGATTTTAGTAAGCACATGCAAAACACCATTTGTGGGCTGAATATCTGAAGTGGCAACCGGAATATTAACCAATGATACCTGAGGATTAGATAAGTCTGGAATATAGGCCAGGTACAACTGCCGGTAACCGGCATAGGCAACCCGCGAAAGCTCTTCTCCGTTAGCACTATACACCACTGCATCATTAAATATCACCCCGATATTCATGATCCTGCCGCTGTAAGAGGTATAACCCTGACCCGGGTAAGCGAGGTATGATAAGGTATCGCGCTGCGGATAATCTTTCAGGCGGTTACTTCCTTTAAAAATGTATTGTGAAAGTATGTTCTTCCATACTTCAGGCTTGATTTGTGATAACTGCGAAACAGTATCTTTACCTGTTACCCTTAATCTTACATTTAATCCTTTGATGGATTTAAAGATAGAGCCACTAGGGGGCGCAAAAAATGTAATGTTCTCTTTGCTGATTACATCGGCCAGTCCAGCCAGTTTAATCACCGTGAGGGTTGAATCGAAAAACGGTTTCTTTGCTTCCATATACTGCATAATATTGCCATTATACTTTGCTTCGTGCACGCCCGTTTCTATGTAGTATTTTTTACAGCCGGTTAAAACCGACACCAGACAAATTACTGAAAATAGCAGTGTTTTATAATTCTTCATCATCATATCTATTAATTCCAAAAATTATTACCGATTAAAGCCGGGTTTGCACTACGCTCGGCAGCAGTAATGGTAAGCGGCCAGGTCCAGGCACCTGCATTGAGGTTGGCTACCGATATGGGAGCGTTGGTGAAATCTGAATTGAGTACCCTTTTTGTTCTTACCAGATCGAAAAAGAACTGCCCCTCGCCTATTAGTTCCCTGCATCTTTCCCTGTAAATTTCGTCTTTTAAATCCTGCCCGTTTTGTGTAATAAGTGGCGCATTGGCGGCTATGGTTACCCTGTTGGCAAAATCTCTTGCACCGCTTTCGTCGCCAAGTTCTGCAAGGGCTTCGGCGGTTAATAAATAGCAGTCGGGTAGTCTGAAAATAATGGCACTGTCATCACTTGTGATCGATATTGCACTGCCTGATCCGGTTGAATAAATATTTGCAAATTTTTTAAACTGGAAAGCTCCTCCCTGAGCATCATAGTTTTCAAACCAGGTGGTTATCCTTGCATCTGCAGAACCAGCGGGATAAAGTTTACGGATATAATCGCTTTGGTAAGTAATAGAGCTTTGGGTTTTGGTTACATTGCCCTGGTACGGATAATGTGACAAATAATAAGAAAGGCTGGCAGGTAAAGAAAAGCCTTCGCCATAGTTAAAATCCTGCAAAATACCGAACAGGTTTTCGGTGCTTCTTCCTTTAAAAATTTTCAGTGTATTGGCTGGGGTAACCGGTAATATTTTATAATTGCTATAAGTATCCAGTTCGGCAGCCAGTGTTTTTACGGCCTGGTAGTATTTGGTTTTATCACTGGTATCCCAGGCTGATGCCCACATATTTAGATGCATTAACAATGCCACTGCCGATGCTTTTGTTGGCCTGAAACCGTTAGAGGTGGCATCATTATAAAAAGCCGGTAAATCGGTTTTTGCCGCAGTCATATCTGCAATACACCTGTTCATTACCGTTACTTGTGGTGTTCTGCCCAGCGGCGTACTGTGGTAAGCATCTGTATAATAAATGGCATCGCCGAATAATTTACAGATAAACATGTAGCTCAGGTTACGTAAAAATACGGCCTCGGCCTTATATCTTTTTTTATCGGCATCGGGCAAACTTGATGAAGGCACTTTATCAACCTCAAAGTATAAGATGTTGGCCGCAGCAATTACATCGTACCATTCTTTCCAGCTCATGATGTTTTTCATCATGCCGTTAAACCGCCCGGAACTGGAAACAAGAAATTTCATATTATTGCCTGCAAGTGCAATAAAGGTATTTGCCCCATCGCTACTTAAACTTCCTATTGACACCTTATTGCCCCTCATTTCTAATGCAGGGAAGAATGCGCGGTCGTCATCATTAAAAAAAGTCGGTGTGCCTGCCACTTTCGATTTTAACCGTGAGTAAATTCCGTTTGTAAATCCTTCTACATCTTCACGGGTTTTCCAAAAGTTGTTTCCGCTCTGTGCTTCAATTGGTGTTACGTTTAGAAATTTTTTGCAGCCCACTGTGGTAAATACCAGTGCAGCAAACAGGACTATATATTTTGTATTTTTCATCTGTCTAATTTTTTAAAACTCAATGTTTAAGCCTAGTGTAAACTGCTTTGGAGAAGGATAACCGCCTGAATCATCTCTACCCAAACTCGTCACATTCTCGGGGTTTGGACCAGAGTAACGTGTAATAAAACCAAGGTTTGCCGCAGTGGCATTGATGCTTACCCTGTTCATGCCGAACCTGCTGGTAAATTTCTTATCAAAGATGTAATACACCTTAACCGAGTTTAACTTAAAGTAAGAGCCATCTTCCTGAAAAGCCGTTTGGTTTAACCTGAAAGGATCGATGATGCCTGCACGCACAAAATCTAAAGGGTTGGCATAAGTTGCATTCTGACCAGGTGCACTCCAGTAGTTCAGCTGATCTAACGGAACCAAACTGCCGAAATGTTTAAAATCAGTATAGTTCTGTAACTGTTTACCCAAAGGGTTATTGATAATATCTCGAACCAGTGTAAAAGAAGTATTTACCTCAATACTCCAGTTTTTCCATTGCAGGTAGGAATAAAATCCTCCGGTTATCTGTGGCTGCGAATTACCCGCAATAACCCTGTCGTTACCATCCAGTACGTAATTTCCATCCAGATCGGTAAAAATAGGATCACCTGCCCTAAAATAATTTAAGCGGCCGGTACCCCCTACGCGATAAGGTAAACCGGTATTCGGATCAACAGGTACCTGGGCATTGGTAGAGTACACTCCTTTTGTGTTGTACAGGTAATTAGATAATGAGTTTGTACCCAGGCGATAATAAGTATCTTGTTGTAAAGCTTTATCGTAGTAAATAAAATCCCTCAGATTATCTGGCAATTGGGCAAGGATTTCCCTGTTGATGGCTAAGTTTCCGGATATGGTCCACTTAAACGGGCTGGAAGGACTTAACGGACGGGCAGTTGCCTGAAACTCCCATCCGTAGTTTACGTTACTGATTTCGTTAGAGGCCACTGTTTCGAATGAATTGGCGCTCGAAATATCCTTGTACCTGAAAATATTATCGTTTTGTTTATAATAGGTATCAAAAACGAACGACAAGCGGTTCTGAAATAAACTAAAATCAACACCAGCGTTATAAGTGGTTGCTTTAGTTGGTTGTAAATCTAAATTTGGCAGCCTTTTTAAATCCAATATGATCGAATTGGCATTATTATAACGGTTTCCTCCCACATATTTACCATAAGCATCAAAAACACCTCCTACCGGCTGTATGTTAGAACCATAACTTAAACGGATATCGGCATAATCAACCCATTTAATGTTCTGCATAAACTTTTCCTTATTAAAGTTCCATTTTAAAGCGATGGATGGATTGGCAATGTAACGGGCATTTTCGCCATTGGCCGAGTTGGCATCTAAACGATAGTTAAAATCCAATACATATTTTTGTTTATAGTTATAAGAAAATGCACCTGCAAAGGCCACGCTTCTGGCATCGTTATAATCGATGGTTCCACCCAAAGAGGTCAGGTAATCTGTCATATTGGTTAGCGGCCCTCTTAACTGATCGTTCACCCCCCTTTCGTTTAACATGGCATCGGCTTTAAAAAAGCTCGAGTTAATCTCAGTAAAGGCAAAAAGGTTAAATGTGTGTGTATCTTCTCCGGCAGCATCTTTTAGGCCATATACATAAGAGAACTGGTTACGGTTATATAATTTAGTGGCACGATCGTTATAGGTATAATATTTCGATTGGTTGCCGTTTAATGCGGCAGGCGAAAAATTATCTTTTGTACCGGTATTATTGGTATAGTTTAAGAAAGTAGCGATCCTGAAATTTTTAAAAACCTCATATTCCGCATTAATGGTGGCAAAAGTTTGTAATGATTTATTATCATTATCGGTTTGCAATTGTGCCAATACCCCGCTTTGAGAGGAAAATAGCGATGGTGACGGCAGTAAGCTTGAGGCCTGGCCCGTAGTGGCTAAACCACTATTTAAGAACCCATTGCCACTCCCGACCTGTTGCTTTTGAATTGAATTTTGCAACTGACCAAACAACTTAAATTTAGGCGTTGGATTGTATTGCATATTCATGTTGAGGTTATACCTCGAATAGCCTGTATTTTCCTGGATGCCCGTTTCATCATAAGCACCTAAACCTACCTTATAGTTAAATGCCACATCGCCACCCGAAATGCTTACATTATGGGTTTGATTGAAAGTATTTCTGTAAAAATAGGATTGCCAATCGGTAGAGTTATTAAAATAGGCGTTTAAACTATCTGCTAAAATGGGATTATAATTGATCATGTCTATTGCATGATTATAAGTGGTATCATTTTGCAGAATCTGATTGATCCGCAACAGCCGTTCGCCTTTACCTCCAATAACACTGCGTAACTGAGGAACCATTGAAAAGAAAGATGCACCTGTATAACGGACTACCGGTATTTTAGAATTACCACGTTTGGTGGTTACCAAGATTACTCCATAAGCGCCTCTCGATCCGTACAAGGAGGTAGCAGCCGCATCTTTTAGAGTGGTAATGTCTTCAATATCTTCTGGCGGGATTTGTGAAATAGGCGATACACCCGGCCCGGCCTGTTGAAAACCATAAGAATAATTGGTATTATCATCAACGGGTACCCCATCAATTACAAACAATGGCGAGGTTGGGGTTAAGAAACTCGAGCTTCCTGAACCTGATACGTTGATGTTTGAAATACCACGTAAGGTAATTGACCCCCTGAAACCCGGTGCGCCTGTATTGTTCTGAATGTTAAGACCGGCAACTTTACCCTGTAGAAGAGACATGATATCACTTGCAGGCTGTCCCTGAATATCTTTACCTGAAATGGTTACGGTAGAGCCCGTAGTTAAAGTTCTGGTTTTGGTTTGATAACCCGCCGTAACGGTTACTTCTTTCAAAGTAGCATTATCGCCCTGTAAAGTAAGGTTAATGGTGGTTCTTCCATTTACTTTTACGGTTTGCGTTACATAACTTAAATATTTAAAGGTAATTTCTGCATTCGATGCTACAGTTACCCTGTAACGGCCATCGCCATCAGTTTGGCCCAAAACCCTGCCAGCGCTTAAAATACTTACGCCGGGCATGGTTTCTTTCTTTTTCGATTCGCCGTCATAAACCGTACCGGTAACCGCAATTTGCTGTTGTGCCAGGGCGAGATTGTGCAAACCAAAAATCAATAAAATTACTATGCTGTAAAAATACTTCATTGGAAATATGTTTTGTTTGGATTTAGTTTGTTTCATCAGTCGTTATCAAATTTTGGTCTGTCGTTCTTGAACTGAAAGATAATTTCCCAATCCCCCTCCTCGTAGATCTTGAAATTTAAGGCGAGATAACAGTGAAGTAAAGCCGCACCAAATGCCTGCCTGTCGAACCTGAATACAACCCTTGCAGCGGCACCATCTGTTGTGGTGTACCGGGTAGGATAAGCGGTTAAAGGAATAGGGTAAGCCACATCAAATTTTACTTTAGTAGCATCTTTTACCATGTTGAAACCGTGCACCAGATTGCCCCAGTCGGTTAAAGCGAATTTATTCGGATCGATTACCTGCGCCAGCGTATCTATAAATTTGAAACTGATGCTATGGCCTGAATAGCCTGGCAACCCTTTTGGCAGTTTATTAAATACTACGGCTACATCGTTGGAAGATAAAAACTGGTTGGTTCTAACACCGGTGATGAATAATCCGGCCGGATTAACAGAAGTGGATGTTCCCTGCCCTGTTACCGGATCAAGCGGTGATGGTTCATACGGACGTTCGCGCAGCGGTGCAAGGCGCATGTTCTGAAAATATTTCCTTCCGCCGGTATTCGACATTTCCACATCAAAAACATAACCCGAATCCGGCTGGGCTTTAATCATGTTGGAGTTAGCTTCCGCCCACATTAAAAACTCGCCAGAATGCGGACGTACTTCAAACAAAGGATGGTTTTCGATTACGCGTTTTGCCTCAATTTCTGCCAGCGATTTCTCGGTACCATCATAAGCCGTTTTCCATACCTTAACGGGATAAAGTTTGGTTAATTCGGGAGCAGGCTCGCCACCAAAGGTGCGCATGTTTACAATTTTAAAATCCAGCGGCCTGCTGGAGTTTCCATAGGTAAAATTGTTGGTAAATAAGGTATTTCTGCCTAAAGTAGGCTGATATAGAAACTGTGTGTACTGGCTGTCATTGGCGATAGACAACCTGTTATCCGGTAAATTTTTCTTACACGACACCAATGCGATCATCATACCTGATAGCATTATTGCTACACTAAGAAAGTATTTTTTAGTTTTCATCTTCATAAGGCTATTGGTCTAATCTGTATGTGAATTCATCAAACCCGAAATTGTGCAGTGGGGTTAAAATGTTTATGATTGCATTGTTGGTTTTAATATTAACTGCATTAGTAGTGGTGGTAATCCAGTTAAGTTTAATGGTTGAGCCAAACATATCGCTATACTCGAGTGTGGTTGCTCCACCACCAACAAAACCTGATGCATCTGCCTGTATGGCCTTAACATGCATCGGATAGCCGCCATCTATTGCAGTTACCGAAATACCATCAACCGTGCTGGCGTAGGTACCAGTGGTTAAATTGCCCCTGACAATATATTTCGAAAGCATAAATTCCAGTTCTACCGGATCAGCTGTTTTTAAATAAACTGGAGTCCTGCCACCGGCCTTTCTAACCTGGTTTAAATACTTAACTGATGCTGCAAAATTTTCATTTACAGGTGCAAACAGGGTAACTTTCTGATTCGTTAGTGAATCTTTAAGGGCAGGAAAACGATCCAATACCAAAAGCAGCGAATCGAAAGTGTTGGGCTTAGATTTTAAATAATCCATGGCCGACCCTTTAAAAGTTTGTATTGTATTGGTATAATCGTAATATGGCGAGTCGCTTTTTTTACAGGCACTAAAATAAATGCCCGTTACAGCTACCAGCAACAATAGGCTATGCTTATATAATTTCTTTTTCATGATCTTCTGATTGATTATTGCCAATATGGATTTTGGGTAACCGAAGGGTTGGCGTTGATTACATCCTGAGATACCGGCCAATAAATTCCTCCGGCACGCTCAAACTGCGTGAAGGTAAGTGGCACGCCATTCTTCTTAATAAAGGTGCCGGTAGAATTTTTAATTCTGTTGAAGCGTACAATATCGTACCATCTCCAGCCCTCACCCATTAATTCTCTTCTGCGTTCTTCAAAAATGGCATCTATTAAATCTTTGCCCGATGCAGAATCGTAAGTATCTGTGCCCCTCAGGTTAGCGGCTTTGTTGAGTGCCGAAATGGCTTCATCACGTAAACCCAATACCGCACAGGCTTCTGCCCTGAGCAGGGTAATTTCCTCAATACGGCTAAACAGCATGGTTGAACTGAAAAGGGTTAAATTACCAGAGGTTTGAGCAGTGTAAATCACCTTGATTTTGTTAAAAATAGGTTGTTCAGAAGGGAAATTGTAAAAATAATTGGTCCGGTATAAGCCTGTGGCAGGGTTAACGCCAAACCTTAAATCTCCCGGATCGGTAAATATTTTAAGGATGCTGTCTTTTGGCACAAACATCTCAGGCTGAGTTTTAGGAATAAACGGTGATGCCAGCGTTAACTGCTCAATGTGGCCGTTAGCGGTTGATAAACCATTACCTGCCTCGAAAGGAAAACCAACCAGTACAGTTGCGCGTTTAAAGGCAAATGGACTATAATAGTTTACATTCTCTGTAAGGGCATCCATATCTAAATAAACAATCCCGTTAGAGCCGCTCCCGTTAGATTTGGTATAATTATCCAATACAAATTTTGAGTATGTAGCTGCATCGAGGTAATTGCCCTGCCAGGCTGCAATATGGGCTAAAATAATATAGGCCGATAAGCGGGTAAAAATATTTCCGTTCCAGCTTGCCCAGCCTGCGCCATAATAAAGCCCAGGTAAAATTGGATCGTCGCCACCATATTTAAAAGGCACCACTTGTGCTGCAGCCAATAGCTCGGCTGTAGCAAACTGTAAAACTTTTTCTTTACTTGTTCTGGGCAACTGAACAAAATCGCCATCGTGAGATGAGGTTAACAAAGGCACATCACCCCAGATCCTAACCATGTAGAAATATGCAAATGCCCTTAATATTCTAGCCTGAGCAACATCTACATTATTGTTGATTGTGGTATAACGCGAATCTAAAGGTATAATCTGTTTAGAGCGTTCGATAAATAAGCTTGCGGCATTAATTACCGCATAAAACCTGCGCCAGTTGGTAATCCTGTTAATTACCGGATACTGTGCATTTAGTTGCCCCGTAACAATAGATTTCAGGTCTGCACGGTTGGTAATCTGAAAATCGCCCTGGCGTAAATCGCCCATTAACCAGTGCGTGTTATCAGAAACGGTAGCCGAACGCATTAAACCATATACCGAAAGTAAGTTGGCGCGGGCATCTTCCAGCGTTTTCCAGTTGCTCTCTTCGGTAGCTAATCTTGTTGATTGTACATCATCAATTTTCTTACAGGAAAAGTTGCCCATACCAACCAGGGTTAGTATTAACGCCAGGGTAACCGACCTGCAGATACTAATTTTATAATTAGAATATTTCATATCAATAATGGTATATTTTATAAATCGAGTTTGAAGCCTAAAACAAATGTTCGCGGGATGGTGATGTTGGCACCATCATATATTCCATTGTAATTGATCAGTTCCGGATCAACGCCTGAAAAATTGGTTAGTGTAAATACGTTTAAGGCTGTAGCATATAAATATGCCCTCCTGATTTTTCCACCGGCTTTTTTGAATAAACCGGTTTTACTGAAATCGTAACCCAGGGTAACCGATCTTAATTTCACATAAGAGGCACTTTCTAAAAACAAATCCTGATCGGTACGGTAAGCATCTACAGGGCTCCATGGATTGTAAACCGGATAGTTTTTCTCATTATCGAATGATTGCCATGAAGAAACTTCTTTAACCGAATTAATGTCATTTCCAGCTTCGCGGTTTACAAAGCCATAACGGGTTGCCTCGTATTGGTTAATGGCTTTTTGTCCTGCAGCAAAAATGAAATTGAAGTTTAAATCGAAGTTTTTGTAAGCTATGGTATTGTTCCAGCCACCCAAAAATTTTGGTAACCTGTCGCCGGTTAATACTTTATCTTTACTATCAATCCGGTTATCATTATTATAATCAACCCATTTCGGATCGCCGGCTTTTAAAGGAATCCCGTTAAAGGTTCTGCCCGCAGGCACTTCAGCATCACTGTTGTAAATGCCGTCATTGCTATACAACCAATAACTTCCTGCTGATTTTCCTACTTGTAGTTTATTATCATTCTGATAAATTAATTCATTTAAACCATCTGGCAATGCCGACAGCTTATTCTTGTTATAACTCAGGTTCAAACCCGTATTCCAGTTTAAGCCATCGCGTTGTTGTAAAACAGCACCGTTAACCAAAAACTCGATCCCTTTATTATTGATATCCATACCCGATTTATATTGGGTAGAATAACCTGTTTCAACCGCGACAGGTAAGCCGATTACGCTGTTCTTATCCTCGCGGTTATATACCGTTACCGCAGCATTAACGCGACTGTTTAAAAACGATGCATCTAAAGTTACGCTGGCTCGATCGGCAAAGGGAAGGCTAATGTTATAGCCGATAAATCCACTATTGTACGGACGGTTAATCCCCAGCAAACCACCATAGCCCGGTATAGTAGGTTCTTCTTCCCATCCATTTTCTGAGCGATATTGTGGCCCTGCAGCAAAACGGTCATCCTGGAAAACCCTCAAAGTCCTGCCCCAGCCTGCACTTAAATGCAATGCATCAATCGCTTTATTATCTTTTAAAAACTGTTCTTTTAAATTCCAGTTGGCATTAAATGCGGGTGTGGTTACCCAACGGCTATCTGGCTGACCATTTGAAGCGCCATCTCTTCTTACCAGTGCACTTAATGTGAACAGGTTTTTATAAGCGTACTTTGCAGAGCCGTAAAACGACATTAAATTATTACGTTCCTTATCAATATACCTGAAAACATAAAAATTACCGTTAGCCAGTACGTTTAAGTAATCGGGGTTATCCAGTCCGTCTCTGGTAGGGTTTCCATCTACAAAAGTCAGTTTTACATAATCATTAGGACCATTGTAAGCCCTTGCATAGTTATATTTGTAGGTATCTCCCTGTAGGCTCTGGCCAAGTTCAAAATCTACAACATGATTTTTATTAATATCATATTTGTAGCTGATGTTATTATTGATGGATACCCTTTGGCTATAACCGAAGTAGTTAGAAATATAACTGATACCCGCCAGTAAAGTAGATGGTATAAAATAATCCCTCACGCCCTCGTTGTAATTAAACAAACCAGTAGTAGAGATTACAAATTTATTCACCTTGGCACTTAAAGTCAGGTTTCCGTTTAATACGGTAGAGCGGTTGTTATCTACGTTTCTATCGTTTTGCGTTAAATATGAAGCGTACGATTCGGCATTCGGAGACAGCGGACTGCTTAAATCCGGAATGTAACGTGTTTCGGCAAAGCGATCGCGTAAACTTTTGTTCCTGGTACGGTCTAAGCGCGCCGTATTAACAGTACTTGATACGGTAAGCCATTTAAAAGGTGCCATATTTATCCCGAAAAACAAATTGTAACGGTCAATCCCGGTATCATCAGCATTTCCCGCATTTTTAGTTCCCGAACCAAAAAACCTGAAATTGGCGCGATCTGTACCACCTGTAATCCCCAAATCGGCAGAAAAAGTTGGTGCATTCTGGTAGTACAAATCTGTCCAGTTTGATGGCCCGAAATAGGCCACATTGGTAGAATCGCGTAGGTAAGATGCCGGACTGCCCGCCGGATTATATTTTTGATAAAACTGACTTCTGAAATTATTTTCGTACACTCCGTTAATGGTATTAACCTTTGGAGCAGTAACATAACCAAAATAAGAGTTGAGGCTTATGTCTCTAACACCTGCCCTGGCATTTTTGGTGGTGATGTAAATAGCTCCATTGGCTGCATTCGGACCAAGTTTGGCCAACTCGAAAGGATCTTTAATTACTGTAATCGATTGTATATTGTTAATATCTACCTGCGATAATAAATTGGTTGCAGGGCCAATCCTGTTGTAATCGTACTTTTGTACATCAAATGCAAAAGGGTTATCGGCCACCAAGGGCACTCCATTTAAATAAATAGCCGGCTGTAAAGCGTAGATGTCTTTCTTATTAAAAAGCAGGCCCGATGCACCCTGTATAATAATACTTTGCTCCGTTCCGGGCTCTCCATTTGGTTCCTGTACGTAAACGCCGGCTAAATTGCCTTTAATAATCTGCTGTAGTGACAGGTTTGGAACTGGTGCTGCCGAACGAATGTTAACCGTATCGCGCACTGTTTTAAATTTTTGCAACGCCCTGATCATTTGCCCGATCGTATCTGTTTTTACAGCGTTGGCGGATAAATCTTTTTTCGATTTAGAGGTATCTTGCTGAAAGGCAAAATAGTTGCTGTTGATCCTCTTAATCAATGCCTCATTGGCATGTGAAGATTGAAATCCAAAAACAGATAAAAACAAGGCAAAACAAATGCTTGTGTAAATTTTAACCATTTGATTAGTTTTTGTTTGATTTTTGTTTAAAGAAGAAACTCGGTTGCTTAAAAGATAATTGAAAAATTACCCCTGTTTGGTTTTTTTTGGCATAGCGATGCCCGTAGACAAAAAGTAAAATTTTTGAACATAAGGTTTGAGTTTGGATGATTAAAATTGATTCATAGCCCAAATAGGCTGTGCCATGAATGGATTAGTTATTGTTTGTTTTTGGGCACATAAATGCCTATTGACAAAAAATGATTTTTTTGAACATACAGTTGGATTTGGATGATTAATTTTTATCCATAACACAAATAGGCTGTGCCATGAACGGTTTAGTTATTGTTTGTTTATTATACCTTGGTTAGAGGTTATTTTATTAGTCCATTATTCCTGTGGTTAGCAGGATTTTTTTGCTCGTACACTAAAATAAAATATCGGCTCGTTATGATTTGTTAATGCAAGGTATAGATTAAGAAAGCCGGATTTTTATTTTTTTCAACGCAAACGTTTGCCTAAAAAAATGCCTTAATTACCAAACTATAAGCACTTAAGCCATTTTAAAAATAACCAGCGACGAGCAATTATAAGTTTTTCTGAAAGAGGCATACAATTATTGTACAACATGCTTAAAAAAACATTAAAATGACAATTAGTGTTGTTACAAAAATTAAACCTTTGTCATCGGATTTTGATAAAGTATAGATTTTTAAATACAATCAATCATTCCATATAACAACCAAAAGAGCAAGGGATACAAAACTAAGCGCAAACGTTTGTTTTTTTTAAGATACAACAGAGAAACAAAAACACAAAAGATTAATTATCAGTTATTTAAAATAAAAAAATCACTTAAATAAATTTAAGAGATCTTTTAAAATCATACCAAAATGTAGCTGTTTATTTAGCGCAGAATGCTGTTAATCACGGCCTCTGATGCAGCCTCACAAAAGTCTATTCCTGAGTAATCGGGGTTGTAACCACCAATGTATGGAACGGCCATGATGTAAATTCTTTTGTTTGGAATACCCTTTTTATCCACCACCTGAAAATGATCATTTATGGTAATTCCGGGTACTGTTAAAAAGTAATTATCTCCATCTTCCTGCGTTACTAAATCGTTATTCTTAATTTCTGCTTTTCCTCTTTCAGCCGATTTGAACTTTAACCTTGCGGGGCTCAGCGTTTTGTTATTGATCAGGCTTTTAAATGGGAAATCGTTAAAAGAAAGGTGCGGCTGACCGATACAATCGACAAAAGTATCGAAGTGCTTAACCGTTTTTTCACCGTTTATTTCGTAGTGATAATCTGCACCACCGGTTTTTAAAGGCTCTACTTTGGCATCGTCTCCAACTGCAACAATGCTCAGCACACCGGCGTTGTGCAAGGCCAGCAACTCTCTGCACGAGCTTTGGGGTACAAATGCAATTACAATAGAAATTAATGGCATTAATACTTTCTGCAACCTTTCCATATCTTCTGCCGACAAGTATTTTGCAGGATAATTCATTGCGAAACTTAAAACAGCCAGGGCTTCTTTCCAATAAATGGATTTTCTCTTTTCAATGGATTTTTCAGCTTCATCATATTCTTTCCTGAAAAGATCGAAGGGTTCCATCCTTTCCCGATAGCCCATCATGGCCTCTACAAAAGCTTCAAGATTCATATCTTTGATCTGTTTGTAAAAATCAGGATCTTTTTTAATAAATATTTCTTTAAAATTCTTTTCAAACACAAAATCTAAAGGTAAAAAACCTCCGTTTTCGGCTATGCTTTTATGAATTTCGGCCTTGCTCAATGTTTCATCCTTACCCAGGTGCGAATCTTCTAAATGAAACCTGATGGCAGGCAGCAAACCACTGCGAGAATGCATCACGATTTTAAAACCTTTACTTTCTAATTGATAGGAATAGGTTCCGTCTTCATTGTCTTCGAATTTTCCATTTTGCCTGGCCAGTGTTCTCAGGGCGTCAATCGCCGTTAACGATGAACCCATAATGCCAACCGCATGATTCAGCTTTTGCTCTAGTTTTTTAGGTGGATAAGGGGAATCGAAGTAGCTGGGAATACTACCTTCATATTTTTTTGGCCAGTTATGCCCGGTACAGATCACGATCTGATCGAAATAAACTTTATCCTCGTTCTGTACACATATGGCTACCTGATTTTCTGCCGGTAAATCAATAATATCTTCTACAATGCAGTTTAAATGAACATGGGTTTCGATGCCTTTTTTCGCCGCAGCTTCTTTAAGGAGATTAAACTGGGCTGACAGGTACTCGCCGAAAAATAACCTGGGCAATACTTTATATTCGTTAAATTTCTCTTCGTTAATATCAAACTTTTTCAAAATGGCCTTTGGTGCAATTTTTACCCAATCTTCTATAGAATTAAAAATAATGGGAATTTCATTGTCTGATACATTGGTAATATGCTCTACATTTGCCCCCTCGGCACTGTATGGCATACCAGCCCCCAAATAATCCTTGCGCTCGAATATGCTGATTTCAAAGTCAGTATTCTCCGATTCTGTTAATCTTTTATACATGAAAAGACCACTTGGGCCGCCGCCGATGATGGCAATTTTCTTTTTTGCTGTTTTCGTGTCCATTTATAGTTCATACAATCATAAAAAAACAGAAATTGTTTTGGTTGTGTTTAAAAAGTCGAGGAACGGTCTGAAATGAGAGGATAACTTACCAAGCAGGAAAGCTCTGGTTTGATAGATCTCCCAATTACGTTATACTCCACTCGAGATGGCGATCGCAAACAAAATTTGCAATAAATAAGAACCAACTGTGAGAATTGCTGTTAGAAGAGGTAAGCAATATTGTATCAGTTACCCCCCTAAGCGTAGCCGAAGGGTAAACAATTACCAATTAATGAAACTATATATGATTTTACTGGGCTCGAAAGCCCCGAAGCGGAACGTAGAGCAGCACGATTACTTTTTTGGCATTGCAGACTCACTAAAAGATCTTGTTCCGGAGATTAAAGCTTTTTGGCCTGAGGCGGGTAATAGCCTGCATATTGATGGCTGGCGGGAAGTAAACACGGTTGATGATTACGAAATCAGTATTAAATTAAGAGATGAACATACGCCGCCATCACTACATAAATTATTTTTTATCAATCTTGGGGGCTATATATCCAACAAATTATACGAGCAGCATCATATTGTATTATCGGTGCATGATGAGCGGGCCAAAGCCATTCAGGATGCAAAAAAAACGATCTTTTTTAAAACCAATTCTATAAAAGGCGCGAATTCACACATCGACGAAAAATATGGCATCGATGTAGATGATATTTATAAAATAGAGGATATTTTAAGTGAGGAGGCGAAGCAAAAATACCACATCGAAATAAAACCATCTTCAGGATTACCTGAAGATGAGATTCATTTAGGCTATTTTAAGTTGGATAAACTATAAATCCTTATTTTTTAACAAGGCTTTTTAACCAAAGCACCAGATCGTAAGCGGCTTTATCATTTTCGAAGCCCATTTCTTTTGGCAAACGGCCGTTTACATATTCATCATACAGCCATGGGTCGGCAATGGCAATTACATTTCCTTTACCAAATTTGGCAGAGGCAATAACCGTTGCGCCCGCAGCATTTTTAAGTACAGGTTTTGCACCGTTTTTGGTATCGATAGAACAGACATCTTTCATAAAGATTTTTTTGGCTGTTTTAAATACCGGATTATTTTTAATTACAATGCTGCCATCTTCAAAATGAGCATCGTCAATCACGTGGTTCTGCATTTCGTTTGTAAAATGCATGCCAAATACATTGGCTAGTTTATTAAAATGCGGCAATTCTACATTGGCACTATCGTTGGCAAACATTACCAATACCCCGCCCTGCTTTACCCAGGCAGAAATTGCAGCAATGTGCTCAGCCCCGATGTAATTGGGTTTAGGATTTTCTTTCGGACGGTCGGGATCTACAATTAAGTAAACATCACTTCCTTTTAAATTGGCCTGTGTGGGTGCTGTTTCAAGTGAATCTAACTTAAAACCTTGCTTCTTGAATACATGGCCAAGAATAGAAAAACCACTCATGGCCTGTTCACCCCACAGATAATGAAAACGAACTTCTTTACCCTGTTTATCTTTATGCGTTTCGCGGTTAAAGAAATAATCGAGCGTAACGGTTTGTGCATCGGCCACAAGTGTTGAACCTGTTAAAAGTCCAAGCAAACAAAATCTAAAAAGTAGTTTCATAAAATGGTATGTGATTAGAAAACCAAAAATATAAATTAAAAGGGTAATCAATCCACTAGCAAAAGATTTTAAACAGTATTGATAGATTTTTAATCGGGATTGAAAGCATGGCCACAGATATTATCATCCGAACAGCGCAAGGAAAAACGAAGATGATCTCAGGTAATTCAGGTACAAACGCAGCGATTATATATACTACAGCAAAAATAATTTGAATCATATAAGACATGGAAGTTTCATATAAGCTCAATGCGATTGCATGCCCTTATATACTTGATTATGAAATATGGTAACAGCGAAAATAATTTGAACCATATAAGACATGGAAGTTTCATATAAGTTCAATATGCTTACATCTTCTTATATCTAATAATTAACTATAAATATTGAACCACCTAAGTCACCTTAGTACACCTAAAAAGACTCTATGCAAATGTAACTAAGATGCGCTCAGGTGATTCAGGTGGTAAAATAAATGAACCTATATCTTTTTTGAACCATATAAGACATTTAAGTTTCATATAAGCTCAATGCGCTTAGATGTTCTTATATTTCTTATATGGTTAATATATAGAGAACAGGGGTGGTAGATAATAAACAAACTATCCAATCTATCAAATGGTAACATCTGACAGCACCAGCAAAAACCTAACTGTTAACCCCCATGGCATACAGGATAATATTTACCCCGAACTTGGTGTTATCTTCTGCCAGAAAGCGCTTATTCCTGAAATCGTAATCCCACTCACAGCCATAGTCTTTATTGCTATACAATACTCCTATCCTGTTGTTAACTGTAATTGCTTTCAGATAATCGTGCACCAGGTCGTCTCCCCAGCCGTTTAATTCAAATGATGTGGTTGGTGGTCCTTTTTCAAACTTGAAAAAAGAGTTGTAAATACCATGGTTATTAGGAATTTTTTTCAGCGCCTGTGCACCGAACAGGTTAGTCATCTGCGTTTCGAAAGAGCGGGCAAATAAACCGTCAATATCGTGGTTGCAGTCGTCAACAAAAACGAAGCCCCCATTATGTACATAGGTTTTAAAATTTACGGCTTCCTGGGCACTGAACTGCACCAGTTTATGTCCGCTTAAATAACAGAATGGATATTTAAACAAATCTTTGCTCCCCAGTTCAACAATTTTTTCTTCTTCATCCAGAGGAATGGTTGTATATTCTAAAAGAGAATTTAACAGATTAGACGGCATGCGCTGATCGGTATCCCAATCACCAGAATTGTATTTTAACCTCGCAAATGTAAATTTTGCTCTATGCACAGCATAAAATTAGTTTCATTTTTTATTAAAACCATTTTTTATGCCAATTATCTTGTAAATTTTTTGATATTTTTTCTATTTGGCTAAAAACTATCTTCCAATATGCGCTATATTGAAGCACCATATCGTCAAACTAAAAAAACCAACCATTTTGGAGCGTTCAGAAAGCAACCTAAAAATATTGATCGATAAGATCTCCCTGTTAAAAACCGAAATACAGAAAGTAATTGTGGGTCAGGATGTGATCATTGAAGAAATGCTGATTGCCTTAATGGCCGGCGGACACTGCCTTTTGGAAGGTGTACCCGGTTTGGCAAAGACCTTAATGGTAAGGACTATGTCTCAGGCCTTAGACCTTTCTTTCCGCAGGATTCAGTTTACACCCGATTTAATGCCTACCGATATCGTGGGTACCGAAATATTGGAAGAAGACCATGTAACCGGGAAACGTTTTTTCAAGTTTAACAAAGGTCCGCTGTTTGCCAATATTATCCTTGCGGATGAAGTAAACAGAACTCCGCCAAAAACACAATCGGCCTTACTCGAGGCAATGCAGGAATTTGAGGTAACCTATGGAGGACAAACCTATCCTTTAGATCGTCCGTTTTTTATCCTTGCCACACAAAATCCTATTGAACAGGCCGGAACCTATCCCCTGCCCGAAGCACAGTTAGACCGTTTTCTGTTATATATCAAAATTGGTTATCCTACCGCAGCAGAAGAAACACAGATTTTAAGCAGCACAACAGGCAGCAAAAAAGCCGTAATTAACCCGGTTATTGGTGCTGAGGAAATCAAAGAACTCCAGGCCATTACCCGTGAGGTAAGCATCAGCAACGACCTGATTACCTATGTAAGTGAGATCATCCGCGCCACCAGACCATATACCACTACCGTAAATTTTGTAAAAGAATGGGTACGATGGGGCGCTGGACCACGTGCAGGGCAGGCATTAATCTTAACCGCAAAGGCTAGGGCCCTATTTAAAGGCAGGTACGCGGTAATTCTGGAAGATTTACAAGCCATGGCCTATCCGGTATTGCGCCACAGGGTATTGATGAATTTTAAGGCAGAGGCCGAAAATGTTTCATCAGATAAAGTAACCGACGAACTGATCAAAGCCATTTCGAAACCAAAAGCCAATATTTAATGAGTAAACTGCTCGATCCAAAAATATTGATGGCCATTAAAGACCTTTCATTATCGGCTAAAATGACGATTGATGGGTTTATGAACGGTATTAACAAAAGTACCGTAAAAGGGCCTGGATTAGAGTTTAGTCAATACAGAAGTTATCAGCCTGGTGACGATCTTCGTTCGCTCGACTGGAAAATGTTTGCCCGGTCAGACCGTTATTACATCCGTGAATCGGAGGTGGAAACCAATATTGCCATACGTATATTAATTGATGCCAGCGCCTCGATGCACCACAACGATGGCGATTTCACCAAAATAGATTATGCAAAATACCTCGGTGCATCCTTAGCTTACCTCGCTAATTTACAGGGCGATGCCATTGGATTATATGTATTGAAGAATTCGGGCATTTTCTCGATGACGCCCAAGCAGGATTACCAGCATCTGGCACGCTTGTTTTATCAGCTGGAACAGATCCATCCCGATGGAACATTCACCAAGCCCATTCATCATAAAGAGTTGTTTGCAGGTGCCCAAAAACGTGAACTGCTGATTTTTGTAACCGATCTTTACCAGAAAGATGACGAAATCATCAAATTATTGGATACACTGAATACTTTAAGGCACGAAATTGTGGTTTTCCATGTATTATCAAGAAACGAACTCGATCTTGATTTTAAAGGTTACACCAATTTTGAGGATCTGGAAACCGGAGAAACCATCCAGATTGATCAAAGCAAAGCAAGAAAAGATTACCAGCACAAGCTTAACGCTTACCTGGAAAATACCAGGATACAACTGCTCGACAGAAGGATTTTTTACCGTACCATCACTACCGACGAAGCTTTGGATCAGGCTTTAAGGGATTTTTTAAAACAAAGAAGTAAACTCAGAATTTAACCGTGCAATTTTTATATCCTATAGGTTTATTTGCGCTTGCAGGCATCATTGTGCCGCTTGTGATACACCTGTGGAATGTAAAACAGGGCAAAACCATCAAAATTGGCAGCATCGCTTTGCTGGGCGAAAGTTCGAGTGCAAGCTCCAAAAGTTTTAAAATTAACGACTGGCTTTTGTTTGTATTGCGTTGTTTACTGCTGGTGTTGCTGGCCTTTCTTTTAGCACAACCCTATCTTAAAAAAACAATATCAAAAAGTAGTAAAACAGGTTGGATTTTGATTGATAAAAGTAATTTCCCACAGGTTTTTAAATCACATCGAAAAACGATTGATTCATTGTTAAAAAAAGGCTACGAAATTCATGATTTTAATGCGGGTTTTTCGTTATTAAGCTTAAAAGATACTGTTGTTCATCAAATTAAACAGCAAAATAACCTCGGTTATACCACCTTACTGAGTGCAGCCGATCAAGCTGTTCCTGCAGGGGCGCAGGTTTATCTTTTTGCCGATCACCGTTTAAAGCATTTCGAAAACGAATTGCCTCTTGTAAATTATAAACTGAACTGGATTCCGCTCAACCAAAGCGATACCTTAAGTAGTTGGATCGCCACTTATGCAGGAAAAAAGTATAAAGCGAAATCCAATCCATCAGGTACTGTTTATCAGGCTTTAAACACATCAGAGAACACGCCGGTAAACATAACGATACATGAAGGAACCGGAATTCGCGACAGTAAATACATTATTGCGGCTTTGAAAGCCATCGGCAGTTTTACCCAACGGAAGATAATCATTAACCCTCCGGCAGGCAAAGCTACCATCGGTTTCTGGTTATCAGATGAAACAGTTTCTGCAGCATTTAAATCATCAATTGCTCCGGATGGCACCTTGTTTCAATATGAAAAAGGAAAAATACTCACTAAACCATCCTTTATAAATATCGATGGAAAACAGCTAAAATTGAGTAAAAGAATTGCATCAGGCAATCAGGCAGAAAAAGTATGGACAGATAGTTTTGGGGATGCCATTTTAGCAAAAGAAAGGACTGGTGATTTCAATACTTTCCATTTTTACAGCCGTTTTAATCCACAATGGAACGAACTGGTTTGGGATCCTTTATTTGTAAAAGCACTGATGCCGATCGTTATCCGTGATAAAAATCCGGAAGATTTTGGTTTCGAGAATAACCCAGCCGATCAAAGAACCCTATCGCTTAAACAGAAAACGGTAATTGAGGCCAATAAAAGTGTTTCAGCAACAAAAAGCACCAAAAATAAGCCCCTTTCCACTATATTTTGGATCGCGGCACTTTTGATTTTTGCTACCGAACGTATTTTATCATTCAGAAAAAAACCACAATATGTTAAAAACTGAAGGACAAAACTGGATACGTAGGCTAAAAATCAGATGGATCAGTTTTTACCTGATTGGTACTATAGCCACTGCTTTAGCCATCGCTTTGGTTTTATCGGTTACAGGTTTTTATCTGCTGCATGCCCCCATCTGGATTTTTGCAATTATTTTTCCGCTTGCCCTTGCCATTTTATTATTCAGCAAACCCGTTTGGAAAACCACAGATCTTGATGTTTCCAGATTTGTAAATAACCATTACCCAGAACTGGAAGAAAGTGCCGATCTGCTGCTTCAAAACGACGCAGAATTATCCATGCTGCAACAATTGCAACGTAACAAGATAGAAAACATCATTCTAAGCCTTCCACAGCCGAAAGAACCGGTAAAGAAATTATATTTTGGCTTAACAATATTTCTTGTTGCGCTATTAATCAGTTTCGGGATTAGTAAAATCCCTCAAATCAAAAAAACAGATTTAAGTTCACCAGAAGCCAATACTTCAGTTCCGCTGATTAAAGAAAATATCCCTGCAGAAATTTCAGATTTCAGTGCAACCATTATTCCTCCGGCTTATACCAGAAAAGCAGAACGGAAACAAAAGCAGTTTACCATTAACGCCGAAACGGGGGCAACAGTGAACTGGAAAATTGAAACGAACATTGCAATCAAAAAGCTAAAGCTCATTTTTAACGACAATGAAACCTCATCATTAAAAGCCTTAAATACAGCGCGTACACAATGGAGTTTCAGCAAAACCATTAATAAATCAGGTTTTTACCAACTTGATCTTGATGGTAAGAAATCAGATCTCTACCAGATCGAAGTAATCCCCGATTTGCCGGTTACCATTAAAATTACGCAACCTAAGCAGCACACCACCATTGATATCGGTCAGCCGCAAAAGTTCGACCTAAGTGTATCGCTCACTGATGATTATGGTATAAACGATGCTTTTATATCTGCTACGATGGCCAGTGGAAAAGGTGAAGGCGTAAGTTTTACGGAAAAAAAACTCCCTTTCAACACCGGTTTCGATAATAAGAAGCATGTTTCCTTAAATAAACACATCGATCTCAAAAGCCTGGGCATGAAACCCGGTGATGAGCTTTACTTTTTCATCAAAGCGATGGATAATCACGGTCAATCGAGCCGATCGGACGTGTATTTTGTTTCAATTGTGGATACCACAGAGTTAATGAGTCTGGCAGGCATGACCAATGGCGTAAACCTTGTACCCGAATATTTCAGGAGCGAAAGGCAGATCATTATCGATACCGAAAAATTATTGAAAGAGCAGGCTAGCCTACCGATAATAACTTTTAAAACCAGAAGTAACGACCTCGGCATCGATCAGAAGTTATTAAGGCTTCGTTACGGTCAGTTTTTGGGCGAAGAAAACGAGACCGAAATTGGTGGCGATCATGATGACAATGATGAACATGCCGAACACAAAGCCGAGGGTGAAAAATTTGGTGATGTGAGTGCCATTATGGACAAATATGCGCACAAACACGATATTGCAGAAGATGCCACCTTTTTCGAACCCGAAATGAAAGCGCAGTTAAAAGCTGTTTTAACCGAAATGTGGAACGCCGAACTGCGTTTAAGAACTTACAAACCACAGGAAGCTTTGCCTTACGAATATAAAGCTTTAAGATTGCTTAAAGACCTGCAACAAAAATCGCGTGCTTATGTAGCCAAAACCACAGTTAAGGTTTCGGCTTTAAAACCTGAGAAACGATTAAGCGGTGAACTCGATAAGATTACACAACCTGTACAAAAAATGAGCTTCGAGCAGAAAGAGAAACGAACAGCTTCGCTAAAAACCGCACTTGCCCTTTTGGAAAGCAGAAAAACAGGCAAAAAGTTTACCGAAAACGATCATTTTTTACTCAGCGAAACTGAAAAATATATGATTGGTGCCGCAGCAGATCATCCTTCCACTTATTTAAATGCATTAACCAGTTTAAGAAAATTAAGCACCGCAGATAAATTGATAGTTAAAGATATTGATCTGGTTCAGCAGGCTATCCAAAAAATGATCAGTAATGAACCGACGAAGCCACAAACACCAAATGCTGGTCCGGCTTCGGCCTTGTACCAGGATTATTTTAACAATTTAAACAAAGCGGGCAGATAGATATGGAATTTAAATACATCGCTATTTTGGTTGCGCTATTATTGCTAGGCTTTTTGTTGTTTAAAGAGATCAAAAGGTTAAATAAAGCCAGGTTATTCTGGCGTATTTTAGCCAATATCATTGCTATTGCCTGTTTTGTGTTATTAATCATTCCCATTAAATATGAAACACACCTCCACCAACGTGCCGATGAAATCATTTTACTTACGCAAGGCACCCATCCTGATTCTGTTGCCAGCTTAAAGGGGAAAAAATATGCGCTTTCGTCGATAGATCTAAAAAATATAAAAGCCACCTCCATTCCTGATCTTTCTTATTTTTTAAAAACCAATCCCAATATCCGGAAACTGAATATTTACGGTTATGGTTTAAATGCTGTAGAGCTGGAAAAACTTAAAGGCTATCAGGTCAAATTCCATCCATCTGCCAATCCTAACGGGATTATTGCAGCCTACTGGCAGGAAAAATTAAAAGCCACCGACGTTCTTGCCGTTCAGGGACATTATCAAAATACCAGCAAACAAACCATTAAACTTTTGCTTAAAGGTTTGGGAAAAACAGTCGACTCAACTACCATTGAAGGAAAATCGAATAAAACATTTTCTTTTAAAACAACTCCAAAACAAAGTGGAAAAGCCATTTATCAACTCATTGCTTTGCAAAAAAATGATACTTTAAGCAAAGAGCCTATCCCAATACAGGTAGGTGATCAGCCAGCAATGAAAGTACTGATTTTGGCTTCTTTCCCCGACTTTGAGTATAAGTTTTTAAAAAACTGGCTATATGAAAATCAATATCCTTTGGCTTTCAGAAGTCAGATCAGTAAAAATAAGTTTGCTTCCGATTTTTTAAATATTGATAGTGTAAACCTCAATCAGATCAATGCTTTAACCTTAAAAAAATTCGACATCCTGATTATTGATGAAGATGAACTGGCAGCCATCAATCCAAACGAAAGGGCTTCGATAAATGTTGCAGTTAATAGTGGGATGGGTTTATTTATCAGGGTTTCAGGTCAGAAAGCTTTAACCACGCTTAGCGGCAGGTTCAATCGTTTCGAATCTCCTGTTTTAAAGGACAAACCTTTAAATTTAAGTCTGACCGAAGATCATTTCAAATTTAAACCATTGCCCATTGAGCAAGCTTTGTTTTTGAAATCAGGCGACCATGATCAAAGTATTATTACCGATGCCGGTGGAAAAACTTTGGTAAACAGCAGCATTAGTGGTGCTGGCAAAATAATGGTTTCTACCCTTTCTTCAACATATAACTGGCTACTATCCGGACAAAAAACAGATTATGCTACCTATTGGTCCAAACTTTTAAGCAGTGCTGCAAAAAAGAGAAACGAGATTTTAAGCGTAAACATCCTTCCGCAATTTCCAACGGTGAATCAAAAAACCAGGATCATTACTGATTTAGCAACATCGGGTAAGATGCCAACATTAAAAATAGATGATTTTGCGTTAAGTCCGCGGCAAAATATGGAACTTCCTTTCCAGTGGGATGCATTTTACTGGCCGCAACAAGCAGGCTGGACAAACTTACAGGTAAATCAAAGCATCCAATCTGTTTATATCTACGAAAAAACCGATTGGCAAACGCTTAAAAATCAGCAAACCTTAAAAGATACCCGTCAGTTTATCAAAAATTTAGGCGCTACCGAAAACAGGCCTCAGTTAACAGATAGCATTATCGAAGAAGAAGTATCAACGTGGTGGTTCTTTGCCGGATTTTTACTTGCAGCCGCCTTTTTATGGTACGAAGCAAGGATTTTGACGGTTTAAAATCGATTCGTCATCTCGACTGAAGCAAAGCGGAATGGAGAGATCTAATAACAAACATCTTCTAATAGATTTCTCCATTCCGCTACTGATGAAAAATCAGCAGCTTCAGTCGAAATGACGGATTGCGGGGGATGAAAATCGTATCGAAATCATTTAAACAGTAGCTTTTCGCTTAATTTCCGTGCTTTTCTGTGTCCTCGTGGCAAAATTTACTCAATTTGCTGTTGCTAACACTCGTTTCAAACGAGCGTTCAATAGCTTATCGTTTACAACGATAAAATCGTAGAACTATTTCTGCACTCGTTGGGAAACGAGTGCAAGCATAGTCGATTCGTCATCTCGACTGAAGCAAAGCGGAATGGAGAGATCTAAGAACAAAGATCTTCCAATAGATTTCTCCATTCCGCTACTGATGAAAAATCAGCAGCTTCAGTCGAAATGACGGATTGAGGGGGATGAAAATCGTATCAAAATCATTTAAACACTAGCTTTTCGCTTAATTTCCGTGCTTTTCTGGTGTCTCCCGTGGCAAAATTTATCCAATTTGCTGTTGCTAACGTTCGTTTCTAACGAGCGTTCAATAACATATCGTTTACAACGATAAAATCGTAGAACTATTTCTGCACTCGTTGGGAAACGAGTGCAAGCATAGTCGATTCGTCATCCCGACTGAAGCAAAGCGGAATGGAGAGATCTAAGAACAAAGATCTTCCAATAGATTTCTCCATTCCGCTACTGATGAAAAATCAGCAGCTTCAGTCGAAATGACGGATCGCGGGGGATGAAAATCGTATCGAAATCATTTAAACAGTAGCTTTTCGCTTAATTTCCGTGCTTTTCTGTGTCTCCGTGGCAAAATTTATTCAATTTGCTAGTGCTAAAGCTCGTTTCTAACGAGCGTTCAATAACATATCGTTTACAACGATAAAATCGTAGAACTATTTCTGCACTCGTTGGGAAACGAGTGCAAGCATAGTCGATTCGTCATCTCGACTGAAGCAAAGCGGAATGGAGAGATCTAAGAACAAAGATCTTCCAATAGATTTCTCCATTCCGCTACTGATGAAAAATCAGCAGCTTCAGCCGAAATGACGGATCGCGGGGATGAAAATCGTATCGAAATCATTTAAACAGTAGCTTTTCGCTTAATTTCCATGCTTTTCTGTGTCCTCGTTGCAAAATTTATTCAATTTGCTATTGCTAATGCTCGTTTCTAACGAGCGTTCAATAACATATCGTTTACAACGATAAAATCGTAGAACTATTTTTGCACTCGTTTGGAAACGAGCGCAAGCATAGTCGATTCGTCATCTCGACTGAAGCAAAGCGGAATGGAGAGATCTAAGAACAAAGATCTTCCAATAGATTTCTCCATTCCGCTACTGATGAAAAATCAGCAGCTTCAGTCGAAATGACGGATCGCGGGGGATGAAAATCGTATCGAAATCATTTAAGCCCTAGCTTTTCGCTTAATTTCCGTGCTTTTCTGTGTCTCTGTGGCAAAATTTATTCGATTTCCAGCTTTGAAACTAAAATGTTATACTCATTTCGGAATCATTAGCCTCAAAATTCGCTATATTGAGAACGTAAACTAACTAAACTGAACCAATTGAAAAGAAAAGATTTCCTCTACTTAACCGGAATGGGTATGGGTGCCTTAATCCTTCCCGACCTTTCTGCATTCGGAACGCCCATCGATCCTTTACAGGCACTTGATGGAGTGGATGTAAAAATTAAAAAAGAACTGGCCAATGTTGCCCTCAACGCTGCAAAATCTAAAGGTGCAACCTATGCCGATATTCGCATTGGGCGCTATTTAAATCAATTTGTAGCCACACGCGAAAAACGCGTTCAAGGTGTGGCCAATACCGAATCGTACGGCGTGGGTATCCGTGTTTTGGCCAATGGATGCTGGGGCTTTGCCGCTACCAATAACGTAACCAAAGATGCCATTGCCAAAGCGGCCGAACAAGCCGTTGCAGTTGCAAAAGCCAATGCTAAAATACAGGGAGAACCTGTGCAGCTCGCCCCTCAAAAGGGTTATGGCGAAGTAAGCTGGAAAACTCCGATCGAAATCAATGCTTTCGAAGTCCCTGTAAAAGAAAAAGTAGACCTGCTTTTGAATGTAAACGACGTAGCGATGCAGAACGGGGCCAATTTTGTAAACTCTGTTATTTTTGCCGTTAATGAGCAGAAATACTTTGCTTCTACCGATGGTTCTTATATCGATCAGGATGTGCACCGCATTTACCCTACTTTCAATGTAACCAAAGTTGACCGCGAATCGGGTAAATTTAAAACCCGTAATGCCCTAAGCGCTCCAAGCGGAAAAGGCTACGAGTATATGCACGCACGCCCCGAAGATAAAGTTACCGGTATTGTAACCCGTTACAAAGACCGTTACGATATGCTCGAAGATGTGAAAGAAGCAGCCCGTGTTGCCAATGAAAAAGTAAAGGCAAAATCGGTTGAACCGGGTAAATATGACCTGGTACTCGATCCTTCGCACCTTTGGCTTACCATCCACGAATCTGTTGGTCACCCTACCGAACTCGACCGTGTTTTAGGCTATGAGGCCAATTATGCAGGTACGAGTTTCCTTACTTTAGATAAATGGGAATCGAAAAAATTCAAATTCGGCAGCGATAAAGTAAACATTGTGGCCGATAAAACCCAGGTTGGATCGTTAGGTGCGGTGGGTTATGATGATGAAGGCGTAAAATGCAAAAAATGGGATTTGATTAAAGATGGAGTTCTGGTAAGTTATCAGGCCATCCGCGATCAGGCACACATTATCGGTTTAACCGAATCAAACGGCTGCTGCTATTCGCAGGGCTGGGATGATGTGCAGTTCCAGCGTATGCCAAATGTTTCGTTACAGCCGGGTAAAGAAAAATTAAGTGTTGACGATATGATCAAAAATGTAGAAAAAGGCATTTATATCATCGGTGACGGTAGTTTTTCTATCGATCAGCAACGCTACAATTTCCAGTTCGGCGGACAGATTTTCTACGAAATCAAAGAAGGTAAAATTGTAGGCATGCTTAATGATGTAGCTTATCAGGCCAATACACAAGAGTTCTGGAATTCCTGCAATGCCATCTGCGATGCAGGCGATTACCGTTTAGGCGGTTCGTTCAATGACGGAAAAGGTCAGCCTTCGCAAAGCAGTGCCGTTTCGCATGGCAGTTCTACTGCACGGTTTAATGGAGTTAATGTTATCAATACAGCAAGAAAAATATAATTATGGCCATATTAAGTAAAGAAGAAGCCCAGGCGATATTAAAAAAAGTAGTAGGTTTTTCTAAAGCCGATTTCTGTGAAGTAAGTTTAAGCGGTTCGGACGGCGGAAACATCCGTTATGCACGTAATGCCGTTTCTACTGCAGGCCAGATCAGCACCATGAGTTTAGGGGTAAGCTCAACGTTTGGTAAAAAAACAGGTTCAGCAACCATCAACGAGTTCGACGATGCCTCTTTGCAAAAAGTGGTAAAAAGAGCCGAAGAACTGGCCATGCTGGCACCAGAAAACCCTGAGTTTATGCCACCATTAGGTCCGCAAACATTTGCTGAATCGAATACCTTCAATGCAAAAACTGCTGCCATTACACCTGATACCAGGGCCGAAATGGTGGGTAAAAGTTTAAGCGTTTCAAAAGCCGCCGGTTTAGATGCTGCTGGTTTCCTCGAAAACGCTACCCGTTTTAATGCGATCATGAACTCTAAAGGTTTGTTCGCCTACAATAAAGGAACAAATGTATCTTTTTCGGTTACCGTTAGGAATAAACAGGGAACAGGTTCGGGTTATGTGGAGCAGGATTTTAACGACCTTGATAAAATGGATACGCTTGCGCTAAGCAAAATTGCAGCAAGCAAAGCCAACGGTTCGGCAGGTGCAAAAGCCATCGAACCCGGAAAATATACGGTAATTTTAGAACCGCTCGCCGCCAGCGATATCATTGGCAACATGTTCAGGGGTTTTGATGCCCGGAGTGCCGACGAAGGCCGGAGCTTTATGAGCAAAAAAGGTGGTGGCACGCGTTTAGGGGAACAATTATTCTCCGAAAATGTAAATATCTATTCCGATCCGATGAATACCGAAATCCCGTCTTCAACATTTACAGGCGAAGGTTTACCCGTAAAAAGGACGCAATGGGTAGAAAAAGGTGTGGTAAAAAACCTGTCCTATTCAAGATATTGGGCTGCACAGAAAAATGTTCAACCCCTTCCATTTAGCCGAAGCATGATTATCGAAGGAGGCAATCAGTCACTGGAAGAGCTGATCAAAAGTACCGAAAAAGGCATTTTGGTAACCCGTTTCTGGTACATCCGTTCGGTTGATCCGCAAACCTTATTATTAACAGGGCTTACACGTGATGGTACTTTTTACATTGAAAACGGCGAAATCAAATTCCCGATCAAGAATTTCAGGTTTAATGAGAGTCCGGTAATTATGCTTAACAATGTGGAAGCTTTGGGTAAACCAGTGAGAACCGGAAGCGGATTGATTCCGCCAATGAAAATCAGGGATTTTACCTTCACTTCATTATCAGACGCGATTTAACGAAGCAATCTGCAAAAAAACTCCGTCATTGCGAGGTACGCCCCTAGTTACCGTCATCTCGACTGAAGTGCAACGAAATGGAGAGATCTGCCTAGATAGATCTCTCTCCAGAACATTCGGGACGTTCCAGTCGAGATGACGGCCTTTTTTATTAATAAAAATTAAAAAAATTGAGAAGAAGAGATTTCCTATACATGACAGGTGTTGGCCTTGGCGCCAGCATGATACCCAACATCCCTGCTTTTGGCAAAATTATTTCTGTTGAAGAATCTTTAACTCCTGTTGATGTTGCCCTGAAGAAAAAAATGGCCGATGTTGCCCTTAATGCAGCAAAAAGCAAGGGTGCAACTTATGCCGATGTACGGATTGGCCGCTACCTGAACCAGGTTGTAGCCACCAGGGAAACACGGGTAGAAAACATCTCCAATTCCGAATCTTATGGTTTGGGTGTACGCGTAATTGCTAACGGAAGCTGGGGTTTTGCCGCCACCAACAATATGGATGATGCCAGCATTGCCAAAGCTGCAGAAGCTGCCGTAGCCATTGCAAAAGGCAATGCCAAACTGATGGAAGAACCTGTTCAACTGGCTCCGCAAAAAGGTTTTGGAGAAGTAAGCTGGAAAACCCCTATCGAAATCAATGCTTTTGAAGTACCTATCGCCGATAAAGTAGACCTGCTTTTAAAAGTAAACAGTGAGGCAATGAAAGGTGGTGCAAAATACATCAGTTCTAATCTCTTCATGATCAATGAGCAGAAATATTTTGCTTCAACCGATGGTTCGTATATCGATCAGGATATCCACCGGATCTGGCCAACTTTTACGCTCACCAAAACTGATGCGGCAAGTGGCAAATTCGAAACCAGAAATGCGTTAAGCGCACCAATGGGAATGGGTTTTGAATATTTGAAACCTAAAGACGAAGAAAAAATTAAAGGCGGTCCCGTTACGATGTACAAAAAACGTTACGACATCCTGGAAGATGTGCGCGAAGCCGCTGTACATGTTGACGAAAAGTTAAAAGCAAAACCCATTGCCCCCGGCAAATACGATCTGGTATTGGATCCTTCGCACCTTTTCTTAACCATTCACGAATCGGTTGGCCACCCTACAGAGCTCGACCGTGTTTTGGGTTACGAGGCCAACTATGCCGGAACGAGTTTCCTGACACTGGATAAATGGGAATCGAAAAAATTCAACTTCGGGAGCAAAGAAGTAAACATTATTGCCGATAAAATGGAAACAGGATCTTTAGGTGCTGTGGGTTACGATGATGAAGGTGTAAAATGTGGAAAATGGGATATCATTAAAGACGGAATCCTGGTGAATTACCAAACCATCCGCGATCAGGCGCATATTTTAGGTTTAAAGGAATCGCAAGGCTGTTGTTACGCAGATAGCTGGGACAGTATCCAGTTCCAACGAATGCCTAATGTATCTTTAGCGCCTGGGAATGCCGCTTTAAGCGCTGCAGATATGGTTAAAAATGTAGAAAAAGGCATTTATATGTTCGGCCGGAATTCTTATTCCATCGATCAGCAACGTTATAATTTCCAGTTCAGCGCACAACTGGCTTACGAAATTAAAGAAGGAAAAATTGTAGGCATGTTTAAAGATGCCGCTTACCAGGCCAATACCCAGGAATTCTGGAATTCATGCGTGCAACGCTGTGATAAAAACGATTACCGCCTGGGCGGAACATTTTCGGACGGGAAAGGACAACCTGGGCAGGCAAGCGCCGTTTCGCATGGCAGTGCCACCACCCGTTTTAATGGTGTTAATGTGATTAATACGGGAAGGAAGTTGGGTTAATAAGACTCCCCTGCTATACGTCATCTCGACCGGAACACAGTGGAGCGGAGAGATCTATCTTGCTAGATTTCCCGGCTCTGCTACACTCCGCTCGAAATGACGATCAGCGTTTACCATATAAAAATATAAGACATTTAAGCTTATATTCTCTTAAATGCCTTATATGGTAAAGACGATAAGCAAAAAAAAGATCCTTCGCTGCGCTCAGGATGACAGCATCTTAAACAACAAAGGGCATTCTATCCAGACATGCCCTTTTTTCTAACCAAATATAAACCTGTTTGAGCCAGGAGTTTCTTCTATCGGTTGGTATCTTACCAACAGAAAATGTTAATTATGCGTAATAATTGTTGCGGTAATAGATGGTGTTCCAGTTATTATACCATTGATATAAACCGTATAAATTTTTCCGGCCTCGAAAGTAGCTGCATTTAAAGCTGTATTGGTTAAAGGAATAACCGCCTTAGTGGTATTATCTTTTATCAATAAACTCACATTGGTACCTGCGTCTATTTCCTTAAAGGGTCCGAGTGTTCTCCAGCTCAAACCTTCAATTACTGCAGGTGCCTTTCCTGATGTATAAGGAATAATGGTTTGGTTACCAAAATTACCATAAGCTACACCAGCAAATATTTCTGTTCCGGCGGCATAGGTAAGATCAACTTTTGATGCATCCGGCGAAAAATTAGCAAACCTGATTTTGGCCCTACCTGCTGCAGGAAGGGTTAAATCATCATATACCAGGATCAAACTATCGATATTGCCCGGATTTAACGTACTGCTTAATTTTTTCTTCACGGTAAACAAACTGTGTGCAAAATCTGCAATGGGCCCGTTCGGACCAGCAAAAGATGCAGAATTAGTTTCCTGTATAAAATTTGCACTTCCACCAAAAACATAAGATGCTTTGTAAGAAGGCTCCGTTCCTTCGGTGAGGTTAAACTGAACTTTTCCGTATTGGGTATCTAAATAACCCGTAGCCGTATTGCGTTGCAATGCAGTTGCAGTAACTTTTCGGGTAAAATCCCAGAAATTAACGGCCGTAACCGATTGGCGTGCATTGATAAATTTAACCTTTGCACTTAAAGGTGGCCTGTCGCCGGCATTAATATCGAGGTAATCTGTCTTTTTGCACGAAGCAAACAATGAAACGGCTAATGCAAAAAATAATATTGGAAATTTATAAATTCTCATCTGTGGTTTTATTTAAAGGTGGCCGAAAGTCGGATAAAAGGTTGCAAACCGGTGCTGGTACCAGATTGTGCCGCACTTGGTGAATTTGTACGGGTAATATTGCTTCCCGGTGCAGGGATAGAATAATCGCCTAATACGTTGAACAGGTTATTTACACCAACGGTAGCCTGTAGCAAAGGTGTAATCCTGTATCCTGCCGAAATATCGGTAATCCATATCGGACTATAGGTTTGATAATAATAATCAGGTTTCGGGAAGTTGGCATTTAACTGGCTCACTGCCGATACGGATCCAAAATATACGCTTCGCAATAGAAAGTTAAACTTATTGATGTTGTAGGTTCCCTGCAGGGTAATTTTAGTTTTTGGTATGCTACGGGTTACACGCACCTCTTCGCTTTCGTCGAAAATGATATAACGGTAAGCCTCCAAACCTTTAGGTGTATTTACCTCGGTAAGCGTTGTTTCTTGCAGGTTTGCGCCGGCCAAAAAGGCTACATTACCGCCGTTGGGCAATAAAAAACGATAACTTCCTGTAAATTCGATGCCCCTGGTGCGTGTACTGAATGAATTATAGAAAAACTTGGCCTGTACGGTACCGGTTTGCACAAATAATGCCCTTACATCTGCAGGTAAATTAGCATCTGTTGCAGAAAAACGTCCGGTATTACCCACGCGGTCTTTAATGTCGATCTGATAAGCATCAACCGTTAATTCTACGTTCTGGATCGGCTGTGATGTCAATCCGGCAGAATAACCTTTCGATTTTTCGGGTTGTAACGATGGAATTCCCAAAGCTTTGGTTGCAGGGTTTACGTTGTTTGCCGTAACCTGATCTATCGCAACTCCGTTCTGAAAGGTAGTAGAGGTTTCGGTGTAGTAAAACTGTGCCAGATCGGGTGCTCTGAAACCGGTATTGTAACCACCACGAACGGCCAGCCATTTAGCGAAACCGTAACGCGTTGCGGCTTTGTAAGTGGTTACGCTTCCAAAATCGGAATAATTTTCTACCCTAACCGCACCTGATAAAAGCCATTTATCGGTTACGTTCAATTCAAGATCCGCATAAGCCGCAGAAATAGAACGTTTCACATTCACTTCATTTGATGGCCTGAAACCGGCATGGATTTGCGAACCCGGCGAGAGTCCGTTTAATGGCGTGCTACCTGCAGCCACAAAATAAGGAATACCGCCGGTGGTGTAACCGATAGAATAAATAGTACTTAAATCGGCTTTCGAATAAGAACCTTCTTCGCCAGCAATAATCTGATAGGTTTCTACACGGTACTGTCCACCAAAGGCAACGTTTAATCCTTTAAGCACTTTATCAAATTTCCTTGAAAAATCTAAACTTCCGCTGTTCTGCGAAGCATTGTAACTGCCCGCATTAAAGGTACGAGGTGTTTTTTGACCTAAACTAGCATTCAACGTATTGCTGATGATGTTATCAAAAGCATTTCTCCCGTAAACATTGGATACGTCGAAGTTCCATCCGCTTATCTTGCCTTTTACACCTATTGCCAGAGATTGATCGGTAATAATGTTATCCATGGCAGGCAGAAATCCATCCGGATAAACAAAGGTATTGTTACGCTCTGTCCAGCCTGGCAAACGGTATACAGCGGTAAACTGCGAGTTACGGTGACTGATGCCACCAAATGAATATACTTCAAAACCATCTTTCAACGGGATTCCGGCATTGAATGATAATAAACCATCTTTGGATTTATTGGTTGATCCACGCTGATCAAAGAAATGGCGGTCGATACCGCGGCTGGCAATAATGGCATCGTCAATTTCTTTGGTATAGATCTGGTCAAAGCCCCTGGTATTGGCCCCACCACCATAAGCCGGACCGATGTAAATCCCATCTGAATCATTTCCGGAAGGAAGTGAAACCGCTTGTGTGGCATATTCGCCGGTGATATTCAGGAAACCTTTCGCACCCAGTTTCAGTCCGATATTGGCATTGCTCCTGGTGGTTAAGCCATCTCCCCTACGGCGGATGCTTTCTATTGTACTGGCCGTAATTTCATCAGGAGTATTTTTCAGCACCACGTTAATTACGCCTGCAATGGCATCAGATCCATATTGGGCCGCAGCACCATCACGTAAAATTTCGATACGGTCTATCGAACCTACCGGAATGGCATTCAGATCGTATCCGGTTGCACCATTACCCAAACCACCCCAACTGATGTTCGAGCTTTTATGTCTTCTTTTTCCGTTTACCAGCACCAACACCTGATCAACCCCCAAGCCTTTCAATTGTACGGTAGAAGTTGCCGAAGCGGCATCGCCACCACCGGAAACCGAAGAGTGGAAAGATGGTGATACATACTGGAGTAACTGCGTTACACTGGCCTGTGGTGAGGTTTGCTGCAATGTTTTCAAATCGATTACATCTACCGGAACAGGCGAATTAAGTTTGGTGCGGTTAGCATTCCTCGAGCCTACAATCTGTAATTCGGTTAAAGTATTATCAGCTTGTTCGAGCGAAACGTTCAGTTTGGTAGCTGATCCGATTTCTACCGTAGCGGTTTTATAACCAATGTAAGATACTTCGATGAAACGACCGTTTTTGGTTGAAATTTTAAATGCGCCATCTTTATCGGTAACGGTAAAGCCATCTAATCCTTTGATCCTTACCGATACACCGGGCAATGGTGACTGGTCTTCTGCAGCAACCACCACCCCGGTGATGATCCGCTGCTGGGCAGATAATTTTGAGTAAATAACTGTACTCAGCAGCAATATTAATAGTAGTTTTATCTTCATGTTGTTTATTTTGGAATAGACATGCCACTGGCCGTTCAACCTTTTTTCGGGTTGAAAAATGTTTTAAAATTGATTTTTCGGATTTTGGCTATTGGCCTGTTTTATGGTTTGGTTTTTTGAAATCTGTCGTCGGTTAGCGACAGTAAAAAAGCTTCAATATCGTTTATTTCAGTTTCACTTAGTCCCAATGGTTTATTTAGGGAAAGATCCCTGTTTTTGCCATTTTTAATTACTGCATCTGGGTTATTGTAATACTGGATCACTTCTTTTAGTGTTTTAAACATCCCGTTATGCATGTATGGGGCCGTTAGGCCAACATTTCTTAAACCCGGGATTTTAAAATGTCCTTTATGTTCTGGATTACCGGTTACATCGAATCTACCCTGGTCTTTCAACTCTTCATCGTTAAATAATCCTATGCCTTTAAAACGATCGGCAGTAAAATCTTCACCCGAATGACAGTTGTTACAGTTGGCTTTTCCGATAAATAACATTCTGCCACGTTTGGCATTTTCGGATATGGCTTTATCATCACCATTGATGTAACGATCATAAGGACTATTTGCGGTTTCTAAAGTCCGTTCGAAAGAAGCAATGGCCAGCAGTAAATTCTTTTGTGTGGGCGGTGCATTAAAAATCTTTTGAAAAAGCGCTGCATATTCTTTGTCTTTCTGTAACCTATCGATGGCATCAGCAATGGGCAGGTTCATTTCAACCGGATTGATGATGGGTTGCAAAGCCTGATCTTCGAGAGAGGCTGCCCTGCCATCCCAAAAAAGATTCGGCCGGCCCGAAAGGTTGGTTACCGATGGAGAATTTCGCGTTCCCTTAGTTCCGCCAACGCCCAAACTCACCTTTGCGGTATCGGCAAAAGCAAATTCGGGTTTATGGCACGAAGCGCAGCTGATGCTTTTATCTTTGGAAAGAATCGGATCAAAAAACAATTTTTCGCCCAAACGCTCCCTGCTGTTGATTACTGTGGGATCATCGGCACCAAAACCGGCCATCAGTATCACTAAGGTGATAAGACTTAGGGGGATTATGAATTTGCTTCTTTTCATTGGTTTATTTGGGTAATATCAGATTCTGCTGTCCTACCATTGACAGACTCTATAAAAAGGGTCGTCATCTCGACTGAAACGCAGTGAAATGGAGAGATCTACCTCGAGATAGATTTCTCGGCTACGTTGCACTTCGCTCGAAATGACGGTACTTTTTTGGAAATCATTTAGCCAGAGGCAGGGAGAACAAACATCCTCCCACACTCCACTAACCTTAACAAGAGATTTTTTAATTATTGGCAACAAGCTGTACATTCAGCTCAAAATCATCATAAATGGTTTTGTCGCCAAGGTTTTCAAAAAAACTTTTTGATCTGAATTTGATATCATACTTTGTTCTGTCGATAATAATTTTTGCATTGGCAGTTACTTTGTTGCCATCTTGCTTAACCGTAGCCGGGAAACTGATTTCGTTCGTAATGCCTTTAATGGTGAGTTTTCCTTTTACATCATAAGTTCCTGCACCTGTACTTTTGGCCGAAGTGATATTGAAAGTGGCTTTATCAAACTTATCAACGGCAAAAAAATCAGCACTTTTTAAGTGGCCCAATAGTTTTGCATTGGTTTCTTTATCCGTTAAATCGGTTACCGCAATGGTTTTGGTATCCAATTCAAAACTTCCGCCTTTTAGCACTTTATTATCGAGGGCCAAAGATCCCGAAGTAACATTGATGGTTCCCGAATGTTCGCCGGTTACTTTTTTAGCCAGCCAGGTTAATTTACTCTGTTCGGCATTTACTTTATAGTTTACCAGTTTACTTACCGAAGTTTCGGTATGTGCTTTAACTTTGGGTTTTGGTCCGTTTAAAGCGGTTAAAGATCCAGCTACGATGGTGGTAGCAATAAGTGCAATCGTTTTGTACTGTAACATTATATTTTGGTTTTTAGTTTAGGTGGTATCTATTTTCCATTTGCCTGCGCCTCAAAATAGGCTGCCGACGGTACTGGTTCTGCAATTAATTCGTCCAGCACTTTATTGAATTTTTTCTCGTAATCATCGTAATATTTTCCGGTAACGGTTCCGGTGTATCCGGTGTAGATTTCGCGTACTTCTCCTTTACGGTCGATAATAATGGTGGTAGGGTAAGCGATAAATTTGTTTAAAGCTGGCAGTTTATCTGCAACCAAACGTTTATCAGCTAATCCGCCAAACAGGATATCATATTTGATATTGTATTTATCGCGGAGTTTACCCAGGGTATATTTTCCATATTCCAGGTCGTCTTTCTGTTCGAAACCGATAGCAATAGCCTCTACACCCCTTTTGCTATTTTTATTGAACCAGGGCGAAAGAAATACGGTTTGATCGGTACAGTTAGGGCACCAGGTACCTACCAGTTCTACAATCACCACTTTACCTTTATATTTATCGTCGGTTAAGGAAACCGGTTTGCCGTTGAGGTCTGGAAAAGTAAAAGCAAGTTTTTTAACGCCCTCTTTTAAGTGTGTTAATTTGTAGGGATCGGGCAATTCTGCCTGACTATCTTTTACACCTGTAAACTTTAAGTTATCGTAAATCCCCTGACTGATTTCGCCAGAAAGTGTGCCATCTTCGTTAATGGTACCTTTATATATTTTCGGGCTCGGGCCGCTGAAGCCTGAAAGCACAAACTGGTTTCCCTGTACGGTACCTTCGAGCTCGCGGCTATCGCCTGTTACCTGCATAATTACGCCGGTAAGTTTATTGCCTTCCTGTTTCAGTATGGCTACTTTATTTGGGACAGCTTCTTTAGAAAATCCTTTAAATTCCCATTTACCGGTTAAATTTGCGGTAGGTGCTACATCTTTACCAGGTTCAACAAAGCGGTACGATTTGCCCTGCTCTGCAGTGAAAGGCAAAGCATTGCCCTGTAAACCCGGCACTAAGCTTTTATATTCGCCAGAAATCCTGCCATCGCTTTCTATTTTGGCTACCAAAGCAGCATCGTAGGTATTCATTTTGATGAACAAAGAATCCTGACCTAAATATTTGATGTGGAAATCATCTCTGCGTGTTCCGTTTAATAAAGTGAAGGTAGCATGCTCGGCATCTTTTCCTTTGAGTTCGAAATTAAACGGTACTTCGGTTTCAGCAACCTTGAATACGCCTCGCCATATTCCTTCTTTTATAAATTTTTTGGCCACTTTTGGCTCTTCGTCTACCTTATTTACAGCAAAAGCTGCAGTAGAAATGAGGGATGCCAAAGCCAGCACCTGCATTTTAGCATAGTAATTTTTCATCTTTTATAATTTTAGGTGTAGGTTAAAATATGGGCTGTATCTCAATTTTTTGACGTATTCTTGGACGAGTTACTTTGGCAGAATAAAAAAGTCCGTCAATGCGAGGCACGAAGCAATCTTAAAGCGCACACTTTTAGCGATCGTTGTAAGATTGCTTCCTCGGCTGAAAAAGCCTCCTCGCAATGACGACGTTTTGCGTCCATTCAATAACCAGGAAACTTCTCTGTCAATCATACTATTAACAAATCTTTATATACAGCCCAATATTTAATATAGTTGGTTTGGTTTTATTTACTTTTTAATGTTTCGGTAGAGGCGAACTTTTCGGGTACTGGTTCAGCAATCAGCTCGTCTAACACTTTATTGAATTTGGCTTCGTAATCGTTAAAGTATTTTCCGGTTACGGTTCCGGTATAACCGGTGTAGATTTCCCTTACATTTCCTTTTCTATCGATAATAATCGTAGTTGGGAAAGCAATGAATTTATTTAGCGCAGGCAATTTTTCGGTCACTACTTTTTTATCGGCAATGCCTCCAAAGAGGATATCGTAAGTGATACCATATTTTTCTTTCAGCTTGCCTAAGGTATATTTGGCATATTCCAGGTCATCTTTCTGCTCAAAACCAATAGCAATAGCTTCTACACCGCGTTTTTGGTTCTTTTTAAACCATGGTGAAAGGAATACCGTTTGATCGGTACAATTCGGGCACCAGGTACCAATGGTTTCGATAATCACTACCTTACCTTTGTATTTATCATCACTTAAAGAAACATTTTTCCCGCTCAGATCAGGGAAGGTAAAATCAAGTTTGCTGTAACCTTCTTTAAGGAAAGTAAGTTTATAAGGATCAGGAAGTTCGGCTTTTTCGTTACGCTGACCATCAAATTTCAGGTTTTTGTAAATTCCAAAACCCTGTTCGCCGGTAATGCTGTTATCATCGTTGATTTTTCCCTTCACAATAAAAGGACTCGGCCCGGTAAAACCCGACAATTCAAACTCATCGCCCTGTACGGTACCTTCGAGCTCGCGGGTATCGCCTACAACGGTCATAATTACACCGGTAAGTTTGTTGCCGTTCTGTTTTAACAAAGCAATTGAGGCCGGTACAGCTTCTTTGGTATAGGTTTTAATTTCCCACTTACCAGTAATGTTGTGTTTTGGAGCTACATCTTTACCCGGTTCTACAAAGCGGTAACTTTTGCCATGTTCGGCAACAAATGGCAAAGAATTGCCCCTGAAACCGGGTACCAGACTGCGGTATTCGCCAGATAAGGTACCATCAGTTTCGATCTTCGCTACCAGCGCCGCATCATAAGTGTTCATTTTTACGTAAATCGAATCGTCGCCGAGTCGTTCTACGTGAAAATCATCGCGTCTGGAGCCATTAATGAGTGTTAAAATGGCTGTTTTTGGTGTTTTTCCTTTTAACTGGAAGTTAAAAGGCACTTTTGATTCGCTTACACTAAACTCTCCCCTCCAGATCCCTTCTTTAGGGAACGGTTTTGCCACCCTGGCTGATGCAATGCCTCCCAGTAGCAATACTGAGGTGGTTAGGCATGCAATTTTTGAGGTAATTCTCGTTTTCATAATCATCATTATTAGTTAAACACTATCGTTTTAGAGTTTTTGATAACAAGGCACAATGATTCGCACGGAAAACCATACAGCAAAGCTACAGGCTGTTTAACAGCTGTTATTGCATCATGATCTTTAACGGGAAACGATGTGTTTACTTGTTACCGGTTAATTTATAATCTATTGCTAGATCAGTTTGAGCACTTTTTCCTATGGAAAGTTGCTAGAAGTTCAACGAGTACTGACTCTCCCTTCTTCTGTATAAATCAACTAATTAATGGTGGTGAATTAATTAGAGTAATAACCTAAACTAGTGGTGGTGATTAGTTTTGGCTGTTCCTGATACCCCGGCAACTTATTGACTGAAATACATGACCACCATAATATTCTATCAAAATGCCCCGGGGTACCAGGATTTTTAAATGAGAATATCTGAATGAAAACCTTTATCAGGTGATCCGTATCTTAGCTTATATTAGCGGCAACAGCAGTTATACTGACCTGAAAAATGGATCAGAGAATATGGCTGAGGTTGTCTGCGGAGTTTCATATCGAACGTAGATTTGCTGGTGAACTGTTTTAATTTTTTGTAAAAGTATAAACTTTGAACAATTTACACAAGTATTCCTATAGATTTTATAGACTTTATTTATAATCAATTGATTTACAGTAGAATAATTTATTTTTTTAGCAAAGAGCGCTGGGGAGAGAGCATGGAGGGAGAGCATATCGCTTCGTCATCTCGACTGGAACGCAGTGAAACGGAGAGATCTACCTCGAGATAGATTTTGCTTCGCAGAGCCTTCGGGTTCTCCCCTACGCTCGAAATGACGATAATTTGAAGGAAGTAAACACAAAGAATGTATCGCCTGGATATTCCATCATCCATTTTCCATCATCCATTAAAAAGATCCTTCGTTGCACTCAGGATGACAGCCGAAAAAACAAATTAAAAAAAAGCTACTATTTCTATAGAATTTATAGAATTAATTTTTACCTTTGTTCTGTCTTATACGAAAAGCAGATAATAAGCTAATCGAAAAAGAACACATAGTCATGTGGCCGAGTGGCGAGGTAAAGGTCTGCAAAACCTAGTACGGCGGTTCGATTCCGTCCATGACGTCTGAAATTATATAAATACTTATCAAGAAAGACGGAGGGAATGGCCCTTTGATGTCTTAGCAACCTGTTTTTAACAAGGTGCTAATTCCATCTGCAGGTAGCAGAAAAGATGAGTTTGAAAATAGCCAATGTGGTTATTTTCGACGAATGACTAACGGCTATCCCCTCTTTCTGAAATTGGTAACCTAAATTTTAAGAAATGTCAGTTCATTTTGATTACCCATCAATCAGGGATTTTTTTGAAATCCATGGAAATACATCCTGCGAAAAGTTAAACGACTATGAACATTGCAGGGCCGAATCAGACCGGCTTTATAATGAACAGTTAAAAGAAAGCGAAGAAGAAACTCCAAAGGAAAATCAAGAAAAAACAGACACCTGAGCACAAATAAACGGCTCATTCATATAAAAATCCTGAAATGCATTTAATACCACCGCCATTTTCAATATCGACCAAAAACTTATTTTTAACCGTTTTAAGCCTTTTTCTTTTCACAACCCAATCCAGGGCACAAACAAAAGACCCCTCTCCCATTAATTTTCCTACGCCTAAAAATGTAGATCACATGCTGTTCTATCTTCAGCGCGATCCGAACACAAATACGCTTATTTATGCTTTAAATCTGAAAGAAAACGGCAATGTTGATGCCGATTCGCCCATCCAGGTATACTGGATCCGTTATGGAGAGAAAGGGCAAAAGAAAGATCTTGGTTATATCCAGCGAAAATTTGCCTATGGTATTGATACAAAAGCATTAGGAGGCGATAAATACGAATTTCGCTTTGTATCGCATAAAAAGCTACCCTTTTATCTGCAACGCTCCGCTGATAAAAGTTATCATGCTTGGGTAACGATTAATAACCATACAATAAAAGTTAACCGCTTGTTTATAAGGATACAGGGCGGAAGTTTCTGGCTCCCGAATGTAAAATATGCCGAGATAGAGGGAACTGATGAAGCAACTGGTAAGCCTATTGTGGAAAGGGTAAGTGTAAAGTAGTCTTTCGACTCCATACATGTTTATTAACCCCAAAGAATACTGAGGGAAAATGCAAAGGGCGTAACCTGCTGTCATTCTGAACGCAGTGAAGAATCTTTTATGAATAGTAAAGTTACTGATAAAAGACCCTTCGTTGCACTACCATTGACAAAATCCAATAGAAAAATCGTCATCCCGACTGAAACGCAGTGGAATGGAGAGATCTATCTTAATAGATTTCTCGACTCCTCTGCACCACCATTGATAGAATCCAATAGAAAAATCGTCATCCCGACTGAAACGCAGTGGAATGGAGAGATCTATTTTGAGGTAGATTTCTCGACTCCTCTGCACTACCATTGACAGAATCCAATAGAAAAGTCGTCATCTCGACTGAAACGCAGTGGAATGGAGAGATCTATTTTGAGGTAGATTTCTACGTTGCACTCCGCTTGAAATGACGACCTGCCTGGTTAACAATTTCTATTACTTTGATTCCTTTTTGTTATCAATAGCAGCACTAAAAGTTTTATTAAACTCTCCTTTTATCCAGGTCGTTTTTCCACTTTGTTGTATAGGTGGCGCAATGATGTAATTCCCGGTTTCGCTATCCAGGATAACCACCATATTATTGGCATTTACTTCTGTACGATATTTCCCGATAAAAGGGCTTTGTTCGTTTTTAAAACTGATGGCGGTAAACATTAAGCCAGCGCCTAAAAACCCCAATAAAAGGGATTTGGTGTCCAATGTAATTCTCATATTCTAAAGATTTATTTGTGTGTAAAATCAAGATAAGACTTTTGAACGCCACATTTTCATTCTATCAGAAATATTGCAATCTGCCCAAGTTAAATTTTGAACATGAGATAAGTTAAAGCTATCGCCACAAGCAAAATAATCAACAATTTGATTAAAAATCTTTTGAGGGGATTTTGGCTGTTGATGGTACTGTTGGAAATAAGATTTTGAATATCGGTATCCCTGCTTTGCTGTGCAATATTGCCGCTAACCTTGTATTGCATCAGCTTTTCCACATAATCTTTACTTTCTGCCAGGCCTAAACCTGTGGCATCTTTATAATGTTTAATAGCCGCCAGCTTATTACCCTGACTTAAAATAGCCAACACCTGTTCATCCAGATGAACAGGATTTGATAAAGGTTTCTGAAAACCAGCCTGTAAACCGTCTATATAATCTTTGGCTTCTTTTAAACCGCAGCGGGTATGATCGATAATTAATTTTACTGCCAATATTTTCTGGTTATTGGCGATAAGTAATTGTGCTTCTTGCTGTAATTCGGGACTAACATTAATCATAATTTAAGTTAGCAAATTATGAACCAATTATTCGGTCAGAAAACCAGGTTACCCTCGTGGATTAATGATTTAACAGGCGATACCCTCGAAACAGCTTCGGCTGAGCAGCTCGCATCAACCAGCACCACATTGGCCTGATCGCCAGCTGCAGGCCATTGCCTCTTTCCTTTATCATCCAAAGGAAGAATGTTACCTGTGGCCAGTTTTAATATCCTCGAAAGTTCAAATTCGGTACGGTAACCGTAAATCTGGGCAGCAACGTTCGCTTTTTGCAAAATGCTGCCCGTGCCAAAAGTATTCCAATGGTCAACAATGCAATCGTTACCTGCAAGTACTTCTACACCATATTTGTAAAGCGTGGGAATGGGCATCGGACTGCCCGAAAGTGGAATGGTTGATGCAATACCTACTTTTGCAGCACCTAATTTTTCGGCTATTTCTTCGGTTTTGGTTTTATCGAGGAATCTCAAGGAAAAAGCATGACTTACATAAGTTTTCCCTTTCAAAACCGGGTTCTCGTTTACTTTATTAATCAGGTATTCGATGGTTTTAATTCCGGATTCGCCTGATTCGTGAAGGTGGATATCAATGCCTTTTCCATTATCAAGGGCTAGCTGAATCACAAAATCCATGTGTTTTTCGATATCCCCATCAATAGAAGTCGGATCGAGTCCGCCGATAAAATCGATGTCCATTTTGGCTGCTTCTTTTAATAAATCAGCAGATTTGGTGTAATAAATCCCATGTTGAGGGAAAGCCACCAGCTCAGCGCCGAAAGATTCATTTTTATTTTCTAAGGCAGTTTGTAAATGTTTTAAAGAATCGAGTTGAGAAGTAGGATCGATATTTACGTGCGACCGTGCATAACTGGTTCCGTACGACTGAAGCAAGCCGATTAGTTTTTCTGTACGCGGAATGGAAGTTTTTAATAATTCAGGAATTACCTGTTGCTCAAAAGCAATCATATCCTTTACCGATTTGTTCTTTTTTAAATGAGCCTGCCACGGTAAACCATAATAGGTTTTATCGAGGTGGATATGCATGTCCCTGAAAGCCGGAAGCATCAATAACCCTTTAGCATCAATCGCTTTTACTTTGGGTTGATTAGGCAGTACATTTTTGATCTTCCCTTTTTCGATTTCTACCGTAAAGAGTTCGGTTTTGGTATGGATTACTTCATCGCCATCATAGTCAAATCCGGTTTCGAGCCTTACATTTTTTAAGGTAAGCGTTTTATCTGCAAAATTTTCCATTATCATTTCATTTGCCTTTGTTACCGCTGTTGAAGGAATACAGGTGCTTGCAAGCAAAATAGAAGAGCTTCTGATAAAATCTTTTCGGGAGATCGGTTGTGGATTCATCGTAACAGGGTTTTCTTTCACAAATGTAAAACACTGTCAGTTTTTTTAGTAGTAAGATTTATTTCAAAAATTGTATCATTTATAACTATTGATTCAAATTTTTCAATAATGGAGTATAATTTACAGCTTTATTCATCACTGTTCACGAAAAGCATGTGGTGTAATCTGCGTATGTTTTTTAAAGAATCTGGAAAAATAGGCTACATCATAAAAGCCGAGATCGAAAGCGATTACTTTAATTGGTTTTTCGGTAGTTAATAAGATCCGTTTAGCCTCAAGGATCAATCTCTCGTGAATAAGTGCTGTAGCGGATACATTGAAATATCTTTTACAGAGGATATTCAGGTAATTTGCCGAAATATTCAATTCATCGGCATAAAAAGCTACAAGCTTTTCTGCTTTATAATGGGCATCAATCAGCGATCGGTATTTAAAAAGCAAGGGTTTAGTTTGGTAAACGGTGTGGTTATTAAAAATAGTTTCCGCTTTCCGACTGATCATCAGGGCAATAAGCCTGGTTCTGGACTGTACAATTTCCCATAATATATCAGGCTTTGCAAGTTCATTTTTAATCTGTTTAAACTCATATAAGATATCCTGATAGGCTGCGGCACTTAACTTGATAACCGGATAATTCTGGTACAGAATTAACGAAAACCGTAAAGAATTAGCCAGGGTTTCGAAGATACCTCTGCTAATCATCAACTGATGCGCGTGGGTATTTTTCTGTAATTCCCATTTATGGATCTGCTCAGGAAACAATAAATGCAACTGCCTGCCCTTAACCTGATGATCGATAAAATCGATGCTGTGCGTGCCACTCCCCTCTTCGAATAACATAAAGAGAAAAAAATCGTGTTTATGTGGCTTTTCGATGTTTCTTTCCCCGATGATTTCGTGGTACAATAAATTATTTCCTGCATCCTGGCTGGGCCAAAATTCGCTGATATCGAGCGTTGGAAAATTTGTAATCGCATCCATTGGCGAAAATTAACATTAATAATGGATGTAAAATGGAAAAATGTAAAATGGATGATGGAAGATGTAGGATGGGAAAGAAAAATCGTCATTGCGAGGTACGAAGCAATCTTAAAACGGAGGCTATGTAGCGATTGTTATAAGATTGCTTCCTCGGCTGAAAATGCCGCTTCGCAATGACGAATGATGATACAAACAAAAGAGAAAATCTTATTTCTTAACCGGAGCCAGCAAACCCGGATATAAAACGCCGTCGGTTTTAAGGTTCAGGTTTAACAATTTTGCAATTAAAGGCGCAATATCCTCCTGTCCCATTAACGGAAGCACAGTACCCTGTTTAATTCCTTTACCGAAAACAACAAAACCAGTCTGGATTTCTTTAAAATCAGTAGGCAGATAGCCATGAGTACCACCGCTGGCAGGGGTAAGCATTTCGCCCGATGCCGCAGCGCCAAAACTAAAACCCTGGTTGGCAGCCAGTGCCATAAATGCATTCGGGTCGCCCTGTGCCTTGGTTAACGCTTCTTTATCCAGTACATGGAAAGTTTTTTTAATACCTTCAGGAAGTTCGTTTAAAGCCTGTTTAACTTTTTCTAAAGTGGCTTTATCTTTTGGATCTCTCAGATGCAGGAAAGAAGAACCGCCGCTCTGCTGGAAATAAGCTTTCCAGCTTTCTCTGTTTGTATCGTTGTACAAGCCCAATTTAGCCAGCATTACGTTTAGGTTAACCTGGGTATGGATATCTACAAAACCATGATCGCCTGTAATGATGAAAGTGGTATTTTTACTGATACCGGCAGCTTCTGCCGCATCTATAATGGTTTTAATGGCTACATCAGCACCAACAATCGCTGATCGTACTTTATCACCATCTCTACCCTGCTCATGTTCAAAATGATCAAGCAGTGCAATATGCAACGCTAAAAAAGCGGGTTTATACCTTTTCAGGATATAAGCGGCCATTCTTGATTTGTTCTGATCGCTGGTAAAAAAATCAATCGAAGCACCAAATTCTCCAAATTTACCAATGGCATTATCCTGAACTTCCTGAAAAAGTTCTTTCGGATTCGATTCCTGTAACATGGCTTTGATTTCGTCTTTCTTTTCGCCTTTACCCTGTGGCAGGATTACATATTCGGGCAGGTTATAGTTAATCGGTGCGCCTACAGTAACCGGCCAGCTCACGCCTGCAGTAGTTAAACCCGCATCTTTAGCAGCTGTCCAGATGGTAGGTACCTTAATATCTTTGTAATACCAGAACCATTTGCCCGAAATACCCAAAGGCTCAACCGGTGTGTTATAATAAATACCATGTTTTGCAGGCAATACACCACTTACAATAGTAGTATGCGAAGGATAAGTTACGGTAGGAAAACTCCCGCGCACACCTTCTGCGTAAGATCCTTTGTTCATGCCCTGGCGCACGTTGACCATGCCCCACTGCGGATCTAAATAAAATTCGGGACGTAAACCATCTATACTGATCAATACTACGTGGTTCTCCTGGGCCGATAAATACCCTGCCGAAAGCCCAAGTATGGCGATCAGCGAAACGATCTTCTTCATAAAATTATTTTTACGCGAAGGTATTTCGATAAGATGCCGGTAAAGTTGCGTAATGGTTAAGAAAATATTAAGAGGAAGTAACTTTAAGGATAGAAAATTTTAACAAGATTACCTTTAAACTAATAAGAATGAATTTTATTTCAATTACCACTCATGTTAGTATGTATCAATCACATTCAATCAGGTATTCGCTGCCTGAGTATTTATAAATTCTCCTTTTTGTTCCGCGATGTGGTTGCCCCATAAAAGAATGGCGTTGAGTAAGGGTATGCACGATCTGCCAAATTCTGTTAAGCCATAAATAACTTTAATAGGCGGCTTTTCACCATATACCTTCCTTGAGATTAAGCCATCCTCCTCTAATTGCTTTAATTGCAAACTCAGTGTTCTTTCAGTTACGCCAGGCATTTCTTTTCTGAGCTCGTTATAGCGTTTATCAGCATCTTTTAAATGATACAAAATGACGGTTTTCCATTTTCCACCGATCAGATCCATCGCTAAACTGACAGTGCAGGGATATAACTTTTCGTTAACTTTTATATAGTCATTTTCACATTCTATATTCATAACCGTTAATTCTTTAGGCCTATCCAATTGGATAGTTATTGCAAATTTATGTAACTATAAATAGTTTTGCAACTATACTTTTTATAGCTTAATTTTTTAATCATGAAATCCAATCTAAAAATAGAAAATGCATCAATACAAAAAGATAAACCACTCATTACGATCACCGGTGTTTTGGGTAAGCAGGGAATTAGTGTTGCCCGTACACTATTAAATAGTGGACGTTATCGTGTGCGTGGTATTACCCGCCGTATTGATTCGCCTGAGGCACTGAATTTAATCGAAAAGGGTGCCGAACTGATCAGTATACCGCTTGATCTGGGATATGAGAAAGATTTTGTAGAAGCGTTCCGTGGCTCAGATGTTGTTTTTATGATGACACCCAATATAGCACCTCCACAAACGCACGAGTTTGATTTGGGTAAACAGCTGGCAGACTCGGCAGTTAAAGCAGGCGTAAAACACCTTATTTTCAGCAGTTTGGAAAATGTAGATAAAATTACGGGAGGCAAAAAATTTGCACCCCACTTTACTGATAAGGCGAATATTGAAGAATACATCCGCACACTTCCAGTTACAAGTTCATTTATCTACATGGCCTTTTTCTACACTAATTTAATGGAGTTCTATACGCCCAGGATTGAGGGTGATACACTCGTGTTTCCGATATATTTGCCAAAAAATTTTCGTGCCCCATTTGTTGATCCGCTTACTGCTACAGGACCTGCTGTTTTAGAAATTTTATCAAATCCAGACAAGTATGCTGGCAAATCTTTACCAGTAATTGGTGATATTATTTCCCCCCAGGAAATGGTAGATACTTTTATTAGTGTTACCGGAAAAAAAGCTGTATATAGTTCTGCTTTTACACGGGCAGATTTTCTTGATTATTTTCCTGAATTTAGTTCAAACGAGCTTTTAGTACGCGAAATACTCGGAATGGCAGAATATGCTGTTGATTATGGTTATTTCAGTAAAGACCGCGATTTGTTATGGAGCCGCTTAACAAACCCGAATAGCCTGAACTGGGAACAATTTCTTCGAACCACTGGCTGGCAGGGCGAAAAGATTTCCATGTGATTGTTTCAGGTGTTTGTTAGTATAGATTCTATAGATCCACTTAAGTTAGATATTAAACTTCCTTTTACGCTTAAACCAGAGTAATGCACCCGTAACAGAAAGAAACCCCGGCAATAAACCAAGCAATACATAAAATAATTTGAGTAAAACACCACCAAAAGCACCAATGTGAAGCTGGTACATCCAGGCATCAAACCGTGCAGCGAAAGGCTGTTTTTCGATGATACTCGTTTTTAGTAATCTCCCGTTGTTCTGATCGAAAGAAAACCCACTCGCCTTGCCGCGATAAAGCAGATTTCCACTGCTTGGCATGTGTCCGCGAACCTGTACCGGAATTCCAGGTGTGGTAGGGATATTTACCGCAATGGGCTCAAAGCCCTTAACCAGTTTTTGCGAAGCAGCAACAAGCGAATCGATATTCACTTTTACCAAAGTATTTTTAACCGGTGGATTTATTTTCCATGTTTCGGGGCTAAAATGTTCCCTGTTCATCCAAAAACCCGTAAAAAACAGTAATGCGGTAAATAACATGGCCCATACGCCAATAATTCGGTGCAAAGAGGAAATAGCCGTCCTCGAATTTTTAAAATTAAGGCCTGCCCGAAACCGAAGCGCATCCCAGAAATGTTTCCGATACACAATTATTCCGGTGATTAATGAAAGCAGCATAATTAACCCGATTATCGCCGAAAACAGTTTACCCGGCATCCCCAATTGCAGGCTGTAATGCAGCGAATATAGCCAGCGAAAAAATGAAGGCTGAAGATCGGCATAACTCCCTTCTTTCAATATCTCGCCCGAATAAGGATTTACACAGATATAATAAAGGTAATTTTCAGTGATTTGCTGCTGATTCAGGTAAATCATAAACTCATAGCTATCGTACTTGTTAACAGGAAAATCATGCAGTACAATTTTCTTAAGATTAGGATGAGAACGTACCAGATTTCTATAAATCGCATCCGCCCCGAACCTTTTCCCCTGAGGCGTAATATGATGTAGCTCGGGATTGAAATATTTGTCCAGTTCCCCACGGAACATGAGCATGGCGCCGGTTATCCCATAAAAAAGAAAGAACAGCCCGGCCATCAGACCAAGCCATCCATGAAGATTGAATGCCCATTTGGTAAAGCTGTTCTTTCTTTTCATCTCCTTAAAAATTATATCCAACCGTTAACCTGAATTCTCTTGGCGCAAATGGTACGTAGGCATTTAATCCAACCGGATTTGAAGACACTGGCGTAACCCAGGCACTGCCATAGTTATTGCGATTAAGGATATTGTTTACAATGGCATTCACGGTAATGCGGCTATCGGTCCAGCCAATGCCACCATCCAGCCTGAAAATGGGCGCAATGCCCAGGTTATTCTCCACGGAATAGCGACCAGAACGGCCAGATTGAAGCTGGTAACCACCTGAAACGGTAAATGAACCGGGCAGCCCAAGCGGAAGCCTGTAATTTAGCCAGGTATTTTGAATATGTTTGGTAAGGTATGGGGAAGGAAGCCCGATTAGTGCTGTATTGGCATCTTTTGAAATTTCTGCATCAGTATATGCATAATTGATTACAGCGTTAAGTCCTTTAACAATTTCTCCTTTCAGGTCGAATTCGATCCCCTTAGATTTAGTTTGACCAATTTGCGACTGTAATAGCGTTGCAGGATCGGTGACAATGATATTGTCGCGGGTTAACCTATAGAAAGATAAGGTTGTATTCCACTTGCCGTTGGCCCAGTCTTTTTTCAGGCCAAATTCAAAATTTTCTCCTTTTAGGGGTTTAAAAACTCCTCCGGCAGTACTTAAACCACTTTGCGGGGTGTAAGTATTATCGTAAACGGCATAAGCGGCAAAATCGCTCAAAATTGAATAACTGATCCCGGCCCTTGGTGTAACTACCCAGTCTTTCACTTCGCTCACCGTTGGAATGGTCACAGCACTTTTTGATCCCGTAAGCCGTGCCGCCACAGTAACTCTTAATTTATCATCCAGCATATTCAGTTCATCTTGTGCATATGCGGCATAATATTGAACAGATTGTTTGTTGGTAGCAATATCTTTTAACGCTCCATCCCTTTTGTTCGAATCGAAACTGATTCCATATACCGGGTTGTTGATATCCAGGTAATATAAGGCTGGATTAGCGGTTTTATCGTTATAGCCCGAATAAGCCAAAAGGTTTTTACGGTTGGCATCTACCCCACCCAAAAGTTTATGCGTAATACTTCCGGTTTTCACTTTTCCATTTACGAAAGCCTGAAAAGCATAAACATCAGTGTTGAACCTTTCGTAAGTTACACGCCTGGGCAATAAATTCGGGGCAGCCTTATTGTAACTGGAAACAAAAAAGTAATTCCCATCTAAATGGCTGCCTGCAAAAACTCCTTTTGCGGTTAAATGCCAGTTTTTTCCAATCTGGTTTTCATAAGTCAGAAAAGCATTGTTTTCCGAACCTTTAACTGGTTCTTTATTGGGATCAGAGATGCTAAAATCCCTCGGTAACGAAGCAAATCCATCAGGTGTAAATACGGTAAGCAGGTACTGTAGAAATTTTTGTTTTTGGTAAATGTATTCGGCGGTGATGGATGAATGGTCGTTAATGTAGTATTTCAGTACCGGATCAATCACAAATTTATCGTTGAAGGCAAATTTCTGAAAGGATTTGGCTTTTTGCCCAACCACATTTAACCGATACTGCCATTTTTTGTTTTTATCAAGGTTTCCATCAAAATCACCGCTCAAACGAAAAAGATCAAAACTTCCGGCAGTAAAACTGACGTTGCTGGCAGATATTCCTGAAGGACTTTTCGTTACGATATTGAACGAACCAGCCGGATCGCCAATGGCATTCATAAAACCAGCCGGACCTTTGATAAATTCCATGCGATCTATAATGGCGGCATCCTCAGGCATCGGTCCGTAATAAATCATAGAAAGATCTACCCCATTGCGAAGCGTATTTACACCAGCACCACGCATAAAAATAAAGGGGCCATAAAAATCGGCGGTATTATTGCGGATGGCACCACTTACATTCCGCGTAACACTTTCGTTGATATTAATGGCCTGCTGATCTAAAAGGATGCTTTTGTCAATCTCCTGGATATTCTGCGGCAATTGCAACAACGGAGTGGTCTGTTTTAAAGTAGCTGACGATTTACCAATATTATACCGACGGTAATAGCGCGAGTTAATATCAACGGTTTGCAAATGTTTAACACTATCAGTTTTCGTAGTATCTGTGTTTTTTGTTTTGCTATTCTGTGCCATTACCCCGCAAGGCATAGCCAGAAATGCAAATAGCATAAATCTGTATGTCATAATTTTTGGGAAAATATCCCTGAAAATAAAGTCTGTTAATGCAGCGCTTTTCTTTTTTCAATATGAAGACTATCGAGATAGCGGTCTGAACGAACAATTGCCGCCTTAAACTGCCTGTCGAGATTATTTATCTTTTTCAGCTCAACTTTAAAATAGTCTATTGCCTCTGCCTCACTTTTTCCTGAAATATCAGGGTCAAAATGATTCATCCAGCTTTCCATCTGATTATTGGCTTTCTCTATCCCACCAATCACCTCAATTAGGGCGACCGAATCAATCAGATCATCAGGCTTATTACCGGAAGACTTAACCGACCGGTAGATGGAATCGAGAACCACCTTTTGACCATTGGCCAGATCGGCATCATTCATCACTTTATCGTGCCTGGCAACTACTTCCGACCGGAGCGTTTTATAGTCTTGCTCTTGCTTACAGGAAAACCATAAACAAGCTACGATAATGGCCAGCAGGTAAGAAAAAATAAATTTCATAAAGAATTTACAAACGCTTGTATATTATTATCGTTCTGACCTCAAAATTCTGCAGTTGCAAAAAAAGATCAGAGTTTAACAGAAATAGATGATTAATCTATTCCGGATATTAACAGGCTTGCTTTGGTGGCTGAAATATAGAGAAATGACAACTAATGGGACTTTCTATTTTAGCCAGCGAATAATGACGTTTGGGACGTAAAGGGGTAAAATGGAAAGAAATGGGTGAACTGGGCATGGCCAGTTGAAAAGCTGCACGCTGACTTTCGCGTTCCTGTTTCTTTTCTTTCTCTTCGGCCTGTTTTAGCTTTTTCATCAGGTAGCACTTTCCGTTACAGTGCATCCAGGGCCTGTTTTTATTCACACAAAACTTTTCAGCCAGCTGCTTTTGGTTCACTTCAAATCCAGCATATACAAAATAAGTGGAAAGATTGGATCCAACAAGGGAAATTAACAGCAAAATGACGATAAGCCTTTTATACATTTCGCGCCAAAGATAAGGACTAAAAATGTAAAAGGAGGTATTTCAGCAATTCATTGATTATTTTTCACAGGCAGATGAAAAATAATCAATGTTTCAGATTTATAATAGCAGATATTACCCCAATTAAAAATGACACCAGGTAGTAAGAGGCAGGAACAAGGATGCTTCTTAAAAGTAATCCTTTTTTACTATAGTTAAAGCCAGAAAAAAACTGGTAATAGAACCAGATGCTGTACAGAAATGAAAATAAGGTTACCGCGCCAAAATATAACAATACCAGTACTTTGCTATTGGTGTAAAAAATAGTGATGACAGAGATAAGCAAACCAATAATTAACTCGACAATAATGCGGTTAGAGTTTAAAACCAGATGCTCGGAATAATTAAGTTTTGCTTCTCTGAACCAGATAAAAGTAAAAAATGAATAAATGGGAATGGTAATAATGAGAATGAGCTTTGGATGGTCGGAAATAAATTTTTCGATCTCACTCATCATTGCCTTGCTTCCCTGGGGCATCAGATCAGACATGCTACCGTGCGTATATGGCGCAATGAGACTTGATGCCGTTAAGATAAGCAGTATGAGCGTAACGAAACTAAAATACGGAACCCTTTTGCCCTGGATAAATTCACGGACACTGTGGCCCGGCCGTGTGAAAAGTGCTTTGAGGGTAAATAAAATACCTTTATCAACATGCCAGACTCCGTGAACAAAATCATGGGCGAGGAAATGTTTAATGGAATAACGGTGTGTGGTAGATTTTTGCCCGCAATTGGGGCAGTAATTATGTGTAACTGGAGCAGCACAATTCAGGCAATCTGGCGACATGGAACAACTATCTTCTTGAGGCGCGGTTTTTAATTTCAGTATTAATTTGAGTGAGGCTAATAAAAGCGGGTAACAGAGCTAATAAGCATGATATAGGAATTGCTGCCAGTACTTTTGGTGTTTTAGCCGTAAAAACCAGGTAAAGCAAAACAGCGAAGGCGGCAATCATAACCACACCAAGCCCTATTAAAGCTCCTTTTATACTTTGTTTTTTCTTGTATAATTCTTCTACAGATAATTCGTTAAGTGGAATTGCTTTTTTCATTTCAATTTTGATCAGGTTAATATAGTTTGTGGTATAACAGAGAAATACATAGCCAATTTGCGATGTTTCCTGAGCCTAACAAATATACAATATATCACTATATAGTGACAAAAATTATTTTAAATCTATTTCGTAATTTTCTTATGTGATATCTTTAACCAAAATAAAACAGGGCTTAAAACGTTAAACAAGAAAAACCGGATGCAATTGAGAAGGTATTTCTTAGCAAAAGTTTTTAATCCACTTCAAAATTTTTAATGTTGAAATATGAACCGCATGTAATCGCCAAATCGAATTGTACAAATTTTAAAATCGATTTGTGTATTAAAATTTAATCACACCAAAAAAAAGCACGGCGTTAAACCGTGCTGTTTTTCTTTTTAACATTTCGGAAAAGGCCACATAAGCCTGCCCCGAATAAGAGCCAACCTGTTTTGGTATTGGCTAAATCTAAACCCGAAAGATTTCTAATTATTGCATTTGCATTGGGTTCGATGTAAAGAATCGCGGTGGCCACTACAATTACACAAAATGCCCAAAGCCAGATTGCTAGGTTTTCTTTTATGAAGATCGCCAATATAAAGGTATTGTTGGCAATGTATTCTTTAGCTTTAAAAAGGTTGTAAATGAGGATGCCTAGCATCCCCATGATTAGAAAATTTGCCATTATAATGCGGTTGTAGTTAATGTGCCTGTATCACTAACGGTAATTCTAAACCGACTACCATTAGGAGATTTTAAAATCACACCTTTTGTTAAATCCGTGACTTCAATATCATTACCAATTGTTGTCTTTCCAGCAGAATCTATAACTAATCTTTCTACTCCGTTATTATAAAAATATAAGTCACTTTCTTCATTGCCTGCAATCGAAGTAACACGCCCACCAATGCCATACTGTGTACCGGATGTATTCCACGAACTAAATCCGATTTCGTGCCTTGATCCAATTATGGAACCAAGTTCAAGCGGTGCAACTTTAATACTTGCCGCATCACCTACTGAGAAGGCATTAATAGCATTGGGACTTAATCGAATAGAATCCTTTACAGTTTTTAATCTTTTTCCTTCATACGCAAGCAAAGGAGATGCGAAACTGTTTTTTGCTTCTAATCTGTAAATACTTACGCCTGCACTATCAATGCGCAAACTGTTCCCTTTTGAGGAAAGGTCTAATAAAATTGTTGCATCAGATGCAGAAGAATAATTATTTATCTGAAATTGGTTATTTTGTCCATTATAATAATTCTCACCTGTAAAGTTTATACCCCCACTATTTGTCCCTGCAATAAGGTTTATAGGAGAGTTACCTTTTGTATTTGTGTTAGTGATTTTAATTCCACTATATAAATCAGTCGGGACATTCGTGTTAAGAATAATACTTCCATCAGAGCCAATTTTAGACCCATGAAAAGTATTTTCATCCCTAGCAAATAAATAGGCCACTGCGTTAGTATCAAGTTCGTTGGAAATGATTAAATTTCCTTTTTTGATTTCTTCACCAGTTTTATGTATCGTATTTTCATCAATGGCAAGCGTGCTGTATCCATCTTTAGGAAGCCTGATCTCTATCTCTCCTGGAACTTGGTTCTGATTACTGATAATTTTCACTGATTTTCCACCAGTAAAATCTATTAATTTAAATCCATCCGGTTCTACATTGGCTTGTCGATCACTTAATTTCGACACAAAAACACCTGCATCAATAGTACTAGAATAATTGCCGTTAACCCACTGCTTAATTCCTTTAAGACCTGATTGGTCTCCTGTTGAGCTTATTGCATCGCCATCAATTAATACTTGTTTATAGCTTCCTGCTCCATAATCGTTTGTCCAAAGTAAATGATCAGAATTAATGGCTGAATTATAAATAAGTCGTCCAAATTTGTTTGCGTCCTTATTATTGAAAAATAAATCAGCATATTCTGTTCCCCCCTCCAAATTGAATGCACCAAGATAATGTTTGGAGCCATTAGCCGTAATACCTCCACTAATGGACATACTTGCATCCTGTCCCTGATTATACTGATTTTGGTTTTTTATATAGGCATTACTAACAGCCGCCTCAATCTGAGCCTTTGTGTAATAATTATTCAAATCAGTTGCATCTTCCCACACGCCCGCAAGAGGATTATAAACCCTAAGCTTCCCCAAAGTGGTGTTGTAGATTAATTTAACCGTATTCTGAGGTAAACCTCCCGCATCTAAATTATCGGTTTCGCTTGTAGGGATACCTAAACGTTTCAATCCAATTAAATAGTTATCTACCTGCGAAAAGTCGTTATTAGATCGTGTTTTATTTGTTGGTGTTTGTTGGGCTGCTACTGATAAACAAATGCTTATCAGCGCAATTAATAAATATTTCTTCATGTTTGTTTTATTATATCAATATTTGAAGACTCAATTCAAATTTTGGAACGTATAGATCTAATCTTAGCGCCAAAAGGAACTAAATTCAGGTAATACGAAATTGTTATGGAGTGGTTTTAGTTGTAGGTTAGAATGCAAGCAACTATAATCATTGCTATTTAAAGGACGACCTTTAAAGGGCTGTTTTGACAAAATCGCCAGCATCATTAATGGTTACCCTATAGCGTGTCCCGTTTGGTGAGTGAAGAATGATGCCTTTTGTTGCATCAATAAGTTCTACATCATCTAAAAATTCTGCCCTACCATTATCTGCAATTCTTAGTGGTCTAATTCCAGTAGCGATTAAATCAGCATTATTATTACCTTTGATCCAAAAATCTAAACCACCCGAACTATATCCGATACCTGCTGATTTTCCATAGCCTCGAGACCTAAATCCTAACATTGGCTGTGAACCCGAAACTCCTATCGGAACATTAAATCCCCCAGCCCCCTCTCCACCATCTGCAGAAATGCCATTACTAGCCTTTAAAGAGTTACTCAAATTTAATCCGCCATTAAGGGCTATAATATCATTATTAAAATCGAAATTAAATTTTCCTGACTCAGAGTTTCTTCCGAATGACCAAGTACCGGCGTCACTTGCACCTGAAATTCGCCCCTCCATCACGCCACCACTTAAGGATAAAAACTTATCGTTTATGACAGACATATTACCGGAGGTTTGATCTTTAACTACAAATTGGTATGGTTGTCCTGTTATATTCGGCATCGTACCAACCCAAAGATTTCCGTAAACATTTTGAGAACCGTGGAAATCAGTATTTCCATTATAGCTAAAAGAACCTTGATTAAGATTGAACCAGGTTTCACCATCTTTAATCCACTTCAAATATTCTTGTGTCCACACTATTCTATCCCCTCTTTGGTCTTCTGTTTTGTACATAGCAAAAGATCGGTCATTTACCGTAGCTAAATCACCATTGATAGTACCGCCTGCTAGTGGTAAATATCTTTCCAAATCAGATTGATAAGCTACGTTAGCATTGACCTCAGGAATAGGAAAAGTAATATTATGCCCACCATCAAATTCGGGAACTATAAATTTCAAAAAACCTGTTCCAGTACCAAAACCCCAACCATTACTTCGATAAGTACCTCTTATTCCAGCTGTATTGTCTTGACTTTCGAAATAATTATATGAGCCGCTTGTGTTGTTGTCTGCTATTACTGCGCCATGAAAAGTACTATAACTCTCTGCAATTTCTGCTACAGCAATATTATTACTGGTTCCAATGTTTAAATTTCCGGTTATTTTTATTTTATCAATTCCCTGTGGTGCAATTTTAAGATCACCATCGATTGTACCTAATTCAATAGAATTGACATGTATTGAATTAGTTTTCAAATCTCCATTTAACAAGCCATTTCCGTTCAAATTAAAACTTGCATTTTGGGGGTTATCGGCGGATGTTATATCTTTTATAAAATTATTATCGATGTATTTTTTAGGCATCATGGTTTGTGGGCCTGCATTTGCCCAACAATAATCACCGTTGTATTCTAAACCTACTCCTCCAATAGCATCGTTAACTACTATGCCTCTGTTTGTTTCTGTAGTATTCATAGCAATACCGCGTTGCCCTAGGAAACCGGCAACAAAGAGATTTAAATCAGCCTTTGATTCAGAAGAAGAAGCCTGTAATAACCCGGCAGGGCCACTGTCATAATCACCATGACCTATACTAGTGGCGTCTTCATTCATCCTTAACCATGGTTGTTTAGGGTCTGCTAAATTACCAAGTTGAATACCATAGGGCTCCAATAATCCGCCAAATTCTATTCTGCCTGCGCCCCTATCTATCAAACCGTTAGAAAAAGTAAATAAAGCATTTTTTTGGGCCTGTCTGATTGTACCATCACTTCCCTTAACAACTATCTGGAACGGATCATCAATATTAACACCAGGAAAATTTGTATCAACGTTACCAGTAAATGGGATTGCATCACCTTGTTTTAAAAATTTAGTTCCATTCGAATCATAAATATCAGTTTTATAAAACTGCAACGCACTATTAAAGGGAAACATGCCTACATTAATTATTTCATCATCTGGCTGAAATCTAAAACCCAACCAATTACTACCGTCTGACTTGTAAGCAGCCCGTAAATCTTTATCATCGAATGTATATCCACCAATTCTATTCAAGCTAGACATAGCATTTAAAGAACCTGTTAAATTTGAATTTCCTGTTAAATTTAAAGTACCATCAAAATTTATACCGTAGGGGGTTACACTAATCGGTCTATAGTCTCCAATCCAAGCATCAAACTTAGTACCTTCAGTACTGTGCAATTCGATACCACCTGCATTCCTGATATAAGCACCTGTGTTACTTTCAATATTTTCAGCACTATAAACCATACTAGAACCATTAGAGTGTGATATGGCTAGGTTACCAGTCATTGTACCTCCTGACAATGTCAAATAACCTGATAAATCAGTTGGCGAGGCATCTGCCCAAGTTCCTGCAACAGGATTATAAACCCTTAGTTTACCCAAAGTAGTATTATAAATTAGTTTCATTGTATTCTGCGGTAAGCCCGCAGCATCTAAATTGTCGGTTTCGCTTGTAGGAATACCCAAGCGTTTCAATCCGATTAAATAGTTATCTACCTGCGAAAAATCGTTATTAGACCGGGTTTTATTTGTTGGGGATTGCTGGGCTGTTGCTGAAAAGCCAAGGGCAATAAAAGCAATTATTAAATATTTTTTCATCTGTGTTTTATTTGATCAATATCAGTGCGTCGATTCCGCTCAATGTGAATCGGTATTCGTTTGGCTTACCATCTTCTCCTGTAGTAAATGTGATCGGTACCTGTTCTAAACTACCATTTAACCAAACGCTAAAATCGCCATAGGCTCCAAAAAGTGTTTTACGTTCGTCATCCCAGGGAAGTACATATTCTTCTGTTCCGGAAACTGTAATCGGAAGGGCTTTTTTATTGACGACTTCATCTACATAACTTTCTAAAGCTAATGTTCCCGAGCTTGCTGGAAGTTTGTAGATAACTGATTCAGTTAATGACTCATCAATATCAATCCGGCTAGATACATTACCGGAATTTCTAAATATTAATTTATTTGGAGTAAAAGTAAACCCTTTGCCTGTTGAGCCATCATTAATAAATAAATATGAGGAAGTTAACGTTACTAATTTACCAGAAGAGTTCAAGTTGACCGATTCAGAATTGACAGAAAAACTACCGGAGTTATTGCTACCATTAAGGGAGGATGGACTTAGCCCAAAACTCCCTGTCGCCCCTCCAAATGAAAATCCTGTAGTATTAAAACTTCCTCCTGCAGCCCCTGTTGATAAAGAAATTGAAGCATTCTGTATTTGTGTGTAAGCTGTTGTACCAAAAGTACCACTACCTGTTATTTTAATATCAGCCAACTGTGCATCAACAGGACTTGCTTTAATAAATTTACCTTCCAAAGGGCCAGAGTCTCCACTTAACAGTACATTGATTTCTTCTTTAGTGTAAAATTGCGTTAGATCTGTTTCTGTTGCTAGTTCCCACACCACACCATTATAGATGTAAAGTACCTGCTCAACAGTATTGTAAAAAAGGTTTGCGCGCGTGCTGCTTCCTGTTAAAGTATTAATTGGTCCGGCAGGGATAGAGAGGTTACCTATATTGTGCGCATTAAGATCATTAAGATGTGCTTCGAAAGCTTCCTGATCAGCCTTCTCATCAAAACGGGCATCCAGATTCTCAATAGAACTTGCAGGAATCACCTGGTCTTTATGCCAAAAGCTGTCCCAGGTATCCCAAAACTGTTGTTGCGTTGGTTTAAAACCAGTTTTAAACCAGTTTTTTATCGTATTTAAAGTTTGTTTTGCCATTGTTTAATTTTTGAGGCGATGCCAATAGTTTTGATGTAGTTTATTATTGATTGATCATCACTTACACGTGTTAAAAGTGATGTAGTTTATCCTAAAGCGAGTAACGAAACTTTCGTTCCGTATTTTTCTTTAGATAAGATTAAATGATACCTGAATTGATGTTAGCAATTTTCAATCTGGATTGAATGAAAACCTCGTTTCGTTAATGAGATATACATGGGAAGGATAATCTTTAAAAGTTATAGACATCCCGAGCAACTTAGTTTCCTCATTCACGACCTTTTCAGCTTCTGTAAGTTTAAATTGTATCGCCATGCCATTTATTCCCGTAGCCGCTAAAGGAAAAGAAAGATCACTATGAGTTTGCTTAAAAAGGATTGTTCCTGACTTTATCTCTGATATTTCAATTAAGAGCCCTATACCATCACCAGTAAAAACAAACTCTTTAACACCATCAATGCCCCTAAAAAATTCACCTGTATGATATTCATTATCGGCGTAAATACATTTTTATCGCCTATAACTTTATAGAGCGCGTTTGGTATAATCTGACCGCTTTCAACGCTATACATAAATTAAGGTTTTAAGTTTTTAACCCTGATGATGTATTTTAACTGGATGAAACGGGCATTGATAGGAAATTCAAATGCAGTACCCCTTACATAATCAGGATCGCCATTACCACGCAAAATTTCTCCTGTTCTCACATTACCAACATTATTACTAGAAAATGCAATACCGGGTTCATAGTGCTGATATTCTTCATTGGTGAAGGCTTCGACTAAAACACCGCTATCAGGAGTTGTGAAACTATTGGTATCAATCGCTTTAAACGACTTTTGAAAGTATTCTACACCGTTATAATTTATTGTTCCAGAAATTGGGTAATACCAATATCCAACAACCAGGGGATCACTAACACTTTTTGAAGCACCACCATTGCTAAACCTGGCCATTATGGTATGTCTTTGCGGCGCTTCTAATATTTCTCTGCATACACCTCCTCCATCAGAAGAAAAGTCCAATACATCTTTTGTTGTAAATCTTTCTCCTGGCTGATATATATTACCATTTAGGATAATTGAAGCCACTTCAACGATATAGGGTGTTAAATCTTTAAGACTTGTTCCAACTGAAATCGTTTCTTCACTAAGATCAGCTAAACTATCAATATATTGACCACTTCTATCTGCGTTAAAACCGAAAATTGGTGCTTCTGCTAGTTCTCTACCTTTTAAGTTTGCTGTAACCTTCGTTTCTATACTTGCGTCTATTTCAGGATTAATTAGCATAATGCTATTATCTGTAATACTTAGATTGACTGCAGTTGAAAAATCAAAATCGCTTTCAGCTTCAATTGCCCGAGCTTTAATAGGATACCCAATGGACTTGGCTCCAATATAAGTACCAAAATATGAAGCATTTTTAGCAGGACTATCAAACGCTAAGGAATAGTCACCAATTTCAATATTGTTAAATTTTGGATCGGCAACGATACAATTTTCAAAATATTCATTAATATCAAGGGAAGGGTGAACTATTGCAAAGAGATCCTTTAAATCTTGCAAACTATCGATTTTAGTCCATCCTGCCTCTGTTGTTGGATAAAGCGTGTTAGGAACCTTAGCATAGGCTAAGGCAACGTTGCATTCTTGCAAAATTGAATACTTCATTGCACATGATCCTATATCCATAAGCAGATTGCATCGCTTAAAAATATTGCTGTGAATATTAAAGGGATCGACATTCGTGAAATTGTCAAATAGGTTTAAAAATTTACAATCAACAAAAGTATTGTTCTTAGTTGATGGGCTTCTTTGAGCAGGATACAATGCGTTGTTGCCATTGTATACTGTTATATTAGTGAAAATATTATCTGTGCCATAAAAATTACTTATTCCAGTGTTTTCAACTCGACATCTATAGTAATTACTTGGGCCTCTTGATGCATAATAAATTGCGTTTTTCATTGTCACATCTATTACTACACAATTATTTCCCCCACTATCATTTGAAACACAATAATCTAATCCAGTTCCATCTAATATTACATCACCATCGCCACATATTCTCGGTAAAAATCCCTGTACAGTTTCTCGATAAACTCCGGAACCTACAATAATCATCTCTCCAATAGCAGTTGAACATCCTTTAGAGATTGTTCTCCATGGTTTATTTCTGGAACCATTACCAGTTTCATCATTTCCAAAAAGCGCTACATAACCAATATTATCAGGCTTAACATCATCATCTGAATTTGCTACAAATAGACCAGTGTTATCATAATATTTTATAAATGAGCCACCCTTGTATTTCCAATTATAAGTTGCCATAATTAATTATATTTTCCTTTAAGTATTACGTTGCATTTAGCAAACATTACATCATCATAGTTGAATGTAAAGAACACCCTGTCGCCAGCATTAAATATAAATGGGTAAGCCTGAGCATTATCAGGATATAGACCATTCAAACCGATCTTTAATTTAAGCGCATTACATCCTCCTAGAAGACTTGAATTGATTTGGCCTGAGTATTCCATCAAAATAGCCTGTTCGGTTTCTCCTGTCATCGCGATTTGAAACTTAAACCATTTCTTTTCGGCTGCGATTGTTGCACCAATTTTAGCAGGTGTCATCATTTCGGTATCACTAAGTTTGGCAATTGCCTGAGCGACGGTTGCAACCTTTGCTATTCCAGTACGTGTTTCCGTAGCCTGCTGGGTATTTACCTGGCTACTACCCCAGTTTGCTGCGATTTGACCCGGGGCGTTTATTTTAGCTCGTAACTGATCGCCAACCTCGTACTCTTTATCATCAATTATTCCTTCAACATTGATTTCAAAACTATCGCCACGCCTAACGGTACCATCTGTACCGGTGCCAAATGCTGGATATTGTCCGGTACCTGCATCCCAATCACCTGCATACCTCAAAACATCTGTTGCAACTAAATCAGCGTAATTTTTTGCATTGATTTCCTTCTGATCGGCATACTCTTTATTGGCAACCTGTCCATTCTCTTCAGGGCTAGCAACATTTAACCCGGTATTTCCGTTAAAATCAATAGCGCCTAATATTTTATTATCTAGCGCCCTTACTACTTCTAATGATCCGGACGGCCTGCTAAAAAGTTCATCAACCTGACTTTGCAAATAATTATCTCCATCTACCCTTTTAGTTACTTCTGTTTCTAACTGATTTATACTTGCCTTATTAGCCAGGCGATCATCAATATTATGCGCATTGTTATCGTTTGAATGGCTTTGAAATGCTTCTTTATCTGCTTTTTCATCAAAACGGGCATCCAGATTCTCAATAGAACTTGCAGGAATCACCTGGTCTTTATGCCAAAAGCTGTCCCAGGTATCCCAAAATTGTTGCTGGGTTGGTTTTAAACCGGTTTTAAACCAGTTTTTTATTGCATTTAAAGTTTGTTTTGCCATTGTTTAATTATTTGAGGCGATGTAGATTAACATTACTGTCATTTGTAGAGTCGATTACAGTAATCGGTTTTAATTAAGGCTTTGAGTAGCATAATAGTTGGTAACGATCCAATAATTACTTATGGCGACCAAAATAATATAATTCCACTGTTGCGGAAGTACTTTAGTAAGCTCGCCCTCTATGACATTCATTGGATCTGATTTAACAATTACCAAATAGTTAGATTGGTTATGATTATCAATTCTCTTTATGATGACCTGCTTTCCCTGATGAGGAAGACTACCAGACAGTTGAGGCAAATTTACTTCTACATCACTAGCAGATGCATCTATTAGTTCGATATCTTTGGTCATATCTACAATAAAGCTAGAATTAGATATTCTTACTGATTTTTCAGTGATACTAAGTGTTCCACTGACATTAGGTAAAGATAAACGCGCAGAATTATTTTCTAAAAATCCCAACCTTAAATTGGTTGTAGTACCATTAGACATGCTCGCTACACCTAAACCTTCTTCTGTAAAAGCAGCTTGCATTTGGTTTGCTGGATTGAATGTATAAAATAGTCCCCCATTTACATATGAAACTTTATTTCCATCCCTATATTCCTGATTTCCTTCAAATTGATTTCCGCCCGATAATTTGGCATAGCCCGAACCTGCTTCGGTAACATCACTTAATAAGGCAATAGTACCATCTTTATCCTGGAATTTAACAGCACTATTCCCCGTTAAAGGAGAAAATTTTATTTCTTGAATATATCTATCGCCATGAGTATAGGTAATACTATCTTTCAATATGCGAAGACCTTTACCATCATCACCATCATACGTTTCCCAATAACCAGAAGTAGAATTGATACCACCGTAATAATTATTTTCATTTAGTTTTGCATGCCCATTACTCATAGAGCTGGCTAAGTTATCTGCATACTTTTTTGTTATTAAAATATTTTCATCACTGGCATCCCAGTTATTTGAATAATCGGAGTTATAACGGATACCTTTGCTCTTAATGTTATCTGTTACAACAAAATAGCCATCAGTCCTACCGCCTATACCTAGATATGATGTTGAGATATTTTCACCTTCCACAGCCGTTAAATTAAATTCTGCGAGGTTAGCTCCATTTAGCCCTTTTTGAACACTTACACCAGCTCTATTATTATCAAACCCTACAGCCACCCCTGTGGCTGAGTATGTGCCCATATCCATAATGGAAATAGATGGACTATTAGTTCCCATTGAACCAATGATAGTCATTGGCTCCGTTAGATCACCACCTAATTTTATAACATCATTGGTCTTTGTCAAACCATTAGAGACACTAAATGCTGGCGCAGATACAACAAGTAATGAATCTATCTGTTCTTTAGTATAAAACTGAGTTAAATCAGCTTCTACTGCCGGTCGCCATTCTACCCCATCATGAATATAAAGTACCTGATCGCCGGTATTGTAAAAAAGGTTCGCACGTGTGCTACTCCCCGTTAAAGTATTCGTTGAACCAGCAGGTATCGAAAGATTGCCAATATTATGGGCGTTGAGATCACTAAGATGAGTTTCGAAAGCTTCTTCATCAGCCTTTTCATCAAAACGGACATCCAGATTTTCGATGGAACTTGCAGGAATCACCTGGTCTTTATGCCAAAAGCTATCCCAGGTATCCCAAAATTGTTGTTGGGTAGGTTTTAAACCGGTTTTAAACCAGTTTTTTACTGTATTTAAAGTTTGTTTTGCCATTTTTATTTTTTTGAGAAATGCGATACATCTATTTCGGTGTTTCAGTTTTGAAATGCGCTTTGTTCTTCCTCTGGCAACAATTGCGCGAATACCTTAAAGGCATGATATTATAAGCGACTGTCTGCACGGCTTAATGGTAAGGCTGCAGTAGCCTGATAAATAATATCAAATGCCTGCGCTGGTGTTAATTATTTTTCTCCATTATATGATGTCAACTATAAATCCACCGTTTGGAGTTTCATAATGTAAGCCAGTACATAAAATGGAGGCATGTTGTTATGTGCCATACCGCCCCCTGTATCTGTAGTAAAAGGATTAGTCGCATCTACTGAGTTTCGTCCACTACCACGGTCAGCGGTATAACTTTGCCCGATATTTCCACCAATGAGTTGATGATGGTGTGCTGGTATCTGCTCAATAGTTAAAGTATGGGTTTCAGAACCACCAATACCGGGACCAACAGCTCGGGATCCTCCAGCTCCATAAACAAAGCGATCGATTAAATTTGGTGTACCATTTTGACCATTACACAATGCCCAGCCTATTGGAATTGCGTTAATTGCACCACTCCATATTACAATGGCTCCTGCAGGAAACTGGCTGTTAATTTTATCGTTTAAAGTTTTTACTGCTCTTGAGGTTGCTAAACTGTCTGTTGTATCAAAGTCAATTGCCGAGCTAACCTGTGAAGGCAGATCTTTAAAGGCGGTAAGGTTTTTTAAACGTGAAAGGCTTGCCCAGGCAATGGCATTTGTTCCGGTACCGAAAGAGGCGTAACGGGTAAAAAATACATCTTTAACCTGTCCGTTCTCGAAAGGGCGTGTTTGTTTATCTTCACGAATAACAATATTAGTTTGAAGTAAACCTCCTTTAAAAGGTAATACTTCATTGTTAATTACGATATAACCATCGGCTACCGTAGTTCCGGTGGTTGCGCAACCTGATAAGATGTAATTATCGCCACCCAATGCAGTAATAGCCTGCAATGCTGTGTATGCGGTTTGCATAAAATCCAGTGTATCTGTTTCGAGTGGGAAACCACCGGTTTGCTGTAAATTTATTTGATTCATTCTTTTTCAATATTATAGCGTTTGCCCGCCAGTTTATAAAAATCTATCATTGCTTTTAACTGGTATATATTGTTTACCAGATCGAAATCCTGAGGTACTACAACTCTAAAATCAATGCCGGTATCAGCGTAATCCCCTACCTGCATCAGATAATTTATTCCTAAGTATTTCTGTTTCTGTTCTCCACTGGTGTAAATGTACCTTCGCTGATATTTATTCCCATTGGCAATCTTGATCCTTCTTTGGTCGGGATCGAAAGTATCATTCAAAGCGGCGCGCAAATGGCACACCTGACCATTGTGGGCCAACTTATACAGGTTATCTAGCCTTTTATTGTACCACTGCTGATGGAGCGTTATAATAGGTGCTACCAAAGCCTGTAACCATGCCACAAAGACAGGTTTCCTAAGAAAAGTGGGAATAAGCAGGATGACGAGTTTATTTATATCTATCGTATACCACATATTTTATATTATCAAAATTCACAACTTCAAAATATCCCGATGTTGGGATAACCTTGGCAATAATGGCTACCGGTGCTCCATAAGTAGACGAATCGATGTTCTCTTCGATCCAGCTGCTTTGTGCACTATCTACCTGTGGAATCAGAACGCCTTCCACTTCCTGCAGGCGATCGACCAGATGCGCCAATATCAGTTCGCCGTTAAATGGCAGTTCTTTAAGATATTGAGTTATGGCCTCTTCTACAGGCTTGCCACCGCTTATTATACTGTTGCCCTGAGCATCCAAAATCAACGGGCTGAAATAAACCGTCATGTTCAGATACAGTTTATCTGGTAAAAAATTTATGGTGTTAATGTTTACCCCGGCATCCTTGATTTCACGGATATAAGTTTCAAAGCTTGTTTTTTGCACATCGCTTATCGGGCTCAGTACACCATCGTTTTCAGTCGCGATTTTAACAATTACAGTACCGTTATCTGATTCTGTTACAGCCGAATATTTCACTATCCTGCTCAGTTCCAACTGGTCTTCGCTAACATTACTATTGTCGTAAACATCCGAATCGGTAACCAGGGGATAACCATATTGAAAAGCCAGTGCCTTTTGGCGGTACCATCTTGCAGTATGCGGTTTTAGCAAGGAGATTTTATCATCAGTCTCTGCTTTATGAATATCGAACAGTTTTTCGAGAGCATAAATGGAAAAAGCTATAACAAAGGTTATCAGTCTCCAAACTGCTGTTTTACTGGTACTGGTTAGTTCGGCTAAATCGGAGTTACTTTCTTTAGCACTAATAATTTCATTTTGAATTTGTTCTATACTTCTTGCCATTATCTTACAATAAAAGTGCTTAAAATCCTCATCTCTCCAATTCCGTAATCGGTATCAATAAGGGTTGCTGTTGCGGGTTTATAGTTATTACTGATGTAGTAGTTTAAAATATCGGAGTCTGCCAGCAGCTCGCCGCTAAGTGGGTAACTGTTGCCAACCTGAAGGTCGTCGGTGATCGAAATAGCCGCATCGAAACTGAAGTCGATAGCCGCAGCGATGCTGCCAGTATGATTAAGAACAAAATCCAGAACCGATTGATTATGTAGGGCTTCCTTAGTCATGATTCGTATTATTTAACTTTTTATGCTTTTTCAATTCCTCAGTCAATGCTTCCACTTTCTCTTCGAGTTCTTTAACCATTTCTTTTGTTTTGTTTAGCTCCAGTATTGCCTCTTTAAGCCGAAGCCCCAGATCATCAACCATTTCCCTGTAATACCTTAAAACTTTATCTGCGTTATCGATTTCGTTGGCCTGCAGCTCAGCCTTTTGTTTATTCCGTTGAAAAAACCAGCCGCCAAAAGCGGCAATAACTGCTGTAATTAATTCGCCAACATGTTGTTTAATAAATTCGTCCATTAGCTTAAGGTTGTGTTAAAGGTGCCTGATACTGCTCCGTTTGGCGCAAGCAAACCGCTGTTATAGGTGATGGTTAACTGCTTAATTTCATCAATCATGCATTGGGCAAGTTTATCCGCTATTCGGTCTAAACTAGCTACATAATCTTCCTGTTCGGTTTGTTCTGCCTCAAAAGCGGCTATGATTTTAGATTTTAATCTGTTTTTGTTTAAAGCCATTTTAATTATCTTTTAAAAATTGTTCGAAACGGTTTTCTATAGCAGAAAACTGCGGTGTATTTACCAGGGCGATAGTAGGGCCTGCATTGGTTGTAAACTTCATTGCTTTAATTTCTTTGATTAAATCAATCATCAGGGCTTTTAGCGTTTCGTTATTTTTCTGCAGTAAAAAACCGTCTTTATTGATTTCAAAAACTACCTCCCCGATCTGTAAAACCATTTCTTCCGGCTCGCTTATTGCCGATATAAACTGCATGTTATAATCAGCATCGATAGGCGTTACCAACACAGTGCTGCCCACTTTCGGAAAGAGGTAATATTTTTGCAATTTCTCATCAATAATGGCCGAGAGCCTTACATCAGTATGTAAAACTCCACCTTCATCGCAGGTGCAGGTACCTTCTTTTTTATCCACTGTCTTTACTATCATGATGGTGGTATCGGTATCCTGTTTGCCCAGCAGTTTTATTTTTTTTGCGATCTCTTCAATCATTACTTTTTGTTGGTGGTTAGTTTATTGCCAATGCTCACTGTTCGCCTCGCGCCACCCGTACCGTAAGTAGTTACTACTTTTTTTATGAAGTATTTCCCTTCACGATTGGGGTGTTTTTTATCGAAAATTTCGACAGCCATTGCGGGTGCGGCAACGGGAAGTAAAAAACTGGTGATGTCTCCGCTGTAGCCACCATATTTTGCAATTTTCAGGTATTCGTCTGCCAGCTTATCTATCGACTGTTGATCGGTAACCACCTTGCTGTTGAACTTAAATTCTTCTCCGTCTTTATCTCCGCGCGTAGCCGTTATCTTTTTATTATCCCTGGCGCATCCTTCACAAATGATCTTTACCTTTCTATCGTCGCCACTTTTAAATTCGAGTTTATTTTCAATGATGTTATAGTTAAGATCATAGCTGGCCTTTTGGTTTACATTGTTCAACTCCTGCAGACCACAGTACAGTTCGCCCTTATCATTGAGGTAAATTTTATAGATCTCTTTAAATTCATCCTTAATCTGTTTCAGGGCCTGAGCACCATTTTTATCTTTGATGAGGTATTTATTTAGCGCCATTTCAGGGATATTCCCGGCCAATTTTAAAGCTGTACCACTCACAATGTTTTCGAGCACTTCTTTTAGAGTTGTTTTACTTTTACTAAATGAAGAAGCTTTACGTTTTAACAGCCAGGTGGCATCTTCACAGTATATTTCTATCGGTGTAGTGCATTTAATGCGGTCTACATAGCCGGTAAATTCCACTCTTTCCAGTTTATCCTTATAACCCAGTACAATTTTAACGGGATCGCCTTTTTTGATTGCTTCCTCTACATATACTGCTTTTCCAGATCCCTCTTTAATCAAAAATTTGGTTGGCATTTTAATTACCGCGGTATCGGTAATTTCATCTACCGAACGAGTAATTTCGATGTTGTTTATCACTCTGAATTTATAAATTCCTATTTCAAAGTACCCCTGTAAGACGAACATTATTTAGTGCTTTTGTTACTGATTCGTTAATAAATTTGCCTCTTTCTGATAACTCAGCGAAGAAAGGCATATCGCTTACTGCACTGATGGTATATTTTTGTACCCCTTCCTGCCCAACCATTTCTTCGAGTTTAAAACTTTTAAGCACAATTTTATTGATACCAAAAAGCTCGAAAAAATTGTTTTCCTGTATTTCAAGGGCTTCGTTTACCAGAAAGAGATCTTTTACGGTTTTAACCTCTTCAGTTGGATACTTTGCATTTTCTCCGATACAAACGCCTTTGATCTCGATATCATAATCTTCAGTACAGATATACTCTTTTACGGTACCTATTCTTCCCTCGCCAACGGTTGCTGTTTCTACAATCGTTTTTTGCAACGATATCGAAACAAGCGGTTCGTTGGGCATGGTGATGATTTCGCCACTTTGTCTTTTTAAGCTTAGCTGCATAAAATAAGGCGAACCTAATGTGCTGCCAATGTTATTGATATCGGGCAGGTTGAACATTTTAAGCTTTTTATCAAAGCCTTGGTATGGCGAAGCGATATAACTCAGATGGGCCAGCGCCGTTAATTCTTTAATATTTAATGTCATTACGCAGTTTGCATTAGTGTAATTGATCCTAGTAAACGGTTTAATTCTTCTTCGAGCAGCTGGCGCATTTTGGTAGCCCCTTCGCCTGAATTGATGGTATTGATTACGATCTGATCCTGCATTTTGGCGAGGTTGATGGTGATGTGGGAGGTTTGTGTACCGCCACCGGTAATACTATTGCTGCTATTTCTGACGTTGGTAATATTCTGATCTTTAGAAGGTTCTTTTTTAGCTTTATCGGTTAATAAACTTTTAAAAACATCAGATGTGGGCTGCTTAGGACGCATCTTTTCCAATTTCTCATTAGTTGTTTTTGTAGCAACTACCACCTTAGGTTTAGTGGCTTTTGAGACTTCATCATGATAAGCTTTACCTACTTTTTTTGCAACATTCATTCCATCAGTAGCTAATTTACTTATAGACTTAACACCTGATAAATCAACTATTGCATTTTTACCTACTTCCCATGCTTTCTTAAAATCACCTGTAAATAATAAGTATAAGGCTTTAGCCAAGCCAGTCATGCCGGAAATTAGTTCTTTAATCCTATTGATGATATGTTCTCCTATCATCATACCAAACCCCTTCACGGCTTCCCATACCCCCATGATTACTCCTCTAAAGCCTGCAAACTTGTTCCAGCATACCATAATAATCGCAATCAGCGCACCAATAGCAATAATAATTAGTGAAATTGGGTTCATAGAAAGGACGAAATTAAAAGCTGTGGCAGCCAGAGTCGCTAAACCATATGCTCCATCGAGTATCCCTATCACTACTGCATGAGCTATAGCTAAGCCATTTGCAATTAGAAATTGTCCTCCTAAAGCCATTACTACAGAGCCCAGAAATATAAGTAATGGTGTACAATCTGATACCCATTTTATTACATTGAGTATTGCTGAACCAAAAGGAATAATCCAAGTAAGTAAAACTGAACCTATCTCAAATATTGGACTAACCCAGGTTGCAAGCTTTAACCCAATTTGTCCTGCAACATTTGAAAGTGTGTTCATTAGTGTACTCCATCTACCGCCAGCTGACTGTGCAAGTTCATCAATAACGCTATGATATTCTCCTCCAGAAGTCGTCGCCAACTTAAATGATTCTCTAATCATATCAGCAGAAATGGCCCCATCTTCCATTTTGGATTTTAATTTATCCATTGATATGCCGGTGTTTTCGCTAATTACTTTTAATGGATTAAATCCTTGCTCAATTATCTTCGATAAGTCGCCTTCCATTAACTTTCCTGCACTCATTACATTGGAAAATGTTTCGGATAATGTTCCAAATTTTTCTTCATTACCCATTGCAACATCACCAAGCATTTTGATATCCGGAACTATTTTATCATGTGCTATTCCTAAGCTCAACATCTGTTCTGCACTTTTGGTAAGTACGTCACCAGAATACGGACTTTTACCAGAATAGCTACTTAATTGGTCAAGCATTTTTTTTGCCTGACCAATACTACCTGTTAAGGATTCGAATCTTATTTGTGTTTGCTCAAGTTCTACACCTTTATTGTATATCGTTTTTAAGCCATCCCAAGCTTTCTCTGCAATGAATGCTGCATTTTGTGCGCCAATAACCTCTTCAACTTTTCCCTTAATATTCTCATATTTATTAACCAGCCCCTCAAAAGAAAAACCCACAACTAATGAATTCGTCTTATCTATCTTGTTTTGTAGCTGCGAAAATATCGCGTCTGCCCCAGATTTAAATTTTTGTAAATTTTCTTGCACTTGACTAAGCTTATTACTTACTAAATCTTTAAGTGTAATTGAAAAACTTATATCGCTCATTATAATTGAATCTATTTTATCTTTATTTTTTTATTGGTATTTTTACCTGCTGGCAAAACTTTTCTTATTAGAATTATTACTGGACATAGCAACTTTTGATCAACTCCCATAATGTTAAGTAATACAAACAGTTGTGAATAGTACAAATACCGGAGCTTCTTTTTTAGTTATCTGGCTATAAATTATTGACTTGTGAGCATTGTCCTCTTTATGAATGCAGGATAATGCTTGGTTCATTTAAAATGAACAGAAAAACACATTACTATTGGAATCCCATTATTAGAAACTGGAACTTTTGGCTTCCTTTTCTCTTATATCCTGTAATTGTGCAAATTTTTCTGCCCATTGTTCGTCACCTAATTGATCGGGATCAACACCCAAATAATATTCCATTTGGGTGTTGATATAACCTATCCAGTTGGCTTCAAAACTTCCGTTAGAAGCCTCTATAACTTTTTTAACTCGGCTGCTTTAACCTCCATTAAACTATCGAGCTGGCCACTTGCTCCTAAAAAATAAGCATCATCCGTACGTATTTCCTCATCACCGCCCAACCAGCAATTCTGCATAATCACTTCGGCAAAGCCCAGCGGATTGGATTGAACTTTAGTCATTGCATAACTAAGTTCTTTACGATTCGGCTTACGTAAATAGCCTGTTTTATCATCTTGAAAATTGATTTCGAAGATATCACCATGCTGTTTTTTCCAGTCAGCAATCTGTTGGGTTGTAACTTTACTCATGATTGGGTTATTGTTGGGTTTTAATTTTTGTGAAAACGATCGGCATGTCTACCACCATATTTTTATCGCCCTGTTTCATGGCTTTCTTTACTTCCGTAAATTCTACGTTTTTAAGAATATCAACTACAATAGCACCACCATCTTCTGGTACATAGGTAATCACTACATCAAATTTTAGTGATAATACATCGCGGTTGGGTGCAGATTGAACCAAACTTTCGAGTTCGCTCTGCCAAATGCCCAGCTTCCCTTCGTAAGTGTTTTTACCACTTAAAATAGCGTGCGGATCAGAGCCACGGCCGTAAAGAGCCTCTTTTTCTTTTTTTACAGTGTACTCTACCTCCGTTACACCGTTGATAATTTTTCCGCCTATGGCGATGCTTACATCGCTCCACGAATATTGTTTACTTCCAAAAGTCATATTAGTTATTAATTGTTGTGGTAAAACCAATGTTTACGGTAATCTGCTTAGCATATCCTACCGGCTGTAATTTGATTACAACCTGCATAATGCCCGTACTTAAAATGTTCTGATTTTCGTCGATATAAACCTCTGCGTTTGATAAGTTACCAGCGGCAACCATGGTGTTTAGGGCATTTTCGACCTGACTTTGCCAGCTTTTTACAACTGCCGGATGGATTGCGCCTGAAGCTGCAACTTCAACCTCATCCAATAAGTTATTTACTAATGATGCGTAGGCTAAAATAATCGCCTTATCCAATACCAAACCACGTGCTAAACTGTTAAAATCGTCTGTTTCGCTTGTTAAAGTCAAATCATCGCTGAAATAGTAACCGCTCTTACTTACAAATGATCTCAAAAAAATGTAACCCTTGTTATAAATGGCATCCCAGGCATCTTGCTGGCTTTCTACCTTTTCGCCATTTGTAAAATAAGCGGTAAGATTTTCTACTGCACCATCGGCTACACGACCTAGGTTTCTTTGTACAGGTGTTTTTGCCAAGCGACCTAATGCTAAACCAACTGAAGCTACTTTAGTGGCATCGGTATTGGCCAAAAGGCAAGCTACCCTGTTAAATGCAGTTGTGGTATAATCTTTTAAATCGGCAATGGTTCCACTGTAATTGTTACCAGAAATAATTACACGTACAGGCATATACTTTTCAGCGTAATAGTCGGCCAAAGCCTGCGCTTTAACTACTGCAGTATGCACATCGCCATCTAAGCCTTCTACAGCTACTTCGCTACCAGTCGATTTTTTCAAAGCACCCAACACACGAATTGCGCCACCTGCATCGGCAAGTAATTTTTTAGCGTGTGCTTTGGTTACATCGAGCATCTCGGTATAAGTGGTTGCTGCCGACACCAGCATTAACCATAACTCGGCACCCTGGCCAGCTTCGGTATAAAACTGTTCTAACTGTTTGTAGATAAAATCGTTGGCACCGCCTGCTACAATTCCGATGTTTTCTGCATCGCTTAAACTGAATAACTGATACGAGGTATCAAGTGTTAGGTCCGAAGTTCCTGTTACGGCTACACCGGTTGCAATAAGGCCGATAACTTTATCGCTTGTTGCTGGCTGTTGTAATAAACCGCCGTTTTGAATGTTAAATTTTACTGAAGGTAAATTCATTTTAACGTTATTTAATTTATTTTTAATTTTTGTTTGATTAAGCGATAAACCAGGTACACCACGCTGAGTAAAAGCGCTATCCTTCCCAGATAAATCTGTATTTTCTGCCACCACGTTAAAGGTTTCGACACATTAATGGGGTACCTTATAGTGGATACTGTTTCGTGCTCTTCTATGTATTCCTGCTGCCAGGTTTTAAATAGTTTTTGTGCAACTGCATAGCAGTCTACACTCAGATCGTTGCCTTCTATTTTTACATTTGGAACATGGAGGTAATTACCTGCCTTTTTTGTTTCGCTGTTCGGTTTGAGAACGGGTTTGCCATTAATGCAATCAATCCATGCCTTATAGAAGCTGCTGTCCGGATCTGTTTTTAAAATCGTATCGCGTTGTATCCTGATAACGGTTTTGGTTTTTGATACCTCGTTTGTGGCAACCTGCCTGGTTCGGCAAGCCATCTGCAAACAAAGTACAATCAACCCGAAAAAAACTATTTTAAACCGCTCCATTTAATCTGATATATGCTTTAATGGTTTTTATATTTCTGGTACGTCTGGCCACCTGATATCCTTCTCTCGATCCGTCGGCATTTGTATTTCCTTCAATGGTTTGTATAATCCCATTATCGAGTACCTTTTCAACAAAGCCGGTATGTCCGGTACCGTTCGGGTTAAGCATGATAAATATGTCACCCGCCTGAGGTGTGCTTACGGCTAAGTTTTTGCAGGCGATATACTGATCGTTTACACCGCCGGTACGTTTCAGTAGCATTTTTGTTCCTTTTGCCGTGCAAGCCTGAAGCACGCACCAATACACAAAAGCCATACACCATGCGTAACCCTTACCTAACCCAACCGCTTTTAAATAAACCTCTACTTGTTTACCGCCATTGCTTCCTTTTGGATACTCTTCTACGCCTATTTGTTTTTGAGCTACATTAATCCAGTCTGCCATTTTTCTCTTTGATTTTTATCGGGAGTTGATGTGTTTATCCCCCGTTGTTAGGACAAAACTGCAACGATTTTGGGGGCTAAAAAAATTGGGTATCAGGCATTGTATTTTATTTAACAAGCCTTGTAAAGTGTGCCTACAATGCCTGATTCCTGTTTTCACGAAGACTTAAATTTGATAGAGATTTGCTGATATAATTAAAACATGCAAGACTTAATATTTAACACAGACTTAGAATTGGAACAAGGAGATTTCCTTGTAGGCTTCTCAGACGAGTTGCACCAAAAACACATTCTAATCGCCGAAAAAGGCGAGTACAAGCAATACCCTGAACTTGGGGTAGGCATTTTAAACCTCTTAAACGGAGAGAATGCAACGGCCATGCTGATTGAGGCCAAACAGAATTTTGAATACGATAGGATGAAGGTAAAGGAGCTGAGGTTTACTGACGAGAACAGTTTACATATAGAGGCTACCTATTAATGATGCTTATCGCAAAAACACTTGCACAACACAATGCCATTATAAATACAGGGCATTGTGTTAAACCACTTAAAAAGAGACAAAAATTATGACACCACGGAAGGAATTATTTTTGGCGGTAAGAGATAAACTTACCGCTATAACAGGGATTGAATATGTTGATTTACACCGTAAACAGTTTGGCCCAGGCAACGAAAATTATACTCATTACCATACCGCCTGTTTGATTAAAATTTTACCAATACAATGGACCACTATGGTGGAACACCGACAAGAAGGGATTGCCACAGTTGAAGTAAAACTATATACCAGAGATGGTTTTGCTGACCATATTCTGGGTACTACAGGAAATAGTGATGGATTGGCAGAGATTGATCTGATTGATCATATTGCAGATGGGCTGCAATTTTTAAAGGGCAATTCATTTACCGCCCTGCAACAGCTAGCAGAAGAAAATGTAATTGAGGATGAAGAAGCCGGTGTTGTAGATATTTCGATCTATAAACTTACTTTTTCGACTATGGTTTATAAAGTAACTGCTCCTAAATACTCAACGAAGAAAATTACTTTAGAATAGCCGATTGAATTTTAAAAATTTGGCTTAAGGGCATGAACAGTTTAGCGATGATACATGCCTTAATGCGGTTTAAAAGCTAATTTAAACAACACTTAAAGGGCGTAATTGCCTTCGCCCTTTAAGATTGCCCTAACTGTACGTGGACTAATATAGAAACGTTGTGCCGTTTTCTCTTCAAGGGCATCTAACCGCCACTCCGGGTATTTCCTGCACAAATCGTCGAAATAGGTTTTAACATCCTGGTTCCGTAATTTAAATTGCTGTTTTGCCATGGTATTAATTTATTAAATGTGATTTATTGTTATGTGTGAGCTATAAATGCTGTTTTTTAAGCTATTTCTATTTTAGGTATCATCTATGCGTTCAATACCTTTTGATGTCTTTTTCCCACTCAGGTAGTCCATAAGCATACCAATGATAAAGATGATTCCAAATGCTAAAATGGAAGGTATGATTTCTGTAGTCGCGTTATTTATCATAACCAGGTTTAAAGACTTGAAAAATTAAGGCTCAGGCTCTCCCATTTACCGGTTTGATTTCTTTTTTTGAATTCGTAACCAAAGGCTTTAAACGATTGGCTATAACTTTCTTTAATTAGTTGTAAACCATTTACCCAGCGCACATCGTTAAATTTATCTTCATGCTTAAGCAGATCCATCACTTTGGCATATTCTAAATCTCCTTTAACATTTCTCTCCAGGAAACTCATTAAAATATCATGGAGCTGCGCGTCTCTTTTTTTCACGGTATCACTCAAAAAATCTCTAATTAAACCAACAGCCTTTGTTGCACGTTCATCCCAGAAACGATCAGTATCTCTACGGCGGGTAATATTTTTAGCACCACTGCTGTGTACAATCGCAAAACCTCCTTTGCTATTACCTCTAATGCCACCATATTGGTTCAGTTTCTCGGCCTGCAGATCCATAATGGTATGCAGTTTATTTTTAAACCTTGCTGTGGCCAGTGCCAGTTCATTGGCTTCATCCCAGAGTACTTCGATAGTGCTGTCTTTATCTTTTTCGTAGGCGGCTTTTTCTGCCATGCGCTGCTGTTTTTCAGCTTTCTTTTTATCTGCAAGTAATTTTTCCAGTTGGGCAGTGCTTAATTCGTTAATGTTGATTGATGTGTTTTGCATTTTCTTTTATATTTATCAGGTTAATTATATTTATCCGGGATTTCAGGGCTTATTTTCGCTTGGTAATCTTAATGTCGGCCGCCTGTACAAAAAAGATTTGCTGGGTATCGAAACGTTTTATTTTAAGTCCTGTTTCTTCACCCCCAATCACATCTCCTACAGCATTAAAGTGCGGATGCATATCGTTAGTTACCATTATTTCACTGTTGTTGTAATATTTCAGCAGCTTTTCAATTTGTTGTAATTCCATAGTTATATGAGTTGTTTAAGTAAAATTTTCTTTTGTTTTAAAGTGCGTATAAAGGCTTCGTAAACCACACAGGTTGGTTTTATGTCGTTGTATTTCGGATTTTGCCATACCGAATAAAGGCTTAATGTATTTTTACCGGTTAACCGTTCAGGGTATCGCTTCAGAATCATCTTATCGCGGTTTCGCCACATTTGCTGCCACCAGAACCAAAACTCAGGTGTTGCTTTCCAGATTTTAGCAGCATTTGCATTACCGGCATAATCCATTAAAAATTCGTCTGCCAGATCCAGAAACAGGTTATGAACTTCTTCCTTGCTTATGTTCAAATGCTGCGACATCTCTTTGATGTGCTGGTTAAAGTTTTCCATTTTTGATCAGGTTAATTCGTTCCAGTACCTTGCAGCTTCTGCAGGCCATATATCATAATGTGCCGATCCTTTTCCGCGTACCTGTGAAAAAGCACGGTAGCCTTCTATTCTGATCTTTTTAGCTGCATCATATTTAATTTTTTTTGCCACCCGGCCTTCAGGCTCTTTACCATCGGCATGACTAATGATGATGAATAGTTTTTTAGGGAACCTGGCGCGCAGTTCTTTGTACGATTTGAGGTTGAGATCTGAATACTGCAAACTGTCTATCACCACTATGGCTGCGCTTTTAGGTTTATCGAGTCTGGTAACCAGATCAGGAATACTTTCCTTACCTAAAAACTGAAATTTGTTTTTAACATCTTCCATGCCTACATCGATCAATGCATCCTGCATGTCTTTACAGAAACCTTCTTCTAAACTATCATAGGCTACTTTTCCGAAAGCGGTGAGGTATTTGCATAAGGTAAGTACAAAACGTGTTTTACCGTTAAAGGAGTTGCCCCATACCAACCAGCAACCGGCAGGCTCTGGTTTACCCAGCAAATCCAGCCATCCACCTGTAAAATCCATGGTTTTAAATTTCATGGTTTTTACTTCGGCACCGCTTAATGCTCTTTTTAAATTCATTTTATACTGCTTTTAATTTTTGAACTTCAGTAAATACACGGCGCAGGCTCCCTCCTGTTCTGGCATAGATTTTCTGGATATCAATTGCTCCGTTTACTTTTGCTACCATCGCCACCTGGCGTCTGATAAAATCTTCCCTCGCTTCTTTCCCCTGGGGTACCACCTGCTGATACTTATTGCCGAAACGGCTGAATATTTCGGTATAACCCACTTTTTTAAGGTCTTTATTCCTGGTTATTTTAGCTTCAAGTCCTTCTGCTCCCATCATGTACCAGGCGCAAAACCGCTCGGTTGCATTCCACAAAGCTTTTAGCTCTAAAAAGGCAGGGTAATCCAGGTCGCCGGCTTCATCGAGTACAATAATGGGTTTATCAATGCTGCGCAGATAATAAATCAGGTCGTTATATACATCTGTATATCTGCTGGTATGGTTTACTCCAAATTCCCGAGCTACATAGCGAATTAATTTCTGACGGCTTTTAACCTGGGCACAATCTACATACACCGAGTTTTGATGCTCTTTAACATATTGGCGGGCGGTATAGGTTTTTCCAATATCAGCCATATCGCATAATATTCCCGACAGAGAATTATTTTGACAAGTTTCGAGCTGGGTATATACAAAGTGAAAAACATTGGTTTTTGCGGTTACCCAGGTTGGCGCATCAGTTAATTGTACATCAAGTTTCCGGGCGATATTGATCCATTTTCCATGGCTCAGCACATTTTGAATGTCTCCCTTTTTTATACGGTTAAGCTGTGCGGCATTTATACCTAAAGTCACTGCCTGTGCAGCATCGCTTGCAAATTTTGATCGCTGCCGCTCAATAGCGGCAACAATTTTAGTTTTTATGTTTTCGGGTATCATATTATAATGCGTTTATGGCGTCTAATCTGTTGTAATCTTCGTAATCGTATTCATCTGGCCAATCAAATAGCTTGTTCGGCTGCACCGCACTTTCGGCAATTGTTTCTACTTTTTCTTCTCCGTAGTAATTGGTATTTTCGATGATTTTAAGTCTTGATAAACTCTCTTTTCTTTGTTTGACCATGCTATCGAATTTGGATACATAGCTTGCCTGTTTCGAATACCTTAGCGGATCTTCTTCTGTCCATTCGGCATTTGCGCTGTTGTATGCTTGTATTTTATCGCATTTGCAGATAAATAAGTCGTTTTGGTAGAGGTAAACACTTTCGGTTTCTCCGAGGTTGTTTGCTAAAAAGTAAGCTTTCACTTCATAATTGTTAGGTGCCAGGCGCTGCATGATTCCAGGATCGGGTAAAGCGTACTTGGCATATTGCACTTGTACATACTGACTTCTTCTGATACTCGTAGCCACAACATTGCCAATGTACCGTAGTAACAATGCCTGGTCTATCCGGGCCAATTGAGGGTTTATATACATTGCCAAAACCTGCGCCCGCGTTAAATCCTTGAATTTTTTTTGGTTTGGATGCAGGTCATTATTATATTTCTCAATAATTTCTTTGTCATCCGCTACAAGCATCTGATATGAATATGTTTTCTCTTTATAGTTATCGTTCTGCGCATCGAATATTTTCTCGCTTTTGGTTTTATTGGCTTCCAAACGAGAATAAAAACGACCTATACCATCCTGATAACGTTTTTCGTAACCATACTTTTTAATCCGGTTACCGGTTTCAGCCCACTTTTCCTGTGAGTTGCCAGGGTTACACCAGCGTACGAATGGAAAAACTATTCCAGCCTGCATTAAATCTTCCTTGAAAGTATTTACCAGATGATGTTCTACCTCTACCTGCATGGGCATGCCATACCCGTTCTTATCAAGGAAATGAAACATATTGCGCATACATTCGATAAATAATGCTTTATCTTTAGTTTGACTATAGGCTGCCCCAATTACACATCCACTAGTAATATCATAAGCATAGTAAGCTTTAACCCGATTACCATTTGGCATTTTTCGTGGTAAATCACGGTCATCCATTGATATTTTACTAAAAGAATAATTGGGTGAATGCCTGTGGTGATGCGGCCGGTGTGTATTATTAAACGTGAGACTATCGCTTCTGAACTTATCCACAATAATTCTATTGCCAGGTTCATTAATGTAGTTCCAAACCGTGGCTTCACTTAAGCTAATCGGTTGTCCGTTTTCACAGAATTGATTGCGGTCAAAAACCTCACCTGTCTCGAAATCAAAAATATCGATGTCTCCAGCCAGAAAACGAAGGTAATCATTGCTCACATCGCCCACATAAGGTTTGTTCTGAGCAATGTATAAGCTCAAAATCAAACGTTCAACGTCTACTGTTACCTTTCTGCTGTTATCATTACAAAATCCCCTGTGTATTAATGCAGTATATCCTTCTTTTTTATACTTTCTAAATTTTTCCTGTAAACGGCGGTAATTTGGCGGTAAAGCATGTGCAAATTCTTTTTTATCTAAGTTTATAACGCAGTCGGCCAGTTTTTCCCAAATGTTAGCTTTTACACCACCCATTGTTTTACGTTTTACATTGTTATTGGTAATGATGGTATGACATGCGTTTAAAACAGATGCGTTCATCGTATAATTTAAAATAACTTCCTTAGGTAGCGACCGACCGTCAGCAAGACGATAAGCACTAAAAAAGTTAAGCGCTGCAGCATCAGGAAGAATAAAATCTTTAAATTGATGATGTTTGGTTGTTTTAGCAGGATCACCCCATTTTTCAATCAGCACCTTTTGTTCCTGCACAGGCAATTTTGAGAAATTTATCAATGCTTCATTACCAGGGCCCCTTCCTTCTTTAATCCTGAAACCTTCCTTACGGTGAGAACGCAGTTTATATGCACTGTAGCTTAATAAAGCCACACTCTCGGCATGACGCTTATCTACATCACTTACAATGTAGCTCAAGCGTACACCGTATTGATTGTTAAATAATTCGTACGGAGAGTTAAGCATATATTAGTGGTTTAATGCGGTTTCTACTTTCTTTACCAGTTGTTTATATTCTTTTCTAATGGTATCAGCTGTAAGGCTATTACGATCACCCTTAAGGCATTGCCTGATGAAAATTTTTGTAAATCCGTGCCGCGATGATAATTCGGAGATGACCACGGTATTGTAGGTATTACGATTTTGATTACTTTTGTTCATTGCTCTTATTGCTTTTAATACGAAAGCAAATGTATAGATAAATATCTCAATTTTAAAAATAAATCATGAAAAATATCTCAACTCAAAAGGAGCGTATCATTCAATACCTTGAAACAAAAGGAGTTAGTAAGAACAAATTTTACACTGAAACAGGCATTTCTAATGGCGTTCTGGATAAAAGCAGCGGACTTACGATGGATACGGTTGAGAAATTTTACTCAAAGTATAGAGATATAAATCTAGAGTGGTTAATAACTGGAACCGGCTTAATGATGAAAGAACCTCAAAATCCCAACAACGAACAAGTTGCTATAGTTAATAAAAAATATTTGATGCGTACAGACATCAAACAGGAACTGCAGGAAATCCCCCTATATGACTTTCAGGCGGCCGCAGGCTTAACCTCGGTATTTAATGAAAAAGCAAACATTTTAGATCGCATTAAAATACCCAACCTGCCAAAATGTGATGGCGCGATCAGTATTGTTGGAGATAGCATGTATCCTTTGTTAAAATCGGGAGATATCGTAATATACAAGGTAATTCAAAACTTTGTTGAAAATATATTCTGGGGCGAGATGTATCTTTTATCCTATTCATTTGATGGCGATGAAATGGTGACGGTGAAATACATTCAAAAATCAGACAAAGGAGATGAGTACATTAAACTGGTAAGTCAAAACTCCAACCACCAGGCTAAAGATATCAGAATAGATGGTATTAACAGTTTAGCTTTAGTAAAGGCAAGCATCAGGATAAATAATATGTCTTAAAGCACTCCACACCACTTAAAAAGCATCACGAAACCTAACAACCTATGCAATAATCAATTAACTTAATTAATATTTAATTTATTCAGGTAATTTGGGGTAGCTAATCATTATAAATCATTGTTATTTTAACGCTTTCAAGGCAATATATAACCTTTGAAATAGTTATTTTTTAGCCGAATTGTAACCCTACAAGTAACCCTAAATGCAACCCTATCAAAATACTTATTAAATTTAACCCACAAAAAAAGCCCCTAAAAGGAGCTTAAGAAAAGCAAAATCAGGTTAAAAACCTAATTAAACGTAAATAGGAGCCATATATAACTATGTCTCCATATATAACTTAAGTTTTCATTTAAAGGCTTCCATAATTAATTTGTACAATTGTTTTTTTCAGGAACTCCTATTTCTTTACCTGAAAAGCATTACCTAAAGCAACGATACCCTTCTTTTTTCCATTTTACCCGTTAATTAAAATACACTAATCGTTTTATAGCTTATATAAAAAAGTAGTGATCCGACATTATCTTCTGATTCGATCAGGGGAAAACGCAATAATGTATTCTGCTCCAGGCAATACACTGATAAAAAGACTCGAAACGTTTATCTTCGGCTGCGCCTTAAGATTTAGCATCACATTGGTCGAAAATTCTTCCATCACCTTCGGGTCCACTTTGGCAGAAACTGTAGGAGAATAATTTCTTTCAATATCGAGTTTAGATTGCTCACTTACTTGCTGGAGCGTCCAGCTCTCATTTCGGCGCATGCCGTTTTCATCATTAGAGTTGTTTAAGTGGTATAAAAATACCTTTGCCTGTAAGGCTATGTTTTCATTTTGCATATTATTTTTTAGCTGCCTGTGGCAATAATTGTTCGGACGAGTTGTTAATTTGTTATGCCCAGTTTTTTCAAATGAGACAGGTGCGAAACAAAAGCCGTCAGCATTGTCCTGTGCTCAAGGTAACAGATGTCGAACTCTTTACAAGTCTCTTTTACAAATTCATTAATCTTGGGATAATGTACATGGCTGATTCCCGGAAACAAGTGGTGCTCCACCTGAAAATTAAGTCCGCCGAGAAAAAAATAAGCCAGCTTACTTCTTGTGGCAAAGTTTGCAGTTGAGGAGATCTGATGAACAGCCCATTCATTTTGAATTTTCCCGTTTATATTTTCAGGAAAGGACGTACCCTCAACTACATGGGCCAACTGAATCACAATACTCAGGGTAAATCCACAAATTACTGCCGCAATGATAAATCCTATTAGCGCCTTTGCAAATCCAAGCATTAACACTGGCAGCAACAGATAAATAGCGATGTAACCCAGCTTGGTCACCCAGAAAATCAGGTGCTCTTTGAAATTAATCTTGATTTTTTTTCCATCCCTGCCCATCTTTCCAGAAAAATATTTCTCAAAATCCTGATACAGCACCCATGCGATATAAGATACCCCATACAACAAAATCCAGTAATACTGCTGAAACCTGTGATGGCTTTTTCGCTGCTGTTCTTCATGCATGCGCATAAACTTAATATCAATATCATGATCCATGCCGTCGATATTGGTGTATGTATGGTGATCAATATTGTGCTTTTGTTTCCAAAAATGAATCGTTCCGCCCATAATGTTGAGCGAATAAGCCGAAACCGAATTGATCCATTTATATTTAGAGAAGCTCCCGTGCCCACCCTCATGCATCACGTTAAAACCAATGGCAGCAAGGTTTGCCCCAAATACTGCACACAATAAAACAGCAATAATCCAATGCGGGGAGAGAAATACCAATATAAAATAAACAGTTATTGCAGAAAGGATAAGTCCAAGTCCTTTAAAAAAAAGTGCTAAACCACCATTCCTGCTCTTACCAGTCTGCGAAAAGTAATCGTTTACCTTTGCTTTTAATGATTTAAAAAAGGGAGTAGAACTGGATTCGAACGATGTTTTTGACATAAAACCTGATTAGACACCTGATCTCTAAGCAACCAGGAGGATTCCCGTTGCGCGCAAGAACAAAAAGAATGCACCTTTTTCAGGTGCGTGTATTTTAAAAACGTAAATATAAGCTTTTTATTGCTATAAAACAGGCTTTAAAGGGCAAAACTCAAATGAGACATCTAAAAATCCTTGCATAATTATTTATTATACAAACAATTAAAAATAATTAATTGTAAAAGAGGAATTAAAGAGCGATCGGTTTCCAATATTTTTTCAAATAAAAAGCCTGACTATCAGATAGTCAGGCTTAAATTGTACCCGGAGCCGGAGTCGAACCGGCACGGTTTCCCACAGGTGTTTGAGACCAGCGCGTCTACCAATTCCGCCATCCGGGCATTCGTGTTGGACGGGGTTGCAAATGTAGAAATTGAAAGTTAAAATCCAAAAATTATTTTCAATTAATTCATAACTGTTTTATTGCATGCTACTTGCATTTTCTGGTCGCTCATCTTTCAACTTCCTGTCAACAATAAATGGTGCAAAAGGCAGCAGAGAAGCCACAAAGATTAATAATGTCTTACCAAATTTCCATTTTTGCTCTTGCCAGGCCAATACCAATATTGCGGCGTAAAGCACAAATAACAAACCATGCGCCCATCCCGTATATTTTACATACAGCGGCATATTTGCGAAATATTTTAATGGCATAGCTACAAATAATAAAAGCAGATAGGATATTCCTTCGGCTACGGCTACTTTACGGAAAATAGAAAGGGAACTGTTCATTGATCTGATTGTTTGTTCCGAAAGTAAAACAAAGCTGGTGGTTAACAAAAACTAAAAAATGATTTGACAATTAAGTGTTTTACAGAGGTTGAAGACGGAAGGTATAAGGTTTAAGTGCTAAAACTTGAAGGAAGGATGTCTTCGACATCGATATCATTAACATACTCCAGTAAATAAACTCGTCATCTCAACTGAAGCGAAACGGAGAGATCTATCTTCAGTCGTCGGATTCAATACGTCAGCCATCTGCCCTTTTACATTTTCCATATTTAACCGCAAAGCTAAGCCTGATTCGATACAACATTATCTCCAGACATCGGACCTTTGACTTCGGATTAATCAATCATCCATTTTTAACCGAAGGACGCAGAGTGAAGGCGCAGAGCGCGCAACATTAATCTTAGGTGTCGTAGTTATTTGACAAATTAAATAAAAAAACCATCATCTCAACTGAAACGCCACCTTTACCGATTCTTAATCGGTAGTAGAACAGAGAGATTATCTAGAGGTAGATTTCTCGACTTCGTTACACTCCACTCGAAATGAGGCAATTATGAGAATAGCTATCTTCGGACATCAGACCTCTGACATAGGACTTAATCCATTTTCCATCTTACATCATCCATCTATTCTTTCCCTAATCCTGTCAATGTATTTCTGACGATAAAAATTATCTTTTAATGAAGGTAAAAGTGCCTCAGAATTTTCCGGATCCTTATCGAACTGATTTATTAAGTCTTTCAGTTCATTCTTCAAATCTTTTTCTATAGTTTCAACATCGCGTTTTACCTGCGCCAGCTTTTCTGCATCAGGTTCAAATTCCAGGTCCATCAAAGCTTCGTTGATATCCATCATTTCCATCAAAAACATTTGCGACAATTGATATCCTTCATCTGCTGCCACAATACCCTTTAATTCCAATACGTATTTTAAGCGTTTTTTAGCATTACTTAGTGTTTGGTATGCCTTGTTGTTCAGAGTTGATAAGTCGAGCACCTCCTGCTGCTTCTCTTCGCTTTCGTTGGCATAAAAATCGGGATGAAACTGCTTGCTCAAAGCATAAAACTTTGCTTTAACCGCATTTTGATCAGGGTTAAACTGTATTGGAAGATCGTAAAATTCGAAATAATCAGGCTGTTGGGTTGCTTCGTTCATGATGTGTATTAAATTAAAAAGCCGCAGATGTACAGTTTGAACGATCAAATCTGCGCATCTGCGGCAATTATATCAATTTGGTTTTACTTACCGAAGGATTTTAAAATATCATTACCAAAAGCAAACACCATTAGGCAGATTAAGATTACAAACCCCACGATTTGTGCCTTTTCCAGCACTTTTTCGCTTACAGGCTTACGCTGTACCATTTCGATCAAAAGAAACACTACATGGCCTCCATCCAAACCCGGAATAGGCAATAAATTCATAAATGCAAGAGCCATCGAGATCAATCCTGTTAAAGTCCAGAATTTAACCCAGTCGAAGGTACTGCCATAAACTTTTGCAATACCAATCGGGCTGCTGATGTTACGCGCGCTCAATTTACCGGTAATCATTTTACCTATACCTTTTGCATTATCTACAAAAGTGCTCCAGGCCATGCTTGCCCCAACCGGAAATGACTCAATAAAACCAAAATCCACATGTGCCGTTTCTGGCGTACTTAGGTTAGGAATAATCCCGATTGTGCCTTCCTTACTTACTTTCAGATCGAAAGTAATTTCTTTTCCTTTACGAAGGGCATTGATAGTAACCGGTTTCAATTTATTTTTAGAAACCTCTTCTTTAAACTGATCGAAGAAAGTAATGGGCTTACCGTTAACAGCTAAAATGCTATCGCCAGGTTTAATACCTGCAGCATAGGCCGGATACACTGGTTTTTCGAATTTCCTGCCAAAAAGTTTGTCAAAAAATGAAGGCTTGTCAGCCTTTTCATCCGGCGCACTTACCTTATCAACGCTTTGCATCCGGTAACGCGGAGAGATAAAATTCTCTTTATCGTTTTTTGATATTTTATTCAAAATGGTGTCAGGAACCGAGATATAAAGGGTTTTATTTTCTCTCAGAATCGTTAATTGTGCACCATCAAATAAGACTTTACTCGATATGGCATCTTCAAAACGGATCAGTTTATTGCCATTAATGGCTAAAATCTTATCCCCATTCTGAAGGCCAATTTCTTTACCAATCGTTCCAACCGAAATACCATCATTCAATTTGCTGTTAACCGTATAATTTTGGCCAATGTTAAAGGTTAACATCCAAAAAATAAAAATACCAACAATTACGTTCACGATAATACCGCCCAACATCACAATTAAGCGTTGCCAGGCTGGTTTTGAGCGGAATTCCCAGGGCTGCGCAGGCAATGCCATCTGCTCAGTATCCATGCTCTCATCAATCATTCCGGCAATTTTCACATAACCACCCAATGGCAGCCATCCTATTCCATATTCAACATCACCTTTTTTGAAACTAAAAAGTTTGAAACCCCATGCATCAAAAAACAGATAAAACTTTTCTACTTTAATACCAAATGCCCTGGCTGCCAAGAAATGCCCTAATTCGTGTAATATTACCAATAAAGACAATCCGAGCAGCAGCTGCCCCGCCATAATCAATCCATTCATATTTTCTTATAAAATTTTATGTTAGATGTTAAACTATACTTTTTGTTACTAATTCGCCGGCTAAGATACGGCTATGTTTGTCAGTTTCTAAATAATCACTCAATTGTGGCTTTTCAATAAAAGTGATCTCTTCCATACATTGCTCAATTACCTCACTCATCTGCAGAAAACCAATTTTATCGTTCAAAAATGCTTCTACAACAACTTCATTTGCTGCATTTAAAATACAAGGCATATTCCCTCCTTTTCTTAACGAAGTAAACGCTAAGCCTAAATTTCTGAAGGTTTCCATATCAGCTTTCAGGAAGCTAAAGTTTGGATATTCCAGGAAGTTAAAACGCTTAAAATTGTTTTTTAGCCTGTCGGGATAATTTAAAGCATACTGAATGGGCAATTTCATATCCGGAACGCCCATTTGCGCTTTCATTGAACCATCGGTAAATTGTACCAGGGAATGTACGATAGATTGCGGATGCACGATGACATCAATCTGATCTACATCGAGGTTAAACAGCCATTTTGCTTCGATTACTTCCAGACCTTTGTTCATCAGGGAGGCAGAATCAATGGTGATTTTAGCGCCCATTACCCAGTTTGGATGTTTTAAGGCCTGTTCTTTTTTTACAGTAGAAAGAAAATCCCTTGTTTTGCCTAAAAACGGTCCGCCCGAAGCCGTAAGGTAAATCTTTTCGATTTCGTTTTGCTCCTCGCCTACCAAACACTGGAATATGGCCGAATGCTCCGAATCCACAGGCAAAATCTTTACCTGATGTTCAGCCGCCAACTGAGTAATCAGTTCTCCTGCTACCACCAGGGTTTCTTTATTAGCTAAAGCAATGTTTTTACCAGCTTTTATAGCAGCAATGGTGGGTTTTAAGCCTACTGAGCCCATTAATGCAGTAAGCACCACATCGCTATCGGCATAAGATGCAACTTCTGATAAAGCCGCTTCACCAGCTAAAACTTTTATACCTAGTCCTGACAAAGCATTTTTAACTTCAGCGTATTTATTTTCATCGCAGATGACCACAACAGCTGGTTTAAATTCCAGCGCTTGTTGAATCAATAATTCAGAATTCTTTAATGCGGAGAGTACAACAACTTTAAATGTATCGGGGTGATCCCTTACCACTTCCAGTGCTTGTGTACCTACACTTCCTGTAGAACCTAGTATGGTTATTTTCTTTACAGATTGTTGTATTGTAGTATTGTTCAATTGTTTTTCTTTCTCTCGTATCAAAAATTTAATTGCTGCAGCAGCTTTGGGTTAAATTTTTAATCTTTCGTTTGTAAATTTTATCAGTTGATGAATTTCTTTAGGTAAGATTTCCAAAGTGGCAAAAATCTTTGAATACGTGTCATCATCTATCAACTTCCTAACTTTTGCTTTTTCGTTCCAGTCTAAGCACTCTTTAACTGAACCAAAGCTATAATAATAAAATTTGACCTTATCTTTTTTATGATAGCGGCCAAAACCTTCAGCAATATTAGCCGAAATTGAATCAACAGCATCAACAAACTGTTGCCCAATAGTGTACTTTGCAAAACTATCCCAATTTACGACCAAATCCCAAACCAAATTGCTAAGATGAAAGGATTTTGTATATGCTGTTATCTGATTTAATTGTAAATAATTCTTTTCCATCTTGTTAAACCGTTAATTATCAATAACAATTTAGCAATTTTCATTTGCACCATCCTAAACAATTAAATAATTTCATTAACTCAGCACTTTGTAGCAATTTAGCCATTTAACAATTAAACCATATATTTCTCCAACCCATCTGCCAGTTTCCTGTCATTACTCAACCTTGGCACTTTATTCTGTCCGCCTAATTTTCCCTCACTTTTCATGTAATTCACAAAGGCATCTTTTTGCAAAGTACGTATTATTAATGGCTGAAGGATGTTACCCTCAATCAGGTCAAAGTAATAAATATTTTTCTTTTGCAAAGCCTCATCCACCTTTTTACTAAAGGCAGCCAAATCTTTAGGTGCAGAAGAAAACTCTACAAACCACTCATGATAAGGCAGTTGCCCAGCTTGTGGATTAACCTGTGGCGCCACTGTAAATTCTGTAATTTCTACCTTTTCTTCGTTTGCTACACTTAAAATCGCCTGTTCTACCTCTTCCCCTATTACATGTTCGCCGAAAGCAGAGATAAAATGTTTAATCCGTCCGGTGACCACAATTTTATAAGGGCTTTTAGACACAAATTTTATGGTATCACCAATACTATAGCCCCACAAACCTGCGTTCGTATTTAAAATCAGGGCATAATTGGTATCCAGTTCTACTTCTGCAAGTGATAAACGCGTCGGATTATCGTTATAGTATTCATCAGCCGGAACAAATTCGTAAAAAATCCCTGCATTGGCTAGCAACAAAAGTCCTTTTTCTTTTTGCGAATCCTGATAAGCAATAAATCCTTCAGAAGCAGGATAAGTTTCAATTGCATCAATTTTTTTGCCAATACTTTGTTCAATTTTGGCCCGGTAAGGTTCGAAATTTACGCCACCATAAATAAACAAGCTGAAATTTTTAAAGATTTCGGCAATTTTCTTGCCGTTCGATTTTTCGGAAAGTTTATCGAAATACATCTGTACCCAGGGTGGAATTCCGGAGATCAAAGTCATGTTTTCGTTAATGGTTTCGTCCACAATAGCATCCACTTTTTGCTCCCAATCTTCGATGACATTCGTTTCGTAGGAAGGCAAACGATTCTTTTGCAGGTATGCAGGAACGTGATGTGCCACAATGCCTGATAAGCGCCCTACATTAATTCCATGTTTTACACTCAAAACCGGACTACCCTGTAAAAAGATCATTTTTCCGTTTACAAAATCAGCTTTCCCTGTTTCGTTGATGTAGGTTAAAATGGCATTCCGGGCAGCTTTAATGTGTTCGGGCATCGATTCTTTAGAAAGCGGAATGTATTTTACTCCTGAAGTAGTACCTGATGTTTTGGCAAAATAAAGAGGTTTACCTTTCCAAAGCACATCGGCTTCGCCTGCTACTACACGATCTACATAAGGTTTTAAGCCCTCATAATCCTGTACCGGAACATGTTTTTTAAAATCAGCGTAGTTTTTAATTTCTGTAAAATGATGATCTTTTCCAAAAGCGGTATTCTTAGCTTCATTAACCAGCTTGCTTAATATTTTATTTTGAGCATTAACGGCATTATTTTTCCATTTGTTGATCTGCCAAACTGCAAATGCTGCAAAGGGTTTACTTAATGCTGCTTTTAATCCCATGTTTAATGATTGAATTTGGAATGATTAAATGATTGAATGGAGAAAAATCCTCCTAAACAATATTATGTAAAATATCCGGATGCTCGTCGCCTTTGTACTCGCCTGAAATTTTACGATAAGCTACGGTTAAGGCCACGCTCGATAGCGGAACAATGATGAAGGAACTTAAAATATTTACAATGAAGGCAACTAAGGGCCATTGCAGGTAGTTTAGCAACAGATAAATCAAATATCCACCACCTAAAACAACCAAAAGCAATAAAATTTTGGTGAAGTTTCCTTTTGTAGTCGCCAAACTCAATTTAATAGAATCGAATGGGGTTGCGCCTTTATCAATAATAAAAAACGGGAAGAAGGAAATCCGTAACCAGGTAATAAAAATAGCGATGATACCAACTGATATGGCTACATTTTTAACAATTGATATGTTAATTCCAGTATAAATGAAAGGAAAGGCAACCAAAATCACCACAAGATAAACGCCAAGGATACAAGCCACAAAATAAAGTGTAGCCACCAAAAACCTGATAATCTGCAGCCTGGTTGGCAAGGTATCTACAATTTTAACATCGCTTTCTTCATCATCCATTAAATGGAAAATGTACTTAAACAACGAAAGGTTAATGGTAAAGTACAGCAGCACAAAAATGATTACCATAATTACACTCAATGCCTTGCTTACATCTTTAATAAAAAAAGCCATTAAGCTGGATGCGCTTGCCGTGATAAACATCAGAAAGCATAGCGTAGCAATCGAAAAATAGTGTTTTTTGGTGATGCCCCACGCTTTTTGCATTACATCGTTAACGGCAAACGTACTTTCTTTTAGGTAATTGATCATTGTTGTTTGAATACCACGCGTTTAAATAAATCCTGTATAAATCCTAAACCATAAGCGGTTAATTGGATAAATGAAGATATAATGCTCAAAAATGCAACTTTTAAAGATTTATTTACAGACCATGAATGAAAAAATATCAACATAAAGTAAATCAATAAGAAGAAGTTACAAACATATGCCAGTGGCGGATACATAAAGTTACACAAAATGGTGAAACCAAAGCCCAGTGTGAATAAAGCAGGAAAAAAATGCACCAGTTTTAATTCTTTTGGAAAATGTTTATAAATATTGATCCTGGCCCTGCCGAAAAAGTGTAACTGCTTATAAAACTGACTAAAACTTGTCCGGCGCTTATGATAAACCTTTGCATCGGGGATTAAACCGATTTTGAAACCATTTTCGTGTATGCGGATACTGTACTCGATATCTTCGCCCAGACGGGTTAAAATAAAACCGCCAACTTTTTCCCAGGCTTGGCGGGAAACCCCCATATTAAAACTGCGTGGATGAAACTGGCCCACATGCTGCTTATTTCCACGGATACCGCCGGTTGTGAAAGGCGATGTCATGGCATAACTAATAGCCTTTTGCACTGGCGTAAAGCTATCGTGCGCCGCATCCGGACCGCCATAAGCATCTAAATGATGTTCGTAAAGATAGTTTTTAACGATTTCGAGATAATCGGCGGGAACGAGGATATCTGAATCAAAAATGATAAAATAATCTCCTTTAGCCCTTTCAAATCCAAAATTACGGGCAAAGCCTTGTCCGGCATTCTCCTTGAAATAATATTTTACATCCAGTTTATCTGCATAGCTATTTACAATGGCTTTTGCATCATTTTTGGAACCATCTTCAATTACCAGCACCTCAAACTGCAAATAAGTCTGTTTGGTTAAGGTGCGCAAAAGCTCGTCTATTTCTTGTGGACGATTGTAAAGGGGAATTATAATGGAGAAAAACATGTCTTGAAGCTGAAAACTGAAAGACTAAAGTCCAAAGCGCTTTAAGCTTTGAGCTTTAGTCTTTGGACTTATTTAAGTTCTTTTTCGATTAGATACTGGTTTCTTTCTGGTGCGTTACGCGATAAGAGTTCTGCTATAAAGCCTGCTAGGAACATCTGCGAACCTACAACAATGGCAACCAGAGACAAATAAAACAACGGCTGATCGGTTACATCGCGATAAGCAAGGCCTTTCCAGATTAAAATTTGCTTTTCTATCAGGACGTAAAGCGACATCACAATTCCCAAAAAGAAACTTAACACCCCTAAAGAGCCAAAAAAGTGCATGGGGCGTTTACCGAATTTACCTACAAAGAAGATAGAAAGTAAATCTAAAAAGCCATTGATAAACCTGCTGAAACCAAATTTGGTTGTTCCGTATTTACGTGCACGGTGCTCTACCACCTGCTCGGCTATTTTACCAAAGCCTGCCCACTTGGCGATTACCGGGATATAACGGTGCATTTCGCCATAAACTTCAATCGTTTTGATTACATCGCTGCGGTAGGCTTTCAAGCCACAGTTAAAATCGTTCAGTTCTATGCCACTCATTTTACGGGTAGCCGCATTGAAGAGTTTGGTAGGGATAGTTTTAGTAATCGGATCGTAACGTTTCTTTTTCCAGCCTGAAATAAGGTCGAGTTTTTCTTCCTTAATGCGACGGTATAATTCGGGGATTTCATCCGGACTATCCTGCAAATCGGCATCCATGGTAATTACCACATCGCCTTGTGTAGCTTCGAAACCTACATTTAAAGCTGCAGATTTACCGTAGTTACGTCTAAATTTAATGCCTTTTATAGCAGGATTTTGAAGTCTCAATGCCTCAATTACCTCCCAAGATCTGTCGGTACTGCCATCATCAACCAAAATAATTTCATAGCTGAAATTATTGGCAATCATCACTTTATCAATCCAGGCCGTTAATTCGGGCAAAGATTCATCTTCATTAAATAAGGGTACTACAACTGATATATCCATTTTTGAGTATCAAGAAACGAGTATCAAGACCATGTCCCGAACTTATTTCAAATTAAAACGTGCAAATTTCATCAAATTAAATGATAAAACCTGCACGTTCAAAATTTTTGATCTTAATTATAATTTAATGTCTTTAGCTTCTACTTTCACAATTTTTCCCTGATCGGAGAAAACTAAAACACCATCATTCTTTGCTTTATAGGCAACCAGTTTTTTGAAAGTTAAATCCATCCCCACACTTATTTTTTGATGTAATAATTGAAGTGTAGTTTGCTCGTCATTCATAAAAGTTAACTTAGTTTTTTCCAATTTTCTTTTTCAAATATAGTGATTTCAGATTTATTACCCTCTGCTATAAATTGAAGTGATTCTTTTGAATTGTTTAGCACAAACCAAAAATCGACACTTTTAATAAACTGCTGTAAATTTTCTATTCCTTTTTTATACCTTCTCCGGATTACATCTTCAGGAATATCATGCCCACCTTCTAGTACCCTCGTTTTAACCCTTTCAATGGCAAGCTCTACGTCATTTAACCAAAAGAATAACAGGGTAACCTGATAGCCCAATGATTTGGCTTTTTCAATTGTATTTAAATAGGATTTTGTAGTTAATGTAGTTTCGATGGCAAAATTGACCTTTTGATTAAGCAGCTCATCAATTCTGTTCAGCATAATTTTACCTGCCTGAATGGCAACACTTGCAGGTTTAAATGGAGAAATTCCACGGGCAATTTCATCCGCATTAACAAACTCCCTGCAATTAGTATTTCGGGTAAAACCGTAAAGGATGCTATTGTTTTACCAGCGCCATTACAACCAGAAATAATATATAAATCTTGCATTCAGTATGTTATATAAATTAAAACGTGCAAACTTTATCAAATTAATGATAAAACCTGCACGTTCAAAATTTTATAAAGGAAATTAAGTTTCTTTAGGAAACGAGTCAAACCTTACCGGTTCTTTTTTCTTTAAGATTGCAGATAGAATTAAAGAAAGTACGCCGTATAAGGCTAATGAAACGCCAAAGCTTGTAAAGATATTTTTAAAAGTAGGTTCTAGTTTTTCCTGCATATTACCTGCTTTAGCCATGGCTTCATCAATCTGCTCGCTGGCCATACCGAATTTTTCCATCATTGCACGTTGCGCATCTTCAATTGCTGCAGCAGCCTTAGCAGGAAGATCAGGATCAATAAATTTCATCAGTACAACATTATAAAGTGTTGCAGTTAAGGCCAGAATAAGCGAAATAATTAAAAAAGCTTTAAAAGCTTCTCCAAATGTCCAAAAACCACCTATTTCTTTGCGAATATTGATTCCTACTACAACAAGCAGCGCAATAAATAAAACAAATATGCCTACCTGGGCAAGAAAACTGGTGTACACTAATACCGGATCTATAAAATGCAGGGTTAACGATAATACTACCGAAACCGCCGCAAGCATAAATCCGTTTTTAAGCGATAATTTGGAAATAAGAGCACTCTTGTCCATAATTTTAAATTTTAGTTTAATTATTAATTGTTGTAATTAATATATAAGTAGCAGAATCGAACGATTTGTTACTGCTAAATTGAATTAATTCTTTTGTGGTTTCTGCGCTTCCTTCAACATCAAGGAAAAAGGCCATAAAAGGCACGAATAATTCCTGCATTTCTTCGCTGATATTTAATTTTTCGGCGGTTTTGCAAATTTCTTCTACGCTACTTTCTGCCAGTTGCTGGTTGCTGATTAATTCCTCATAAATTTCAAACTCATCCTGAAATTCATCATCCTCTACCAGCAAAAATTCTTTCAGGAAATCACCCAATTCAGGATCCAGATCCTCATCCTTACACTCTTTTATGTAAAGTAAAAGGTTTAAAAGCTCGGTTCCCCTATCAATGGTTTCTTCTTCAATATTTGCCCATTCGTCGCTTTCCAGGTAATCGTCTTCCAGTTTCTGCACGTCGCTGCTAAAGAAGTTTACCATCAATAAATCGAAAAATACCTCACGCAGTTCTTCAAATTTAGGATAAGTATCGAAAACGGCATCAAAAGCTTCTGCTTTATCTAAAAAATTAACATCCAGTTCAAAAGCAGCCAGTAATTCTGTTTCAAAACCTTCTACATTAATGGCCGAAACATCAGCATACTGATTAATGGCGGCACTTAGTGCTTTTTTTACTCTATTATCCATAATTAAGATTTTTAAGATTACAGGATTTTAAGATCATTACATCGATCCGTCATGCTGAATTTATTTCAGCATCTATATATAGTAATGGCAGTTAAGCTCTTTTCAACTAACTCTCCAAATACTGATTATTATTATAAACCAACGTTACTTTCCCGGTAAGTTCGGCACCCAATAAAGGACTATTTGCTGATTTCGAATGGTTGCTTGCAGCATTATACAGCCATTTTTCTGTAGTACTAAAAACCGTAAAATTAGCTTCAGCACCTTCTTCTATTACCGGAACAGTTAAATGTAATAATTTACGTGGATTTATGGCCAATTTCTCAGCAATTAAGCCAATATCCAGTCCGGCTTTTAATAATAGCGGCAATACGGTTTGTAAAGCAATTATTCCATAATGGGCAATTTCGAACTCTACATTTTTAAATTCGATTTCTTCCGGACGGTGCTGCGAGGTAATGGCATCGATGGTGCCATCTTTTAAACCAGCAATTAAAGCTTTTACATCAGCTTTGCCACGTAATGGTGGTTTAACCTTGTAATTGCTATCGAAATCGTTTAAAAGTTCTTCGGTGAATACGAGGTGATGCGCGGTTACATCGCAAGAGATCTGCACGCCGTCTTTTTTTGCCTTACGAATCAATGCTACAGCTCCTGCAGTCGAAATATTACTGATGTGGATTTTGGTTTCGTTATAAGAAGCGAGGAAAATATCACGTGCGATGTGCATTTCTTCGGCCAAAGCGGGCAAACCTTTCATGCCCAAAAGCACAGAATTTTTGCTCTCATTGATCTGCGATTTACCAGCAATTGATTTATTTTCGGGATAAACCATTAACAGCGCATCAAAACCTTTGGCGTATTGCAAGGCGCGGCTCATGAAACCATCGTCCTGCAAGGCTTTATCTCCATCCGAAAAAGCTACTGCGCCGGCCTGTTGCATATCGAAAAGTTCGGCAAGTTCTCTGGCTTCGCGGTTCTGGCTGATGGCGCCAACCGGAAAAACATCAACCAGGTTATTTTTGGCCCTGTTGATGATATATTCTACCTGAGATTTTGACTGCACCACCGGACTAGTTTGTGGCAAAAGGGCCAGACCCGTAAATCCGCCCGCTTTTGCCGTTTCGGTAAGTGTTTGGATATCTTCCTTGGTTTCGAAACCCGGATCGCCGGCCACACAGTTTAAATCAAAAAAACCAGGCGTTAAAAAGGCACCCTGAGCATCGAAAACGATTTCGTTTTTACCGGCAGTTAATTTACCTATGTTTTTAATTGTACCATTTTCAACCCGAACATCGCATTGTTGGTTGTTAAATTTACTCTGCGGATCGGCAACGGTTACATTTTTAACCAGGAGATTCATATTGTTCTTTTTGTGTTGTTAAAAAATCGGATGAGCAAAATTTCTGCTGCAATAAAAATCAGCGACAAAATTAGACAAAGTTTCCATAATGTTTGTCCGATTTTATTGGCGCCGGCAATTAATTTAACGGCATCTTTATCGGTATCAAATATTTTAAGGTTGCTTTTACCGGCCAATTGTTCCAGTTCTGCTTTGCTTAAATAATGCATATCGGATTCTGTACGGCTGTTGTTGAAACTGTAAACGGCAAGTAAGGAATCAGCAAGGTTTAAATTGTAAAAACCTGCAGTTTTAATCTGATCGGCGGTATAAATCAGGGTTTTACCGTCTACCTGACGGATTTCGGGAATAGCCTCAAAATGATCAGCTGTAATTTTTAAGGTCTGGTTTTTACCCAAGGCAATCTTTTTGCTGACCAGAGCATTATCATTGCCAAGATTGTAATATAATGGGGCTTCGTTTCCGCCACTTAATGCCAAACGGTAGATTAAAGGCACGAAAACCGGGTGACGGGCCAGATTACCATCATTTGCATTTAAACCAGAAGCAGATAAGTACACCTGCCCATTACCGATTCCATATTTAGAGAAAAATGACTTTCTACCTGGAAGGGTCATAATATCCTCTTTATTGGAAGTGTTGTTTTCCGCAAAAGAATAATAACGTGCAACTGCAGGGAGATCGAGATTTTTAGGAATTTCCTCAAAAACAGTCTTAAAAATAGGATTTTGAAGGTCAATCTGGTCTACTTTTGTGGCGGTAGTATTAAGCGATTGGATTGCTGGTAACGATAATCCACTTAAAAATGAGTTGTATGTTTGAATATCAGCATCAAGGTCAGGAAAAAGCACCACGGTTCCGCCTGCATTGAGATAGGTTTTAAGTTGCTGTGCCAAACCTGTTGAAGGATTTTTTAATCCATTTAATACAATCAGGCCATAGTTAGCGAAACTGCTATAATTTACATTGCTTTCGGAATTTTCAGTAAGTTTATAATAGTTATCAGCTGCAAATAAAGCTTTAATATAATTGCCGGCATTTGGTCCGTTGATGCTTAAAACCGGAAAACTTTCGTCTACTTTAAAGCTGAAAGAAAGTGTATCATCAAAAGTAACCGGAAAATCTTTAATGGTAATTATTCCCTTCTGCCATCCGGCTGTGAGTCCGGAGAAGTTTAAAGTGTCTTTTACCGTTTTTCCTGCAGGAATAGTTACTGCACCCAAACCTTTCTGCTGATTGTTGATGCTTAATTTTAAGGGAATATTTTTAGCTTCTTCTTCCGAATAATTCTTTAACTGCACCACTAAACGCTCATTTGCCCCTGGCTGATGATTTGGCGAAAGTACCCAAACGCTATCAACGGCCACATTAGGCAAAGTATTGGCATTAAGTTTCAAAAATGAATATTGAATATCGGTTTTGGTTTCGAGTTTATTAGTGGTGGAGATATTTTTCTGAAAATCAGAAATCAAAAAGCTGTATTTGTTTCCTGCTCCGGTTAAAATATTGGCCTGTCTGTTTAATACCTGCTGAAGATTGCGGTTGGCTGCAGAGATTTTTACATCATCAAGTGCTTTTAAAAAATCTTCTTCGTTTAATAACCGTTGATGTTTCCCTTCAAAATCGTTTGTTAAAAGCTGAAAGCGGTCGTTAATGCCGAAACCTTTAACGAGTTCTTTCGCCCTGCGTTTGGCTTCATCGAGCAGGTTACCATCCTTATTTATGGCTTCCATACTGTAAGAATTATCGATATAAACGCTTACCACATTATTTACGGCAGTAGTTTTTTGGTTATGATCTGGAATATAAGGCTGGGCAAATGCCAGTACCAAAAAAATGATCGCTAAAATCCGAGAGAGTAAAATGAGCAGGTTTTTAAGCTTTTCTTTTGATGAATTTTGTTGTTCTACCTCTTTTAAAAGCTGAACGTTAGAGAAATAAACCTTTTTAAATTTCCTGAAATTGAATAAATGAATGATAACCGGGATGGCAACCGATATTAGTGCGAAAAGAAAGCCCGGATAAAGGAAATTCATTAAAAACCAAAGATAGAAAAATTATGGAATTGGGTATAACATTCCTTATTTATTATTATCAATGTTACTAAGTAACGTCATCTCGACCGGAACGCAGTGGAGTGGAGAGATCTGCCTCGATAGATCTCTCGGCTACGTTACACTCCGCTCGAGATGACGTATTGCATAATAAAAGCGTCAAGCAATGACGACTTTTTTTATTATTAATAATTAAACCCCGGAAATTCGATATTTACGATTTTCCAATTGCCATTGTAAAGCGCGAAATAGAGTTTAAAAGGTCCGCTTACAATTTTGGATTGTTTTTGAAGAACATCCCGGTAACCTGCAACACCTTCAACAAAGCCCATCCCTTTCCCACCATCAAACAATTCGAAGTTGACATCGATGATATCATATCTGCCACCAACATACTCATCAGATTGCCCGAAAATGCCTTTTAATCTACCAATAACTACATCTTTACCAATAATTTTATTTCCTGGCAGGATAAAAAAATCATTCAGCTCATTGGTAATAGTCTTAGACTGCTTAAACCATGCATTTATAAATCTGATAGCACTATTTACAATATCGGCCTGATGGTTAAAAGTAGGTGTTTCCTGCATTTTCTGGGTATCATTTTATTAATTGAGACTGTATCATAAAAATTTAAACGTGTCACGCTGAGTTTGTCGAAATGCTTATTATTGTCCTTCGACAGGCTCAGGATGACAATCCAATATTAATGATACAGTCTCAAAATCCTGGCGAAGTTAACTATTCTTTAGCCTTTCTCTAATTTCGGCGAGAGAATAATCGATCAGTAGCTTTCCATCCCTGAAAACTTCTTTCAATTCTCCCTGTGCTTCTTCTTCCCATGTGCACTGATCTTTCAGTTCGTAATCGCCTTTGGCATTTTTAAAAATCTGCAATAAACCTTTGGCTGATTTTTTTGTACCATCGTCGGTAATAGGATCTTTAAATATCTCGCGACCAACGCCATCTACCTCACCATAAGTGGCTTTCATGGCAAAACCAAAGGTATCGCGGGTATTGTACTGATAAGTGAAAGAGCCAATACCGAAAACCACGTTGGTTGAAGCAAAACCTTTGGCTTTTAAACGTTCGCAGATCTGTGTAGCCCTTTCGGTAGTGATGCTATCGCCGTAAATCGCGCCAATCTGCGGAATGAGTTCTTTAAAACCTTTATCGTTGGTTTTTCCACCAAAAACATCCCAAAGCAGCTCGATCACACCTTTTTTCTCATTTTCGTTTTTGCCGTTCGGGTTTCCGCAGATGATATCAACCGGATCGCCAGAATCAGGCCTGATCACCACTTTACCTTGACGAGCAATAATATCATCTTTTAAAACAGGCAGGTATTCGGTTAACACTTTCCATAAATCCCAGGTATCGGAAACGATGGATACAATTCCTTTTGGATAAACTTCGAGAATCAACCTTTTAAAGGTTTCGAGCTCCCCGGTATTGGTTCCCATGCACATTACCGAATGTTCTGTAGCCGCTACGGAGCCACCAATCAGTTCTTTATCAGAATCGGCTTTATAATATTCTTCCAGAAAATCAATTGCAGGGATAGTATCAGTTCCGGTAAAACTCAGTAAATGGCCAGCGGCCGAAGTTACCGCAGCTTCTATTCCACCCATGCCGCGCATAGAGAAATCGTGTCCCTGCCAATCTACAAACTCGGGTACTGAAGAGGTTTCAGCCGCATATTTATCCAGGATGGTACGATACTGTTTTGCAATGGTAGCCGAATTACATGGCAACCAAACCACTGCCGAGAGCAATGTTTCGAAATAATTGGTCAGCCAGAAAAACTCTGGTTTGGTGTTGTACATGGTGAACATCGGCACACGCAAAGGTACTTCTGCTCCTTCGGGGAGTGATTTAAAAACCATGGGTATATAACCCAGATCATGCAAATCGGCAATGTGCTGGGTGCCTACCAGGTTTTCACCAAGGTAATTGTTTATCCTGCGGGCGTATTTTCTTAAAATCTCCTCTTTCGGCTGTTTGAAGAAATTCTGGTTAAAATCTTCGATAATGTATTTTTTGATAAAGTACTGTAAGCCAAAAAGTACTACATGGTTTACATTTTCGAGCCTGCTTTTTCTGGGTGTCCAGTTAGAATAAACCAGTGTGGTATTCTCAGGGTACTGTCTGCGGTGGTCAACTTTATAACCGTCTGTTAATAATAATGGATTCATGGTTTGATGTATTTGCTATTATTTATTTCTTCCTTTTTCTGCTGGATAGAGGCTTTGTAAGGTATCGCTTTGCCAAAATTGTTTAGTTTCAATATCCAAACAGCTTAATTTTCCGGTAAATGCAGCACCGGTATCGATATTCCAAACGTTACAGCCCTGCATTGGCACGTCCGTATTATAATAGAGCGTTGGCGTATGCCCGATGTAAATTTCATTGTAGAGCAATAATCGTTTGGGATAAATGGCTGAATCTTTTTTGATCCGGTTATCCATCGTGAGTGCCATTTCCCATAGGGTTCTGTCCCACGAATAATTAGATGAATAACGCTCTTTTTCCGGTCCGTGCATGGAAGAAAAACCGGCATGGATAAAAAGGTTATTTTGTCCGTCTACGTAATAATCTTTCATCCGTTTAAAGAATTTTAAATGTTTTTCCCGTACTTCATCAGATAAATCTTTATAACTCCCGATGGTTAATTTACCACCATGTACGAACCAAACATCATCAACGATACCTTTTTCTAACCAATCGATACACCAGGCATCGTGATTGCCTTTGATAAAAATACATTGATGGCTTTTCTCCAGTGCTAGCAGGTAATTGATCACCTGTGCCGACTCACTCCATCCATCAACGTAATCACCAAGAAAAATAAGTTTATCTTCTGCGGTTACTTCAGCACGATCGAATAACTGGATCAGACCTTTTAATCCGCCGTGTATATCGCCTATTACCAATGTTCTTCCCATGTTAAAATTCTATATATTCAGCAGGTTCAACATCTGTAAGCCGTACCTTGTTGGCTGATAAGTAAAATTTATATCCTGCTTTGCATCCCGCTATTAACGCTGAGAATAACTGGCTTTCTTTCCTGCAACCTAATTTATTGGCTGATAGAGAAATATCGCATTTACTGATTCCTTTAGCTATTCTACTATTCATGATGACTTTATGTTATTAATTTAATTTTTCTTGATAGAGTTCATAATTTTCATCGTCGAAACAAACAAAGATTACCTTTTCTATCTTTTCTTTTTCAGCGAAATTATTTACTGTTGTAATGGCAATATCCGCTGCTTTATCTTTTGGGAAATGATAAATCCCAGTGCTGATGTTCGGGAAAGCAATTACCTTAACACCATTTTCTATGGCGAGTGTTAAACTGTTCCGGTAACAATCGGCAAGCAAAGCATTATTTTTTTCACTTTCTCCATTCCAAACCGGCCCAACAGTATGGATCACATATTTAGCAGGTAAATTGCCTGCCGTTGTAATAACTGCATTCCCGGTTTTGCATGTTCCCTGCTTGTTCCTGATGGCTACACAGGCTTTTAAAATTTCTTTGCCACCTTTCCTGTGGATGGCACCATCAACCCCTCCGCCACCTAATAAGGAACTGTTTGCTGCGTTAACAATGGCATCAGCTTTGGTTTCTGTTATATCAGCTTTGATTACTTCTATAATCATTTTTTGAATTTTATTTATAAACTATTTTACTGCAAAACATCATGCTGAATTCAATTCAGCATCTTATCCGTAAATAGATACTGAAATGAATCCGATAGCTATCGGATCAGGTTGACGACCGCTTACACTAAAGTATTTAATGGAATCTAAATAATATCTGCCAATTTTATCTGGGTTACACCAACATGATCCACTTCTTTAATGGAATCGGTTGTAAAAATCTGCTCAAAATATTTACCCAGTTCATCAAAACCTTTGCTAAATATGCCATGACTGATAGCCAGGTATAATTTACCTGCGTTTTTGGCTTTAAGTGCTTCGGCGAGACCAATAAATGTACCACCACCGTCACAAATGTCATCTACGATCAGGCAATCGGCACCGGCAAGATCATCGCTATACACTTTAAAACCTGAGAGTTTTCCGGTTTTTACATCCCTGCTTTTTGAACATTCTACCACTTCGGCACCGCCTAAAAATTCGGATACTTTATAAATTTTCTTTAAGGCACCACCATCAGGAGAAATGAGTTTTACCTCTGTACCGATTTTTGAAATGACCTCTTTTATAAATTGGTGATTTGAAACCGTAACACAGTTATTAAGTAAGGCCGGTGTTACTTCGCTATGCGGATCGAATACGGTAACACTTGCCAAAGCCATTGCATTGATGATATCAGCATAAACTTTTACCGATAAGGGTTCGCCGGGAACCATCACCCTATCCTGCCTGGCTGCCGGGAAATATGGAATAAAAAGATTGATTTCTTTTACACCCATTCTTTTCAAAGCATCAACGGTGATGCAGATGAGGCCTAAATCGTTAAAAGAATTTATCCTTTGCGTAATGGTTACGGGTTCAGCAGAATTAAAACCATCGGTTATTTTTATATGAGGTTCTCCACCTGCAAACAGGAAAGATTTATGTGTAATGGAGTTTTTTTCGCCTAGCGGAGTGAAACCCGGATCTAAATTTAACATATATTTGCGTATTATTTACACAAATATAAAAATCATTTTTAGAATCCAAAGAATAATTTGTGTTTATTTTACGCAAACCTAATGTCGAACTGGAAATTTTCCTTTAAAAGCTGGTTATATTTTGTTTTATCAAAGGTAAAAAGCTTGCCTGGACGACCGCTGGCACCTATTTTTACCAATTTATCCGTTTCTGTAACAATTCCAAAACTTAAAATCTTTTTTCTGAAATTTCTCCTATCGATATCCCTTTCCAAGATAGAACAGTATAAATTTTCGAGGTCGGAGAAGAGAAATTCCTGATCCAGCAGATCGAAACCAATGGGCTGATAGGTCAATTTATTTTTTAAACGCTGGTGCGCCAGATTAACCATTTCATTATGGTCATAACCTAGCTGCGGCACCTGATCAATAGGAAACCATTTGGCATCTTTGGCATCGGTATCGGCCTTTAATACAAAATTTTTAGGATTTACGAGCGCAAAATAGGCTACAGAAATTACCCTGAAACGTTCATCGCGCTTAATATTATCGCCAAAAGTACCCAGCTGCTCCAGGTAATTCACCGTAATGCCGGCTTCTTCTTTAAGTTCGCGCTCAACTGCTGTTAACAAAGGTTCGTCATCTAAAATAAATCCACCGGGTAACACCCACCGATCGGCCAGTTTACCAAAGCGCTGCTGAACAGCCAGTACATAAAGCGTTCCTTTTTCGTAGCCAAAAACAATGGCATCAACAGCAATTTTGATATTTTGATTGATCATTCCTTAATTTGTGTAAAAACAACACAAAGTTAATTCTTTTAACGGGAAAGACCGAATCTGTTAATTAATTTCCTACCTGAACTTCTTCATCGCTGCCCAAAGTTTTTCATCCATGCCGTAAACATCAGGCCGGTATTCAATCTTATCGTTTTGAGACCATGCTGTAATATAGGTGATGATTAACGGAACAGATTTCTTTGGTCCAAACCAGGCCGGCTTCAATTGGAAAGCCTTTGTAGTATCTGCCTTTTGAGCCATACGTTTTTTATACCATTTTACATGTGTGCTATCAATCGGCGGCAAATCTACCTCTGCCCTTAGCTTATCGTAGGTATAAGAATCTTTTACTAAAAGTTCGGCGAACTCCAGAGGTTTTTCTATACGTACACAACCATGACTAATGGCGCGGTTGGTTAAGTTAAAACCGTTCTTATTATTGGTATCGTGAAGGTAAATACTAGAGCTGTTATCGAAGATAAATTTGAACTTTCCTAAAGCATTTCCGCCACCAGATCCCTGCTTAAATTTGAAGGGTAATTTATCCCTAGAATACTTGTTCCAGTTGATGGTATCAGGCTCTCCGATCAGCTTATCTTTGTAGTACACTTTGATGTTGCTGTTCGATAAATAATAAGGATCTTTCCGGGCCATCCAGTAGATCTCACTTTGCGCAATACTTACCGGAATATTCCATATCGGATTGGCCTGAATGGAACTGATTTTACTAAATAATAATGGCGTTTCATGGTTCTTTGGTTTATCATCTAAATTGCCCGATTTTGCATAAGCTTTTAGCTTGTCTTCATAACCATTTTCACGTCTGCCACCCACGCAAACTTTCATCGAAATTACCGTATCAGTTTTGTCCAGCCAGGTTAGCCTGAAGTCGGGAATATTTACCTGCACATAATTGTCACCGGTCTCCGGCATTTTCCACCTGAAACGTTCCATATTTAATAACAAAATCCGTTTGTCACTTTCTGCATCTGCATTTAAATAGGCCGACTGCAAAGCTTTGTACTGTGCCGATTTCGGCTGAACAGATCTCAATGTATCGAGCAGGTTTTTGCTATCTAAAAGACGCTGCATACCGGCACTATCCGGACGCCTTACTTTTATGTAATAACGCGAAAAAACAGAGCGGGGATTGATCACCCCATATTTAAGGTAATTGTTATAATTTAAATAAGCATTTGCTGATAATAACTCTAGTTTGGCAATTACCGGATAGCTTTCTTCTACTTTTTTAAATTTATTAGCAGTTAATTCATCCAATAATGCTTTTATTTCGTCGCCTTTAAAAATCCCGGGATTAAAACCATGCACTTTACTTTGATTTAAATAACCAACAAGCGAATCCAATTCCCCGTTAATGTAAAACCGGGTAACTAATTTAGGTTCAGCATAATTATGCGCATAAAAAGCTTTTATCGTTTTAGGATTAACGAATTTACCCGAAAGACTGTCCATTGTCTTCACAAAAACGCTATCATAAGCTACAGTATCAAAATCTTTATAGATCTTATTCTTAAAATGTTCTGACAGTACTTTTCCGATCTCCGGAGGGCTTTTAAACCATCCACAGGCAGAAATGAACAAAATAAAAGGCAATATTAGAAAGCGAAACTTTTTCAATACGATAAAATTTAAATACAAAATAAGGGTTATTGGCACTAAAAACAGCATAATGGCAAATTAAGTGCCATTATTTTTTGTTTTACCATTTCAAACACTATATTTGCCAGCGCTTATCAGCTAACGTATTGATACTGGCAGAAATAATTTATGAATTTAACTTTGAACCATCACTTACATTTACACCATCGCCGATAGGCGATATGATATGTTTGTTTTGTACTTCAAGACTTTTTTCCGTAAAATAATTTCCTGTTCACTCTATATTCAATACATTGAAAACACTTAAAATTGCTATCCAGAAATCGGGTAGGTTAAACGAAAAATCTGTAGAAATACTTAAAAATTGTGGTTTATCATTCGAAAACTACAAAAGTTCCCTCATCTCAACAGTTACTAATTTTCCCTTAGAAATTCTTTTCCTTCGTGATGATGATATTCCGGAATACGTACAGGATGGCATTGCTGACCTGGGTATTGTTGGAGAAAACGTAATTGTAGAAACGAAGGCTGAGGTAGACTATCTGCAAAAATTGGGCTTCGGAAAATGCACCTTAAAAATCGCTGTTCAGGCTACCAGTGGTATTCAGAATTTGGAAGAATTAAATGGTAAAGCCATTGCCACTTCTTACCCCGTTATCCTCGAAAAATTCTTGCAGGAAAAAGGCATCAAATCTGATATCAGAACCATTTCAGGATCGGTAGAAATTGGTCCGGGTTTAGGCTTAAGCGACGCCATTTTTGATATCGTTTCTACCGGCGGAACATTAAAGAGCAACGGACTAAAACCTTTCGCTGATGTAATGCAATCGGAAGCAGTTTTAATCGGAAATAAATCAATCGCCGACAATCCGGAAGTTGCCGAACTGTTGCAACGCATCCGCTCCGTACTCAGTGCAAAATCGAACAAATATGTGGTACTAAATGTATCAAAAGATAACCTTCAAAAAGTTGTAGATCTTCTTCCAGGTGTTAAAAGCCCAACCGTTGTTCCACTCTTCGAACCCAACTGGGTAGCCGTTCATTCGGTAATTGCAGAGGAAGATTTCTGGGATAAAATAAACAGTTTAAAAGCTGCTGGTGCCGAAGGTATTTTGGTAATGCCTATCGAGAAAATAATCAGATAAAATTATTTAAATACACATTAACTATTAGTTAATTTTAAATTATAAGACATTGAAAATCTATAGTTATACAGATTTATCTAAATCAAAAATTGAAGAGATTTGTTCGAGGCAGATTGAAGACGATAAACTGGTTGAAGAACAGGTTACTGACATTGTAAGCACAGTAAAAAAAGACGGAGATAAAGCCCTTTTCAACTTCGCAAAAGCCTTTGATAAAGTTGATCTGGAGAAACTTTTTTTAGATGCTGATGAACTAAAAGAAATTGCAGCTACCATTCCGGCTGATGCAAAAAAAGCAATCGATACAGCTTATCAGAACATCAAAACTTTTCACCAGTCGCAGTTAAAAACTGAAGATAAAATTGAAACCATGCCAGGCGTTTTGTGCTGGCGCGAATCGAGAGCAATTGAAAAAGTGGGGCTTTACATTCCGGGAGGAACTGCTGTTTTACCGAGCACATTTTTAATGCTGGCTACACCTGCAATCATCGCAGGCTGTAAAGAAATCGTGGTGTGTTCGCCGCCACAAAGCAACGGCAAAACCAACTGCTATCTGGCTTATTGTGCAGTATTATTAGGTATCGAAAAAGTATTCCTGATTGGCGGTGCCCAAGCCGTTGCGGCAATGGCTTTCGGAACGGAAAGTGTGCCACAGGTTTATAAGATTTTTGGTCCTGGCAACCGTTACGTAACCACCGCCAAAACCATGGTACAAAATAAGGTGGCCATTGATATGCCTGCTGGTCCATCAGAAGTTTTGGTAATTGCTGATGAAACCGCAAATCCATCATTTATTGCTGCAGATCTATTAGCACAGGCCGAACATGGCATTGATAGTCAGGCTATTTTAGTCGCCACTTCTGGGGAAATTATTAATCAAACCTTAAAAGAAATTGAAAATCAGCTTGCTATATTGCCTAGAAAGGATATTGCGGCCAAAGCAATCGCCAATTCTTATGCAGTTTTAGCAGAAAATCTGGAACAAGCGATGCAATTTTCTAACGAATATGCACCTGAGCACTTAATATTGGCTACTGAAAACCATCAAAAACTTATTCCGCTAATTATCAATGCAGGATCAGTATTTTTAGGCAATTTTACACCGGAGAGTGTTGGCGATTATGCTTCGGGAACCAATCATACCCTACCAACCAGCGGCTTTGCAAAGGCTTATTCAGGCGTTTCTACCGATGCTTTTTTGAAAAAAATCACTTTTCAACAATTATCAGCCACCGGATTAAACAACATTGGCCCTACTGTCGAAATATTAGCAGCAGCAGAAGGCCTGGAGGCGCATAAGAATGCTGTTAGTATCAGATTAAATTTTGAGTCCGAAGTCGGAGGTCCGATGTTCGAAGATAAAACGACCTTAAAACCATAAATAAAACCGGTGTAATAACCTAGTCAGTGCAATCAACTCAAAGGAAACCGAAAGGAAGATAAAATTATTTAAATAAAATCTGTAGAAAGTACAATGTAGAAAGCTTTAGGCAATTCGCTAATCCCTTTTACCTTTTACCTTTTACCTTTTACCTTAAAAAATGGACATTAACGATTTAGTAAGAGAAAATATAAAAAACCTTCGCCCCTACTCTACCGCGAGGGACGAATTTAAAGGTCAGGCATCTGTTTTTTTAGACGCAAATGAGAACAGTTATGGTTCGCCACTACCGGCAAATTATAATCGTTATCCTGATCCTTTACAATTGGATTTAAAAGATGCAATCAGCAAAATAAAAGGTGTGCCAATTGAGAATACTTTTTTAGGAAATGGTAGCGACGAAGCCATCGATTTGTTGTTCCGTGCTTTCTGTAATCCCGGAAAAGATAACGTAATTGTGCTTCCTCCAACTTATGGAATGTACGAAGTTTCGGCTAATATAAATGATGTAGAAATACGTAAAGTGAACCTGCTTCCGAACTTCCAGCTGGACATGGAAAAGATCGCAGAAACGATCGATAAAAACACCAAATTAATTTTCATTTGTTCGCCAAATAATCCAACCGGAAATTCGATAAACCGCGAAGATATTGAAACCATTTTGGCTAACTTTAACGGCATTGTTGTGGTAGATGAAGCGTATATAAATTACGCCCGACAGAAGACCTTTATTCAGGAGTTAACCGAGTACGGAAACCTGGTGGTTTTACAAACTTTTTCGAAGGCCTGGGGCCTCGCAGCTTTGCGTTTAGGTATGGCTTTTTCTTCGACAAAAGTGATCGATGTTTTAAACAAAATTAAGCCGCCTTATAACATCAATCAGGCCACTCAGGATTTAGCTTTTGAGGCACTAAAAAACATCGCACAAGTTAACGATTGGATCAAAGAATCTGTTGCAGAAAGACAGCGTTTATCTATCGCCTTAAACGAGCTGAATGCAGTTAAAAAAGTGTATCCGTCCGACGCTAATTTTATACTCGTAGAAGTTACTGATGCCGCAAAAATTTATGACATTTTGGTTAATCAGGAGATCATCGTTCGCGACCGTTCGAAGGTAACTTTATGCGAAGGTTGTTTAAGGATTACTGTTGGTACCAAAGAAGAAAACGACAAACTATTAACCGTTCTAGAAAATTTTTAAAATGAAGAAAGTATTATTTATTGACCGCGACGGAACGTTAAACATAGAGCCTGATGACGAACAGGTAGATAGTTTTGCAAAGCTGAAATTCTATCCCCGTTCTTTATATTATTTATCGAAAATTGCAGCCGAGCTGGATTACGAACTGGTAATGGTTACCAACCAGGATGGATTGGGAACACTTTCAAATCCGGAAGAAAATTTCTGGCCGATCCACAACTTCATGCTCGATACTTTTGAAGGCGAAGGCGTTCATTTTAGCGAGATTGTAATCGACAGAACTTTTGCAAAAGACAATGCCCCTACCCGTAAACCAGGCACAGCTCTATTGACAAAATATTTCAGCGGGGACTACGACCTGAAAAACTCTTTTGTAATCGGCGATCGGTTAAATGATGTAGTTTTAGCCAAAAATTTAGGTGCCAAAGCCATTTTTCTGCGTCAGAATGATGCTCTGGGCTCAACAGAAGCATTGGATAAACACGAAACCCTTTTAGATGTGATCATTTTAGAAACCAAAAAATGGGAAGACATCTACAACCTGCTCAAAGCCGGAAGCAGAAAAATCCACCACGAGCGCAAAACCAACGAAACTGATATTACCATTAATTTAGACCTGGATGGTACCGGAAAAGCGAAAATCGAAACCGGTTTAAACTTTTTCGACCACATGCTCGATCAGATTGCCAGACATGGAAGTGTAGATTTGGAAGTAATTGCCAAAGGCGATTTACATATAGACGAACACCACACCATAGAAGATACCGGTATTGCCCTGGGCGAAGCTTTTGCCAAAGGTTTAGGCAATAAATTAGGCATTGAAAGGTATGGTTTTTGCTTACCAATGGACGATTGCCTGGCACAGGTAGCCATTGATTTCGGCGGAAGGAACTGGATTGTTTGGGATGCGGAGTTTAAACGTGAAAAAGTGGGCGATATGCCAACGGAAATGTTTTATCACTTCTTCAAATCATTCAGCGATGCCGCAAAGTGCAATTTAAACGTAAAAGCTGAAGGCGATAACGAACACCATAAAATTGAAGCTATATTTAAAGCATTTGCCAAAGCCATTAAAATGGCCATTAAACGCGATGCAGAGAAAATGGTATTGCCGAGTACAAAGGGAATGCTGTAGGATGTAAAATGGAAGATGGAATATTGGGTTATTAACGGAACCTTTGTTAAATAAACCCGATAGCAGTGGAAAGTTTTTTATTCAGCAGCAACCTTGAATAAGCTGTCATGCTGAGGCACGAAGCATCTGCAACCGATAAAACAGATGCTTCGTACCTCAGCATGACAGAAGTTAAAAAACTTGAAACGAATAGCGGGGCTACAGCCCCCATGAAAAATTGCCTTTCATTTTCAAATTTTATAAAAATTAAATATAATAAAAAGCAATTTTAGCAACCCAAATTTGATAGACATTTTGTCTTGATTCTCAATACTTGATACTTAGAAACTGACACTAAACACTTGATACTAAAAATGGTTGGAATAGTAAACTACGGAGCAGGCAACATTTTCTCCCTTACCGCAGCATTAGATCGCTTAAATGTGACCTACGGCATGGTAAATACAGAAAATGACCTCGAAAAATATAGCCACATCATTATTCCGGGGGTTGGCCATGCAGGCGCTGCGATGGAAAAACTAAAAGGAACAGGACTGGTTGAGGCCATTAAAAAACTCACTAAACCTGTGCTGGGTATCTGTGTAGGCATGCAGCTGATTACCGAACACTCAGAAGAGGGTGATGCAGCACTTTTAAATATCGTTCCTGTGAAAACCAAAAAATTCGATAAGTCGCTGAATATCAAAATACCACACATGGGCTGGAATGCAGTGAGCCTGAAAAACAATCCGCTATTTGAAGGTGTTGAAGATAATACACAATTTTACTTTGTGCATTCGTACTTTATTGAATATAACCCTACTTTTGACATCGCATCTGCTGACTATGGTTTAAAATTTTCGGCAGCGGTACAAAAAAACAATTTTTACGGCGTTCAGTTCCACCCCGAGAAATCGGGAAAAGCCGGCGAATTAATATTAAAAAATTTTTCAAACTTAAGCTTATAAAATGTACATAATACCTGCTATTGATATTCTGGATGGAAAAGTTGTCCGTCTGCGTGAAGGCGATTACAACCAAAAAACAGAGTACGATGTTTCTATTGCCGAAATGATAGAAAAATACCGCTCAAATGGTACGGATTTTATCCATATTATTGATTTAAACGGAGCCAAAGGCGATTTCAGCAACCAAAAATCACTTTTCGAAATCATTAAAAAAACCGAGATGAAAGTGCAGTATGGTGGCGGAATCAGGACAATTGAGCAGGTCAACAATCTGCTTGATGCAGGCATCCATCGTGTTATTGTAGGTACCCAGGCCATTACTAATCCAGATTTTTTACCTCAGTTAAGTGAGAATTTTGCGAAGAAAGATGATTATGCCAACCGCATCGTTATTGCCATTGATGTTTTGGACGAAGTGATCAAATATTCGGGCTGGATGGAAAGTTCGCCGATTAAACTGATGGATTATGTTGATAAATGCCTTTCCTTAGGTTTTTTCCGTTTCTTATGCACCGATATCAGCAAAGATGGAAAATTGGGCGGTGCAGCAATCGATTTATACAAAAAATTACTTGAGCACTCTCCAATGATCAAATTAATTGCTTCAGGCGGTGTAAGTTCAATGGACGATATCTACGAACTTGCTAAATATCCAATCAGAAGTGTAGTGGTTGGAAAAGCAATTTACGAAGACCGGATAACTATTGAAGAGATTAAAGATTGGAATTTGAAGGCTTTGAGTAGCATATAACCCCCCAGCCCCCTAAAGGGGTGGCCAAAATATGCCTTATAACATAACTGATATGACCTCTCAAATAAATGATGAAGATTTCGATTCTTTTAAAGTCAACAAACCAAGTATGTTTTATGGCGCTTCAAATATAATTTTTGAAAACGCTAAGCGATTAAGAAATAACGTAACGGAAGCAGAGAGTTTACTCTGGCAAGTAATTAGCAATAAGCAATTAGGTGTTAAATTTAGAAGACAACATCCCATTTCATATTTTATTGCCGATTTTTACTGTCATGAAGCCAAATTAATCATTGAATTAGATGGCAGCATTCATGACCTGCCTGAAGTTCTTAATTATGATATTGAAAGACAAAAAGCCTTAGAACAATTTGGTATAAGAGTAATTAGGTCTAAAAACGCTGAACTCTATAATAATTTAAACATAGTTTTGGATAAGATAAAAGAAGCCATACAGGCTAAACAATTTGCATCTCCCCCTTTAGGGGGCGGGGGGTTAAGCAAGAGAATAATTCCTTGTTTAGACGTTAAAGACGGCCGTACGGTAAAAGGCGTAAACTTTGTTGATTTACGAGATGCGGGTGATCCTGTGGAACTGGCTGCACAATATGCACAACAGGGGGCAGATGAACTGGTTTTCCTTGATATTACGGCCACTCACGAGCGACGTAAAACGATGATCGAAATGGTTAAATCGGTTGCCCGACAACTAAACATTCCTTTTACCATAGGTGGCGGAATTACGGAGATTACCGATGCTGATGCCCTTTTAAATGCAGGAGCCGATAAAATCAGTATCAATTCTGCAGCTGTTCGTAACCCTAAGCTGATTGAAGACCTTGCTAAAACTTTCGGGGTACAATTTGTGGTTTTAGCGGTCGACACTAAACATGTAAATGGCAAAAACATGGTTCATTTAAATGGAGGCAGGTTAATTACTGAACAGGAAACAGAAAACTGGATTAAACAGGCTGAAAACCTGGGTGCAGGAGAAATTTTGTTAACCTCAATGGATCATGATGGCACGAAAGCGGGTTTTGATTGTGAATTGTTAGGTAAAATAAACCAAATGATCAATATCCCGATCATTGCATCGGGTGGCGCAGGTAGTATGGAACATTTTACCGAGGTTTTCCAAAAAGCCAATGTAGATGCCGCGCTCGCTGCATCGGTATTCCATTACGGCGAAATTTTAATCCCCGATTTAAAACAGGAACTGAAAAGGAACCATATTCCAGTAAGGATATAATATAAGTCCGGAGTCGGCAGTCCATAGTCATGAGTCTGTCTTTCCGAAATAAAAAAATAAAATGACAATCAATACCAGTTCCCTTGATTGGGATAAAACGGCAGGCTTACTGCCCGTAATTATTCAGGATTATAAAACTTTAGAGGTTTTAATGCTGGGTTATATGAATGCCGAGGCTTTGGAAAAAACCCAGGCCGAAGGTAAGGTTACCTTTTTTTCACGCTCTAAAAACCGCCTTTGGACAAAAGGTGAGACCAGCAACAACTTTCTTTATGTGAAGGAATTTTTTGTGGATTGCGATAATGATACCATCCTGATCAAGGCCGATGCTGTTGGACCAACCTGCCATACCGGAAGCCGCAGCTGTTTTAAAACAGATTTTAACCAGAATTTCATTTTCGAACTCGAAAACATCATTACCGATAGATACGAAAACCCTGTTGAAGGATCGTACATCAACAAGATGCGCAGCAAAGGTTTAAATAAAATTGCGCAAAAAGTTGGCGAAGAAGGTGTAGAAACCGTAATTGCGGCACTAGCCGAAACAGAAGAAGAATTTATTGGAGAAGCATCGGATCTTGTTTTTCACTTATTGTTTCTATTAAAAGAAAAAGGATTATCCATTCAGGATATTGCTAAAAATTTAGAAAAAAGACACCAGTAAGGTTTGAGGTAAAAGGTGTAAGGTTTAAGGTGCCAGTTGCCTAACCTTATACCCTAAACCATAAACCATAAACCTCAAGAAATGCTCAAACACCTTCACACCTTCCCCGGACATCAAAACCCTGTTTATGCTTTAGCCAACGCTGATGAAGATGGCGTATTTTTTAGCGCCGGGAACGATAAGGGTGTTGTAGAATGGTCATTACATACTATGGCTTTTGTTAAGGTTAAAATGCCGGTGCAAAGTTCGGTTTATTGCCTTCATTATTATAACAATCAATTATTTATTGGCGAACGGAGTGGTGCTTTTAGTGTTTACGACCTGAAAGAACAAAAGGTAATCGTAAGGATTAATGCCCATATTAAGCCCATTTTTAATATCCAAACCGTAAAAAGCAAAAATGAACTCTTGACTACCGGAGAAGATGGAAGTGTTGCTGTTTGGTCGCTGAATGATTTTACTGAGATTTACCGCTTCCAGGTGGCTTACGATACGGTTAGGGCCATTGCAATTGCACCAAATGAAAACGAAGTGGCTTTTGGCTGTAAGGATCACCTGATCAGGATTTATAACCTTGCCGATTATAGCTTAAAACAATCCCTCGAAGGACATTCGTTACCTGTAACCTCTCTGGCTTACCACCCAACCGGCAAATACCTGATTTCGGGAAGCCGCGATGCCCAGTTAAAAATATGGGACTTACCAAATTACGAATTGAGGGAAACCGTACCAGCACACATGTTTACAGTGTACGACATTGCATTTCATCCCACCCTTCCCTATTTTGCCACAAGCAGCCAGGATAAGAGCATTAAACTTTGGGATGCTGAAAATTTTAAACTGTATAAAATATTAAGTCTGGAGAAAGCGGGCGTTGGCCATACCCATTCCATCAACAAAATTATCTGGAGTAATGATGGAAAGTACCTGATTTCTACAGGAGATGACAGGCAGGTAATGGTTTGGGAAATGGAAAGCTAACCATCAAATAAATTACCAATAATAGCGCTGCATATACCGAGCGTCATCTCGACCGAAACGCAGTGGAGCGGAGAGATCTATCTCGAGGCAGATTTAGCTTCGCTGAGCACTCCGTGGTTCTCGACTTCGTTACACTCCGCTCAAAATGACGAACTTTTGCGAAGAGTTAAAACCCTCTCCATTTTTGCAGGAAATGAGCCGTTTAACCAGGTGAAATAACTTTCTCTCAACGAAACGACCGTTTTAAGGCGGTCTTCCGGAGCCTGATCAAGCCAAAAGTCAATATCCAAAGCATCTTCATCCTCCATCTTTACCTGGTTGAACACCATTGCAATCTTTCTAACTTTCGTCTCCATTTTCACTTTAATTATCTACACAAATATAATCAAAACTGAATGAAAACAGGCTATGAAAGGTCATTTAGAATATCCGAAAGCTAATTTCTCTTTGTGTAAAATGGGTTAATATCCCGTAATTGATTTTTTACTTTATAAAGAATCCTTTTCCATGATGATGCCCTCGTTACAACAACATCTCCTGTTAATGTAGTGCAACTTTCATTTAAAACAATCTGAAGATAGGCATCATCTGGTTTAAATTTAACAGCTTTATTTTCGTAACCCAGAAAACTTATATTCAGTTCTTTAAATTTATCTTCGTTTTGAATGGTATAACTGAGCGAAAATTCACCGGCAGTATTGGTGGTAACACCATAGTTTTCGCCTAAAATGCGTACAGAGACCCCTGGCATTGCGGTTTTATCTTTTTCGGTAATTTTACCTTTTATCACCCGTAAAGAGTCTGATAATTTCTCATCCCAGAATTTTTCATCGAAATTGGTTATCGTTCTCGCAGTTTGAACCATTGATGGCTTTATTGTTTCCCCTTTACTCAACTTAGGAAAACTCAAAAAAGCCAATAAAGATGCTGCGATCAGGCTTGGTTTAAATTTACTCAGCGTATAATTCTCTTTCGCAATGATTAATCGGTCAAGCTGCTCTGGTTTAAACCTCCCGCAGCTTTTACCCTCATTTTTAATAAACCAATCTTGTAACTCTTGATCAGAGAAACGAGTAAAATCTACAACCGGTTTTTGACATGAACCACAAAATTTTCCATTTGTATGGGCTTGCATTCTCCCCCAATCTTCATGGCATGGATTTGAAATTTGAATTTTAAATTTAGATGGCATAAAACATATCTTTTATACAGGATACATTTTTAACCCTTATTCCACAAAACGTTTAATAATTCTCAATTTATGCGAATATTTTCCCAATTCTTTGTTAAAAATCCCCTGATCATCAATCGGATCGATTTTTACCTTTGCTGAAGAATGGATAATTTCATTAGGGCTCAACATAATGCCTATGTGGGTAATCCTGCCTTCATCATTATCAAAAAAAGCCACATCACCTGCCTTGCACTCAGCCAAAAAGCCTACTAGTTCACCTTGTTCGGCCTGTTGCGAAGCATCGCGGTTTAGCTTGATTCCCAGCATTTTAAATACGGTTTGGGTAAAGCCCGAGCAATCTAAACCAAATAAATGCCTGCCGCCCCATAGGTATGGGATATTCTGGAAAAATTTCGCAGTATCGGTTACCTGATCTTTAAAACTGATTATACTGTTATCGTGCGCTTCAAAATTAAGCTTAAATTTTTCTTCACCTGCATAACAGAATCCATCTTTAAGAAAAGGAAGGTTACTTGCCGGACTTAAATGATAAACACTTCCATCGGCAGCAGTTAAAACATTATTGAAACTTAAAGGAGCCAGTAATTTACAATCTTGCATTTCTGAAAACTGATCCTGACTGATTGGTGCCAACTGCCTGAAATCCATCCAGCCTTCGTAACCATCGTAGCCATTCTGGATCAGCCACCAGCGATCTTCTTTTTGAATAATTTCTACATGATCGCCAAATAACAGTTGCGAAACAATTTCTGCTTTATCTGATGCATCTGCTCTTAAAGGCGCTACAGCAACCCTACAAATACCGTATTGATTTTCCATTTAAATTTGCTCGTGAAACTATTGTAAAACTAATAAAATACATTCATTGCCTAACATTTTGCATGCAAATTTGTTATTTTTATGATGTTCATCTTTTAAATATACCGCTATGAATTTTAAAAAAATATTAATCGCCGTTGATAACAGTACCTGCTCAGAAAAAGCAGCGAAAGCCGGTTACGACATGGCTGAAAAATTCGGAGCTGAAGTAGCATTGGTTAACATCATCGAACCTGTTCCAGCCAATGTAAACCCGGATTTAACTTTGGCACCGGTATTTTTGGAAACCTACGACAATAGTGAAGAAAACAGCCATATTTTATTGAAAGAAATGGAAACTAAATATGGTAAGGGGATTTCAACCACTTATTTAAGCATTGTTGACACTGCCGCACATGGTATTATTCAGCAATCAGACGAATGGGGATCTGATTTGATCGTGATTGGTACCTACGGACGAACCGGTTTATATCACTTTTTAATGGGTAGCGTGGCAGAACATGTGGCACGTAAATCGGCCTGCCCGGTTTTAATTATCCCTAATAAATGTGAGGTAGATTAGTTTATTAGTTCATTAGTCATTCGTTCATTGGTTAGCATGATGCAAAAAAAACACCGCTGTGTTAATCCGTGCATCCGTGGCAAAAAATTAATTATTATCGGAGATTCTTTCCTGGCGGTTGTCATCCTGAGCGGAGTCGAAGGATCCATTAAACAAAGCTCTTATTTGGCTACAAATTATTAACATATTAAGAACATTAAGGTAGTATTGGTAATTTAACATTGATTCACTAAATAAGAACTAGCCTTTTCGAAAAGTATATTCTCCTATGTCCATTTGGAAAATCTTTTATTTCTCCTATTGGTTTATACCCATTCTTTAAATAAAATTCTTCTGCCTGAAAATCAAAAGTATCAAGCATAGCTACTGTCGCTCCTTTTTCTTTTGCAATGTCTTCAACATATTTTAAAATATGTGTACCTATTCCCTTTTTTCTATACTCATCCTTTACCCAAAGGATATTGATTTCTAGCCCATTCCAATAACCAATACCTGCTAGAATGCCTCCTATTTCATCATCATTCTCATTTTTAGCTATATATTCCAATGGCGTCCATATATTAGAAAGAGCAGGAACCCTATCCAGGTTATATTGATTAATTCCATCAATAATTTTATTTATACTTTCCTTTCCGCATGGAATTAGTTTTATTTTATTGATCATGATTATATTTTAATCTATAAAAATCCTTGTTAAACAAAAAAGTCTCACTTCACGCGAGACTTTTCATTAAAATATGTGATAGAAGCTTATCCTTCCCGGTGCAACCAGGCTTTCTTAGCCAATAATTCTTCTTCGGTTTCGCGGATATCTTCATCATCCACACAACAATCAACCGGGCAAACTGCCGCACACTGAGGCTCGTCATGAAAGCCCTTACACTCTGTACACTTATCGGATACAATGTAATAAACCTCATCCGAAACTGCCTCCTGAGTTGCATCAGCTTCGATTTGTTGATTACCAAAATCAATGATACCTTCTAAATTGGTACCATCAGAAAAACGCCATGCAGTACCGGCATCGTAAATTGCGTTATTTGGACATTCCGGTTCGCAAGCCCCACAATTTATACACTCATCTGTTATTTTAATTGCCATGTTTTCGTCTAATTCTTTTGCTTAGTTTACCTTTGCACCGCAAATATAAGATATAATCAATTAATAATAATTCTAAATATGTCAGCATTAACTCACGAAAAAGCCATAAACGCATTTGTTCAACTTGGCCAAAAGCTTACAAACCCCACTGACATACTAGGAAATGCAATTTATAGTGCCGAAAATGCCAATGCCTGGTTTACGCAGGAAAATATAAAAAAATCTATTTTATCATTTTCCGAGATGTTAAATGCAGATGATTTGGCCTCCTGGTTCGAGTCAGTAAAAATAACTAACTCTCCTAAAAAGGTGGGGTTAATTTTGGCTGGCAACATCCCCTTGGTAGGTTTGCATGATGTTTTATGCGTTTTGGCAACAGGAAATATTGCCCTGATCAAACTTTCTTCGGCAGATGACAAACTAATTAAAGCGGTACTGGCCGAACTGGTTAAAATAGAACCTGCTTTTGAAGCTAAAATTGAATATGTAGAGCGTTTGAAAGACTTTGATGCCGTTATTGCCACAGGAAGCAACAATTCTTCCCGCTATTTTGATTATTATTTTGGCAAAGTTCCCAACATTATCCGTAAAAACAGAAATAGTGTAGCGGTTTTAGATGGTACGGAAAGTTTTGAAGACATACAGCATTTAGGCGCTGATATTTTCGATTATTTTGGCTTAGGCTGTAGAAATGTATCTAAAATCTATTTCCCAAAAGATTACGATATTGCAAACTTTTACGAAGGAATTGAAAGTTTTCAGCCCATTATTAATCATTTTAAATATAATAACAATTACGATTATAACAAATCCATTTATCTGGTAAATGCTGCCAAGCACTACGACAATGGCTTTTTATTATTAAAAGAAGATGAAAATTTAACTTCGCCATTGGCCGTTCTTTTTTATGAAGAATACGATAACCTTCAGGAGGTAGAAGCCCGGTTAAAGGATAAATCGGAAAACATCCAATGTATTATCACAAAATCGCCCTTAAATTTTAAAACATTTGATTTCGGGCAAAGCCAGCACCCCAAACTGTGGGATTATGCAGATAATGTGAATACCATTGAGTTTTTAAATAACCTAAACTGAATCTCACTTTAATCTTTCAGCATTAGTCTTTCTCCTTTGGTCTTTCAGCTTAAATAGCTACTTTTGGACACAATGTATATCGTTAAAGTTAAAGGCATAGCCAAAATTCCGGATTACGTACAGTTAAGAGATGACAAGTTTACACTTTTAGCTTATTTTAGGGTAGACAGGCCTGATAAATCTCTGGAAAAACTCGGACTTGGCGACAAGCAGGATTACATTATGGAAATGGTTAAAGATTTGCCTTTCGGGCAGATTGCAAAATTGGAAATATAAAATATGGCAGGCAATTCAGTAATTCATTTAAGCAATGTTGATGTTTTTCAACAGAAACATTTAGTCCTCTCAAACGTAAATTTACATATCGAAAAAGACGAATTTGTGTTCCTGATCGGCCAAACAGGTTCAGGCAAGAGTAGTTTGCTTAAAATATTATATGGCGATCTTCATATTGGCAACGGTGAAGGAAACATTGCCGGTTTCGACCTTAAAAACCTGAAAGAGAGCCAGGTACCGTTTTTACGCCGCAAATTAGGTGTTGTATTTCAGGATTTTCAATTGCTTACCGATCGTACCATCGAAAAAAATCTGGAGTTTGTGTTAAAAGCAACAGGCTGGAAAGATGAAAAACTGATTAACGAGCGCATTAAAGATGTTTTGGATAAAGTTGGTTTACGGTCTAAAATCAAAAAAATGCCACACGAAATCTCTGGCGGCGAGCAGCAGCGTATTGTAATTGCAAGGGCTTTGTTAAACGATCCGGAAATTATTCTTGCTGATGAACCTACCGGAAATTTAGATCCCGAAACATCAGAAGAAATTGTAACCCTTTTAAAACAAATCAGCCAGGCCGGAACCGCGGTTTTAATGGCCACTCACGATTACCACATCATCCGTACATTCCCTTCGCGCATTATCAAATGTGAAAGCGGAGTAGTACATGAAGATGCCCAAATTGTATAAAAAATTCTGACATCCGTCAGCTAATCAGCCAAACTGTTCAGATAAATCCAAATAAATCTGACAGCTTGGCTGATTTCCGTTTATGGCAAAATAGTTGAGATTAACACCAAAAAATTCAGCCTGGTATTATGTTTAATAAGAAGAAAAATAACGATAAAGAAGAAAATATAATGAATACTGAAAACACATCAGAAAATACTGCTGAGAATGTAGAGAATACTGATGCTTCTACAAATGAAACTGAGCAGGCTCCGGAATTATCTGCTGAAGAAAAATTACAAGCCGAAGTTCAACAGCTTAACGATAAATATTTACGCTTATATGCTGAATTTGACAATTATAAACGCCGTACTCAAAAAGAGCGTGTAGAATTATTGCAAACAGCAGGTAAAGACGTAATTGTATCGCTTTTGCCTGTTTTAGATGATTTCGACCGTGCATTAAAAGCAATGGAAACTGCTGCCGATGTAGCCCCTGTAAAAGAAGGTATATTATTGGTTAGCCATAAATTAAAAAATACTTTGGCACAAAAAGGCCTTAAAGATGTAGAAAGCATTAACCAGCCTTTTAATACCGATTTCCACGAAGCAATTACCAACATTCCTGCCCCTACTGAGGATCTTAAAGGAAAAGTAATCGACGAAGTTGAAAAAGGCTATACCTTAAATGATAATGTGATCCGCTTTGCGAAAGTAGTAGTTGGAGCGTAAAAAATAATTATTGAATGAGAAAATGTCAGAATGAGTGAATGTAATAATTCTATCATTCCACCAATTAATCATTCAGTCATTCTAAAAAGAAAATGAGTAAAAGAGATTATTACGACGTATTAGGCGTAACCAGGGGTGCAGCTGCTGATGAGATCAAGAAAGCCTATCGCAAGATGGCGATTAAGTATCACCCGGATAAAAACCCTGGAGACAAAGCTGCTGAAGATAAATTTAAGGAAGCTGCCGAAGCTTACGAAGTTTTAAGCAGTGCAGAAAAAAAACAACGCTATGATCAATATGGTCATGCAGGGGTTGGCGGTGCAAGTGGCGGTGGCTACGGCGGCGGCGGCATGAATATGGACGATATTTTCAGCAATTTCGGCGATGTATTTGGTGGCCACAATCCTTTCGAAAGCTTTTTTGGCGGCGGTGGTGGTCAGCAACGTGGAGGTCGCCGTGTAGCTAAAGGCTCTAATCTTCGTATAAAAGTTAAATTAACTTTAGAAGAAATTGCACATGGTGCAGAAAAGAAAATTAAGGTTAATAAACTGATTGTCTGTAAAACATGCGATGGTTCTGGTGCAAAAGATAAATCATCGGTAAGTACTTGCGGTACATGCGGTGGCAGCGGCCAGGTGCGCAGGGTAACCAATACCATTTTGGGCCAGATGCAAACCGCATCTACCTGCCCTACCTGTAATGGCAGCGGACAACAGATTACCTCAAAATGTACAGTTTGTCATGGAGATGGCGTAGTACGTGGCGAAGAAACCATTACCATTAACATTCCTGCAGGTGTAAGCGAAGGCATGCAGTTAAGCATGAGCGGAAAAGGAAATGCGGCACCAAATGGCGGTATCCCGGGAGATTTGATCATCCTGATAGAAGAAATCCCTCACGAAACCTTAAAACGCGAAGGCAATAACATCGTTTATGATTTACACTTAAGCTTTGTTGATGCTGCTTTAGGCATGAGCATCGAGGTACCAACCATTGATGGTAAAGCAAAAATCAAAATCGATCCGGGTACACAGAGCGGAAAATTATTACGCTTAAAAGGCAAAGGTTTGCCTGAAGTTAATTCTTACCACAGAGGTGATGAGATTATCCACATCAACATCTGGACGCCAAAAGCTTTAAGCAGCGAAGAACGCAGTGCTTTAGAGAAGTTGCGCGAATCGCCAAACTTTAAGCCTCAGCCAGGTAAAAATGACAAGAGTTTCTTCGAAAGAATGAAAGAATATTTCGAGTAATAATTCAATATAAATGCAAAAGCCGATTCCATAAACATCGGCTTTTTTTGTTTAATGTACAGGGTTTGGTTTGTTATGTTAATACCGCACAAGTCTATATTATTGCTCATTTACATAAAAATATTAAACACCTTTATCCGCTGAGAAAACACAACTTGTAAACCTTTCCGGCCATCACCTGTTTTCTATACATGAAATGGCGAATTGGTTGCTCAGGATTTTATTACCGGGAATGGAAAGAAGTTTTTTATCCGAAAGGATTGGCACAAAAAAACTGGTTTAAATATTATTGCGGGCATTTTAACACCATAGAAATCAATTCTACCTTTTACAAAATGCCCACGCAAAAATCGTTCGACAAATGGTACGATGAAAGTCCGGATGATTTCTTGTTTACCATTAAAGCACCCCGTTTAATTACCCATTACAAACAGTTAAATGATTGCGGACAACTCATTAACGATTTCTACGAGGCCATCCAATCAGGGCTAAAAGAAAAATTAGGTTGCATTTTGTTCCAGTTTCCGCCCAAATTCAATTATAGTGAAGAAAGGCTGAAGTTACTGATTGATCATTTAAATCCGGAATTAAAAAATGTGGTGGAATTTCGCCACTTAAGCTGGTTTGATGATGAAATTTATAAAAAACTGGCTAAAAACAACATCATCTTTAGTGGACAAAGCTATCCTTCTGCCCTACCCGATGAGGTCATTCAAAATACGGAGACCGTTTATTACCGTTTTCATGGAAAGCCCGTTTTATACAAATCTGAATATGATATTAAAATAATTAAAGATTTTAAAAACCAGGTTGAAGATGCTACGAAAGAGGTTTTTGTTTATTTCAATAATACCTGGGGCACAGCTGCTTTGCACAATGCCAAACAATTGCAGGAATTGGTAAAACAGTAAATCATTTCAGTTTTTCAGCAAAGCAATTGCAGTGCTTATTTTAATGTTAGCCGGGCTATACGCTATAGTCCCGATGAAACCTGTGAAACAAGCAAGCACACAATAAAAAACAACATAAATAGTGCTTAAATCGGGAGCTGCCGCTGCTATCCCGTTTATTCAGAAAAGCTTGTGCTACTATTCAGGGAGCCCGGCAATAGCTTAAATTTTATGCCGGTCGCTATGTTGCCAAAGGCCACAAACCCTGAAAAAATAAACCTCCTATGAATAAAACTCTTTTTCAAGTGGCTTTGGAATCTTTTTCTTTTTTTATGGGCAAAAGAGGTTCCCTGTCCTGAGAATTTGCGGTTTTTGTTTAGTTAAATTAACGCCTCTC